>CAMKTL010000045.1:0-30468 GCA_946415675.1 uncultured Fibrobacter sp.
ATGAGAACTCACGAAGTGAGTTCGACTAAATCGCCCAGAGAGCGAAGCGAACACAAGGGCGATTTAGAGATTTTGGCGCAAGCCAAAACCCAAAGGGCAAAAACCGAAACGAAGTGAGGTTTTTGTCTAATCTCGCTATTCCGATAAAGGAGATGCCCGATCAAGTCGGGCATGACAATCGCATTCTGCCAGTCATCCTCAAAGCCGTCATTCTCGACCGAAGGGAGGGAAACCATAATTTCTCGTTTTGCTCTTGCGGAGGGGATCCATACTGTTCTAATCAGAACTGGAATTGTCCAGCATCGGGTTGTTTCAAGCGCATGTACAGCAAAGCCCGCGCACTAAAATTGTGGCGGGCTATGCTTGACAATTTTATAGGGATGCCCCCCGCAGTGCGGGGCAGGCTTAGCTTACTTATTCAGCACTCTCTTCCCGTAGTACGCGCCGCGGGCGTTGTTCGTACCATTCACGCGACGGCCCTTGAGGTCGAACTTGCCGCGGTCATAGTTCATCTTGATTTCACCCGTGCGGGTGTTGAAGTGCCCGATAACGGTCGTATGTTCCGCATTGTTATCGTCGCCATCGCCATTATCCACAATAATGCTCATGAACTCCGGCAGTTCCGTTTGCGTAACGGAAGGACGCATCACATAAGCGCCGTTCGCGCGCACGCCCTGCGCCTTTGGCACAACATCAGACCTGACGAGATAAGCGCGCATCGGACGAATCCAAGCGCCTACGCCGACCTTCACGAAATCGCCAACATTGATTCCTGAGCCTTCGCTGGCAGCAAAGCCATACGCATAGCCCAGTTCCGGGTCACCTTCTGCCCATTTCTTGTATTCCCAGGTGCCGCGGAATTCCCATTCCCATTCAGGATATTTCGTAACCGCTTCGGCAGTAGGCACAATCGTCACGGGTCCTTTGACTTCGAACTTTTTACTATCCATCTGCACCAAATATGGAGTATTGGCACTTATTGTAGTATGTTCATACTCCTTATCTTTACCATCAGCATCCTTTATAACACCTTTTTCAGCCCACAAAACTTTCATCTTGATGGCATCCTTGCCATCCTTGTCCTTACCGATGCCATTATAGTAGAGCACAGCTTGAAGACCCGAGACGTTTGCCGTATTCACTTCAAATGGCAGCACCATCGTCGAATATTTCCCTATCGGGAACTCGCGGCTATAGTCAACAACATCGACATTAATAATTTCCGTAATTTTGACAGCATCAGTTCCATCGAAAGTTCCGTCAATGACAGCGTGCGTGCCGCCATTGTATTTAAGAACTTGCACGGCAGCGTATTCCGCCAGAGTTGTCGGATAGACAAACGGACTTTCTTCAATATAACCGGTTTCTGCAGTGCCAACCATAATTTTGCCAAAAACAATATTTAGCTCATTTAAGTAGTTTCTATTTTCATCCTGACCAATACCGATGCTATGCAGTGCACCAGAACCAGAGCCTTGCGAACCATTTCCCTTTGTCACGGTAACTTTTTTCACACCGTTTGTGATTGTAATATCTTTGAAAGTAATCAATCCATCAACTTCATTATATCCGACACCGATGCCGGCACCACCATTATCACCAGTCGCGGTTACCGTACCGCCACTGATTGTAATATTACCTATAGTGATTTCACCAGCATTATAACCTCCAGTACCTATGCCAGCCCCATCATAATATCCAGAAGCAACGACCATACCGCCACTGATTGTAATATTCCCCATAGTGAGAGAACCATAATTATATCCGGTTCCAATACCTGCAGCATCAGCATCATCACCGCCAGTTGCAGTAACAGTTCCGCCACTGATTGTAATATTCCCCATAGTGAGAGAACCATAATTAGATCCGGTTCCAATGCCGACAGCAGCATCACCGCCAGTTGCAGTAACAGTTCCGCCACTAATTGTAATATTCCCCATAGTGAGAGAACCATAATTATATCCGGTTCCAATGCCTGCAGCTTCATCAAAACCAGTTGCAGTAACAGTTCCGCCACTAATTGTGATATTACCGCAAGAGAACTCTCCATCATCATGACTCACTGTTCCAGTACCGATGCCAGCACCACCACCTGTCGCAGTAATGACACCACCCTTAATTTCGATATTTCCACAGGACATCTCAAAACCGCCGCCGATACCAGCAGCATAACCCAATCCATCTTCACCAAAACCACTACTAGCAGAGAGTTTCCCACTACCATCAATGGTAAGCGTTTTACCCTCCGGCACATAAATACCGGGATATTCATAAAGGAAGCCCTGCACCGTATTCACACCTTTCAGCATAATATTGCAGTCACCCTCGCAAGTAATGCCAGCCCATTCTCCAGCAACATTTTGAGTTCCCTGAATAGTCGCATTTTTGAGCGTCACTGTGGCGCCGTCAGCAATAGAAATTTTATAATTACCAACAAGTTTGCCCGTCAAGATATCGCCATTTTGAGCTTCATAACCAGCCGTAAGCGTCGAAAGGTCAACCATTTTTGTGATAAAGTCTTTAACAACATCCATTTTATTTAGCACCGACTCTTTCAAGAAATCGACACTGCCGTTAAAACTTAAATCCGTCGTTTGCACGTAATCGTTATGGGCACCCCATCTCACGTTATCCAGTATCGCGGCTGTACCAAGAACCCCTTTTGCCGATTCAATTCCTGATTCAAGTTCTTCTTTTATGTTATTCGAAATAAATGTATTCCAAACGTTTTTCACGGCAGCAACAAACGTCGGAGACTTAAACAAGGCATTGTAATAGATGCTAGTATCGAGTTTGATGGGAGCGTCCGTTGTCGTCGCACCCGCATCGAAGTCCCAAACCGGCCCGGCCTTGAACACATCGCCTTCCTTCTTATTCTGGTAAGTAAAATAGGCGCTCTTGGGTTCGTTCAATTCCGTATTGTCCATGATTTCGTTGATGAGCCAGAACTTCGCCCAGGATTCGACATCAATGATGTCCTTATAGGCTTCATCGGGGGCGCTGCAATTATTAGTGTTCGCCTGGCAATCATCATTTGTATTGTAGTCTGGATAAAGTAAATTTTCCAAAGCGGCAATTTTTTCCTGGAAGCGCTCCAGACGGGCGATGCCGCCGCTTGTCATGGCGTTATCATTATCCTCGTCATAGAAATAGTCATCATTCTTGACCATATAGGGCATCTTACGAATCGGGGTCGTGAACTTGACGATTTCATCATAATGCGTATCCATTTCAATCAAGAGGTCCTTGTCCTTATCATCGGCCATTCCATCTTCGCCATCATAAATATTCACTCTATTTTTATCGACCTTGATGGCTTCACCCAACCAGTAAAGACCACGATAGGCGCCATTGAAGACAAGGTTCACGAACTTTCCACGCACGGTATAGTCCATTCCAAGCTTTTGACTCAAAAAGAATGCTACATGGTTTTTCAAGAAGCTGTTGTCCAGATAATTGGCTATCAAAACCCAACGTTTGTGCTTGGGCATGCCTAAAATATCCAGTTTACTATCCAACTTGATGGCGTAAGGCTTTTTGGGTTCAAGCCAAGTCGAATTGCCACGTCCACGGAATCCTGTCGTGACACCTTCAAAGTTGTATTTTCCAGCATCCTTCAAAGCCAGTTTTGTGTTTTTCGTCCATTCCTCTTTCGATGTGATTTCAATACCATCAGGTGTATTCACGTACAACGTCGGGAGACCCGTGTAGGCCACCATTGTCACATTGGACTTTACACTTTTTTTACCGGCAGTTGCAACGCAGTAATAGAAAGAACTATTATTTTGGGCATCAAATGATGGAGTAGTCCAAGAGGATTCGGTAGCACCATCAATAGCCGTCCCGTTTTCGTTAGTGCCATCAGAGGATTTATACCATTGGTACGATATATTTCCAGCACCCTGGGCCTCAATAGAAATCGTTACCGTTCCACCTAAAGAATCAGAAACCGCCACATAAGCGGTCTCCGGCTGCTTTGTAATGACTAATTCGGTTTCCTGCGCAAATACCGAAGTAGCCATGGAAAAAGCCAAAAGCATGGCCAGGCCCCATTGAGCCATCAGCCCCTCTTTCATTTTTTTCATATTCAGTCCCTTTCTGAGTTGATTTAATAATCTCATCCGCATGAGGTAGCGGCAGTCTATTATTTTATTTCAAAAATACAAAAATATTACAAAATGTCAACAAGCGATATTTATTTTATATTATCTACTTTCGTAAACAAAATATTACAACCAACTGAATTTACAAAAAACAGCACCCGGCATTTTTATCAACATAACGGCGTTCCGGGTTCGGGCAATGGTCTTCACTACCATCCGGCAGAATCCAGACTTCGTCTGTAAATGGGCAAGTATCATCGACTTGCGAAAAATGACCACGCGGGATTTTCATAAATAGCGAGCCTTCATTCCGGACTTTACTGCCACATCGCGCCGTAGCGTCAAGAACCAGGTTGCGGACTTCATCCAGCCCGACATCCAACGCAAATTCACTTTTAAGGGCCGCCGAAGCCACGCTTAAAAAAAACACCGTATTCCACTTGATTCGAGCAATCCCTATCGACGACGCCCATTTCACCAGATCCGGCACCATGTCCAAGTTTTTCCGGTGCAACGTCACCTGCAACGAGACCGTCGCAACACCCGCCGCATGTTCAACGCACAGGGACCGCCGTACGGTCATCAGTTTTTCGACATTCGCTTTCCAGCCGCCAAACTGTTCCGAAGCCAAATGACTCACCTTGATGTCGCTACAAGAGAGCAAAAGCAACTCCATTGCGGATTCATGCGCCCATTTCCCAGGGAACGTCCCGTTCGTCGTCAAATTCAGCGGGATTCCAATCAAGCGGCAGAACTCAAGCAGTTCATCAAAATGCGAATAAAGTAAAGGCTCCCCCATCGTCGAAGGAATCACCTCGCGCAAAAGTCGATTTCCTGAAGCATCTCGCGCCGCGGCGTACTTTTCAATCGCCGCACGCGCGATTTCGAAAATCATTTCGCCCATTCCAAACACACAGCCCTCACCACAATTCTGCAAAGGCCGCTGATTCAAAAAACACAGCGGACAATGCAAATTGCACTTGTCAGGATTTGTGAGTAAAGTAATACGATGCATTTTTAGACGAGAGACGAGAGACGAGAGACGAGAGACGAAAGACGAGAGACGAAAGACGAGAGGTAAAAAGGTTTAACAATCTTTCGTCTATCGTCTGTAGGACCGCAGGTCCGTTCTTTCGTCTAAGTTCTATGTTCCCTCAGGTATTTTATCGCGGCAAGCCCAGCAATAGCGCCCTCGCCCACGGCAACTGCAACCTGGAGCGTTCCGCCCGTACAGTCGCCCGCAGCAAAGAGCCCCGGAACCGTAGTCTGGAAATCCTTGTCCAGTACGAGTTTACCCGCATCGAACGCTGCGCCTGCCTTGAGCGCCAAATCCGTCGCGTTCGCGCTCCCCATCGCAACAAACATACCATCAAAAGTCGATTCGGAACCATCTTCAAAGCGCACGCCTTCAAAAGCACTCTCGCCCTTGAGACCTGCGATTTTTTTCGTCTCGATGTGGACATTTTCAGGGAACTTCGCCGTCACGTCCATGCCATTTGTCAAAAGCGTCACGCTCCCGACTACAGACAACAGTTCATTCACTTCGTGCAAGGCGTATTCACCTGCGCCGAGCACGGCCACGTTCTTTTTACGATAAAAGAACGCATCGCAAACAGCGCAGTAGCTCACGCCGTGGCCTTCCATCTCGGCCATTCCCGGCAGCGGAGTCTTTTTACGGGCCGCCCCTGTCGCCATCACGCAAACTTTTCCACGGTACGAACCAGCAAGCCCAGTTGCAACAAACTCATTTCCATCAAACATGAGATCCGTCACTTCGTCATCCGCGATTTTCGCTCCAAGCGCAAGTGCCTGATTCTTGCCGACTTCGGCAAGTTCTTCTCCCGTAAGCGGTTCTTTTAAACCAAAATAATTTTCAATCTTATGGGCCTTCGCAAGAGCTCCGGCATCCTTACCGACAAGCTGAACGTCAAGTCCAGCACGCAAACCATATAGCGCAGCCGATATTCCGGCCGGTCCATAACCTAAAATCAATATATCTGACATAAAAACCTCCACCCAAAAGATACGAATTTATTTATTTTAAATGTTACATAGGAATGGATTTTTAGAAATGAGCGCAATGTTGCAACGTTACCCGACTCGTGATTTATTTGTTGAAGCTGGATACGGTCCCAATTTTGCGGACCAACTTATTCAGAATGCCTATAGCAAACTTTTTGAAGGCGATCCGATAGATGAACGCATCTATTTCGATGCGTCTGACGACATGGGCTACATCATCGACATCGGGCACGACGACATCCGCTCCGAAGGCATGAGCTACGGCTTGTTTATCGCGGCATTGACAGACCACGAAGCCATGTTCGACAAGCTCTGGAACTTTTCCAAAAGATTTGTCCGCAACAACGACGGCCCGCACAAAGGGTATTTCTCCTGGCAAGTCAGCACCACCGACTTTTCCATGATGGACCCTGGTGCTGCACCGGACAGCGAGGAATACATCGCCGCCGCACTCCTTATCGCCGCCAAGAAATTCAATCGCGACGACCTCCGCCACGAAGCGGTACAGCTCATCACCGACATCAAGTACAAACCACAAAACGAACTTGTCGGGCCGATAATAGACCCCGAACGGAAGCTCATCAAGTTTTCACCCGTCCTCGGGAACGACTTCACCGACCCAAGCTACCACGCGATGGCGTTCTACCGCATGTTTGCCGAAGCCACAGGCGACAACACCTGGCTGGACGTCGCCAAGGCCAGCATCGAATTTTTGCAGAAGGCGGCGCACCCCGTCACAGGACTTTGCGCAGACTACGCCGAATACGACGGAACCCCCAAGGCTATGCCCTGGTTCCCCGAAAGCAACAACTTCAGCGGGGACGCGTGGCGCGTGGCGCTCAACTTGAGCCTTGACTACGCCATTTTCCGCGGGGACGAAAGCGAAAAAGAAATCTGCGAACGCATCCTGAACTTTTTCCAGAATTGCAACCCCTACCTCTCGGACTACGCGGTCGATGGAGGCCCGTACCCGCACCAAGGCAGAAACGCGACCCCAGGACTTATCGCCATGAATGCCGCAGCCACACAAGTGCTCCCGCCAGACGACCCGCGCATCACGCCGTACGTCAAGAGACTGGCCGCCTTGTCTGTGCCCTACCGCTTCTGGCGCTACTACGATGGAATGTTATACATGATTGGGCTTCTCGCGACAGCGGGAAAAATCACACTATAAGGAGTACGCATGAAACACCTTCCATTCATTCTGTTCATCGCGGCAGGTTCCATAGCCTTTACCGCATGCGAAGACGTTCGAGTCGAAAAATACCCGAACGGGAACGTCCGTTTCGAAGCCACCTATGTCAACGACAAGAAGGAAGGGCTAGAAAAGGAATACTACGACGACGGCACGCTCAAGCGCGAATCGAATTTCGTGAACGACCGCCGCGAAGGCATGACCAAGGAGTTCTACAAGGACGGCACACCGCAGTCAGAGCTCCCCTATGTGAACGGCTACATCGAAGGAACCGTCATCCGCTACCACAAGAACGGAAAAGTCGCTTCAAAAGCAGAGTACAAACAAAATAAACAAATTGCATTTGGTCAGACGTTCAACGAGGACGGAAGTCCCGCCACAAGCGGCAGCTACAAGGACCCGCGCGATGGGAACTCCTACGAATGGATAGTCATCGGCGACCAGCTCTGGACAGCCGAAAACATGAACTTTGCCACAGCCTCCGGCGCAATTTGTGCGCAATGCAACCACTGGGGACGCCTCTACGACTTCGAAAACGCCAAGAAAGCTTGCCTCGAAGGATTCCACATGCCGAGCAAGGCCGAATGGCAAAAGCTCCTCGCCGTTGCCGGTAAAAAGCCGGGCGTCGTTCTCAAGGCTGGCTACGGCTGGGATCCGATCAAGAAGGATTCTCCGATTTTCGGAAACGGCAAGGATGAACTCGGATTCGGCGCAAAGGCTGGCGGCGCTCACTTCGCCAAGAGCGATGTCGATATAAAGGACCGCAAATTTGACGAAGCCGGTAAGAAGGCATACTTCTGGACAAGCGAAGGCGAAGTGCTGATATTCTTCCACGACAAGGATATCGCCAAGTTCGAAAAGTTCGACCCCACATTCGGCGCAAGCTTACGTTGTATTAAGGATTAACGATTCATCATCTGAGCTACCGTTTGATAGCGATAGATCAAGAACTAAACTTGACTGGATTCTTCGAGGCTCCGCCTCTCAGAATGACGAACTAAAAACGAAAAACGCTCCGGTTAACCGGAGCGTTTTTTGTAAACCACCTCCCTAATCACTCAAATAGGGAGGTGGCTGGGATTGGATGGGATTTCTTGTATAACGTTTATTCCAGCGTGGCGTGGGCCGCAATCTTGTAAATCGCAGTCACGTCCTTTGCCTTGAGCGGCACGAATCCCCAGCCGTCTCCCGGGTTCAGCTTTTCCACCATCTTCGGGATGTCTTCTTCCTTCGCGCCCAGTTCGGCGAAGTTGATGGGCATGCCGATGGAATGCAAGAAGCGGCGGAAAGCCTTGATGCCTTCGAGGGCGGTCGCCTTCGGGTTTTCGAAATTCATCTCGCAGCCGAACACGCGGGTGGCCATCTGGGCAAAACGCATCACGTTGTGATCTACGACGTACTCCATCCAGGCGGGCATGATGACAGCAAGGCCCGCGCCATGGGCGCAGTCGTAAAGCGCCGAAAGTTCATGCTCGATGGCGTGGCTGTTCCAGTCCTGACTGCGCCCACAGCCCACAACGCCGTTGTGGGCTACCGTACCCGCCCACATGATGTTCGCACGCACCTGGTAATTGGCGGGGTCGGCAATGGCGCGCGGGCCCTCCTTCACCATCGTCAAAAGCACAGCTTCGCACAGGCGGTCGGTAATTTCCACTTCGAGCGTATTCGTGAAGTAGCGTTCAAACACATGCGCCATGATATCGGTAATGCCGCAGGCCGTCTGGTAGGCAGGCAACGTGCAGAGCAAAGCCGGATTCTGCACCGCGAACTTCGGGCGAATATGCTCGCTGCTCGCGCCGCGCTTGAGCATGCCGTCTTCCTTGGTCACCACGGAGTCACCGCTACCCTCGGAACCGGCAGCCGCAATCGTCTGCACCACGCCAATCGGGAGCGCAGCTGCCGCCGAGGCCTTGCCATCGTAAAAATCCCAGAAATCGCCATCGTAAACAGCACCCATAGCAATAGCCTTGGAGCTATCAATCGTGGAGCCGCCGCCCACCGCCAAAATAAAATCGACGCCATTTGCACGGACAATTTCAATGCCTTTATAGACAAGAGAATCATGCGGATTCGGCTTCACGCCGCCAAGTTCCACATGCGGGATTCCAGCCGCATCCAGGCTCGCCTTCACGCGGTCGATGAGCCCCGAACGCACGGCGGAACCGCCACCGTAATGAATCAGCACCTTCGTGCCGCCATACTTTTTCACGAGTTCACCGCATTCATTTTCGCGGTCCATGCCGAATACAAATTCCGTGGGGCTATAAAAATTGAAATTATCCATGTTTTCCTCTTGTTTTCCGTAAAAATACAAGAAAATCCCACCCAGCGGCAGGATTTTCTCATAAAAGCTGTTCACAGAAAGAAACACGCTCCGGCAAGCGACTTAGTGACATTCTTGACAACATCTTAATATAAAACTCCTCGGCATAACCGAGGAGTTTTTGTTAGGCAAGCACTGGATCCTTCCCCCCTTTGGGGCTCAGGATGACAACTCCAATGACCAATGACTATTGACTAATAACTACTACGTTGTATATTCCGCGTTGATTTTCACGTAGCCGTAGCTCAAGTCGCAAGTAAACGCGCTTGCAGATGCCTGGCCAATGTTCAACACGAGCGTTACTTTGTATTCACGCTGACGGACCACGGCATGCAGTGCAGCCATTTGCTTTTCGTCCAGCTGTATCGGACGGCCACCTTCGAGCACTTTGACTTCGCCGAAGTAGAGGTCCGTGTGTTCAGCAACCATGTTGCAGCCGCTGGAACCGGCACTGCTGAGGATGCGGCCCCAGTTCGGATCTTCACCGAACATAGCACACTTGGCGAGGTTAGACGTACCAATGAAGCGAGCCATGCGGAGAGCTTCTTCGTGGCTTTCGGCTTTTTCGATGCGGAGTTCGATGAGCTTCGTGGCACCTTCACCATCGCGCACGATGTCTTTCGCGAGGCTCTGCATCACGAGCATGAGAGCCGCACGGAATTCGCCCTGTTCACTGAGGGAAAGGTCTTCGTACTTGATACCGCTCATGCCGTTAGCAAGCATGATGCAAGTGTCGTTCGTGCTGGTGTCACCATCAACGGTAATAGCGTTGAAGGAATCAGCGATGTCCGCACGGAATTCAGCAAAGAAGTCAATCGGCAAAGCAAGGTCCGTCGTGATGAACGCAAGCATCGTCGCCATGTTCGGGTGGATCATGCCACTGCCCTTGCAGGCGCCACCGATTGTCACCGTTCCCTTTTCCGTCTTGATTTCCACGGCATGGGATTTAAGAGCGAGATCCGTCGTGAGAATGGCACGGCCAAATTCTTCGGAAGCTTCAGAGTGGAGCTTTTCCACGAGCTTCGGGATGCCGGCTTCAATCTTGTCCATCGGCATCAGGTGGCCAATCACGCCCGTGCTGCAAACGAGCACGCTCTTCGGGGTAAGGCCAAGGGCCTCTTCAGTCATCACGGCCATGCGTTCGGCATCCTTGTAGCCCTGTTCGCCGGTGCAGGCGTTCGCATTGCCGCTGTTCACCACGACCGCAGTCGCGAAGTGGGCATGCTCAAGCGCAGCCTTGTCGTACAGTACCGGAGCTGCCTTCACCTTGTTGGTGGTAAAGACGGCGAAGCAGCGGGCCGCCTTCTCGCTTTTCAAAAGCGCCATGTCGGCGTTACCGCTGGCCTTGATGCCAGCGCAAATTCCAGATGCGGTAAAGCCCTTGGGGGAGCAAACGCCGCCTTTTTCCAATACAGTGTACATAGTATCTCCTAAAAAAGAAGCTTTCTTTGCGATTCGGGGTTCGCAACGCCCGTTAAAATTTTTACCTTATAGAGCATGGAAAAGATCATGTTTACACAAGAGGCTTACGACAAGCTCGTTAAGGACCTTGAAAATTTAAAAAATGTTGAACGTCCCCGCGTACTTC
Source organism: uncultured Fibrobacter sp. (assembly GCA_946415675.1). Lineage (GTDB taxonomy): Bacteria > Fibrobacterota > Fibrobacteria > Fibrobacterales > Fibrobacteraceae > Fibrobacter. The sequence goes on from CAMKTL010000045.1 coordinate 11,232, forward strand.
AAGAATTAGTTGATGCCCGTGCACAAGGCGATTTGAGCGAAAACGCAGAATATCACGCCGCCAAGGAGCGCCTGGCCGCTATCGACAACATCGAAATGCCGAAACTCCAGGACCAGCTCGCCCGTGCCCAGGTGATTGCTTTTGATACGAATTCCAACACCATCAAGTTCGGTGCTACCGTCACGGCCAAGAACTTGAAGACCAAGCGCGATATCGTCTATCAGCTCGTCTCCCCCGAAGAAGCCGACGCCCTCAACGGCAAAATCAGCTTCAAGAGCCCGATTGGTGCAGCCCTCATGGGCAAAACGCGCGGCGACATCGTCGAAGTCGTGACCCCGAAGGGCAAGAACCAGTTCGAAATCATCGACTTCAAGTAATCCAGCTTAACAATCCATGTTCGTAACACTCATCGGCAAAGACCAGTTCAGCAAGGACAAGCGAATCGAGAAATTCCTCGCTGAAACTCTTGGCGACCGGATTTCAGATCCGATGGCCAAGCAGGTGCTGTACGCCACCGACACAAACATCGCCTCCATCTCCGATGTCATCATCGAAGCGTGCGATTCCGTGTCGATGTTCTCGCCGGAACAGGTCATCGTCGTACGCAAGGCCGAAGCCATGAAAGCCGACGATTGCAAGGCAATCGCCAAATGGATTCCCCATGCGGCAAGCGGCAAAGTGCTCTTTGACTTCGAAACGCTCCTCGCCAGTAGCGAACTCTACAAGGCGCTCTCGAAAGTCTGCAAAGTCGAAAAGTACGACGTGCCGAAGCAGTACGAAATGGCCGACTGGATTTCCGCCGTCGTCCCGACGCACTTCAACAAGGCGATAGAACCTGCGGCATCGCAGTACCTCGCCGAAGCACTCGGCAACGACACCAAGCTCGTGTGCGAAGAAGTCGATAAAATTCTCCTTTACTCACCGGACTGCAAAAAGATTACCCTCGACCTCGTGAAAACGATGGTCGTCTCCCAGCGCGATATCCCGACTTATGAAATTGAAGGATTCTTCGGGATGCAAGATGCTAAGGCCTACGTCCAGAAGCTGAACGAACTTTTGAACAGCGGCGTGGATGCCATCCGCATTTCTAACACGCTCTACAGCTACGCGCTCTCGCTCTTGAACTACAGTTCGCTTACCGCCAAGGGCGTCTCGCCCGAAGAAGCCGCCAAGAAAATCGGCAAGAACTATTACATGTTCGTGAAAAAAGGCCAAGCCGCCGAATGCTGCCGCCGCTGGCGTAAGCCGCTATTGATTCGCGTGCTGCGCCGCCTCGCCGACCTCAACTACGAAATGAAAAGCGGCAAGTGCCCCACCCGCATGAGCCAGGAACTCGCACTCGCCGCGCTTGTGGTGCGGTAGCCAAGCATTTTTCAGATTACATCACTGGATACTTCACGGCTTTTCGCCGTTCAGTATGACATAAAACGAAAAAGCCTACGCAACCGACCGCGCGAAGTAGAATCGCATATAATTGAATTTTCAACAAAAAAAGCCCCGGCAAACCCGAGGCATTTCGTTTCACACTTTTCAAAGAACCTAATTACTGATTCCAGCTATCGTCGTGAGAATTTTCCGGAGCCGGAGCGTCCGGAGTCTGGCCCGAAGCCTGAGTATCTTCAACAGGCTTGAGTTCCGGAGCGGCGTTGCCAGAAATTTCTTCGGACTTTTCTGATATAGGGATGTTGCCAATGTAATTGCGGATAATTCTCGGCGTCACGAAAATCACGAGGTCCTTCTTCGTGATGGACTTACGAGTGTATTTGAAGAGGTTTCCGAGAAGCGGAATATCCTTGAGGAACGGGATGCCGCTTTCGCTTTCCGTGTTTTCGTTACGAGTAAGGCCACCAATCACGACCGTTTCACCGTCAGCCACAACAACCTTGGTCTTAGCTTCCTGAGTCGAAATCACGATTTCGCCCTTTTCGTCATAGCCGTAGGAGTTGTTCTGCGGATAGAGGTCGAGCAAAATGCGGTTGTCGCCAGTGACATGCGGAGTCACGGTGAGCTTGATACCGGTTTCCACCATCTTGGTCGAGGATTCACCGCTATCGTCAATCACGCGGATAGAGACCTGGTCACCCATGAACACACGGGCTTCGGTGTTATCGAGCGTAGAAACCTGCGGGCTGGCGAGCACTTCCGTCGAAGCGTCACCCATCAAGTTCGAAATCGCAATCTGGAGATTGTTGTCGAGGAGACTTGCCGTAATGGCGGTACTCGGATTACCCACAGCCGGCGACGCTCTGTTCGGGAAAGACTTGATAGCGCCACTGATTCTGCTAGAACCAGCCGCAGCACCCGTTGCAGTAGTAACCGTACCCGGAGTAAGCGATGCGGAGCCCACAGCAGCCGTCCAGTCCACACCAAGTTCGCGGGCCAGTTCGCTGTTCACGACCACGAGCTTTGCGGTAATCATAATCTGCAGCGTTTCAACATCGAGTTCGGTGAGGGCATTTGCCATCTGTTCGATTTTGTTTTCTGTATCATAGACGATGATGGAGTTCGTGCGTTCTACGACAGAAATCTTGCCGCGGTTGGACTTCATGTTATCAAGGACCTTGACAAGTTCATCGGCCTTGGCATGATGAATCTGGAAGTTCTTACGGACAAGCGGAGCATTCTGTTCAGCCTGTTTTTCTTCATCGGCAAGTTTCTTCTGTTTGGCCTGGTATGTACTCTGGCGCTGGATAGAAATGTACTTGTCCTGAATCACCCACGTGAGATCATTCATATTACAAATAATGTCCAACGTCTCTTGCCAAGTTTTCTTGGTCACACGCAAGCTTATTTTACCCTTGACATCAGGAGCCACCAAGATATCCACGCCAGCAATGACTGACACAGAACGGAATATGGCTTCATAGTCCATGTTCACGAAGTTAAAGTCATACAACTTCTTATTCGGGGCAACAGAACCTTCGGCAGGCGCCGCCCAAGAGGTAGCAAGGCTTGCCACCATAATAAGAACCGTCAGAATTTTAGTCAGCTTTTTCACTTTTGACCCCCAAATTTATCGGGAAGACCCATAGAGTAGCGACGGCTCACCCCGAATTCTTGAATCAAGAAGAGCACATCAGTTTGTGTGATTTTAAGAACTTTTCCGTTCATGATCTTATCGCCTTCCTTAAGCGTGTAAGATACACTCGGATTTTTGGTTTCGACGAGGATGGCCACCGGCTCCTCGGCTTCCCAAATGATACCCACCAATTCAACCTGGTCGATGTTGATACCTTCTTCGACCAGTCCCTTGATTTCAACAAACGGATCACGACGACCAAAGGAACTGTAAGTCACGCGGTCTTCATAAAGTTCGTCAAGAGCGCTTCCAGCAGGCTTCGTGCCCTGCGTGAGCTTTTCACCGCGTTCCTGATCGACCTTCTTGAGGCGTTCTATCTGGACTGCGGAAAGTTCATCGGAGAAGCTTACGGCACGGCGGTTCACGTAACCAATCTTGTTTCCGATTTGCACCTTGCGGTAGAGACCGTTCAAGTCCATGTTCACGAGGCGATCGCCAAAGACCACACGCTGCATGACCTGAGACTTTTCGCTCGGGGCGGCATAGAATTCCGTTTCATCCGCAACGACAATCAATTCGCGCAGTACAGGACGCAGGTGGAACGTCTGCGTGCTAGAAACAACCTTCTTGCTTTCGTTCTCGTAAGCTTTAACAAAGTCAGAGAATTCCGGAGCGCGTTCCGCAGACTTCATCCAGTCGCGAACATAAATTCCATCCGGGCGAGCGCCCCAGAACACAAATCCGTCACGACGAACAGCGTTCTCGGAAGTCTGCAAAATCAAGGCTCCTTCCTGCACAAGAATCACAGGCTTCGCGCCCACGGAAAGCTGGAGGTTAAGACCATAGGCGTCCCAAGCTACGGATTTCACAAGAGAACCGGCACCGACCTTGAACACTGGAGACTTCTTGGGGCCATTAATAGAAACCGTTATCACGAAAGTACCGCTCACGTTCGATACTTTGTCTATACTCAAAGGCGTTTCGGTAACAAGGCGGAACTGTTCCATGCCAGAGCCAATAAGAACAGTCATTTCCTTTATACCGGGAAGCAGTGCCGAAGGAGAAGATGGTGCAGAGGCTTCCTGCATCGCAGCCTTTTCGGCGGCTTTGCGTTCGGCAGCCAAGCGTTTTTCCTCTTCGCGGGCAGCTTTCTCGGCGGCCTTGCGTTCCTGTTCAGCAATCTTGCGGTCAATTGCGGCTTGCTTTTCGGCGGCTTTCTTATCCAGTAGAGCCTGCTTTTCGGCAGCCTTGCGTTCGGCGGCCAAGCGCTTTTCTTCTTCGCGAGCGGCCTTTGCTGCGGCCTGACGTTCTTGTTCAGCAATCTTGCGATCGAGAGCAGCTTGCTTCTCGGCAGCCTTCTTATCCAGCAGAGCCTGCTTTTCGGCAGCCTTGCGTTCGGCAGCCAAGCGCTTTTCCTCTTCGCGGGTGGCCTTTTCAGCGGCAGCCTTCTTGCTTGCAAACAACTTAGAAAGCACCCAGGACTTGCCGTTCTTCGCTCCGAATTTCAGGAGGAAGTTAGCCTTTTCGAGCGCAATCGCATTCTTGTCCGTCGTAATGGAGGAGCCCACCAGCATTTCAATCTTCAAGAAATTCATGCCGCGGTACGGTTCCTTGAACACCTTCATGGAACGCACAAACGGCGAAGACTGATCAACATCGTAATCACCGACGCCAAGGGCAAAATCCGATTCGGAGAAACCGACCGTCAATTTCTTTGAAGCATCATCATATTTCTGGAAGAATGTCGGCAAATCCTTGTCGGAAGCGAACTGGAATACCATCTGGCAATTCTTCGCACCACAATCAAGGCGGACATCCTTAATCAGCGCCGCCTGCAAGGCTACGGCGCTAGATAACAGCATAAGAAGGAACTTGCATTTCATTAGTTGCCAACCTTCTTGGATGTATAAGTGGTCAAGTTGAAATTCACCGACATGGTAATCGGCGTCCAACCGTGAGATTCAGCCTTCTGCACTTCGGCAGCGATTCCCGAATAGCGCGAAAGCCTCAAGTTCGTAATGGCCGTCGGATAGTTGAAGTTTGCGATTTCCGCGAACAAATAACCGAGCATGTGGTAACCGGAATTGACCGCAATAGAATAGCGGTTTTCGATGTAATGCTCTCTCTCGGAACGTCCTTCCGGGTTAAACTTCTGGATTTGCACACCGGAACTGCGCAACACAGAATAGAGGTCCTGTAAACGCAGCGGCACCTTTTCCTCTTCCGGAAACATTTCCTTTAACTTCTGGAAATCCTTTTCGGCCTGAGCAAGTTGCATTTCGAGTTCTGCCACGCGATGTTTCTTGGATTCAATCTTTTTGAGTTCGTTAGTTGCAGATTCCAACTGGCTTTCGAGACCTTTCCTCTCCTCGACAAACGGTTCCCACACATAGGTATAGACGGTATAGCCCGCCACGAGAATCACGAGAGTCATGATAAAGGCATACAGAGTCTTTTTGTCTTTCAAATCTATATTAAGGCCACCCATAATCACCCCTCCTCACCAAAATCACGCTTGAGGTCAATCTTGAGCGTGAAGCTGTAAGCCTCGTCCCCATCGACCTTCGTTGTGGAAATGGTCACCAACGAAACCTTTTCTACACTAGTCTGTTTTTCGAGCTTGACCATGTATTCTGCCACTTCAGAAAAATCAAACGTCGTGCCTCTCATTTCGAGGTTGAACTCGCTCACCTGCGAAAGACTCAGGAGCCACATATTCGGAGGAAGCACCGAAGAGATATTCTCGAACAGCACCACCCAACGACGCTTGTTAATCTGTATTGACTTAAGGGCGTTAATCTTGGTATTGATGATGGACTGGCTCTTTTCAAGTTGACTTATCTTCACCAACAACGGGCGTTCGCGATCCACAGCATCCCTTACAGACTTGAGCTCCGCTTCCAAGCTCGAAATCGTTTCGACTGTGTACGCATAAATGAACAATACACAGAACACAGCCACAATAAATATAACCGTAGGCCAAACAATACGGCGGTCGGTCACCCACGTCAAATCCTTTTGCTTTTTGCGGTGTTCACCAGGCAAAAGGTTGATGGTAATCGCAAGAGCCTTATTGGAGCCTTTACCTTTACTAATCTTCGTAGCCATTAGAACTTCCTCATTGCAAGTCCCAAAGCCGGGGCGTAAATGTTAGACAAAGCAATAGATATGCCATTCTGACCGACAACACTAGAATCGCATTCTACCGAGCGGAATGGATTGACAGTATCCGTTTCAATTCCAGTCTTTTCGGCAATGTATTCCAAAAGTCCGGGAACCGCTGCACCACCACCGCCAATCAGGATTTTTTCAAGCGGACGAGCGTCTTCGGCAGAAGAGAAATAGCGGATACCAAACGTTATCTGGGACATCAGTTCTTCGAAGGCAACCTTCATGGCGTCTTCCAACACGGAAATAGCAACACCTTCAATAACCTTCAAGTCGTTCTTTTCGAACATTTCATGGCACTTTTCAGGCGGGACGTCGAGACTGGAAGAAAGTTTGTTAATAATAACATTCAGCGAACCGCCATTCATGGACCTGACCGAGTGGAACGTGCCGTCCTGGATAAAGCCGACGCTCATCTTGTTGTCGCCAATATTGAAAACTGCAGTCGTCTTTTTGCGGTCTTCGTCAGAAGCAGTTGTAACAAAAGAATTCAGAAGTCCAAAAATATCGACATCCAGAGCAGAAAGCTTAACGCCCTTCCGCGTAAAGAACTGCGACCAGGATTCCAGCATGGAATTCTTGGCAGCCACGACATTGACCTTGACCTCGTCCCCTTCACGAGCGACGACCTCGTAGTCCAGAACGTTGTCTTGGTCGTCAAAGGGCGGACGGGACTGCGCGGTCTGAACGATAATGGCATCTTCGTTGCCGTTCTTCGGAACCTTGATCGACATGTGATCGACCAGAACACCACCTTCACCAGCTCCACAATTGACCGATGCCACAACATCCACATTGTCATCAATCGGATGACGAAGCATAAGCTTGGAAAATGCTTCGCCAAGCATGTCGAAGCCGTCCTTTTCCTTCTTTTCGCCCGTCATATCATCGGATTCGCGCCTCTGGATAATACCATTGATAATAGAGCCCGCTGGAACGGGTTCCAAATCCACTTCGCGCACAATCCTTTTACCGTTAGCATCATGATAGACCTTAACGTACTTGATGCTGTAGTGGCCAACATCTATGCCAACAGTTTCACGCTCTCCGCGAATTCTAGCAATCAAACCTAAAGCCAAAATTAAACTCCGATAGGAAACATTACCTATGTAAATTCTACTTTTATAAACATCGAATGTCAAGCGAAAAAAAGCTCTAAGTAATTGATTTTTAAGATTTTACGGCATTTTATGCCGTTTTTTTCGCCTTTGCTTTGTGATTTACCTCAAAAATGTACTGTAGAACACGTTCCTGCGTCCATGCATAGGCTCCAGTAAACACTGCCGAGAGGGAAAAATACTGTGGAAAATTGGGGTTTCTGTGCCCCAAATTGTTCAAAACCTTCACATCGACGTTCTGTTCGCCAAACGTCGGAAGTTCAAATCTGATGGAAATTTGCTGGTTCGGCTTACAGTCTTCGGGAAGCCCAAGCAGGATACCCCCTGCGGAAAGGTCGTACAACATGCCCGTGCAAACCTTGCCATCGGGGAATGTAGCCTCCACAGGGAAATCGACAACTTCGCGGACCCACTTACGCAGTTGTTCCTTGTCCAGCTGCTCGCCATGGCCGAATACGATTTTACCGGGGGTTGCAGATATCACCTCTAGCTTAGTAGAATAAACAGCATCGTTCATGCGAGTCCAGCGAATCAGCACGCGCGTCCCGACCAAGGATTTTGCAACGGCCTCGGCTCCTTCCAGCTGAACACTCCACATTTTTTCAGAGCGTTCAAGAATCAGGGCTCGCCTGAAAACACGTTTATTCTCCAGTTCCAAGTCAACACGGTCGCCAACATTGAACTGTCTCGTAGAGCAGACCATCGTCAGTGGATTGGAACCGGTAAAGTCCATTTTACATCTAAGCGAAGCAACAGCATCCAACGTTTCGTCGCGAACTGAAAGCACATTGCGCACACGATAAAATTCGTTTACGGCGGCTTCAAAAAGTCCAGAAGAATTCAGCACGGCATCCTTGTTTTCGAACTTGGATGTTCGTACCAGTTTTTCCAAAGTACGCACTTCCTTGGGCGTGAACTCGAACGCCTTGATTTTTTCGTTAAAGGCGTCGGTACCGAACATTTCTTCGTTCTCACGGCGATTGTACATGAGCTGAATTTCAATCAGCACAAGAGCCACGAACGGAAGAACCGGAAGCACGTAATACTGGAAAATCTTCCAGACTTCTTGAAAGACACTAGACATCATCCATCACCTGACTATAGCTCGGTCCAGACACCGTTGATGTACGTAGCGAGGATAGACGACGGCAATTCCTTGCCGGTGAACGGAGAATTGCAGACGTGGCCGGCAAAATCAGATTCAACGACCATGTGCGGTCTATCCGGAGAAAGGACCACAACGTTGTCCTTAGCGGGGGCTGCACCCGCCAGGCGAGCAGGGGCGGTCGAGAGAAGTTCTACGGCACGTTGTTCGCCAACGCGTTCCACAAGCTTGTTCCAAATCGCAGGGAGGGCGACTTCCAGCGAAAGCGCTCCCGGCACGGAATCTTCGAAGTTCACGACCGTATCCTGACGTAACACCGGGGTGTGGTTCACGCTGATAGCGTCAATCGTCCCATCGGCAACGCCCTGCCACAGCGCCTCGCGGTCTGCGGCCGAGCGGATCGGCGGGAGGATGTGGTAAGCGGAATCCAGCGTCTCGAGGCAGGAATCATCCAGGAGCAGATGGTACAAGTTCACATCGCAAGTGACATCAATGCCCACCTTGCGTGCGCGGCAGACGAGATCGAGCGTTTCACCGCAAGTCACTTGTTTGAAATGTACCGGCACCTGCAAGAAGCGAGCCGTTTCAAGCACCGTATAGGCGGCAATCGTCTCCGCGATACGCGGGATGCCCTTCATGCCAAGCATGTCGGAATAAGCGCCTTCGTGAACGCAGCCGCTATGGCGGAGCGTCTTGTCCATCGGCTGGAAGAAGAAGCGCTTGCCTGTCATCTTGCCGTATTCCATCGCCAGGCGAAGGAAACGGGAATGCGGAATCGCGCAGCTGCCGTCGCCAAAACCAGCGACACCTGCTTCGGCCAGTTCCACCATTTCGGCCAAACTATCAGTACCGAAGCCCTTGCTGTAGGCACCGAGGAACTTTATATCAAAGTCCTTGCCGCCGAGTTCTTCCGTCTTGAAGCGGTTGACCATCGCTGTAAACTTATCCGCATCGTCAATCGGGTTTGCCGCACTTTCGTAAAGGCCGCCATAGAAGCCGCCCTTGCGCATGGCTTCAAAGCCGTCTGCAAACGTATAGACGTCATCGCGAAGCGGTTCCATAAAATCAAGACCGAGACCGAAAAGGGCCGGCAGCACCAGAGCGCCGTTGCAGTCGAACTCGGCCGTTTCGCGGCCGTCACAAGCGTTCAAGCGGACTTCGTCGCGCAATTCAAAAGACTTGCCATTCCAGAACTTTGCATTTTTAAGAACAACGTTCGAAATATTGCCCTTACAAGGTTTACGCATTTTCATTGTTGCGACCTCCAGCCAAAAGGAAGAGAACGGCCATACGGACAGCCACGCCGTTGGTCACCTGATCAAGAATAACAGAATGTTCGCCGTCGGCGATGTCGGAATCCAGTTCGACGCCGCGATTGATTGGCCCCGGATGCATGATGATGACTTTGTCCTTAGCGCAGTCCAAAAGTTCCTGCGTAATGCCGAACGTGTTGCGGTATTCGCGCATGCTCGGGAGGAGGGCGTCATCCATGCGTTCCTTCTGCAAGCGGAGCGCGATGATGGCGTCGGCATTGGCGACCGCCTTCTGCACATCCGGTTCCCACGTCACCTGGTCCATCAGTTCCGTATTGCGGGGTACTAGCGTCGAAGGTCCGCAAAGCGTCACATGGGCGCCCATCGTCGTCATGCCCCAGAGATTACTGCGGGCCACGCGGCTATGGCGGATATCGCCAATGATGGTCACGTTCTTGCCTTCGAGAGTCCCGAGCTTTTCTTCGACCGTCAACATGTCGAGGAGAGCCTGCGTCGGGTGTTCATGCGCACCGTCGCCCGCGTTCACGATAATCGCACTGCTATTGTCCGCGAGGAACTTCGGCACGCCGGTTCCCTTGTGACGGACGACCACGATATCGATTTTCATGGCCTCGATGTTACGCAACGTATCGACAAGCGTTTCGCCCTTCTTGACGCTGGAGTTAGAACTCGTGAAGTTCACCGTGTCTGCAGAAAGACGCTTCTCGGCAAGTTCAAAGCTCGTGCGCGTGCGCGTGCTGTTTTCGAAGAACAAATTCACCACAGTCATACCGCGAAGACTCGGCACCTTCTTGACCGGGCGTTCAAGAATTTCGCGGAACTGTTTTGCATGGTCCAGAATCAATCGGATATCATGCTTGGACACGCCACGGAGTCCAAACAGGTGTTTAATTTCCAAAGAGCTCACGCTAAGCCTCCACTTCTACGAGATAAACGGAATTTTCTTTGTCAATCGGGTCAATCAGCACTCGGACTTCCTGGTTCTTAGCCGTCTCGACCGTGAGGCCGACGCAATCCGGTGCAATCGGGAGTTCGCGGTGTCCGCGATCGACGAGCACACAAAGGCGAATCGCCGCCGGGCGCCCAAGGTCCAAAATCGCACGCATGGCAGCAAGCGAAGAACGGCCCGTGTAAAGCACGTCATCGACGAGAATCACGGTCTTGTTTTCTACGGTGGCGGGCATTTCGGTAAAGCGCATCTCGGTAGCCACTTTCTTGCGGTAGTGGAAGTCATCGCGGTAGAACGTGGCATCGAGGCTCCCCATCTCGATAGGCTTCCCGAACTTCTGGGAAAGGCGCTCTGTGAGTTTCTTTGCCAGCGGGATACCGCGGCTAGCCATGCCAAGCACAATCATGTTGTCGGCAGACGGATGCATTTTCGCAATCTTCGCTGCCATTTCGTCCAAGGCGAATTCCATCGTCTGGGCGGTTAAAAGTTCACTTACTTTTTTGCAGTTATCATTCATATAGGTATCAGGTCGGTCGCTTCGCACCCTCTGAGGTATGAGGTCACTCGCGCCGCTCGTTTTAAGTTTTTGTAGAAATTAGATTTTTTCAATGGCTTTTTTCACCCGCATGTTGTAAATCACCCCCTATTTTTTATATATATGAGCAAAAGCAAACCGCTACAATCACTGTGCGTATGATTCACGGCAAAAGCCCCTCATACCCCAAAGCGTAGCGACCTCACAGGGGCAGAGCCCCGACCACAAACCTTTCAAGGAGTCAAAATGTCCTTTAACCAGCTCGACAAACCGCAGGCAGGCGAAACCATCGCCATCATGAAAACCAACCACGGCACGATGAAGCTCCGCCTTTTCGAAGAAATCGTCGGCGAATGCGCCACGAACTTCATTGAACTTGCCAAGCAGGGCAAGTACGACGGCGCTCCGTTCCACCGCATCATCAAGGACTTCATGATCCAGGGTGGCGATTTCACCCGCAGAAACGGCACCGGCGGACACGCAGCTCAGGGACCGGGTTCCACCATCGGCGACAAGTACGACCCACGCCTCACCCACATGCGCGGCGCCCTCAGTTGGGCGAAGACAGCCATGCCGCACAGCATCGGCAGCCAGTTCTTCATCGTCCACGGCAACAACGTCCACTTCTTGGACCACGACCAGTGCGGCACGGGCCCGGCTGACGGCTACTCCGTGTTCGGTCAGCTCTACGAAGGTTTTGACGTGCTCGACGAAATCGCCGGCGTTCAGACTGGCCGTAACGACGCCCCCTACGATGACGTGATTATCGAAAGCGTCACGATTGAGAAGGCAGTTTAGTTACTAGATACTAGTTACTCCGCCCTTCGGGCTAGTTACTAGAAATTGCAATAAGAACATCTCTAGTAACTAGTAACTTCGAACTGTGCCGTAGGTACCTCAGTAACTGGTAACTTAGAACTAGTAACTAACAATTAGAAAAAAAATCCTTTTTTTTCTAATTGTTCCCTTGACACGTACATCTATTCATTCTATATTTGTGCGCGTCCTCGGGGTTATAGCTCAGTTGGTAGAGCGCCTGCATGGCATGCAGGAGGTCAGGAGTTCGACTCTCCTTAGCTCCACTAGAAAGACTCGCATTGCGGGTCTTTTCTTTTTTCTCGTAAATTTTTTCCACCAACGATAGCGGAAAACGATAACGCTCCAAATTTAAACAAAAAAAACGTTCAAATAAAGAAATATCATTATCACTATAAAATAATAATTTTGTATTTTGTTTAGCATTATGGATAGGTTCACTAAAATTTCATCGTTTATTCTTACTGTCGGCAGCGTATTCGGCATCGCTGCTACAACCGCAGGAACCTCTTGTGACGCCAGCAAAATGGACGCTTTCGCTTACGAGGACTGCATCGCCGCCCAACGAGGCGCCAAAATCGACAACACGGATTTTTCCGAAAGGGCCGCCCCTCCACCAGAACTCGTCTCGGAATCCTACGTCGAGCCGTTTAAATACGACCCGTTCCAGCGAGACGCCTACTTGACATCTTCGTTCGGCGAAAACCGCGGTACCCGCTACCATGCCGGTATCGATTATTCCACAGAAATGGAAGAAGGCTGGCCAATCTTCGCCCCGGAAAACGGATACGTCAAGGAAGTCCAGACCTCGCCCTTCGGCTACGGCAAAGTGATGTACTTCGAAGGAAACAGCGGAAAGACATGGGTTTTCGCCCACCAAAGTAGCTTCACCCCGGCGGTCGAAAACGCGGTACGCCAAAAACAGCAAGCCACAAAAAGCAACGATGTAACCGTCAAGCCCAACATCAGGTTCCGTAAAGGCGACACGCTCACGTACTCGGGCAGCACAGGAATCGGCAACCCGCATCTGCATCTCGAAGTCCGCCTGAACAAAGATGAAATTATATCGCCATGCCAGCTCGGCGTCAAGTGCCTCGACACCATCGCACCGCAAATTTTCGGGGTCGCCGTATGGCAGGGCAACAACTTGTCCCTCACGACAGACCAAGCACTACGCAACGGCTGCGTCGAGACACCAGTCAAGAATGAATTCAACCTTTCCATGGCAGTAAAAATCGCCGACTACAGCCGCACACCCAAGGAAAACCCGATGGCCATCCGCCGACTCGAACTCTGGCGTTACGACGAAAAAATCTATAGCAAAGTCATGGACAAACTCAGCTATAAAAAGATGCTCGACATCCGCAACGAACTGCTTTGGGCCGAAGAAGCGGACACCGCAGGCGACTGGCACTACATCAACGCGAAAATAGGCCCCATATCCACTTACAGACTTGAAATCGAGGACTTCAGCGGGCACGTCACCAAGCGCGAATTCAGTTTCCACCCCTCTTGCAAGAACAACGGCACGATAAAACTTGTACAAAACCAGACCTCGCCCGTATATACGTTCCTCAGCAAGAGCATGCTCGACTTGTACCGTTGCGAATCCGGCTACAGTTTTGCCGCACTGGATCAGAACGAACAAGTTATCAACGGGGACCTCTGCAAAATATTCGACCACAACAAACCAACGACCATCGGTAAAATCATCGAGGTGTTCCCCGAAACAAAATATATCCGGTACAGCGCAAGTGCAACCGCGACCGGCACAGGACGCAGTGTGAATGAACTCATCGCCGTACATTCATTCACCGGCTTCCAGAACAACATCAACTGGCACACGAAAATCGGCGATGTCGGCATCTCCCAGAAAATCTCGGGAATCCCCGTCGTCAGCGACACATCGCGCCGCGTTCTCGCCGTGACGCGCAACCAAACCGACAGCGTTGATTACTTCGAATTCCACCCGAAAGGATTGCAGTTCTACGGCAAGTGGGAAGTCTGCATCGACAACCCCAACAATCCAGCCCCACTTTACTGGCTTGGAGAAACGACTCGCCGCTGGTTCTACTTCGACAAGCAAACGGGTTCTAAAAAGCGTTGCGCATCAACCAACGAACTAAGGGATGTGGCAAACATCACCGACAACGACGGTATCACGCTCGGGTTCCCCTACTGGTCCGAAGTGTTCTTCGCGGGAGAGCGCAAGCTCGCCCTCAAGATTCCGCTATTCTCCAAGTATGCCGGCGTCCCAAACGGTAATTCGATTACGGTCAAGGCTGGCAACAAATGGATTGCAGCCGAATACGATTCGGAACCCCGCGAAATCGTTATTCTTGGAGACGATTTGCCCGAAGTGGGGGCATCCATTACAGTTCAGGTTACCGACGAACTAAAGCGAAAGACAATAAAAGAATTTGACGTTCCCGGAATTTAATGGTTTTATTGAACACTATTTTGTAAATTCAATACAAACTTATTTCCAAGGAGACTTCATGCATTTTCAAAAGTTAATTCCGATTACCGCAATCGTCGCAGCAATGGGGCTCGTTGCCTGTGAAGACAGCAGTTCTAGCGCAGGAATCGAAAGCTGTCAAATAGCATCTCAAAAGCCGCTCACACTCGAAACAGTCCAGCAAGGAGTTCCGGTTAAAATCATAATCGATTTAAAAGATGGCAAATTGGTCCAAACGTTTATCGCTGGTCAAGACTTTTCTGAACAAAGTTGCAGAGAGTTTAACGAAGACGACGATTACGAAAACGTTTACTGCATGGGCAACAAACTCGTCACCACCAGCAAACAAGCCTATTCCGAAACCGATTTTAACAGGCTTGAGCAACAGTACATCAACGAGTGCAACGACGCAAATTAGCGAACACTCTATAATTTATATTTCGCTATAGTGGACTAGCTTACGCCTGTTGTTCAACGCCACACGGATGGTATCGCGAACAACATCCCGCAGTCGAGGGAAATCCACCGGATGGACTGCAAGGCGCGGTAAGCCCACAGGTAGTTTCATGATAAAGGCAGCATAGGCAATGGCTGCCTTTTCTGTCGCCTTCGGAATCCCGGCAAAGCTTGCTACAGGCGACGCATAACGCACCCCGTCGGCCGTCGTCAGAGAGAAACGGTCTTCGTACAACATTTTCTCCGCACGGACTTGCCCCGGCAAAAACTTGTTGCTGAACCATGTCGGCGGAACAAAAGCCACCGGAGCCTCGGCAATTCCATTTTCGTCTGCGAACAACGTTTTCCACGCCTCGAGAGCCGCCTGCAAAAGACGGCTGGATTCGTACTGCGAAAGGCCTGCAAACTCAGCCTCGCCCGACGTCAGGTTCATCCCGACAAGCCCCGCATAGCTGCGGCCCTGGCTGAATTCGGCCTTGTGCTTAAAGCCGTGCAACGCCAGTTCAAAGCCTTCCGATTTCAGCAGTTTCAAGGAATCGCGGAATCCCTGGATAGCTTCAGCAGAAGCATTTTCCGTATCGGGAATTACCAAAACGCTAAAAGGCCGCCCCGCCAAATCCTTAAGATCTTCGAGAATAGGAATTGCCTTCTGGTAGTTCCAGACACTAAAATCATGAAAACAAAGGAGAAAACGCTTGCACATGGCAGTGAAGATAGTAATTAGAACATAGTTAATAGTTCTAAGTTACTAGTTACTAGGCTATTTTTCAAACACTCTAAAAACACATTTTACATTACCAACAAAACTCAACTGGATACTTCGCGCAGCTCAACATGGAGAACATTCTAAAATAAAGTCTTTCTAGTAACTAGTATCTATTAACTAGTAACTTATTTTTCTTATATTTTCCGTCATGTTCGAATCTATTATCCTCGGCCTGTTACAGGGCCTCGCTGAATTCCTCCCCATCTCCAGCTCCGGTCACCTCGTACTCGGGCACGAACTTCTAGGCATGAACGAAGCAGGCATGTTCTTCGATATCATGCTCCACGCAGGCACACTGCTTTCGATTTTCGTAGTTTTCCACAAGAAGATTACGGACATCATCGTCGGTTGCCTCCGCCGTGACAAGGACCAGCTCCGCGAAGCAGGCTTTATCATCCTCGCCAGCATCCCGACAGCGCTCATCGGCCTCGGCTTCAAGGACGCACTCGAAAGCTTGTTCGAAAACCCGCGCGCCGTCTGCGTTGCAGAACTTTTCACCGGCCTTTTGCTTTTCACATCGCAGTGGGGCCCGACCGGCGCCAAGCACCCGGATAACGAAGGCGTCAAGATGAACTGGTGGCGAGCACTCGTGACAGGCACAGTGCAGGGTATTGCCTGCATCCCGGGCATCAGCCGCAGCGGCTCCACCATCAGCGCCATGATGTTCATGGGTGTGAACCGCAAGTACGCCGGCGAATTCAGCTTCCTCATGAGTATCCCCGCCGTCGGCGGTGCAGCACTCCTCGATTGCATCAAGTGGATCAAGTGCCAGAGCATGACTCCCGAAAAAGCGCTCCTCGATCCGGAAAAGGCATTGAAATGCGTCGATGCCGGCGGATTCACCCCGGAACTCTTGGCCGGCATGATTGTCGCGTTTATCTTCGGCATTATCGCCCTCAAGTGGCTCATGAACTTTGTCCAGAAAGGCAAGTTCCAGCACTTCGCCTGGTACGTCTGGGCCGTGGGTATTTTGGGATTGATTTTTATAAAGTAAGAACTTCTAGAAATTTCCAGAATATTAAATATTTAAGCCACCCCGATTCATAACGAATCGGGGAATTTTTCATTATAAATTCAAAAAAAAATACTTTTGCAAGATGTTTTTTTGTAGTTTGCAAAAAACTTTAGACTGTATGGGATAGAATCAATTTTTCAAAGAGGATATATGAAAAAACATTTCTTACCAAGGGCGCTATTCCTTTCTTCCGTGTTCCTCGTCGCCTGCGGCGAAGACAATTCCGCTATCCCGAATACAAACGAGGCTCCAGCCGAAGTCGCTAACTTGAACGAACTCGAAACAATCATTTGCAATTATGGAATCATCGGCAAGAAAGTCTATGTAAAAGACATCGCTCTAAACTACGAATGCGATGGAGACAACTGGTTTAAATCATACGATCAAGCAAGGTCAAGTTCATCTGTCCTAAATACGGTTTCGTCGAGCAGTACAGCATCCAGTTCTTCCGTCAAAAAAACGGAATCTTCAAACAGCGTCGTATCAAGTTCTTCTACCGCACCAGTCGGTTGCCAGACATGCAAGTTCGGCACATTGACTGACGAGCGTGACGGCCAGACCTACAAGACCATAGAAATCGGGGATCAAGTCTGGATGGCAGAAAACCTGAACTACAACTATGATAGAGGAACCGCAAAAAGTTTCTGCTATGAAGATGATTCGACCAATTGCAAAAAATATGGACGACTTTACAGATGGAGCACCGTTATGGACAGTGCAGGGCTTTTTTCTACCAACGGAATAGGTTGCGGTCACAAAAACGCATGTACCCCCAAATACCCCGTCCAAGGAGTATGCCCCGAAGGTTGGCATGTTCCTAGTTCAGAAGAATTCACCGTTTTACTCAAAGCCGTTGGCGGAGTACAAAACAAGGAAAAGGACTGGCAGTGGGATAAAGCAGGCCTTAATTTAAAATCCACCAGCGGATGGGAAAATCATACTCTACTACAAAGCGGCAACGGAACCGACTCATTCGGTTTTTCTGCACTTCCTGCCGGTTACTGGGCATACCCTTTAGATTTAAACAACAGGAAAGCATACCAGTTAGGAGAAGAGGCTTACTTTGCAAGTTCAACGCAAGAGAACGGATTCAACAGTCACGCCATTTTCTTGGAACTCGCAACAGACAGCAGCGCAGAGCTTAGGAGCATCAATAGGGATGACGCGTTTTCTATCCGTTGCCTCAAAGGGAACGGTCAATCTATAGGAACCGGCAAACTGAAGGACGAACGCGACGGACAAATCTACAGAACCGTCAAAATCGGCAATCAAGTCTGGATGGCCCAAAACCTGAACTACGCCTACAAGGAACCTACTGCAAGCGAAGATTCCTCCAGTTTCTGCTACGGAGGCGACCCTGCCAACTGCACCATTTACGGACGCCTTTATCTATGGAGCGCCGCCATGGACAGCGTAGGCAAATTCTCCCCCAATGGAAAGGGATGCGGCTACGGCGCAAAATGCACCCCAAAATACCCCGTTCAAGGAGTTTGCCCCCAAGGTTGGCACCTGCCCAGCAGGGACGAAATCGTTACTTTACTTGAAGCCGTGGGCGGGATACAGAACGAAGAAGAGAACTGGCTCTGGGATAATGCCGGAAAAAAACTGAAATCCGTTGGAGGATGGAACAATTTCAATCTAGAAAGCGGCAATGGTTCTGACGATTTCGATTTTTCGGCAATCCCCGCAGGAAACTGGGATTATAGCGGAAAATTCTTCGACATCGGAGACCAAACCGATATCATGACATCTTCCTTGCGAAAAGAGAACAGCAGTGACTCGTACTACTTAAGTCTATACAACAGTCAAAGCTACGCAGGCATTTACAGCGGATCTAGCATGGACGGACAATCTGTCCGCTGCGTAATGGACTAACTCGCCTTACGCGGCCCGCAAGGGCTGTCACAAGACCTGAGTTCTACATCCCGATTTCCTACGAAAACTGAATCCATCAGGCTTTACACCAGCCTTAAAGCGAGAGGTCTTGAGAAGCTCATATACCATTACTTGCAATCCTCTAGGAGCTCCTTTGCAGAAGAATACCTTTTTGCCTTGGGGTTCCTAGCAAGTTTTTTTGCTTCTTCAATAGCGGCCAACGTCGAATCAGAGAACTCGCGTTGAGGCGGAACAATATCAAAAGGGATGCAGCGTTGGTTAATCGCCTGCTTCAAGAACAGTCTAATGGCCGTAGTAACATCCAAGCCGAGTGATTCAAATTCGAGGCAAGCAGGTTCTGCTTGACCGCGATTTGGCGACGCTTTACGGGGTGGAAACGAAGCGTATAAATGAGCAGGTAAAGCGCAATATTGAGCGTTTTCCTAAAGATTTCTGCTTTCAACTGGATGCCACGGAGCATAAATTTTTGAGATCGCAAATTGCGACCACAAAAACCGAAACCAGAGGAGGCCGACAATATTTTCCATATGCTTTTACCGAACAAGGCGTTGCGATGCTGTCTTCGGTTCTAAAAAGCGAGTCTGCAATCAAGGTCAACATCGCCATCATGCGGGCTTTCGTGCAATTGCGTCACCTTATGATGGGTAATGGAGGCCTCGTCA
>CAMKTL010000046.1:0-29240 GCA_946415675.1 uncultured Fibrobacter sp.
AGAAGGCTCTTTTGAACCACCAGCCTAGCTGGTGGTTTTCTTTTATACAAAAAGCCGACCCCGGCACAATGGCCGGGGTGACATATTCAAAACAATTACAAAAGCGGGAATTACTTAAGCACGGCGTTCATGCCGCTCACGCTGCCATTGTGGTCAATGGAAATCACGTAGCGACCGCTCGGGAGCTTGGAACCGTCCCAGGCAAGCGTATTCACGCCGGCCATGGCGTTATCGAGGTTCAACGTGGTCACCTGTTCGCCATCGGCGTTCAGGATGGTAATGGTTGCACGGCCCGTAGATTTGAGCGTGAACGAAATAGCCTTGCGATTGAAGAGGCGGAGGCTGGCATCACCGGTACGGACAGCAGTCGGCTTCGAAATCTTCGGAGCGGACTTCGCCTTTTCAATATAAATTCCATTGACATCAGCCGATGCGACAGAAACATCGTTCTTGATGAGGTTTCCGTGACGGAGCACGGCTACGAGCTGCTTTTCGTTTTCGGTAGCGCTGGCAAACGTTTCGAGTTCCTGCACGTTCACGCGTTCCTTGTCACCGTACCAGCTCTTGACGGCCTTGTTGTCCAAATCCTTCACCGTAATCTGAGCACGACGGACAATAGCGGAATACGTTTCGCCATTGCTCATGTACGTGATTTCGAGGGGCTTGTTGACCTGGCCACGAAGTTTAGCCTTGGAAAATTCAATGTCCTGACCCTTGAGGCTCACACCATCGACAGCGGTAATAATATCACCGGCCTGGATGTTCGTTTCTGCAGCCGGAGTGCCCGGAATGACTTCAGCCACGTGGACGCCCTCTTTTACCTGATAAATGGTGATACCGACACCACCAAAAGATTCGTCAGCCATAAGCGGTGCAGTCATCATCGCGGCAATCAAAGAAGCCTTAACAAAATTATTCATGATATTCTCCTTAAATTTCTTCCTTAATATATAATAAAAAGTTGTTATTTCAAACAGATTCAAGCCAAAATATATGGAATATAACGGTAAAAATCCCCTTCAATGCAACGGACGGGCGCATAAGCGGTCTGTTTCGGCTAGTACAAACCTATTCCTTCACGCAGCGGATAGTCATCAAATCGTCCGTATTTTTCTGATCCTTATAACAAGCCATGTCGTTGAATCCTATATGAAAGATCCAAACGTCATCTGGATTTTGTCGATTAGAAGCCCAGTAATAAGCATTGCTCTTTCCACTTTTATCACTCGGATTTTTACTCGTTCCAAAAGACAAGAACGATGTTCCGTACGTATTGCATTCAAACCCAGTGCAAATGGAACCGATTTGAGACACTAGCTGTTGGTTATAGCAGTTTTGCAAATACATAGAAAGGCGATCATATCCTTTTTCTAATGAATTGACAACAGTCGAATCAGGCAGTTTCCAGCCAGCCGGGCAAGCAGTTTTAGCGGCCTCTTTCGAATAAAATCTACCGGCGATTTCACACCCTTCTTGAACTGGGACGCTTTGCGCTCCGGTCGGGACATACCTCAAGTTTTCGGCCATCCAAGTGTAGCCATTAACTTCGACGGTTCTGTAAGTTGCACCGTCGCGGTCGTCCGTAAACATACCATACTGGACATTCGGATTAAAGTAATATTCCTTCGGCAAACCGCAACTCCAATTTCTTGAATAATACCACTTGCCGTTATAGCAGATGTAATCTTCTTTCAAGCCGTCTTTCCAGTCACGGATTCTCTTGCCCTCGGCATCGCAAGGAGCGTCGTAAAAATCGGCCCATGCATTTTGATGGCAAACATAAGTCATATTCGTATCAATGAGACCTTGGACGGATTTCCCTTCCGCATCGCAAGGTCTGTCGCCAACATCCGCTTCCCTTTGTGTCGCCGTGTCCCAGCCCGTATCGCGGCAGATATAAAAGATTCTCCCCTTATAGTCCTTGGTTCCGCTATCCACTATTTTCCCGACACGGTCGCAAGGAACATTTGTCGTTGAAATTTCCATTTGATCCGCAATTTTCCACTTTGAATTCTTGCACAAGTAATACGTGCTGGTGTCTGTCGGGCTTTTCACGAGCTTGGCCGATTCGCCGCAAGCGAGGTCTTGCACTTCGTAGTCCATTTTCGTAGCGACATTCCAGCCATCGGCCTTGCAGATATAGTAACGTTCGCCTACAGTCGGACTCTCGATGACCTTCCCGACTTTATCGCAAGGGACATCCTTGGTATCTTCTTCAAAACTACTCAAAAACGTCCACCCGTTCACATTGCAAAAATACAATGTATCGCTGATGATGTTTTTTAAGCCAGCCCGCTGGACAGCACCAAACATTTTATCGTCGCAATAAGGCAGCCCTATGCATTTCCTATAGAGATTGCTGAATATGTAGGTAGGAGGCACCTCCTCGTAACCGGTCGCGGCACACCCACGTTGAGCAGCATTACTCGCCCATACACGAGCCCTTATATAAACTAAATCTGTCGTAGCTTGACCCCAACCTGGTGTTAAAGAAACATTCCATATACCGCAATATTCAGAACGGTCTAACGTTCCTTTTTCAGAAAAAGACTTGATAAAACTGGCGACAGCAACAGTGTCAAGAGAGAAAAAATAATTCAAAGCATGTTCTACGTTAGACCTCGTAAATCTGGCATTGCGTTCTTGCAGCGGATTTTCGCGGAACAACGTGTCCAATCCCAAAGCCACAATGAGTTCTCTCTTGGCCTGTTTTTCAGCATCCACCGCCGCGACTCCATTTGCAACAAGTTTTTCAGTTCGAGCTTTGATAATTTGCGCATAAGGGAAAATCGCAAGAGACGAAGAATCCACTGAAAAACCAATTCCCATGCCTGTGACTCCCCCTGCAGCACCACCCGCAGCACCAGCACCTCCTGCAACGCCCCCGCCACATCCAAAGCTACTGGACATTTCCTCGTCTAAAAAGTCGAGATAATTTGAATTGGAAGGGACCGTTCCAGAAGAACTGGACTTAACACTTTTCCCTGAAGAAGACGAGAGAACCGCAACACTTGACTTGCCACCTTCCGAAGCAAGCGAACTCGACGTGGGCGTTTTTCCCGTAGCAGAAGACTGCGCCGTAGCTGACAAAGGCACGTTCCCCGTCGAAGACGACAGTTCGTCAACGCTCGAAGAACTCTCTTCCGCGAGAACGTCGCTGGAACTACCTAAATCGCCGACATCATCGACCTCGGCAACATTCTCCGATTCCGAGCAGGCGATTAACGCCACGACAGACAACAGATATGCAAATTTTTTCATTTCTCCCCCTTAATTTGATTCCTTGATGCAACGAATCGGCACGTAAGTTGTATAGTCGTATTCCTTACCTGCGTACATTTCTCTAAGATCTTCGCCCCACCAAAAATCAACATCAATCCCATTAATGTAGGCGATACGGCGTTTCTTTTCTTGAGTCGGGCTCATCCACATAAGATAGGATCCTCCTTGCCCACCATATAAACTAAAGTCAGGTTGGTTACTGATTCTTCCTGTCGGAATAAAACTCAAGCCGTGAGGGTCATTCGTTCCTCTAGAATAAAGCAGCGAAAATAAATTTCTAACATCCAATGGCGAACCTCTAAAATCTTCAATATCGCTAGAATCAGGGAGCCGCCACCCCTCGGGGCAAACTTCTGCGGCAGTGTATAAATCGTAGAAACGCCCCAAATTTTTACAGCTGTCTTGGAGACAAGTTGTCGATTGAGGATTGTCCGTCAAGAATGTTCCCTCGTACTTCATGTTTTCGGCCATCCAAGTTTTGCCTTTAAAAACAGTCGTACGGTAAATGCGATGGTCGCGTGGGTCTTCGAAACTTCCGTAATCAAAATCGGGATTGAAATAATATTCAGTGGGGAAATCCGTGTGCCATTCGCCTGCGCGCCGCCATGTTTTGTTATAACAAATGTATCGATCGAAGCCTGGGTTAACATTTTCATTTTTAACGGTGACACGCATATTGTCGGTATCGCAAGGCATATTGAAAAACTCGGTCCACATTCCCTCATGGCAAACGTAGTACAAGTTCGAATCCGACGGACTTTGGTACGTCTTGCCCTCGCTATCACATTGTGCGTTCAATGTTTCAAAATCTATTTGCTGGGCGTAATCCCAGCCGCGGTCAGCAAAACAAGGAGCTTCTTGATGACCATTATGGGTTCTGCAAAACGCCGTCGTTCGGCAAACGTAGGTGACATTTGGTCTGTTCGGGCTTTTGTAAAGTTTACCATGTTCATCGCAGGGAACGTCAAAAGTTTCTGCATCGATGGTCATCGCCTTATGCCATCCCGAATCTAAACTGCAAACGAACGAAGTATCGGGACGTTTAGAATAAAATACGTATTTACCTTCTTTGTCACATGGATTTCCATCAGTCGCAAGTTCCATCTCATTCGGCGTATTCCAGCCATCATCCCTGCAAACAAACGGGACCGTACCCAAATACGCATAAATATGCTTTACCTCGACGACGGTCCCGCGATTGGACTGGTCGCAAATAGGGAGGTTCATGCACTTGCGTCTTGTCTCATTGACCAATTCTAGCGGGATGGGGCGTGGTATGCCTCCAGCGCATCCTTTTGATTCGAAAGCACTGTTGTCGTATAAAGTGTAACGGGGATAGGTGTTAAAAATATTGGGATAATATCTTCCGTTTTTTCTTTCACTTTTGTAGTTGTCCAAATCCTCAAAATTGCAGTAATGCTCGAATAAAAGCGTGCCATTCTCTGCAAAATAATCGTTCACGCCCTTATAAAAATCGCTTTGCGTCGTGCCGCCAAAAATATAGTCGAGAGCTCGACTGACGGTGACCTTTGTGACACCTGATTTTTTATTGATAACGGAATCGATTCCCAAGGCCTCGAACAGTTCCGTTTGTGCGATGCATTCAGCCTGCTGCTTTGGTGCAATTCCCGATTCGGAAAGTTTTTGGATACGCTTTTCGAGAATCGTGTCGAGCGCAACCATGTGCGCGGGAGGATTGCGTGCAAGGAGAGTATCGTAATAGGAGGCGTAATCACTCGCCCCAATTCTGCTAACGCCTGAACCTTTGACAAAGGAGGCAACACCGCAGCCGGCTCCGCCGCCCTTATCCCAAGAATAGTCTTCGCTGGAAGCAATAGAATCTAGACCGTCTGTGAGAATCATAGACGCGCAAATTTTTATGCGCGTTATGGCTGCGGACGAGGATATGGACGAGGACGATTCGCCTACGCTAATTGATGAACTGGAAAAAAGTACACTTTCCGTAGCCGACGAAAGTTCTGTCGAATTCGACAGTTCGACAACGCTCGACGAACTCTCTTCCGCGAGAACATCACTGGAACTACCTAAATCGCCGAAATCATCAAAATCGGCAATATTTTCTGATTCCGAGCAAGCAACCAACGAAACCAGCAAGAACAAAAATGCAATTTTTCCCACAAATCCTCCCCCAAAACCCCGGAACCAACACTAGATAAAAATACATTTAAAGAATTTGCTGTTTTGTAAAAAAATCTCAACTCATTGAATAAACGTTGAGACAAGCTCATCTTTTTTCGTTATTAGCAACAAAATTGCCGGCCGGGGCCTCCCTGTCACATCACTCTTTTACACAACGGATGGGTAAAAAGTCGCTATCACTTGCGTTTCTATATGATATCAAGGAATTGTTAAAGTGCATTTGCTTAACATTTTTTGCATTGCGATCGTCATAAACCCAGTAATGACTCATCCCCAAAGCACTCATTTTTTCAGACGCGACATCATAAACTCCAAGAGCCAAAATAGTTGTTCCATACGTATTGCAACCATACCCATTACAGTGATTGCCTATTTCACTCACAAATTGCTCTAAATACGCACTCATCATATACCCGCTAAGATTATCGAAGTCAGGAGGAAAGAATGCATTTAAATCAGTTGTATCAGGCAATCTCCAGCCCGCAGGGCAAGCTGTTTGCGCAGCACTAGCCGAATAGAACCGACCCGCAATTTCACAGTTGTCATCAAAAGGCACACTTTGCGAAACATCCGTTACCAGCCTCAAGTTTTCAGCCATCCAAATTCTGCCATTTACATCAACAGTCCTATATGTTTGACCATCGCGTTCGTCAACCAGCGTTCCATATTCGATATCCGGATTGAAATAATAATCTTTGGGATATTCGCAGGTCCAATCCACCGAATAGTGCCATTTGCCGTCATAGCAAATGTATTCGTTATATCTTCCGTTTTCAGATGCCCGCATTCTCTTGTTATTGGAATCGCAAGGAGTTTCATAAAAATCAGTCCAAGCATTTTTATAGCAGACATAATACATCAGAGAATCAAGATTCCCCTGAATCGTCTTGCCCTCCGCATCGCAAACATTTTCACCAATATCGGCTTCCCTGTGGGTCGCGATATCCCAGCCGGTCTCGCGACAAATGTAAAAAGTACCATTTTTCTCCCATTCATATTCCCTAAATTCTCCTTCAAAAATTTTCCCGATACGATCACAAGGAATTTCATTTGTTTCTATTTCCATTCGATTCGCTATTTTCCATTTGGAATCTTTGCACAGATAGAACAAAGTATCAACGGTTGGACTTTTCACAAGCTTTAGCGGCTTATCACATGGAATGTTCTTCGTCTCGTACGCGAGTTTAGTCGTAATGTTCCAGCCATCTTCTTTGCAAACGTAAAATTGATCTTTTACAGAGTTGCTCTTGAACATTTTGCCGACTTCGTCGCAAAGCGAATCCTTCACATCCAAATCGTAATTCTTCAGGATAGTCCATCCGCGTTCCGTACAAACAAAAGACGTATCATTAATGGCATTTTCTAAACCAGCATGTTTCACAGAGCCAATTAAATTTTTATCGCAATAAGGCAAATCAACGCATTTTCTAAGAATGTTATTAAATATAAGATAAGGCTCTTCAACATCCCGTGTATCATACACGCATCCACGAATACCAACCGCCCTCGCCCATAAATACATCATCTCTTGCTCAGAACCATAAGCCTCGCTTGTCAAGGGATTATTCTTCCATATAGCACAAAAAGCAGATTTATCTAAAGTTCCCGATTCTGCAAAATTACCAATATAATCACTTTCCGCACTAACTCCATTGCGGAAAATAAAGTTCAACGCACCTTCAATGGAATACTTCGAAAATGAAAATTTATCAAACAAAGTATCTAATCCCAAAGTTTTGTAAAGTTCTTCTTTAGCAGTGAGTTCAGCATCTTCGGAAAAAATTCCGTTCCCTGCCAATTTTGCTGCACGACCGCCAACAAGAAGTGCAAAGGGGGCACTCTCTTTTTTTGAAGATTTGCTAACGCCACATGGAGGTTCCGACAATGTATCGGAAAATTCAACAAAAAAAGTATCGGCTGAAACGACTCTAACAGTATCAGAATTTACAGAAGAACTTGACAAACGAGCTGATTCAGAAACAGGAAGGAGTTCGACCAGACTCGACGAGCTCTCCCCAGAAACAAAAGCATCTCTTTCATTGACATCCGCAATATTTTGAGATTCTGAACAAGCAGCCCAAAACAAAGCAGAAAACAAAAACGCATTTTTTTTCATTTTTCCTCCTTTTAAAACTGCACTGGCAATCTTGCACATCCCTAAAGCAGAGCTACCCGAACATAACACAAACTAAATATAATCAAAACATTTTACAAATTTCAGGCAGCACAATAAAAAACTCTATTTCAAAAGCACAGCCATCAAATTCTCTTTCTCGTTCGTCCCGACGCAGCGAAAAAAGCTTACACGAAAGCGTAAAAAATATTGAAAAGTGTATAAAGTCTCAAAATATCGCAAAAAAAGTCATTTTTCGGATCATTGAGCGTTTTCTCCCCCCATTTTCAAGTTTTCTCCCTACATTTTTGCTTTATGGGGGGAGAGAAATTGATAGTCAAAAATTATATGGAATCACCAGCCTTAATTTCAGCAGTTCCATATATAAAATTTTCTTTTGGCTTAGTAAAAGTCACTTGAGGACGAACTTCTGGAAGACGCAATGGCGGAAGATCCAGACAATCCACTATTTTTAAAGAAATAGAATCCGCGATTCCATAATGCTCTGCAACCTTCGATGCAATTTGACGATTAAAATCTACTAAAGAACCAAACGAAGCATGTTCGCGAACAGTTCGGTAATCACAATACAATCGGAGCAAATCCTGGCGTAAAGAATCATTGGAATAAGTTTCTTCAAACGCAGAACGTTGAGCCATTTTCCAAAGTTTACGGGTCACATCATTCATCACAGAAAGCCGGTGATGCATCGCAAAAGCATCCATTCTGTCTATAGCAGAGAACAGAGCCGCATTCGGGGCTGGATTAAAAATAGCAGCTGTAACATGAGCCGAAAATTCAGCATCCAAGTTCAACGTTAATTCAGGGTGTTCAATTTGATCAACAAGGTGTTTCGCTTCATGTATAGCAACCTCCATTGACAAAGCCTGAGTTACATACTTTTTCGGTTTACCTAGAAAATCCTTTTTCATCAATTTATTATAAATCAGGCTAGCCCTTTCTACATTCATGTCTAATCCTATGGATCGCCAAAATTTCACGAAACGCTTATCCTCATACTTGGAGAAATATCGGTTTTGTTCAATTTCAGTAATTTTGGCTTCTGATATAAAATTAATCAGATCCACCAAAACAACAACCCTATCAGCTCCCGCCAGATAATACCCCAATTTTGAAGGTAGCAGCCCTGGCATAATCCTCTTTAAGGCAACAACAGATACAGATTTGTTTTTATATGGAGTCGGAGACAAAACGACATCATCAACAGCAAGAACATTTAAATAGCTTAGCGCATTCAAATCTACAAAAAGGTTCTTTTTTAAAAGGACTTCATTCAACTGATTTATGTAGTCGGTACTTGAAACCCCACCATTATTATAGCGGTAAATATCGTCCATAAACGCACGCAAGGAATTATTCTCTTGAGGCTCATTAAAAAATTTACCGAACAAAGTACATACATCACGTTCAAAAAGTTCTCGATCAATCCCTGACTTATAAGGCTTATTTTTACTTAATACATTCAAATAGGGAGCAAGGACATTTACAACAAAGTCATTTCTTGCATTATCACTTGATCCAAGTAATTCAACAACCTTGGCATGCATCGCAGATTCAAACCCATAAAGCAAACTCGATTCCGTCTTTTTGGACAAAATGAACTTTTGGATTTTCCTAACTGATTTTGGAGTCATTCCAAATGACTTAGCAAGCAAATCAATATACTCATCATCGTCGTTTTCTAAATCCATTTGATCCGCGCTAAAAACATGATAAGCGAGAATATCCTCATTCATTTCAGGATATTCAGAACATCCCGTAAAAAAAAAGAACAAAAACAAGGCGATATACGAAAGCTTTTTCACAATCATCGTCTCTATTGTCTTACATGTTTTAAAATACACTTATCCGCAGTATAGGAGCCAAGAGAAACACCCCTTCCAATACAACTAGCAGCAAACATATTTCCCTTTTGCATTTTTTCTATCGATTCTGCTTGCTGATGTGAAAAAGTTAGTACCATTGATTTAATTTCTTTTTGATAACCATCTGCAAGCATAAACATATTAAACCAGATTGTGGATTACGAACTTTACGAAACGATTTCCCAATATCCACCCTTATCAGGGCCAACACGAACAAGCAATCCGTCCTTTTTCATGCGAGCAATCTGTTTTTCCACAGCCTTTGCCGAAATACCAACAGCAGAAGCCAATTCGGACATGGATACATTTGGATTCTGGCGAATTTGACGAATGATAATATCGCGGGTTTTCTCCCCCCGTTTTTCGTTTTCTCCCCCCATTTTGGGGTTTTCTCCCCCCATTTCTGTCGATTTTAGGAAAGTATTGATCTCTTTTTTAAGGTTTTTGCACAGGTTTTCGTACATGAAGGCCTTGAAAATTTCCGGTTTTTCAGATTCCTGAGCATCAGCCAAACTCTTAATATAACCTTCCTTGTCTTCTTTTAGCACCTTAGAGGGAATCACCCCATATTCAAACTGGAGTTGATTCATCAAAAGTCTTGCCATGCGTCCATTTCCATCTGCCCATGGATGAATCGTTACCAATCCATAATGAGCATCAATGCTCAAATCATAGACATCATCTATGTTTTTCAAGTCTAACGATTGCCGAGCCAAATTTAATTTATCGCAAAATCTTTCCAGCCGTACAGGAACTTTTGTGAAACTCATGTACGAACGACCACCTATCCCCGCCGTAACATTCAGCAATCTCAAATCACCATTTGCCGTTGAAAAACTTCCAAGTACAGTCTGATAAGTACTACCCGTATTTTTCATAACCAGGGACGACAACTCTTTTAACATATCCACAGAAATAGGGGCATGCGATTTCGACAATTCAAGACTTCTTTCGTAAGCCTTTTTCAAATCCAAGTTCATCATCTGTTCTTCAAGAGTTCGACCTTTGGCCGTAATCCCTTTATCAAATAGCAACTGGTTCTCTATTTCTGTGACAGTAGAACCTTCAATTGCAGTAGAATGAGTAATAATAGAATACAGATAAAATTTCTGATAATCAATTTGATTATCAATTCCTAATTCTCTATATCGAGCGATTAATTTGGCAAGTTTGGACATTGACATGGCGTTAATATAAAAAAAAAGAGCTATTTTCGATTCATTCCTATTTTCTCATTCTTTAGAATCAAGACAAATCAGCTATACATCATAGAACTTTTCCAATTTTTCACATATTTCTTTTTGAGTTCTTTCTGATAAAATATTCTTTTCAGGAAAATTACCCAATTCATCAGCCAAATATTGGATAAACCAAACAGGAACACTGGAGTTTTTAACACAACAAGAAACATCCGCATTTGCCATAACAACAATTGGGCAAACCCATTTTCTTTCATTATTTCGATTAAAATCAGCATCAAGAAATTCCGCTAGTCTAGCAGCATTTTTTCTTACTTGCAAAGTCGGATTATCATGGAGTTTTTTTCTCTTTTTTCCCTCAAAATAGAACCAATCATCTCCACAAACTTCATATTTACCACTATAAGCCTTAACTTCAAATACAAAAACTCCTTGCGGAGAAACAAGAACTATATCTATATCACCTTTATTATTTGGCAATACCAAATTTCTAAAGGCATGACAGGAGCCATCTAAAGTTTCTCGCATGATATCAACAACTTTATCTTCTCCCAATCGACCTTTTTTGTGATTACTTATTTGCAAATCATATTCATCAAACTTCCGCTCAATGGAATGCTTCAGAATAAAATTTCCCACAAAAAAAGAAATTGCAATTACAACAACAATAAACAAAACACCTAAAAATTTTGTTTTTACAACAAAATCAATAAGTATAGGAATAGCACCCGTTACATACATGTAAATCACATCTGCAATAAACAATACCGCACAAACAGCAAGTACAGCACCCCAAAATCCGCCCTGCCAAAAAGAAAGCCTCTCGATTTGAGATTCCATATAGCTTCTATTGGAAGTCACTTTAAGAGAACCCTTCGGCTCACAAGCCTTTTCATTTTCCAAGCCAAGCTGAGAGCAAAGAATAATACGAGATGCAGAACGAACTTGTTCATCCCAAGCTTTTTCTAAAGCATACGCTAAATCATATTTTGTAATATCACGATTATCAACCAACTCGCCCATAGTTCGCCCGATTTTACCAGTTCGCTTACTAAACGGCCAAATAACAGCTCTAGCTTCTTCTATATTTTTTGGAATTTTACCCTTTTCAATTGAAGTCTTTGAAAGCACTTGCTTTTGTTTTAACAAAACGGAACACGCACTTTTAATAGCAGGATCATAAGCGTTATTAACACCCCAATTTAAACGGCGAGCATTCAAATAACCACAATCAAACAATTCGCCCATCGGTTTATGGCATGTACTCAACCAATAGGTGTTTCGAGCCTGTTCTAAAGTCATATCAGCCATATAAAATCTATTCTCTATGAGTTAGCGCAATGATATTCATTATTAAAGCTATTGCAATTAGCACCATCGACAAATAAATACCAGAACCAGGAGTAACAGAAATTAGCCCCATAGCGTCCGTCGATAAATTCCTACATGTAAAATACCCCACTAAGAATGTCAACCATATGTATACAACCGTTATAGAAGCAAAAACAATCGCATAGATTGTCTTATTCCTAAAACTAAAAACAGCAGCTACAATAACGCAAATAAATATTCCGGCAACCCAAGGAGTCGCATCATAATGAGAAGATTTCTCTTTATACGAAGAATCGAATTCTCTAGCAAATTGATCAAAAGGTCCAAAAGACGATGTTCTAACATCACCACCAATTGTTATTTCATAAGCATTAAACTCTGCTATTGGAACATCAGAACAAGTCACAGTAAACAGAGGCAAAACCAAGGCCAAAAGAACTAACAAGTAAGGGATTCCCGCAATACGATTCAACATACAACCAAGCATTGTTGTACTTGAATGGTTTTGTTTTTTAATTGAACCAAAAGCCTTTTGATACTGTTCATAAGCATCTTTTTGATCACTCGATGGCAAAGTTTGTTTCATTTCATCCAATGTCATAGAAATCCTTCCTTATCGTTTTAAATCATTTTTCCCAATTCAATACAGGATAGCCATCATTCAAGCCAGAATCATAAACGAAATCATCACCGAGGAGTTCAGCAAAGTTTTTGGATTTCATTTCTTTTTCGGTTTTGGGAGTTGCGACTCCACCACCGTTATTTTGTCCAAATGGTTCTTGGTTGCCTTGTTTGAGGTAATAGTAATCAGCCATTGTGGTGTTGAAATTATAGCCAATCATCAAACCGACAAGGGAATCACCATCGACTTTGCCGGTACTGTAAATGGATTGACTTACACCAACTTCATTATAACCAGCAATTCCACCAACATACGTGTCACCCAATACATTTCCCACATTATAAGCAAATTCAGTATTCGAGTTTTTGGCATAACCAAAAACACCCGCAGTATAAAAAGTTCCTATAATAGAGCCATCATTTGACAACGTTGAATTAGCAGAACAATCATTCTTTCCAACAATTCCTGCAGTATATTTCGCGCCCTCTACATAACCACTATTTTTTGCACCCTTTAATGTAGCTTGTTTACTATTCGTTGAACATGAATACACATATCCAAAGTAACCAGCAATGCCAGCAGTCCCCTCTTTTCCCGAAATGTTTCCTTTATTTTCAGCATTCATTAAAACAGAATTACTACCTAAAGAACCAGCTATACCTCCAGTGCCCGCAGTACCTATAATTTCATTATAATTTATTGCATTAGTTATTCTTATATTTGTTCCACTACCAATAACGCCACCAACAGTTTTGGATCCAGAAATCAATCCATAATTTTCAACATTTTCTATAACTCCAACATTATTACAACATACAGATTCATATGCACCAACAACACCACCCGTTGCATTTCCTACTCCAATAACAGAGGCTTTATTTATAGCACCTTTTATAATACCAGCACCTCTTAAAACACCCAAGACACCAGCGCTTCGATCACCACCGCTCACCCAAGAATTTTCCACAGTTACATTCCGCACTGTTCCGCTACTATTCCCGAACAATCCATTATGCGTACTAGTTGTATTGATGAACATTCCACTCACCGAATGTCCGTCGCCATCAAACAACCCCGTAAACGACACACTTGAATTTCCGATGGGAGTCCACTTGTGGAGTTTTGCGGAATCCGCAACCAAGCCACCCTTGTCGTCAATTATTTTACCCTTGTTGAGCACAATATCCGCACCCAACTTGTAGTATTTGCCTTGATACGCTTTGTCGTTTGCTCCAATGACAAAAGACAACTTTGCCAACTGCTCTGCCGTCAGAATCACATACGGGCTGAGCTTGGTTCCTGCACCACACGCAAAATTTTTTGCGGTCGTACCGTCCCATACCTTACCCGGTTCACCGACGCAATCCTCATCAGGTTCTTCCGTTGCACTACTCGTTGCTTTACCGCCTTTGCTGCTAGAACTAGCTCCTTTTTTAGCGGAACTGCTTATTTCGAGAGAATCCTCATCGTCAAACGAATCAACAGTCTGCGAGCATGCTCCAAGCATGGCAGATAACCCTAATAAAAAAATCCACTTGTAACACATACCGTTCTCCGTAAACTTTTCTTTATAAAGATATACTCGACAGATGTTCTATGCAAGTTTTTTCAAGGGGGAAATTTCCTTTTTAGTCCGTTTTAGGCATTATTTGTGCATAAAAAGATGATCCCATGACGGTGCACGGGATGACAAGGTAAGGAAAAATGCTCTGGGACCTTCCCCTATCATGCTTTGCATTCCAGGGGCAGGAAGATGGGTGCGAGGTCGGGAGGACGTCGCTATTCCATTTCGATTAGTTCGCGGGATTCTTCTGCAGAGGGGCGGTCGTCTTCGTAGTCCTTGAGGGTCTTTTCGCCGGGGACGATGACGAGGCCAAGTGTTACGGGTTCGCCCTTCAAGTTGATGTAGGCTTCCAGATAAAGTGTCGTGGAGAGGCGGATGAGGCGAAGGTCCATCATGGTGCCGCCCTTGTGGATGCTCATCGGATTGCGGTTGAAGAAGAGGAACTTCTTGTTGATGTATTCAAAGCGGTCGTCTTTGTAGTTGATGGACCATTCGGTGTCGCCGTCGTTTTCCTGGCGGTAGGTGCAGCGATCGTTGTCGATGTCGCATTCGAAGCTAGCGCTTTCCTGATAGCGTTTGTTCCATTCGCGGCTGAAGGCGCAAGACTGCACGCGGGAGCCGCCATTGCGTTTCTTGTTCAGCTGGTCGTTAATGACAACGTAGTCCATCTTCATGTTCTTGACTTGGTTATAGACGTTCATGAGGATGATGTAAGCTTCGATATCTTTCGGGCACTTACCGGTGAGGTTCACATCTTCGTGGGCTTTCAAGAGCGTTTGTTGCAAATCGATGTCGATGGCGTCCGGGATTTCGCTTTTCTTGATTTTGTCAAGAGTTTCCTTGGGCGGAACATAGACAACCTTGTCGCCTTTCTTGATGGCGTAACCAAGCTGATCGCGGACGTAGTCCAAGCACTGCTGCACATGGACGTGGACCGTATTCGAGCCGCCAGAGACGAAGTCCGCACCGATGCGCACGTTCCATTCGTCGGCAGAACTCTTAACGTTCTTGTCGAGTTCGCAGAACTGGTCTTCACGCGTACCGTCAACAAAGACCATGTTCACGTGGAGTTTCGTCACGAGGGATTCTTCCTTGTTGAGGGCGCTTCCCATGCTCCAGAATTTCGGGTTCAGGCGGAGGACTTCGGCAAAAGCCTTGTCGCCATCGAACGCAGGCAACAGGGAATCATTGCGGGCGTTCTTCTCCTGCAACAGTTCGGAATAGGACGTTTTGACGTCCATGTTGTTAAACGCATTTCGAGCGGCCGCCGAAAAAGCGGTTGTTGCAAACATCGAACACGCCAAAATTACAGATAAGCGCAGCATTGAAAACATTTCCCTCTCCTATTTTTTTACAATCTTTTTAACGGCAAAATTCAGCAAGTACAAAATGACGCCGCCTGCGATAATCGTAGGCCCAACGACAAAGTTCAATTGGCACGCGACCAAAAGCCCGAGCACCACAAGCACAAGTGAAACGACGACCGAGACAAGCATCATCTGCCGCAAATTCTTGGCGTAGCACTCCGCGATGTAGGCCGGAATCGTAAGGAGCGCAATCACGAGAATCATGCCCACCGCCTGCACGGCAATCACGACAGTAAGCGCAATCAGCGCAATCAAGAGCATATAATAATTCAACACGGGAATGCCACGGACGCGAGCAAACTCAGGGTCGTACGAAATCGAAAGGAAGTTGCGGTAACAAATGGAGACCGACGCAAGAATGAAAATGAGCAGGGCGCCCATCCACCAGAGAAGTTCCGTAGGTACGGTCAACAGGCTACCGAACAAGAAGCTCATCATCTCGCCACTGTAACCCGGCGTCAGGTCCGTGAGAATCACGCCGAGCGCCATGCCCGCCGCCCAGATAATCCCGATAAACGTGTCGGAATGCTTGCGGTCACGCCACGTAAGAGCGCCCATGAGCATCGCGCAGGCGAGCGCAAAGCCAAGCGAGCCTAGCATCGGCGAAAAGCCGATAAAGCACGCCAGCCCAACCCCGCCAAAAGAAGCATGCGCCACGCCGCCCGAAAGCGCCGTCAAACGGTTCACGACGACATACGTTCCCATGACGCCACAAGCTAAGGCGACAAGCACCGACGCGATCAGCGCATTCTGCATAAAATCCATGGAAAGCAAGTCGAGCATGTTGTTAGGTGTTAGGTTGTAGGTTTTAGGTATTAGGGGTTAGTGGTTGGGGGTTAGATTTCAGTTCTAAGTTACTAGATACTAGTTACTAGAACCATTTTAGAAATCTAGTAACTATTAACTAGGAACTAGTAACTCACTTTAAGGTCCTTCGTTTGCAGTCGAAACCAATTTCTCCCTTAAATTTAGCAAATGCGGGATGTGAAAATCCACCCAGCCGGGCGCTTGGATGTTCGGATTCACAAGAACGGTCGTCCAGCCGCGTTCATGGGCAGGTTCAAGGTTGCGAAGCGAATCTTCGAGCAGCACGATTTGCGACTTGTCCAATGTTTTTGGCGCCAAGAGGCCATGCGACACCAGCCACTTTTCCATTTTTTCGTAGGCGCTCGCATGCGGTTTGCCTTCCCAATCCATCATCCTGAGGTCAAAAACATCCTCGATAGCGGAATCAATCTGCATGTGCGCCATGCCGGCACGGCTCCAGTCCCCTCGCCCGTTCGTAAACACGTAGCGGTGGCCATTAAGACTTTGCAAAAGCGACAACTTTTCGGGCG
This sequence comes from uncultured Fibrobacter sp., assembly GCA_946415675.1. GTDB lineage: Bacteria > Fibrobacterota > Fibrobacteria > Fibrobacterales > Fibrobacteraceae > Fibrobacter. Next base: position 16,863 of record CAMKTL010000046.1, read on the forward strand.
CCACCTTCGGATAAATCAAGTATTCCGGCTCATGGATAAAGTCGAAAAAATCGTCGGGCAGTGTGCCGTTCATCGCCATGAGCCCCGCAAGCGTCGTACCGAAACGGACTAGATAATCCTTGCGGATTTCTGTTGCACCTTCAAAAGATCCGCCGACTGTTTTCTGGACAAATTCAGCAATGCGGTGATCGAGAGAATTGAGGACAAAACGTTCCTCTTCGCCGTAAAGCGTCAAGTCGTAATCGAACAACCAAATTTTCGAAGAGTCGTTTCTAATGCCGATTTCCAGCGCGCTCACAAAGCAAACCTCTTAATATCCAATCGCAAGCCCGCCAATTTGACGAGCGAGATACGTGGCGTAATTGTCCGTCATGCCGCTTACGAAGTCGAGCACCTGATGGTAAGCCTCCGCGGTCGTTACGCTCTGGCCGATTTTCGCCTGACCGATAAGGCGCACGATGCGGCTCGCGCGATACGAATTGCGGCCGTTCTGGCGGTAATCATAAACGCCGTTGATAAACGCATCAAGCACGGTGCTCAGCGTCGTATAGCTACCGACTTCGAGTTCCGTCTTGCGGCGGTCCGGGTAAATGCGTTCAACTCCAAGGCGCTTTGCAATGCGGATGCCTTCCATCGTATCGGAACGGGAAAGGTCTATCAAATGCTTGTCGAGCGTCCCTTCCATGATGCGATCGTAATTTTTGACGAAAAGAACGGCCACGTCGTCAATCAGGTTCTGAATGGCGTGCCCACGGATACTGCTGAGGAAATCCCTAAAGTTTTGGCCGTTTTCTTCGAACTCGCGGTCGATATCAACTTCAGGGCCGCACAGATAAATAAACATGTCGCGTACATCGCCGAACGAGAGAATCCCAAGTTCAATAGCGTCTTCGACATCGAGGATGGAATAGCAAATGTCATCTGCCGCTTCAATCAGATAAACTAACGGATGGCGAGCCCACATGCCATTCTTGATTTCCGGAATGCCAAGGACCTCGGCTGTTTCACGATAAAGTTCGGCCTCCGTTTGGAACAAACTCGTCGGGCAGCCGTAATGAGCAAGACGCGGATACTTGATCATGGAACCAATCGTCGCGTATGTCAGGCGCATGCCGCCATCGAGGAAATGGTATTCCAACTTGCTCAAGATGCGATGGCCTTGCGCGTTGCCGTCGAAATTTTCGAAGTCCGCAATTTCCTTTTCGCGAAGTTCAGCCATCGGTGCGGAATTGCGATTTTTGCGGAACCATTCACGAATAGCGGCTTCACCTGCGTGACCGAAGGGTGGATTGCCAATGTCATGTGCAAGGCATGCCGATTGCACAATCGTCCCGAATTGGTATTCGTTCACATACTTCGGCAAATACTTTTTAATCAGGTGATACACGGTTATCGCGAGGCTGCGTCCCACACTGGAAACTTCCAAACTGTGCGTGAGGCGGCTATGGACATGGTCGTTCACCGAGAACGGATGGACCTGAGTCTTGCGGCCTAAGCGACGGAATGCAGTAGAAAAAACGATGCGGTCGTAATCACGATGAAAGTCGGAACGGTTCGGATCCGGATCTGCCGGGTGCCCGTAACGCGTTGCAGAAAGAAGCGTATCCCATTGAAGCATGCTATAAATATAGAAAGGTTATAGGCTTTAGGTATTAGGCGTTAGGTAAAGAATCGCGGCTTCGCCGCCCTATACAGATGCATAAAATGCATGGCTATTTCCTATTACCTACAACCTAACTTCTACATAGCGTCAACCCAGACGAATTTGGAAGCGTCGAGTTTCTGTTCATCATCGAAGCGATAAGCAGCAAGACGACCGTCACCGCGATAGCCGGCGACGCTGTAATCCAAGCAGCAAACGTTATTTCGAATAAGTTCAGGAAGTCCCAACAGCCAATAATGCCCAAAGAAAACAGGGCGTTCGTTTTCGCCATAGAAATTCCGTTCCTGGACTTCGCTCGAAACCTCGCAAGGAGGCAACTCTACACCCGGTTGGAAACTCAGTTGTTGCAAGTTCGCATTTTTCGGGTCCATCCACCAGCGGATTCGCGTGCGTTTGCGAAGCACACCTTCCCCATCACGGAACGTCAAGCCTTCCGGCAAACTCATTTCCGGGCCTTTCAAGAACAAATTTATCGGATCAAAAATAGAATCTGCGTATTCGTGATATTGGTCGTTCGCACGCGCAATCAGTTCATCAAAATTTCCATCTGCAAAAGAACGGATGCCCGCCGCCTTTAGTGCTTCGGCACTTTTCAAGTCAAAGCACGCATGCTGCGCCCGGAACGTTTCTGTTTCCAGATAAAACGGGAGCGTCTTTAGGAAATCCAGCATTTCCAAGAACTCTGCCTTACGCCCACGGTAACTTTCGACGGTTTTGACGTGAATCGCTACTTTGTTAAAAGCGTGTTCGCGCAGATAGCCTCCGCGAATTGCATGAATGTAATGCCCCCCGACGCCATTTTCGTGCCAAAAGCTGAGCGCATTAAACTCATGATTGCCCATCAACGCCACGGCAGAACCCGCATCGCGCATGGCACGCACGAGATTCACCGTCTCACGCACTTGACTGCCACGGTCGATGTAATCGCCCAAGAAGACGACCGTCCGCGCGTCTCCGGGATAGCGATAGGCGCCACCACGTTCTTCGTAGCCCAACTTTTTAAGGAGCACCACGAGTTCATCGTAGTGCCCATGAATATCGCCGATAAAATCAATCGAGGTGTTCATTACACCGCAATCGGAGCCTTGATAGTCGGCCACGGGTCATAATCGACAAGTTCAAAATCTTCGAACTTGAAATCGAACAAATCCTTGACATCGGGGTTCATCTTCATTGTCGGGAGGCTGCGCGGCGTACGCGAAAGTTGTTCACGCGCCTGGTCAAAGTGGTTGCTGTACAAATGCAAATCGCCAAAAGTATGGACAAATTCACCCGCTTCGTAACCGCAGACCTGAGCAAGCATCATCGTCAACAGCGAATAAGACGCAATATTGAACGGCACACCGAGGAACATGTCCGCACTGCGCTGATAAAGCTGGCAGCTGAGCTTACGCTTGCCGCTAGCACCGACACCGCCCACGTAGAACTGGAACAGGCAATGGCAAGGCGGCAAGGCCATCTTATCGACTTCCGCGACATTCCACGCACAAACGAGATGCCTACGCGAGTCGGGGTTGTTCTTGAGGCTGTTGATGAGGTTTGCTATCTGGTCGATATGTCCGCCATCGGGAGTCGGCCAGCTGCGCCACTGGTGTCCATAGACCGGGCCCAAGTCGCCGTTTTCGTCAGCCCATTCGTCCCAAATCGTGACCTTGTTGTCGTGCAGATACTTGATATTCGTATCGCCTTTCAAGAACCACAGCAACTCATGAATAATGCTGCGCAGGTGGAGTTTCTTTGTCGTAAGGCACGGGAAACCTTTGGAAAGGTCAAAGCGAGTCTGGCGGCCAAATACGGAACGAGTACCTGTGCCAGTGCGGTCCGAACGGTCAACACCGTTGTCGATAATATCTTGGAGTAAGTCTAAGTATTGCTGCATATTGTTAATGTAATAAAAAGGCGATCCCGGCACGGAGGCCGGGATGACAAAGCAAAGGGTATGGGTCGTTGTTAAGCGATTTCGTCGTTTCCGAACACTTCCACGCGCTTGTACTGTTTCGCGACCTTGCCTTCGACTTCGGCGGCACTCTGCAAAAGCCGTTTGTTCAAAGCCTGCAAAATCAGGTCCTGCGTGTGCTTGGGCACAGGCTTCTTGCCAAGGCGGGCCTTCTGCACCATCTTGTGGTTCAAGTTCACAGGCATCATCTCCACGAGGTCGTGGTTGCTAAAGTTGTTTGCAGTCAGTATTTCGTCAAGTTTTGTCATATCGTAAATGTAGAAAAACAAGAAGGAGATCCCTGCTCAAGGCAGGGATGACAAACAAAGGCTAGCCACAAATCTTCAATAATCGTAACGACAAGGTATGCGCATTTTCGAGACCGTTATACAAGAAAAGCCCCAGGCTTAACGCCCGGGGCTTTCGATTAAGATTTTTTAATCACGACTTATTCGACGTAGTTGCTTTCGCACTTCGTACCGTCATTTTCCGGTGTGACAAAGTGCATTTCAATACGACGGTTCATTTCGCGACCATCTGCCGTAGAGTTATCGTCAACCGGGCAGGTAGAGCCGAGACCAATAGCCTTGATACGGTTCTTGGCAACACCGAACTTCGTGAGCTGCTTCATAACGGCCTTAGCACGGCGGTCAGAGAGCTTGAGGTTCTTCTTAGCCTTACCGCGGTTGTCGGTATGACCCTGGATCACAATCTTGAGATCCTTGTATGCTTCGTCTTCCTTGAGCTTCTGAGCGACGCCCTTAAGGATTCTCTTAGCATTAGCGTTGATGGTAGCAGAACCGCTCTTGAAGGAGATACCTTCGAGCTTTTCGACCTTCTTCTTCGGGCAGCCGAAGCCATCGTCACCAGCTTCAGCCGGGCAACGGTCCATACCGGAGCAGACACCTTCGAAGAGGTTGAACATGTTCTTTTCAGTTACCCAAGCATCGCAGACGCCGTCCTTATCAAGGTCCGGATCCGGGAGCGGGCAACCATCGTTAGCAGCAGCACCGTGTTCGAGCGGGCACTTGTCGAGACCCTTACAGGTCTTGGAGATGAACCATTCCTTAGCAACAGATTCGTCTTCGGCAGCCTTTTCGAAGTAGTAGCCGAGCTTCTTCTGGACAACCCATTCATCGCAGACGCCGTCGCCATCGCTATCCGGATCATCCCACGGACAACCCTTATTGCCAGCAGCACCAGCTTCACCCGGGCACATGTCGTAACCGGTGCAAACGCCGGTGTACTGTTCGAGCTTGTTCTTGTCAGTTACCCACGGAGAGCAGAGACCGTCGCCATCCGGATCCGGATTGTCTTCCGGGCAACCGTTGTTGACGAGCGTACCAGCTTCAGCCGCGCACTGGTCGATGCCTTCGCAAATATCCTTGAACTGATCCTGCATACCCTTCTGGCTGACCCAAGCATCGCAAACGCCATCCTTATCGGCATCCGGATCGTCGGTCGGGCAACCATTGGTGCTGCTACCCTTTTCGTTCGGGCACTGGTCGATACCAGAGCAAATGTTGCTGAAATCGCTAAGAACGCCCTTTTCAGAAACCCAAGCGTCGCAAACACCATCTTCGTCGGTATCCGGGTTACCCATCGGGCAGCCGGAGTTCAAACGGTGACCATAATCATCCGGGCAACGGTCATCGGCATCAGCAACACCATCGCCATCGCGGTCCTGCGGAAGGAGGAAGCCGGACCATGTGAGACCACCGAACAAAGCGTACTGCGGATTCACGCGAATCTTGGTAGCCTTGGTGAGGTTTTCGTCGTTTTCGAGAACATAAGCATAGTGGAGGTAATTGTCGTTACCCACATAAACAGAACCACCGAGCTGGACATCGAGGCCAATCGGCAGGTGGAACACGATACCACCCGTGACTTGCTTCATGTCAAGCTTTTCCTTAATAGGAATATCACCCAGCGGGTCAAGATAACCCGTTTGAGAGTTCACACGGTTCCATTCGAAATCCTTAGTCTGGAGATCCATGTAGAATTCACCAAACACAGAGAGGAAGTCGAGGGGATAGAATTCGACAGCAGCGCTAATAAACGGGAAGTTTTCGAATTCGAGGCCGCTGGCCTTACCCATGGACATCTTGTAACCGCCGTTCACGTGAACGAGGAGCGGGAGGGCATCGATCTTGGTAAGATCCAACGTGATAGCACCGCCAACAGTCAAGTCAGACTTCTTGGCACCCCACGGGAATGCGAAGCCCTGCTTGCTGATGTATTCCGGTTCGCGAATCCAAAGACCCTGCTTCGTTTCCTTAGCGGTCTTGAAAGAGAATCTGAAGAAAGCAGCCACATCGACCGGGATATCGGACGGAATCGGGGCACGAGCCTTCAAGTTAGCGGTCAGGTTACCGATGTAACCCTTCTTTGTACCGGCAAAAGGATTGCCGTCGCATGCATAGCTGTTGATTTCAGCTTCGGTGCACTTGGTATTGCCGTTGAACTGGTCGTAATAGACCGGCAAAGTCACACCGATATCGAAGTAGTCCAAAAGACCGATGGCAAAGCCTACGTAGGCGTTCACGCCGATATAGCTAGCAACTTCAGCCTTCTGGTACTGACCAGAGGGCAAATATCTCTCCAATGCATAATGAACATCTTGTTCAGGCATGGCCTGGAACATCTTGTTGCCAAATGCATAATCGCCCAAAGCTGAAAAAACCAGCTTCGAATGTCCAAGAGACTGAGCGGACTGTGTCTTGTTGACACCGACAAAGCTCGTCTTGTTTATCGTCTGGGCATGCTGACTAGCAAAAGCGGAAACCGCCATTGCAAAAGCCAAACCCATTGCTACTCGTTTCATAGAGTCTCCTTGTTTTGAACCAACCGTAAATGGAAAGTTCCTTATATTATAGTAATGTTTAGTAAAAATATAACACTTTAATAAAAAGTCCGCACTCGTATTTGTGCAAAAAGATTGATAAATTATACATAGTTTTTGAAAAATTTTCATTTCATTTCTTTTTTTTTACAAGAATTCGTCAATAAAACGTACTTTCGAAAACATCTGGAAACATTCGGCACATGCTTGTAAACCCACGTTTACCAATTATGATGTGATCGAGCACCGGAATTTGCAAAATTTTACCCGCGGCGCAGAGCACTCGCGTGATAGAAATATCCTCCGGACTCGGTTCCAGCGAACCCGACGGATGATTATGTACGAATATGACAGACACCGCCCTATCTTCTATAGCCATGGCAAAAGCTTCTCGCGGATGCACAGGAGTCTGGTTCACAAGTCCCGTCGTCAGTTCGTGAATACGAACAATATAATTCGCCGAATTCAACGAGATAACAACCAGATGTTCCTGCGACTCATACTTCATATACGCCACACGCGAAAGGATATCCTCCGGCACCGATACGGGAATAGCCTTGTCGCTCAAGATAAAGCGGCCGGACAGTTCCAGACAAGCTAAAATCTGCGCAGCCTTGACTTTCCCAAGCCCACGAATTTTCCTAAGGCGTTCAAGCGTAGGGACCGACGTTTCCATCGATAAAAACTCCGAAAGACGCCGTGACAATTCGAACACGCTGCATTCGTGACTGCCACTTCCCAAGATAAGCGCAAGCAGTTCCTCGTTGCTCAGGGAACTCGCCCCCGAACTTTCGAGCTTTTCGCGCGGCATCAAGTTGAACACGGGTTTCGGCAACAAAGCGACCTGACTATGGTTCATCACATTTTCTCCTATAAAAGCGTTTCTACTATATTAACACGCTTTTTTCAGGGATTTGTCCCGAAATTTTTTGTAAAAAAAATGCCCGTCACACAGAGGCGGGCATAAAATCACACGAATGCAGGAAAAATGTCAGTAATTACAGGAAGAAATAGTTGATGTAGAACTGGAGCGACATCCACTTGGTACTGTTGGTCACCACAAGTTTATTGCCATCGTCATCCGTCAAGAACTTACCGGCTTCTTCATCATAGAAATCCACCTTGTCGTCCTTTTCCAGACCAACGAAGTCATAGTTAAAGCGGACGCCGATTTCAATATCGTGATTGTTAGTCCTGAACGTACCACCAATGCCGGCAACCACGGACGGGATGAACGTCTTGACCTCCCATTTATCCAGTTCTTCGCTATACTTGACATATTCGCCCTTTTCCGAATCATAGACCATGAGCGAATTGCCGTCTTTATCCGTATAATCGATGGAATGACCTGTACCAAAATTAAAGTTCAAGCGACCGCCAGCTTCGACAAAAAGATGCTGGATAGGAGTCACACGCACAACCAAAGGGACATTCAAGTTAATGAAGGCTCGGTTTTCATTAACCTTGTACTCCTTGTATATCCAATCATAACCGCTACCGATTTCCCTCAAGGACAAGCCAACACCAATATTCACTTCGGGAGCGAACGTCACGAGTTCGTTGATGCGGTACTTGACTGCAAGACCGATATCAAAGGAATAGCTGTCCCAGTCCTCTTTTTTGCCCATGTATTCCGTGAACAAGTCATTGGTCGGATACCCAGCCAAAAAGCCAAAACCGAATCCAAAGTGAATACCGAAATTCAATACAGGGCTTGGGTAGGTAAACTCCGAAGGATTGCCAGACGCGGCAGTAGTCGCCGCGCCACCGTAAGCAGCACCGCTATTCGAAGAAGCGCCTTTCGAACCGCCACGGGCCTCTTCATAAGTCTTGTATTCAGGTTCGTCTGCAGGAAGTTTGTTGCCGTAACCGTCATCGACGGTGCCTTCCTGCCTTGCAGCCGGGATTTCGTTACCATAACCGTCATCTTCGGCAAATACATTTGCACTGAGGCACATCATGGCGATAGTGGATGCGAGAATGAGTTTTTTCATTTGTACTCCTAAACAACTCGAGCTGTTATAAAAATGCTTGATGCATGATAAAATACAAAAAAAGACATTAAAAAAAATTTGAATTTGAACAACATTTCCCAAAATGTTTCTAAAACGACACGTTTAGATATATTACGCTCTTGAAAATCGTTCCAAGAAAGAGCTCAAGCGCTTGTTCTGGGACTGGTTGAACACAAAATCAGGAGTACCCTGCTCTACAACCACGCCCTGGTCCATGAACAAGACCTTGTTAGCGACATCGCGGGCAAACGCCATTTCGTGAGTCACAATGACCATCGTCATCTTGTCTTCGGCGAGTTTCTTGATGATTTTCAGGACTTCGCCCGTAAGTTCCGGATCGAGTGCGCTCGTCGGCTCGTCGAAGAAGAGAATCTTCGGTTTTAACGCCAGCGCACGGGCAATGGACACGCGCTGCTGCTGGCCACCCGAGAGTTCGCACGGATAAGCTTTTTCCTTGCCTTCAAGACCCATCTGCTTGAGTAAGTGAAGGCCAAGCGCACGGGATTCTTCACGGGACGCGTGGAGCACACGGATAGGCGCGAGCGTCAGGTTCTGGAGTACTGTCAGATGCGGGAACAAGTTGAAGTTCTGGAACACAAGACCCGTAGATAGGCGAATGTCGCGGAGCGTTTTCGCCGGAGCGTACTTGACCGCCGGCCCCTTCGCCGAAACGCCAGGCACCACCATGTCCTTGCCATCGACTCGCACCTCGCCCGCTTCAAACGTTTCAAGCTGTGTGAGGCAACGGAGGAGCGTACTCTTGCCGGAGCCGGACGGCCCGATAATCGAGAGCACTTCACCAGCGTTCAGGTCAAACGAAATATCCTTGAGCACATGCAAGTCGCCGAAGGATTTTTTCAAGTGTTTAACTTCAAGAATCGGAGAAGCTACATTCTGAGGCGCATCTTTAGTGATTACAGACTGATCGGTTGCAAAATCCATTCCACGCCTCACTTATAGTAATTGAGCTTGCGTTCCACGTAGGCAAAAAGCACGCTCAGCAAAAGGTTCGCCACATAGTAGAATACGCCCGCCACGAACAGCGGGTAAATGCTCGCGTAGGCGGCCTGCTGTTTCTTGGCCAGCGCAAAAAGTTCCGTCACCGCAATCACCTGCGCAAGCGAGGTATCCTTCACCAGCGTAATGACTTCGTTCGCGCTCGCGGGTACCACGCGCTTGACCACCTGCGGGAGGATAATGCGGAAGAACGTCTGCGTACGGGTCATGCCCAGCATATAGGCCGCCTCGTACTGCCCCTTGGGTATGGACTGTATGCCCCCGCGGAAAATCTCGGCAAAGTACGCCGCATAGTTTATCGAAAACGCCACGATTACCGCCGGGAAGCGGTCAAAGGAAAAATCCACGCCCGCATATTCGCTCAGGTAATAGGAGCCAAAGTAAATCGCCACAATCTGGAGGAGTAGCGGAGTGCCGCGCATCACCGAGATGTAGAACGACACCGGGTAACGCACCACGTGCCACTTGCTCATCTTGAGGACCGCAATGAGCAGGCCCAGCGGAATCGAGAACAGGAGCGTAAGCCCGAAAATGGCGAGCGTCGTGCAGAAGCCGCCCCAGAGAATCGGAAGTAAAGTACTTAAGTCAGACATGGGAATGCGCGCCGTCCGTTACTTGCCAAACCACCTGGCGGAGATTTCGGCGAACTTGCCGTCGGCCTTCATGGCAGCCAAGGTAGAGTTCACGGCATCACGCAGAGCCTGATCTTTTTTGCGGAAGCCGACAGCATAGACTTCGTCGGAAAGGCCTTCTTCGAGTACTATATAGTCCTTCGCATTCGTCACAATCCAGTACTTGGCCACGATTTCGTCCAGGAACACGGCATCCACGCCGCCCTTGTCCAAATCCATGAGCGCCGTCTGGTTGTCGTCAAACGGGACGATTTCCTTGGCGGCCTTGCCCGCTTCGGATGCTTCCAAAAGCTTTTGTGCGGTCGAACCGTTCTGTACCGCAATTTTCTTGCCGGCGAGAGCCGCGAGATTTGCAAGAGCCTTGTCCTTCACCGTGAAAATCATGCGGTTCTTGAGATACGGGTCGCTCAGATTCATCGCCTTTGCGCGTGCCGCATCAACACTCATGCCGTTCCAGATGCAGTCAATCTTGCCGGTATTCAGTTCCTGTTCCTTTGCGTCCCAGGAAATCGGCTGCGTCCTGAGTTTCAGGCCCAAGCGTGCGCACACTTCCGTAGCAAGGTCAATGTCAAAGCCAACGATATTGTTATCCTTGTCGCGGTACCCCATCGGTGGGAAGGAGTCGTCGAGGCCAAGCACGAACACGCCGGCCGCCTTGACCTTGTTGAAGGATTCATCGGCAGAAGTCTTTGTTTCGGCCTTCTGTTCGTTGCAGGCGGAAAGAAAAGCGGCGCAAGCGACCATCGTAAGAATTGCAAAAAACTTTTTCATCGTTGATTCCTTTTTTTTCTAGAAGAAATATAGGAAAGAGATTCGTTATAATGCCCCACGAGAGCCATCGGGGGACAACTTCTTTGAGGGAATTTCCCGAAAAATTGACCTTTTCCCGAGAATTTTGGACAATCACGAGTTTTTCAATACTTTTTTTCACGCTATTTTTTACATTAACAACATGAATAAATTCCTATCATCAATTGTACTTTTAGCCGCAACAACTTCTTTTTCGTTTGACGATTGGTTTGGGTTAGAAATCGTCCCATTCGTCACTACCGCTCTTGATGCAGGTACAGAAACCGCTGGTTACTGGCTTTTTTCCGATGATCATCAGCAAAACGGCTTGTCAAAAACCCTATTGCCAACCAGACTCGGCAATGAATACTGGGAATTTGGCATTGAGCCCGTTCTTGAAGTTTGCAATGGAGTTTGCGGCACTGCCGTACTTGATCAGGGAACTTCAACAGCAACCCCTTTTATATCCGCATATATCAATGTCGCGGGAGAGACCTCTACAACAGATGCCACCCCAATCGCCGCAGACGCCTCTGACTGGGGAGGCCTTTGCATTATATACAAATCCGAAGTCGCTCCGATTCTTGAACTTGGTCTCAACCAAAATGTTGAAGCTGCCATAGGCAAAGCTATTCCAGCTAAAACGCTAGACAAAGCTCCAAATGTGGCAAAAACGCAATGCATTCCGTGGTCTGAATTCGAACAACCATCTTGGTACAAAGGCGAAGCAAAAATTAATGGAGAACAAGCGGCAAAGCAACTCGTTTCTATCAATTTCAAAATCCAGGCAGATCCCGGCCGCTACCGCTTTAACATCTGCGCCATAGGACCTTATAAACACGCTTCTTCATTCAACCAAGACATTGATAGTTATTGTCAATTGCCAAACGACACCAGTGCAACAGCAACCATTTACCCGGTACCGCAGACGACCATATCCATCGCGTCCACCACTCATCCAATATTCCACTTAGAAAAAAATCGCAACATTTTACTGGTAAAAAGCCCAACATCATCCGAGCTTAAAATTTTCGTTTTTGATGTTCAAGGAAACCTAAAAAAGACGTATCAAGGGAGTGCAGCAAGCAATCATTACATTTCACTTGACAATTTGAACCAGGGTGCCTATTTAGTAAAAGCCATTGTAGGCAATAGCGCGCAAACGTTTAAAATCCAAGTAAAGTAATCTATTATTGCATACATACAAAAAAGGCCGCAGTGATGCGGTCCTTTTTTACGCTCAGGATCCTTCGTGGTTTCGCCACTCAGGATGACGATCCATTAGTCTTGCGGCTCGGTCATGGCGAAATGCAAGCACTTCGCCGCGACACTCGCCTTGCTAGGAGACTCCTTCGGAGTCTCTCGCCACTCGGCTCACCAATACGAAAATGCGAGCATTTTCGTGCTGGATTCGCCTCATTGCTAGTCTTTTCCGTACACCTTTTCGGCGTAGGTCACGGTGGCGCCGAGGTATTCGCGGTTCA
>CAMKTL010000047.1:0-28545 GCA_946415675.1 uncultured Fibrobacter sp.
AACTTGGAGTGAAAATGTGTCCGCAGGTCTTACAAAGCCACCGCTGCTTGCCCTGTTTAAGACCCTTCTTGATGATCTTGTTTGACCCACAAAAAAAGCAAATTTTTCCCATAAAAAATTTGCTACAACGCCTTATAAATCAAAGGGTTACGAGAAATTTAGGTACCCAAATGTCATATAGGCCGTAAATTAGGAAGCTGTTTACTTTTTTTCGCCAAAACTCGAGTTTTTATTGACCCAAAAATTCTGCTTTGTACGGGGTGTTACGGAAGTAGAGTTATCTTAGTTGGGTTTGATTTCTCGGATTTCGCTGGGCTTTAAATCGCCGAGCGCAAATTTATCGAACTGGATGCGCACGAGGCGCATGACTTCGTAACCCAAGTGGGCGAGCATGCGGCGGATTTCTCGGTTCTTGCCTTCGGAAAGCGTGATTTCGAGCCAACTCGTTTTATCATTTTCGCGGAGGAAAACTGCGCGTTCGGCGTGCATGAATTCTTCGCTTTCGCCGAAGACGCGGGGTGGTACGTTGAAGCCTTTTTCCATTTTCGCGAGGTCGTCGGCAGTGGGGTGGCCTTTGACCTGCACACGGTAGATTTTGAGATGTTGCTTCGGGCCTGGATCCTTCGACTCCGTTTCACTCCGCTCAGGATGACACATTGCTGAACCTCCGCTCAGCAGTGCATCTGCCCATTGCGTGTCGTTCGTAAACAGGAGCAAGCCTTCGCTGGCGGCGTCGAGGCGACCCACCGGTGATATGTGCGGCACCGCTTTTCCGGGGAACATCTTGGCGTACTGTTCGCGAAAAAGGTCCATCACGGTCTTGCGGCCTTTTTCGTCGCTTGCGGTGGTGACAATGCCGCGGGGCTTGTTCATCGCGAAATAGAATTTTTGGGCAGCCTCGACGGGTTTGCCGTCCACAAGGATTTCGTCGTTCTCGTAGGTGGGCGTTTCGGGGTCGCGCACGATTTTACCACGCAAAGAAACCCGGCCCTCGCGGACCAGGTTTTCTGCTGCGCTACGGCTGCAAAATCCGCGCTTGGAAATCACGCGTGCAACCCCGTGGGGTTTCTGTTTTACGCCATGGAATGCACTCATAGAAACGTCATCCTGAGCGGGAATCCGCGAAGGATCCAGTTGAAACGGCCTGGATGTTTCGCTTCACTCAACATGACGTTCCCACCCGCATAAAGTAAAGACTTGAATGTTAATTCAGTCCTTACTTGCCGAGATATGCCTTGATGTTTTTGAGGCATTTTGCGTTCTGCGCTTCGGTACCCACAGTAATGCGGAGCACGTCACCCATTGCAGGCTGCGGACGGATGATGGTGCCCTTGGCCTGCAGGAACTTGAAGGCGTCCATCGGGTCCTTGAATCCGCTGACGGCGATGAAGTTCGAGTGGCTATCGACGTAGGGGAGGCCCAGTTCCTTGAAGCCTGCCTTGAGCTGTTCGAGCCCCTTCTTGTTGAGCTCGCGGACTTTGTTCACGTATTCTTGGTCGTCGATGGCGCCGATGGCGGCGGCTTGGGCGATGCTGTTCACGTTGAACGGTTCACGCACGCGGTTGATGAGGTTCACGATTTCGGGGCGGGTGATGCAGTAGCCCACGCGGAGACCTGCGAGACCGTAGATCTTGCTGAACGTACGGCAGCAGATGATGTTCTTGCCAGCGGCGATGCGGCTGTTGAAATCCGGAACGAGTTCTGGCGTGTCTTCGATAAATTCGGTGTAGGCTTCGTCCATCACGAGAACGCAAGTTTCCGGGAGGCTGTCAGCGAAGTCGAGGATTTCCTTGGCGGTGAGGTCAGAGCCGGTCGGATTGTTCGGGTTCGCGAGGAACACGATGCGTGTCTTTTCGTTCACGGCGGCACGCATGGCCTTGAGGTCGTAATTGTAGGCCGGGGCGGGCATATCGACTTCGACCAGCTTGGCGTTCATGGCCATCGTAGCAAGCTTATAGACGGCGAAGCTGTGCTTGCCCATCACGGCTTCCGTGCCGGGGCCGAGGAACACTTGGGCAATCATGTCCAGAAGTTCGTTGCTGCCGTTACCGACGGCAATCTGTTCACGCTTCACGCCGCGGAACTCTGCAATCTTTCCGATGAGGTCGTAGCTGCCGCCATCCGGGTAGAGGTTCACTTCTTCCAACGCCTTGCGGGCCTCTTCCATGCCCTTCGGGCTCGGGCCAAAGGGGTTTTCGTTGCTCGCGAGCTTGTCGATGTCTTTCGGGTCGAGGCCGAATTCGCGGGCGGTGTAGGCGATGGGCTTGCCGGTCACGTAGAGCGGCTGATTCAAGATGTGCTTTTGTGCGAGTTCGTTAATGTCCATAGATATATCCTATTTCTGTTTTTTGCAAAATATAGTTCTTTTGCCATCAATCGCCTGGCTTGCTTTTATTAGTTTTGAATTACAAGGAGTTGATTATGCGTTTTTTTGTCCCTACAGATATCTATGTCGAAAAAAATTGTGTCAAGAAACATGCGCAGAATATGCTGGCGGTGGGAAAACGCGCGTTCATCGTGACCGGGCGCCATTCCGCTGCGGCAAACGGCTCCTTGGACGATGTGACGGAAGTCTTGAACGAGGGAAAAGTCCCGTTTCAGGTTTTCAACGAGGTCGAAGAAAATCCATCGACGGATACGGTACGGAAGGCAACGCTCTCCGCAAGGGACTTCAAGGCGGACTTTATAATCGGTATCGGTGGCGGTTCTGCGATTGATGCTGCAAAGGCGATTGCGCTGCTCCTCCTGAACCCGGACGTGGATGCAGATGACCTCCACAAGGTTCCGAGTTGCCGGCTCGACCACGCTCCTGTCGTTGCCGTCCCGACGACATGCGGTACGGGCTCTGAAGCGACTCCGGTTGCCATAATCACGAATCACAAGATTGGTCTCAAGAAAAGCATTCCGCATGTAATTTTCCCGGAGCTTGCGCTTGTGGACGGAAAGTATCTCGCTTTTGCAAAAAAGCAATTGATTGTCAATACCGCCGTCGATGCCCTTGCGCACATGGTCGAAAGCATCCTCAATGTGAAATCGAATGAGTTCAACCGCATGTGCCCGGAATATGGACTCACGCTTTGGAACGAGTGCAAGGAATCCCTCCTTTCCGAGAAAAAAATCGATGCAGGTTTATATGAAAAACTCATGCTTACATCGACGATTGCGGGCATGTCTATTGCGCAGACTAGTACTTCTGTGCCGCATGGCATGAGCTATGACCTCACGGTGCATTTGGGAACTCCGCACGGCCCCGCAGTCGGTTATTTCCTTGCCGCTTACACCGAGGTTTGCGGTAAGTCCGTCCCTGAAGATGTCCAGAAAATCCTGTCGCTTTTGTTGCTCAGGGATATCGGAGAATTCGCGGCCATGCTTCATAGCCTTATCGGGACATGCTCCGTTACGCGCGAGATGCGGGACAAGTTTGCCGCGGCCATGAAGGTAAACCATTCAAAGCTTGACCTTGTCCCAGGGGGAATCAGCCCCGAGGACGTTGACTATATTTATGAAAAATCTTTAATCGTTGAATCGTAAAATTCCAAGGAACTGTCATGAAATTAAAAAAATCTTTGTTTAAGGTTTATCTTGCGTGTGCCATGGCTGCTTTCTTTGTGGCATGTACGGCAACGGGAGAGACTATTGGCGGCGATGATGAAGACGAATTGTCGTCTAGTGTTCAAAAAAATTCTTCTAGCAGCGTTGCTGAGTCATCTAACGCTAGTGTAAAGAACATTTATGATGCGGTGGAGGAATCCGGCCTCTATACGACAAAGGATTCCGTGGCGGCGTACTTGTGCAAATTCGATAAATTGCCCGCAAATTATGTCGGCAAGAATGAGGGGAAAAAACTTTATGAATCCAAAACGGGTAAGACGTTTGAAAAATGGAATTTTAACCCATGGGCCACAATTAACGTGATGATTGGCGGCGACAACTTTGATAATTTTGCCTCTAGTCCAAATAATTACCACGAAACGTTGCCTGAGGGTTCTTACCACGAAGCCGATGTGGAGTATTCCGCCAAGAATCGCGGAACCAAGCGACTTGTCTATCAGCCGGATTGCGTAATCTACTATACTGCAGACCACTACGAGACTTTCACTAGGCTGGAAGTGCGGTAGTTTTTTAACTGTAAAAATCTTTGACATTGCGAAAAAATTAGCCGTTTTTGTAAGAAAACGGCTTTTTCTGTGCTTTTGTTTGACTGAAATTCTTGACAAAATGTCTAGAAATTAAATGCAAAATTACGCTCTATAATGATTTTTGGAATATAGATTATATCATGGTGAAATTATAAGGAAGTTGGTGAGATGTTTGAAGTTCCAAATCGATTTTTAGCAGTGTTGTGCGGACTGGCCGTTTGTGCGTCTGCGGCGGTGGATCAGTGCAAGCCGATTGGCTGGGCGACTCGTTCGGGCCGTACCTCGACCGCGTTTGAAGTGACTGGTGGCGGAAATGTGGCTCCCGTTACGGTGAAAACTTTTGCTGATTTGCAAAAATACGCGAAGGATTCCTCGCCCCGTGTCATTTACATTGACGGAACGCTTGGTAGCGGGTGGAGCGGGCGAACAGGGGACCGCTTGAATATCACGGGTTCCAACAAGACCATTATCGGGCTTAAGCCGGGAACGGTGCTTAAAGCGCCAATCCATATCAGCAAGGCGTCTAATATTATCGTCCGCAATATCGTGATTCAAGGGCCGGGCAGCAATGCCGACCAAGCTTGGGACAACCTCACCATTGAAAATAACGGTTCCAAGAATATTTGGATTGACCATTGCGAATTTTGGGATGGCCAAGACGGCAATGCCGATGTTGTCAAAGGTGCCGACAACGTTACGTTTACTTGGTGCATTTTTGGCTACAAAAAAAAGAGTTCACACAACCTTTCGAACCTCATCGGCAGTTCTGACGACGAACCTGAAAGCGAAGGTAAGCTGAACGTGACTTATATGTTCAACTGGTGGCAAGCCGCGAACCAACGTAAACCGCGCTGCCGTTACGGAAATGTCCATGTGGTCAACAACTTGCTTACGGGTAATGCAAGCATCACGAACGGTACGGACGTGCTTGGCGTTTCGGCGGGCCACATGTGCCGCGTGCGCACAGAAAGGAACGTGTTCATCAACGAGGCAAATCCTATTTATACGGGTAATGCAAACGGCACGGGCGTAAACGAAGTTATAGACAACATTTTTACGAACTGCTCGGGCAATACGAGAGGAACGGGAGCTTCTTTCACTCCGCCGTATGAATACCAAAGTTTTATGCTCAAGGCAAGCGAAGTTGAAGCTGCCGTGAAAGCGAATGCGGGTGCGACCCTCAAGAGCCCAACGGAATGCGACGCTAATTACGTGGAACCGCCTCCTCCGACACCGGATAAGCAGTATCAGGCCGAAAAGGGAACCATTACGGGCGGTGCTTCTGAAAGTAGCAATGACGGTTATCATGGCGAGGGATACGTGAATTTTGACAAGGGCGGCGATGTTGTCGTGAAAGTCAAAGTCGATACCGCAGGTCAGTACAAACTAAGCATTGATTTCACGAACGGCTCAGGTGAGGAACGTTCTTTGGCAGTGAGCGCTGGTCTGGATACAGCGACAACAAAGTTTAAAGCGACGAGTGGCTGGACCGTCTGGGAAACCGCTGATGTGTTGATAAATCTTGCCGCTGGCGAGAATGATGTGAAATTTGCGACGGTTGGCGGTAACGACGGCCCGAATATCGACCAGTTTGATGTGACGCTTGTGAAAGCAGCCGTTGTCAAGCCGGATACGACAAAAAAGGATACGACAGTTCGTGGTACAACTGCGAAGGATTCTTCCAAAACGAGTATTGTAAAAACGTTGCCTGTGATGGTTCCGAGCGTTTACCGCGTAAGCCTTTTTAACACGAAGGGTGCGTTAGTGCGCCGCTTGAATGTGGAATCCGCGAATGTTAGTGACGTTGCATGGATGACGCACGGACTCCCGGCTGGTATTTACGTGATGCAGCTGAAAGGTGCTGGCGTCGAACGTCGCAAGTTTGTGGCGGTGAAGTAGCTTTTAAAGTTTCTGCAAAAAATCAACAAGTTCGCGATTAAGCGAGTTGTTGAGGCTATCCGCTTTTTGGACGGTATGGTTTGCGTCGCCTTCGAAGTCGTGGGCGCGTTCTCCGCAGATGTCGATGCCAAGAATCTTACGATTTGCAGTGAACGATGTGATGTAATTTTTGAGCGCGTCTAGCGTGAGCGAACCTTGATCCCAGTTGGTGGCGGCGAAAGCGGGGGCGAGTGCGTCTTTGTCGATGGATAGGTAGATGTTAGACGAAAGACCGCTTCGCTGGTTGACGAAAGACGAGAGAGGGATATCCTTTCCTAATTCGCTTTCCTTAACGAATATTACTTTGTTTAAAATTTCGGTATCGCCTGCCTGAGAAAATTCTTCGCGGACGGTTTCGACGAGCTCGTCTTTGACTCCGATAATGACAACGTTTTGAATAAATTTGTTGTTTTCAAGAACTTCTAGTACCCAACCGCCGCAGCTTAAAATCCCGCCGAAGCGAGGTGGTTGCATGTCGGGATGGTGGTCAAAAACGATGAGCGTGAACGGTTCTTGGATTCTGTCCGTCCAGAGTTTGCTCATGTAATGGTAATTGCCGTTGTCGAAGAAGTGGATTGTGGGAACGTTCCCGGAATTGCCACGATTTTCAGAAACGCAGCCGTTTTCCGCGTTATCAATCATTTCGTTGATAGCTTTTACGGCGTCGTCGTCGCAGTAGCAGTCTGTGCCGACGATTTTCGTGCAGTCGAGCCAATGGATGTCTGCCGATTTTGCAGACTTTTCCCGCAATTCTTGCATAAATGGCTGCTCGGCGTAAACTCCCGTAAAATCTTGAACCGTAATGAACATGTTTTAATAATAGCTAAAAAATGCGCTGTTTCCCTCATGTTGTTCAGCCGCTATTAGACTATGTCATATTCGTTAAGTATTTGTTGGATTTCTTCTTTTGAACAGAACATCAGCATGTCGATGATGGAAAGGTCGGGGACGAACTCTCCGCCGAATTGCTCGTAACGGATGCTGTCACGCCGGTGCAGAAAGTTAAGTTTCAGACCTCGGCGCGCCCAGTCGTCTTTAGAGTAAAATGCGGTACCGCCGATAGGGTTCACGTAATCGGTGATGCCCAGAGTCTTGCAGATGCGTTCTACTTTATCCACGACGCCTTCGCAGCCTGTTTTATCGATTGTGCTGCTTATGACAAAGCGAGTCGTGATGCCTAAGTAGTTGCAGATGGCTTGCAAACTGTGCGTGATATAGCGTACCAAGTTTGTCTCTTTGTTTAATATGAGCTGCTCCAATAGCGGCATCACTTCCCCGTAATGAGGGGCACGGCTGTAGCGGAACCTTATCGTCTCAACGATTTTTTTCATCAGACGGTTGTTTTGCGCTCGCTCCATCGTGCCTATCGTGTGGCTGACGGACTTCCTTTTTAGCGATACCCGGATTTCTCGAGGGGTATGTCCGTCAAAGTCCAGTATCCGATTCCTATGAATCCAACCATTGGTTATCATCCTTCCGTCATCATAGATGACAAAGACATCGACAGCGTTGATTAATTGCCAATACCCGATGTATGGGAAAAAATAGGGCTGCATGATTGCGATGTGAATTTTTCCATCAATCATAATACATAACAGATTTTTTTCAAATTTTCGTTGTCACTATGGATGGCGCTCATCTTGCGGTCGTCAACTTTGTTTGTCACGGGGGCGCTGCTTGTGCGGATCATTCCGCTATCGAAATAACGGTCGTCCATGCATAGCATCATGCCGCAGATATATTCATCATAAAGTTTGCCTTCCCATTCGCAGGGATAAGTCCGTTGCTTGATGAACGGTTGCAAAATGAATCCGCCTTTTTCGCTTGCGATGAGGCTATCTTTCCAGGTTTCCTCGTCGGTCATCACGCCGGCGTACAGGCCTACGCTTTTGCCCAAGTCGTAAGGCTTGAGAATGTATTCGTCTTTATGCTTGAGTGCATCTTCCCATATTTTCGGATGGCTACTGTACGTATAGGTGGGGATGGTGTGTTCACGTAGGAATTTCGTTTCTTCTTCTGTGAGGCATTGGCGCGTGAATTCGTCGATGAAAATGAGCCGCAAGAAACGCTTGTCGTGAGCGAGGAAAATTGTGCGGAAATCATTAATCATGCGCACGTCAATCATGGCTTGCAGCGTTTCCATCTTGAAGGACAGAATGTCTTGCTGATTGAGGGCGCTGAACACGACGGCGTTGCGACTCCATTTGGCTATGTTGTCTTCAACTTCGGCGGCTTCGTATATGGTTACTTCATGTCCGTAGTATTCATAAAATTTTTTGTAAAGGGCGATTTCGCTTGTCCGGTCGCTACTCTTCAGCACGTAGATGGGGCTATCTGCTGGGATGGCGTCGCGCATGTACGTCAACAGTTCGTTGTAGCGGTTCTCCCAAGATATGCCGGGATTGGCTGCCATAAACTGTTCTGCCTTGATGACCGAGGGGTAGGTGAACCAGATGCCGTGTCCAAAGAATCGGCTGGTGATTTCGACTAACAACAGACGACCATCATTGCTGATAAGGTAATCGGGCCTGTAAGCACCAGCTCGGAATGGGTAACGGCTTTGGCGTTCTAGAATCTCCATCACCTTATCGTCCAGGGGCATGTAGCGTGGGGCCCATTCACGATAGTGTTCCGCCATATAGGCGATGCATTTGTAAAGCAGGGAATGTACGCGTCGCAGCTCGTCACGACGTTCTGTGGTTATTAGCATCGGCTTGGCATGGTACCAATGATGATAGTAGTCTGTTTTGTCTGCAAACAGCTGAAAGCAGACTTCTTGGCAAGTCAATGATCTTTCGTTCATTTTTCGCCCTTGAAAAGTTTTGACTGGTAACCCAGACACTGGAATCCGTTACGGTTGATGATGGGGATGATGCTTGTGGGCACATTCAGCTGGCTACGTACCCAGAAACAGATGCTGGTGGACATGCCGATAGTTTCGGTGTATTTCATCAAACGTTGTATGTTCTCTATCGAAAGCGCTCGGTTTGGGGCTGTGCGTCCGCGTTGCTTGCGGTGGTCGGCGTTCTTTGGGCTGATATAGTCCATGTAGAGGTCGCGCTCCATCGATTTATCGAAGTGGCCAAGCCATTGTCCCAGTTGCGCTAGGTTTTCCATGCAGGCCGTGAGGAACTCGGGTTTGTAGTTCACGATGCCTGCACCATGAAGCATGTCGAAGAATTCCTTGATATGTTCGTCGGTGAGGTAAGGCACGACGATGGGCTGCACCAAGGCGGAGTTCGCTTGTATGCCGTGTTCCTGGCACATCATCACTGCACCGAGTCTCTCTTCAATCGGGGCGGCGAATGGTTCTAGAAGGTTGCGGAATGCGGTTGGCATGATGCTTACAGAGGTGTTGAACTGCATCTTGTCTTTAAGTTGTTTAAAAAGGTCGAGGATGGTTTCGCCTTCGTTTTCCACCAAAAGGTGCTTGGTCCCTGCTTTCGACGCAATGAAGAGACGTGCATTGGAATTCGGGTATTTCTTGAAGTGGGCGATGAATTCACGCAATATGCGGTGTGCGATGCCGGTGTAGAGCGTCGGTTCCTGCAATGCTTCTGTTTTGGGTGAAAAATAGTAGTAGTGGTTCCAGTTCTTGCCACGGCTCAATGCTACGATTTTACGCTCGATTTCCTTTTTCTTTTCTGGTGCTTCGACGATTGCTTTGGCCAGTTCCTGTAGTAGTCGGCTGCGCTCTTGGATGTCCTCTGGTTTTACCGCATCGGGCTGTTCGCTGCAAGCACCGTTCATCTCCTCCAAGAGTTTACGCACATAGAGGTGGTAATTTTCATAAGCTACAAGTTTCTGTTCGTGTACGCCGTCGGTCACCAAGCAGTACTGGCATCCCAAATGACAGCCTTTGATGGGGTTGATTTCGAAGGTTAGCGTCGGGCATCGACCGGTGTAGTTGTGGATTTCTGTTTCAACAGCATCGGGGTCGCAATCTTCCAGATAGAGCACCGACTTAGGAATGACAGTATGTTCCTCCAAACGTTTCTTGAACATTTGGGAGCCTCGGATGAGTCCCTGTAATGTTTCTTCAGAAGGTTCAATGGTGACTCCAAGTTGTTTTAGGTAGTTGGCATCGACAATTTGCGGTTGAAAATCTTTAAGGTTGTAAGCGTTAATTTCGTGTTCGTAGAGATTGTGCATTTCAATAGATTGCTTCATCTTATAAATCCTTTATGGTTCAGATATTTAAATCTTTTATATATGAAAATAGTATAAATCCATTAAGATTTGTTGAATGAACTTTTTTAACAAGCTATTTACGGATAATCGGTTTGATTATCCTTTTGTTCCTGTGGTTAAATAATTACCATTAACGAACGGTTACTTAAATCGTTTGCAGAATGAGCAATTTTGGCAGAAGGGATGGCGTAGCTCGTGCTGTGCAAAGCCTTCGCGCAGTTCGCAGACGAAGGGCGTTTGCAGAATTTCGGAAAGTGTTTGCTTTCCGATGTGGCCGAGTGTAATTTGTCCGCTATGGTCTAGGCAGCAGGCGACAACGCGACCGTCATGGAGAATGGCTACATGAGTGTCTAAAGCGCGGCATGTACCGGGAACGATTTTCTCGTCATTGCGCTTCTCACCGTCGCGACGCTCAATTTGCGTCATGCTCGTTCTCTCGTCTAAAATAGGCCATTCAAAGCGGGTGTCTTCGTGGAGGTAGAGGCGACCGGTGATGTTGAAGCTTTTATGACGGCTGCAAAAATGCCCTGGAGTAACATCAACGACGAACGTTTCGTGGATGCGACGCAACATGTAGTTGTTCCACGGGGAGGCTTCTTCGGCACCGACATTCCACAAACGCAAATTGATGTAGAGTTCGGGGCGTTCGATGGTGGCGATTCGGCAGAAGTCGAGGACGTTTTGCAGATGTTGTTCTGCAGTTTCTCGCGGGAGTTCGGCGTAGGCGTGTGTCGAAAAATTGACTTGACGGATTGCGGACGAGGCGAGAATTTGGCGGCCTGTACGTTCGATTGTGGTGCCGTTTGTCGTGAGAGTAAGTTTTAATGGAGTTTGTTCTAACTTTTTGAGGTAATGCGCAAAGCCGGGATGGAGCGTGGGTTCGCCAAGAACGTGAAAATAGACGTTTGTTGCGCCGATTTCTTGCGCTCCAGCGATACAGGCATCAAAGAGTTTCGAATCCATGAACGTGCGGTTTGTGGGTATTGACGATTTCTCGACGGAGTTTCCTTTGTTCGCCGTAGCTTTGTTTTCTGCCCCAGTTCCGCAAGGGCAAAAGCTGCAATGCAAATTGCATACGTTCGTGATTTCGATATAGATGCTGTTCATTTGGCTTGTCCAGGATTTGTCGATTTAATTATTCGCTTTGCGTTCTACTTGCAACATAGAAATTGCTTCGATGTATTCGTTCAACTTGCCGGCTTTCTTGATTTTCTTGAACACTTTTTTGGGAATGTTCGGTTCCAGATATTCCCAGAAATTTTGAATGTGCGAAAGAATCTGGCTGTCGCCTTGGTACGTTTTGCAAGCGTGCTCAAAAATGATTTGGTGCATTTGGAGGAGCTTGTTTGTAAATTCGCATTCGCTTAAGGCACAATTTTTGCGAACATCTTGTGCGTCTGCAATTTCTGCCATGTTCGCATTTCCGCATTGAGCTTTGTATTCTGCGGCAAGGCTTGGCCGGGCGAGCAATCCGCGACCAATCATGACTCCGGCAAGTTTGGGGTAGCGTCTTTCCATTTCGTGAATTTGCGAAACGCTTGTGATGTCACCGTTATAGACGAGCGGATGTTTGCATTCGCTGTAGAACCGTTCGAAAGAACTGAAGTCTAGAGCGCCCCTGTATTGTTGTTTGCCGAGTCTCGGGTGGAGCGTGATGTGGGCGAGGGGTGTGTCGTTTAGAATCGGGAGGAGAGCGAATGCTTCGTCGGGAGCTTCTTGCCCGAGTCGCATCTTGACGGAAAATTTTACTGACGCAGTTCCGTTTGCGGCACTCGAAAATTTTTTGATTTCGTCCATGATTGCTTGGACAGTTTGTGTGTCGTTGAGCAATCCTGCTCCGCGATGGCGATTGACTTGCATCGGGAAGGGACATCCCATGTTGAAGTCGATTTTCGTGTAACCTTTGGCGATTAATGCATCTGTGAGAATTTTGAATTCATCAACGCTGTTCGCAATAATTTGCGGCACGACCTTGTAACTCGCGCCGTTCCCTTTATCATTTTCCGCGCATTTTGAATCTACGTTTCCCGAACATTCCGCATGCGCATTTTCTAAATCCCGTAAATCTTTTTCGCGTGGTTTTCCGTTTTCGATGCGTAAAAACGGTGCGTAATAAACATCCACGCCGCCAAAGATTTCAGCGTGGGCTTTGCGATAGATGCCCGTCGTGTAACCTTGTAGTGGAGCGAATAAGATTTTTAACATGGCGCGTTTTTTGCGGACCTTTTTTACAAATGTAATAGTAAATGTATTAATCTTTTTTAACTAGGAATGTCGATGCCGGAACGGAGTCCGGCATGACAATTGAAAAAAATGTGGATTATGTTTTTTACTTCCCGAGGGCTTTCTTTAATGCTCTGATGGCGTTCCCGCGATGGCTTATTGCTTTCTTTTCTTCTAGTTCCATTTGAGCAAAAGTTCTGGTTTCACCATCTGGGACGAATAGCGGGTCGTAACCGAAGCCCATGTCGCCAACAGGTGCGTGGTTTATTTCGCCACGGCATTCGCCTTCGAAAATAATCGGCTTGCTGATGACAAATTCACCTTGTTCGTTCTTCGTGACGGTTTGGTACGAAAGTGCGCAGAAGTAACGAGCCTTGCGGTCTTCAATGCCTTCGAGTTTTTGCATTAACTTGACGTTGTTCGCGTCGTCATCGCCATGTTTGCCGCAGTAGCGGGCACTGTAAATGCCCGGTTCGCCGTTCAGTGCGAAAACTTCAAGGCCGGAATCGTCGGCGAGAACGGTCGCTTCGATGTTGCGTTTGGCGAGCCAGCGTGCCGTCGTGTTGGATTTGATGATGGCGTTTTCTGCAAAGGTGTTGCCATCTTCGACAATGTCTTCGTCAAAACCGATATCTTTCAAAGTCTTGAATTCGTAATGGTCGGTGCCGAGAATATGTGCGAAATCTCTGATTTTCCCGGCACTTCCGGTTGCGATAACAAATAAGCGTTTCATTATTAGGTGGTAGGTAATAGGTGATAGGTCTTAGGATTGTCTTGTGGAATATAAGTTTAGGCTTTAAGTTTGTTAGGTGGTTTAGTCGTGACTATAATTCCTAATCCCTAAAACCTAATGCCTAATTAGTAATGTTCTGGTTTCATGACAATCAAGATGGCGTCAACGACAACTCCTACGCCAAATAACCCTGCGGTGCAAAGCCATAGGATTCCTGTCCAAATCTTTCCTTCATAAAAACGGTGCAGTCCCAAGTATCCGAGAAGGATGCAAAGGGCCAAAGCAATCCATTTATTATGTTCACCTGTAGCGGGCATAGAAACTCCTTGTTTATTACGAGTATAATTTAGAAAATGTGCGAGCTTTAGGCGATGGTCAATAATCAAAAGTCAATGGTCTAGGGCCAATAGCTAATAACTAAAGACCAATAACCAATGACTATTGACTGATGTCCAAAAAATAATAACCAAACATTTATTATAATTCTTTTTGTGAAAATGAAAAATATCTCTATTCCTTTTTTGTGCTTTGCGGGGTTTGCCGCAGGCGTGCTTGGCATTACATCTTGTGCTTCTTCGTCTGAGAAGCCTTCTGTTGAGGCTTCTGGCGAGGTGGAATCTGTCCCGCCGCCGAATTTGCCTTCGGCTTATGCGGCTCCTGTGACGGTTTTTGAATTGCGCGTGCTTGATTTTGACAAGCAGGTGCGTGTCGTTGAAAAACCGACGCTTGCGGCCCTTGATTTCGCGGCGTATTTTTCGAATCCGATCCGTATGGCGGGTATGGACGAAAAGCCTGAAAATTATACAGGCAAAATGGCGAACGCAAAACTTGCGGATTACCCGTTCCCGATGCTTGATTCGATTTCGGAATACGAACCGGATTGTGTTGCCGGTGTAACGCCAATCGCCTGGGAACCGTTTTCGAAGATTCTTTATGCGCAGACTGGTGATGAACAGTTCACAAAATCGTTGAATGAAATTGAAGCTGTGAAGTGGGATGAACCCGAAGTTTTCCGCGCGTTCCAGACGGTGAGCCGCTTGTGGGGCGTTCCCGGAAAGGGCGAAAATCAGGGGAAGGTGGAATGGTGGGTTGAAGTTATGCCTGCCGTTTGGACGAACCGGGCTCCGTTCTATGGTAAACTCAAGGTCGTCTCTGGCGGCGAATCTGCAGAGGTCTTGAATTACTACTTGACCGCTGAAATGAATGGCGATGAGGCCATGAACTGGGCGCGGACGCTTTCGTCTTACTGGTACCCGACACTGAATACGGATTTGGAACAACATACTCCGGGGGCGATTTGGGAGAATTCTAGTGTGAATCGTCCGTTTGCGGTAATGCGCGGAAATCCGATGGGAAGGCCCATGTGGGTCGCTTTTGAAGTCCCGGCTTTCCGCTTGACGGATGAACAGCTCCGTGCCGCCGCTGTTGCTGATTCTCTTGCTGCGGCTGGCGAAGTTGTGCCTGTGAACCGTACGCTTGATACGAGTTCCTATGCCCGCTTGGAAACGCTTGCGTCTCTTGAAAATAGTTGCCCTGCAACGCCTGCGACAAAGAAGTTCCGCGATGCGTTGAAGAAAAAACTTTCGAAACTCCCGAAGGAGCAAAATGCGTGGGCCGAAGACGGTATGCTTTGGTTCCGCCGTAACGCCAACTACCTCATTGCGGACAAAATTAGCGGTCAGGATAGCCTCCACAACCCGCTTCCGCGAATGGTTGAACTCAAACAGTATCTGGATTCGATGAACGTTCAGCTCTTGGTCGTGCCGATTCCTGTAAAAGAAGAAATCTATGCGGATAAACTTGTGAGGGGTACGCCTGCGGATTTGTGCGTAAACGTAAACGGTCGTGAATTTATCCGTGAATTGCTTGCGGCAGGCATTGATGTGCTGGACCTTTACCCGTCTTTGATGGCGGCACGCAGTGGCGATGAACCGCCTCATTACAGCTACCAGCGTTACGATACGCATTGGGCACTTCCGGGCATGCTTGCCGCGATGGAACAGCTTGCTTCCCGCGTGACGCAGTACAGCTGGTATGCGGACGCGAATCCGCAGCCGGGTAGCCTTTTGATGAAGGATACGGTCGTACTCCGCGAAGGCGACTTGGTTGCTCATTTGCCGGATAAGGAAAAGTCCAAGTATGCCGCCGATACGCTTGCAGGCATGAAAATTTACAAGGGCGATAAACCGTACAAGGGCGGAAAAAATGCGCCGATTCTCTTGATGGGCGATTCGTTTACGGGCGTGTTCGAATCTGTGGATCAGAAGAGCGGTGGCCCAGGTTCTCTGCTTGCTTATGCGACGGGACTTGACGTACAAGTGCTTACGAGCTGGGGCGGTGGCCCAGGCGTTCGCAGCCGCTTGAAGAAAATGAAGAAAGATATGTTGAGCAAGCGTCTTGTGATTTACATGATGACCGCTCGCGACTTCTGGCAAAGCCCGATGGAATGGGACGGAATTTAGACGAAAGAACGCTCGCGATGCTCGCTACAGACGAAAGACTAGAGATGGTGTGAAAATGGAAAAAAGCAAAAATCTCTCGTCTCTTCCTTCGACATGCTCAGGACAGGCTACTCGTCTCTCGTCTAAACTATTCTGGCCGGCGTTAATTGTTGCTTTTGCTGTTGCGCTTTCGCTGATTCTTTGGAGTGGGCGTCCCGAAAAAATGAGCTATCGTGCGATGGCATGCGCTTTCGAAGAACGTTCGCCTTCTTGCCTTGATTCTATCCGAGACTGGCACGAAGGCCTTGCGTACTTTGATAGCAGCATTGCGGCGACTCATGATACTTTAAATTCCCTCAAGAATTTGTTGTGGAAATTTTGGAATATCGAATTTGCCGGGGCGGGCGAGGCTTCGGTTGCTAAAGACGCTGTGCTGCCGTTGCGTGTCCTTGCAAATCGCAAATCGGGCTGCATGGGGCTTTCGTGGCTTGCGCTGATGGTAGCGGAGTCTCGCCATTTGCAGCTCGATGCCGTCCTCTTGCCGGGGCATGTTTTTTTGCGCTACAATTCTGCGAACGAATCTACGAATTTGGAGCCGAACCGTCGCGGGTTTTCTTACACCGATGAAGAATATCGCGAAAAGTACAAAGACGGGAACTGGACCGGGCTGGAGTTTCGACCGTTAGAACCTCAAGAGTTCATTGGGCTTGCGGCGTTTGATATTGGCAACTTGTACCTTGAAAATGACTTGCGTCGAGCACTTACCTGGTACCGGATGGCTGAGGAATTTTTCCCGACGTACCCTGGAATTCGGGCCAATCAGTTGATTGCGAAAAGTCGTTTACCTGATTCAATGTGATTTTTTTGTTATATCGCGTTTTTACAGCTTCTTAAAGGGTTTCTAGGCGCCATTCTTGTTGGTTTTTGCTCCCTTAAAAAACTATTTTTAAGGAGAAATGTCAAAGTGTTGGGCTCATCTTTTTTCTTTTGTCAAGATACTTTTTTTAGTATCGTTTTTTTTCTTTGTTTCTGGGTGTGACACGTTCTTTGGAGATCATGTTTGGCTCAATGCTCCGGTCGAAGCAGACCAAACTCATGAAGGGTTTGTTCTCATTAAAGCTTCGAAAGTGAAAAATTCGAGCGGAGGCGCTCTTGCCTTTTTGGGTACATATCTCAAGTCTGCTAAGGCGAATGAACGTCCTCAATTACGAGCCGCGTTAAATTATGATTTTTCATTGAACAGGCACGAAGTCACTTGCGCCGAGTTCAAGGATGTCATGGGGACCACCTTTGATGAACGCTGCCAAAAAAAGAATTCCGATTTGTTACCGGTAACGAAGGTGACTTATTATGATGTCGTGTTATACACAAATGAACTTAGCAAACGTGGTGGATATGATACGGCTTACTCCTATACGTCGTTAAATTATGATGCGACCGGGAACTGTATTTCGATGGAGGGGTTGGTTTTTCATCCGGAAGTGGATGCATACCGTATGCCGACCGAAGCGGAATGGGTTATGGCTGCGGATAGGGACTGGAACCCTTCTGCAGAATGGAATGCTTTAAATTCTGATTTTGAACCGAAGAATGTTTGTTCGTATCCCCGGCTTCATGGCGACTTTTGCGACATGGGCGGAAACGTCAAGGAATGGGTCTCTGATTGGCTCGGCTATTACAAGGATACGACGATTACGAATTATATTGG
Organism: uncultured Fibrobacter sp.; assembly: GCA_946415675.1. Taxonomy (GTDB): domain Bacteria; phylum Fibrobacterota; class Fibrobacteria; order Fibrobacterales; family Fibrobacteraceae; genus Fibrobacter. The sequence continues at coordinate 17,374 of CAMKTL010000047.1, forward strand.
CGCTCCAGATGGCGGTGTTCAGGGTGAACGTGTTATCAAGGGTGGTAGTTATCGCAATGATCCCGCTGCAATAAAGCTTTACAATCGTGGTGACGTCTATGTTGTTACATCGGCGGCGAAGTCGGATTATCTCGGATTTCGCGTTGCTTTTGGAAAAATTCCGAAAGCGTCTTGGATGGGACGCGATGGAAAGGTCCGCGAAAGCCGAATTATTCCGATGGCAAGTGCATCTGTTGTGAAGGAAAATATCGGAACGTATCGTACAAAGTTGGTTTTCCGCAATGATATCACGGGAAACATAGCGTATATCGATTATGTCAATGGCACGTTGTTTGTTACGGAATACGCTGATTCCGCTGATGCGTACCATCCGGATATTTCTCCAGATGGTAGGCTTGTCGCCTACAGTACAGGCATGGAGGGCGTCTCCGGAAAATCGACAATTTATATCCGTCCACTCTCGTATAGTTCTACAAAACCCATTAAACTGAATATAAAGGCTAACGCATCGATTCCTCGTTGGCGCGTGCTCGAAAATGGCGATACGGTTATTGTTTATGTGTCCGATGCTGGAAACAACAAGGAAACGTCTTCATTCAAGTCCAAGAGCACATGGCAGGTGAAGTATGCCCAGGGGCGCTTTGGCGTTCCGAAAAAACTGTTCGATGGAGCTTACCATGGTGGCATCTCGGATGACAATACGCTCGCTGTGACTGGAGCTCGATTATTGCGGGCGCGCGTTGCAAATCCAGGCGGAACGCTTGCGAGTGGTCGCGATACGGTGTGGTACAATGGAGAACAAGCTTGTAATGTATCTCTTGCCCATGATGGCACAAAACGTGTGGCGTTCCTTGATTTTGGCGGAAAGACTGGCGCTAAGTTTGTAGGTGAAAGCTATAGGACGCACGAACGTCTATTGATTGCTGACAGTACTGGGCGTCTCATCAAGGCTATTGCTGCTCCGGAAGGCTTTTCTTTTGATCATTCGGAATGGTTGCTAAGTCATGTCGGGGATGCGCAGGGAGGCTATATTGTCGCAACACTCACGAACGCAAGTGGAGCGCATTCAAAAATAGTTCTTGTGAACGTAAAGGATGGTTCTATTCTGGATTTGGTGAACGGGGATGAACTTTGGCACCCGTGCCTTTGGCGTAAAGATGTTGTTGTCTCGGAGGCATCTTCGCTGGATGCCGATAGTGCGGGTATTTATTTGCATCCATCGGATAAATGGGAATCTGTCCTTATGCGTTTTAAGATGGAACTCCTTTGGAAGTACCGGGATACGGCCAATGTAGCGATTTTGGGCTCGTCGAGGCCGATGTTTGGCGTGAGCCCAAGTGCGCTAGATAAACGTTTCTTTGCGGTGAATTTTGGACAAACTCCTAATTCAATTTACACGTCAAAAGATTTTTTAGACCGCTATATTTTCAATCACATGAAAAAACTTAAATATCTTGTAGTTTCTCTTGATATTGATTTTTGGCATAAGATAAATGGCCCTGAAAGCGATAACTTCTTTTATACGGATTTTGAAAATTATCCCGGCTACGTATATGACGCCAATCATGATTACTGGAAGGACGGATACCCTGACGGACTGCTGGAATATACTGAAAATTCAGTGGGTTCGTCGGATGAAAGCAGTTACATGAAAGACCGTGGACGTTATACAAGTACCGTCTGTAAATCGTGGAACGAAGAACCGGAGATTGAACAGGACAGCACATATTATGACGAACACATGAATTTGATTGACGATAGCAAGAATGCGCTTATCTCGATTATCAAGGAAGCTGCGAAACGCGATATCCGTGTGGTGGGGCTTATTTTCCCGCAAAGCCCGGCTTATGCGAAAACGGGGGCGTTCGGTCGCTATGGCATGCGTCGTAGCACTGCAAAAACGTTGATTGACGAACTGAAGGCCTTGAATAAGAAATACCCGAATTTCGTACTGATGGACGAGAACAAAATGGGAAAACACAGCTATTCTAATATGATGGCTGTAGATGAAGATCATCTTTGTTCTGGTGGTAGCTTTATTTTGACTTCTCATTTGAATGATCTCTTGTTGTCGTGGGAGAATAAAAAATGAGAAGTGGAATACTGAAAAATTGGTGCTGGTTGGCGATATTTCTTTTGTCAATGATTGGAATGTCGTGCTCCGATAATGAAAATTTTATGATTGAAGACGATTACATATCGAATCTTTCTTCGAAGGATTTGGATGGATTTGTCTATATCGATGCACATAATAAATCGACGTATTTGGGAACCGACGAAAAAGGGGTGCGCAATAGCGAAACTCCAAAAATGGAAGTCCATTTTACGTATGATTTTTACATCGGCGCGCATGAAGTGACTCGTGGCGAGTACAATGCGTTGCGTGAAAAATTTGGAGGCGAGTGCGAAGCCCCTTGTAGTGATGATTCTCCCGTGACCAACGTAACTTTCTTTGATGCGGTACTTTATGCAAACGCCAAGAGCAAGGCCGAAAATCTAGATACCGTTTATACGTACAAAGAAACTTCGTTTAACGAATCGGGTAATTGTGACAATCTGGTCGGTTTTGCGTTTCACGAAAAGGTGTATGGCTACCGTTTGCCGACCGAAGCGGAATGGGTTTATGTCGCCAATCAGGGTTGGAATCCGCAAAACAGCTGGAACACTTTGAATTCCGATTACAAACTGCATGATGTAGCGACTTCGACGGCGAATGAACTTGGCGTTTATGATATGGCCGGCAATGCCCTTGAATGGGTGAACGATTGGTTGACCTATTTTAAAAAAAGCTCGATGACGAATTTTGTCGGGGGCTCGGACGGGGGTAGCCTTGGCGAACGCGTTGTCAAGGGCGGTAGCTTTAGGAATGAAGCGTCGGTGATGAATACTTACAGCCGTGGTGATGTTTATACGGTGACTTCTTCGACTAAAGGAGATTATCTCGGTTTTCGCTTGGCGCTTGGGGCTATTCCAAAAGCAAAATGGCTTGATGAAAGCGGAACGGTCAAGGAATCTGTGGTGCGTTTTACGACATCGATTTTGGAAATGAAACATCTGACGCGGACGTTTGAATCAAAGCTTGTATTCCGGAATGATGCTACGGGGCATTTGGCTTATGTCGATTTTGGTAGCGGAATTATTTCTGTTGTCGAAATCAAGGATGATTTGAGTGCTTATCATCCAGATGTTTCGCCCGACGGAAAACGAGTGGCGTTTTGTACGGGAACTGAAGGGGTTCCGGGCGAATCGAGTGTTTATGTGCGGAATTTGGATGCAACGGGTTCCGGTCTTGTCAAGTTGAATGTCGCAAGTGCAGCGATTCCGCGTTGGCGCGTCCTTGCGAATGGCGATACGGTGATTGTCTATGTAACTAGTGCCGAGAACAATAAGGATGATGCCGCCTTTGCAAAAACGAGTACATGGCAGGTCCCGTTTGCTAATGGCAAGTTCGGAAAGCCGCAAAAGCTATTCGATGGAGCGTACCACGGAGGCGTAAATGACGACGGAACGCTTGCTGTGACGGGGGCGAGGCTTTTGCGTGCAAAGGTGGCGCCGAGTGGCAAAACTCTTGCTTCTGGCGTTGATACGGTTTGGTATGATGGCGAGCAGGCTTGCAATGTTTCGCTTGCGAATGATGGTAGCAACCGCACGCTGTTCCTTGATTTTGGAGGTAAAACGGGCGAATCATTTGTGGGTTCGTCTTATCGCACTCATGAACGGCTCCTGGTAACTGATGCAAATGGAAAACTTATCCAAAGCGTTGCTGCGCCGAAGGGCTATACGTTTGACCATACGGAATGGGTTGTGGGGGGCTCCAATCTTGCCGTTGCAACACTTACAAATGTGAACGGTGTCCATGAAAAAATAGCGTTGATTAATTTGTCTGATAGTTCGGTGATTTCGATTGCTGAGGGTGATGAACTTTGGCATCCGTGCCTTTGGCATTCGAGAATGAATTATGACAGCGAAGAACTCGACACGGATAGCGCTGGTGTCTATTATACCTCTAGCGCTTATTATAGCGCCTTGGAACTGAGCGTGAAACTGGAACGTTTCTGGGAAAATCGTGACAAGATAACAGCGGTGGCGCTAGGCTCTTCGAGAACGATGTTTGCGCTCCATGACAAGGAAATAAAGTCTTACAATTTATTGAATATGGCTTATTCTGCAGGGCAGATGACTGGAATCAATTATCTGTTTTCGAACTATGTCATGAACCATCTGAAAAATTTAAAGGTTTTGGTGCTTGAACTTGCTCCTGACTTTTTCTGGTATGACGGCTTTACGACATGGACTGATATTGTATATAACCAGGTTCCGGGTTTCAAGTACGATGAACACCATGATTTTTGGGTCGATGGCTTGCCGGAACACTTTATCGATGCGTTGAAGGCCGCTCCACGTCCAGAAACAGCTTTGCAGCATCCTTATGATTTGGAAGACTTTTTGTTGCCAAGTGACGGATGGGATTATGTTGTGTTCATTAGGGATTCTCTGGATCAAGATGTGAACTCTCCTGTTTTTAAAGAAAACTATTTGGCGTTCAAGAACATCGTGAAAGCGGCTCTTACAAAGGGAATCAAAGTTGTTGTGACTATCCCGCCTCAGAATCCGGGGTACTTGTTGACGGGCTCGTTTGGCGTCTATGGTCCCAAGAAAAGTGTTGCAAAGGACATTATAGACTCAGTTCAGGCTCTCGGTGGGGTGATGTTTGATGAATATAAATTTGGTGCTCACGATTATACGAATAAAATGGCGTATAACACGGACCACCTGAGCGCTCTTGGTGCAAAACAGTTTACGCATCGGTTGGATTCTTTACTTTCAACGTTAGGAGAATGAATATGAAGTTCGTCTATAAAACAGAAAGTATGATTTGGGGAGCCATGGTTGCCGCCCTGGCTTTGATGGTGTCTTGCTCGGACGATTCTCCGACGCAGACGAATATGGGAAGTCCTTTGGTCTGCTCTTCCAAGGATGATTGCTCGGATGTCAAATTGCAAGATGGTTTTGCGTTGGCAAAATCGTCTGGAAACTATGTCGAATTGGGCACGAATTCTAAATCGGCAAAAGCCAATGAACGTCCAGAAATGGATGTCAAGTTCACTTACGATTTCCAGTTGGGTAGGCACGAAGTGACTTGTAGCGAGTTCAATGCGTTGATGGGCGGAAAAAAAGGCAAATTGACTTTGGATTGCGCGAAGGATTCTCTGCCTGCGGTTAATGTGACTTTTTACGACGCAGTTCTCTTTGCCAATGCGAAAAGCAAAAAGGCGAAGTTGGATACCGCTTATACGTACTCGTCTGCTGAATTTGACAAGAAAGGCCACTGCGTTCTCATGAACGACTTTGTGTTTAAACCGGATGTTGAGGCGTTTCGCTTGCCCACGGAGGCGGAATGGGCGTTTGCCGCAAACCTTTCGTTTAACCCTGAGAAAAGCTGGAATGCGGATAATTCCGATTTCAAGGCGCACGAAGTCTGTAAGAAAAAGGATGAAAACGGCTTCTGCGATTTGCTAGGGAATGTGACGGAATGGGTCAACGACTGGCTCGGAAATTTCGCGGATACGTCCATCACGAATTTCGTAGGCGCACCGAATGGCGGAAGCCTTGGCGAACGCGTTATCAAGGGCGGTAGTTTTAGGAGCGAATCTTCGACGATTAATTTGTATGCTCGTGGCGATGTCTATACGGTGACAGGAACAAGTGCTTCTGATTACTTGGGTTTCCGCCTTGCTTTTGGAAAAATCAAAAATCCTACATGGTTGGATGCTTCGGGAGAATCTTCCAGCGCAACGGTCTCGATAAAATCAGAAAAACTGTTGTCCCTTCTTGGGGCGACCCGTGCAAAGCTTGCGTTCCGTAACGACGTGACTAAGAATTTGGCTTATGTCGATTTTAGAAAGTCCTCTCCGAGAGTCGTTGAAATCAAGGATTCGCTAAATGTGTTCCATCCGGATATTTCTCCGAACGGAAAACTGGTAGCGTTTAGCACGGGGCAGGAGGGCGTTAGCGGAAAATCTGCGCTCTATGTTCGTAATTTGGATGCCGAAGGGAGTAACCGTGTGAAGCTGGATGTTTCTTCGGCTGCAATCCCGCGTTGGCGCGTGCTCGAAAATGGCGATACGGTGATTGTCTATGTGACGGATGCCGCGAATAACAAGGAGGAATCTTCGTTCAAGAAAACGAGCACATGGCAAGTCAAGTTTGCGAATGGCAAGTTCGGCAAACCCACGAAACTTTTTGACGGTGGTTTTCATGGCGGAATCAGCGATGACGAACGGCTGACTGTGACTGGGGCGCGCCTGCTCCGTGCTCGCATGGCGTCGAAGGGCTCTACGATAACGTCGAAAGCCGTAGATTCGTTGTGGTACAATGGCGAACAAGCTTGTAATGTCTCGTTGAACAAGACTTCTAAGCGGACGCTGTTCCTTGATTTTGCCGGGGAAACGGGAAAAAAGTTTGTCGGGACGAAATACCGCACTCACGAACGCCTGCTGATTGCGGATAGCGCGGGCAAGTTGGTTTCTTCTGTGGGCGCTCCGAAAAACATGACGTTTGACCATAGCGAATGGGTCTTGAACGACGAAAAGAATGCGGTTGTGTCTCTTGTCAATGCCGATGGGGCGCACTTGAAAATCGCGTTAATCCATTTGAAGGACAGCTCCATCACGAATCTTGTCGAAGGCGATGAAATTTGGCATCCGTGCCTTTGGGCTTCTTCGGGTGAATCCGAAGAAAAGATTGCCTGGGACGAAGATAGTGTTGGTGTGTATGTTTCTGCAGCGAACCAGACAAATTATCTCCTTTCGCATAAAATGCCGCTGTTTTGGAAACTGAAAGATTCTGTAGAACTGGTCGGGCTCGGCAATTCGCACATGTGGGCGGGCTTTGACCCGTCTAAAATGAGCGTTTCGTCGATGAACATGGGCGTGGTTCCTTGCGATATGCATTGCATCCATTATCTTTTCAAAAATTACGTCTTGAATCAATGCCCCAAGGTGAAATACGTTGTTGTTGGCCTTGATGTTGACTTGTGGTACAATATTGATAGTCGAACGGATATTGGAATGGGCATGGGAAATGCTCTTGGTTTCGAATACGACAAAAGTCACGATTTTTATCCCGATGGCGTTGACGATGCGTTTGTTAATCTCGTTATGGAAAATGCCGTAGATGAAGCGCCATCGATTATAAAGGCTCGCGGTTGGCATAACGCTACAGATAACATTGGCTGGTACGATGAAAACGGCAAGTCCGAAATTCGCGGTGATTCGACGTGGAGCGATTGCCTGTTCAACAAGAACCTCGCGAATTGCCTGGAAACTTCGGACCAGAACACATGTCTTTCGAATTACAACATGGATGTATGTGTTGCGGATACGAGCTTGAACATGTGCCTCGCGAAATCCCCGCTGAAGCAGTGCTCTGCGATTTTCTCGGGTGATATTGAAAAGTTGAAAGATCTTGTTCGCTTGGCTAAAGAGAACGATATTACAGTTGTTGGCGTGACTTTCCCGATAAGCCCTTATTACAGGAAAACGGGAACTTATGGACGCCACGGGCTTCGTCGCAGCCATGCCATAAAAATATTTGAAGAAATCAATGAACTTGCAGACAACAAGTCGAATTTCTATGTCTTTGACGAGAATAAGTTTGGTGACCACGATTATCCTTCCTCGATGGCGAATGATTACGACCATTTGAATAAAGATGGCGCAAAACAGTTCACAACGCGCTTGGATAAGTTCATCAAGTCGATTGACTCGGGTAAATCCTCGAAATAGGCCCTGAAATGCGTTTGCCTTTGATATTGGTGCCCATTGCGGTTGTTCTTTTTGCGATATTCCCGTTGACGGATACCGATATCTGGTGGCATCTGGCTTGCGCGCGCGAATGGGTGACTACATGGACGCCTGTACGCGAACCTGTCGTGAATGTGCATGAATACTTTCAGCAGATAGTGGCGTTTGTTTATGACATTGGCGATGCTCCGCTGTTGGTCGCGTTCAAGGCTCTTCTTTGGGGAGCCGTCTTTATGTTGTTCTTGCTTCCTTCGATTCGCTCGTCGAATTTGAAGGACGAAAACGATGCTGAAACGCGTGATGGAATTTCTCCCATCGCATTTGCGGGAGTTGTTGTTCTCCTCTTTGTATTCCGCTATCAATTTGAAATACGGCCGGTGCTTTTGAGCATGTTGTTCCTTGGAATTTATTGGAACTTGTTGCCGTGGCTTTTTTACGGATGGCGTGAAGAACGTAAAACGAAGCATCGCGAGGAACCAAAAAAATTCCATTACGTTTTTCATCGGGCGTTCCGTTACCTGGCCGGCAATAAACTTGTGGGTGTGCTTTTGGTGCTCTTTATCCAGTGGGTATGGTGCAAATGCCAAGGCCTTTATATTCTGGGATTGATTTTTGCTTATGGCGTTTTCATGTATGGATTATGGTATCGCCGTTGGGTTAATTTTGGAAAGGTCCGGCAATGGAACGGAGTGCGAATCCCGTTCAAAATACTTGCTTGGCAGGTTCTTTTTATAATTCTGCTTTTTGCCGTACCGTTTTTCCATCGAGATGGCGTTAACTTGCTCCCTTATCCGTTCGAACTGTTGGATAGGCTCGTTGGACTTTCGTCTTCGGCAATTATTTTTTCAAATGAAATTGCGGAGAACCGTTCGCCCATGACGCTTTTGCTGAATGGTGAAAATGTGATGCAGTCCGCTTTGATGCTTGTACTTTGTGTGTGGGGGATGGCTTTAGCCATTGTCAGATGGAAATCTCAGCCTGCGCCCTATTTGTCGTGGCAGTTGTCGTGGCTTCCGAAAGAGCGAATCGATGCTATTTTTAGTCGCAGGTTGCAACCCTCCTGGCTTTTTATCACGGCGATTCTTGCACTCATCGCCGAACGCAACTTTGTACTCTTTTTACCGGTGTTTTTGGCGGTCCTTGTGCGTTTCCAGAAGCGTCAATCGAGTTCTAGACTCGGGCTTAGTGGCCGTCTTGCCGAACGGTCTCGAAGACTTGGCGCCAAGCTAAAGCTCGTGAATCGTCCGATTCTGACTTCGGACTTTTTGCTTGCGGCGGTTGCAATCGCTTTCGTTTTTGGCCATTGGGTGAAATCTGTTTCGTCTTACGATTCCATGATTGCTTACCAGCGTGTGCCTGTGGGGGCCGCGCACTGGATGATGGAAAATCCGCATCCGGGGAGGCTTTTCAACGATGACCGTGCCGGCGGTTATTTGGCGTTTATGAATCCATATGATTCGACGTACATTGATGGGCGCTTTATCTTGAAAACGGCGGATTTTTTTGAACGCTATCTTAGTTATGCAAAAATTCCTAAACTCTTTTTGGTGGATGCCGAATCGCAGGATATCGACCGCGTAGTGCTCCCGTTGCGCTATTATGCAAGGTGGGGTGACTTGATTCAAGCTCTCGATTCTGCCGAAAATTGGCACGTTGTGTATCGTGATTCCCTTTTTGTTGTGATGGACCGCACAGAACGCTAAGATGTCCGTTTTAAATAATTTATTTTTGAATGCTAAAAATTTATTTTTAAATAGATTTAACGGCCCTTTGGGCATAGGAGTTGTGTATGAATCGTTTGGTCAAAATGGGACTTGCCGGTATGCTTGCTTTCGGGCTTGCCGAGGCCAAGGTGAATTTCCCATTCCCACAAATGTCTGATTATGGTGGAAATGCGACACTCTTGAGCGACAAGGCTAAGGCCTCTGAAGACCTCAAAAAGCAGTTCTCCTATTGGCTGAAGACTATGTACAACGAGCAGGGCGATGTAGCCGGTGTCCGTTCTGATCCGGGCTCCGACCAGTATTTTTCGGAAGGTGTCGGCTACGGCATGCTTCTGATGGTGTATTTTAGCGACAATACGACAAGCTATCAGCCGCAGTTCGATAAGATTTGGAACCTTTACAAGAAGATGATGAACGAAAACGGCCTGATGGTCTGGAAGGTCGGAAATCTTTCGACGAAGTATGACCAGGGTGCTGCGCTCGACGGCGATATTGATGCCGCTGCCGCTCTCGTGATGGCTTACTACCAGTTCGGCGACGAGAAGTACAAGGAAGATGCCAAGAAGCTCATCCAGTCCATGAAAAAGTTTGAATTCGAATCGAACGGTTTGCATTTACCGGGCGACAAGTGGGGCGAGGCGGGCTTTAACCGCAAAAATCCGGGCTACTTCGACCCGGCATACATGCCTGTGTTTGCCATGATTGATACTGAAAATGCAGAATTCTGGAGCAAGACGGCTTACGAAGCGAACATGAACCTTTATGAAAAGAGCGCTTCCGATGCTCCGACCGGCCTCATTGACGACTGGACGGACAAGAACGGAAAGAGCGAAGACGACTACTATAGTTATGACGCGTCCCGCGCTCCGTGGCGTAATGCCAAGGCTGTTTGCTGGAATGGTGACCAACGTGCTCTTGCTCTCGACAAGAAAATGGCTGAATTTGTTTCCAAGGTGGATGCTTCGAGAATGGCGGGGCCCGTACGCAGAAATTCGGGCGACCTTGGCAATGACCATAATAGCACGTTTGTGACCTCGCTGATGACGGCGCTTATCTCTGATGCCAAGTACCAGTCCAAGCTCGATGAATACTGGAAAGAAGCGGTAGCGCTTGGTGACGAAAACTACTTCAACCAGTCCCTGAAGTTGTTGAACGGTTTGCTTGTCTCGGGCAACATGCCGAACCTTGCCGCAGCTCAATCGGCTCCGGTTTCTTCAAGTGCTGCTGCTCCGGAAAGTTCCAGTGCGGTTGTTTCGTCCTCGAGTTCTGCAGGTACGCAACCCCAATATAGCAGCACGACGGCTTTGACCGACTTTGTTGTAAGAGCACCTCAGATGTCGCTTACGGGTAGAACACTTCAACTGAGAGTGTACGGCCCAGTCCATATAGATTTGATTTCTGTGACGGGTAGCGTCTTGAAGTCTTTCGACAAAAATGCGACGGGTTCTGTAGTGGTTCGGTTTAGCGGAGTGCCAAGCGGCCTTTATGTTGTTCGTGTAAAGAACGCTGGCATCACGAGCCTTCAGAAAATTAAGTTAGATTAAAAAGATTGAAATGAATATTCGAAAGGAACCTTGTTGGGTTCCTTTTTTTGTATAAAAGAAAACCACCAGCTAGGCTGGTGGTTCAAAAGAGCCTTCTGG
>CAMKTL010000048.1:0-27019 GCA_946415675.1 uncultured Fibrobacter sp.
AATACAAGCTGCCGAACGAAGAACAGGATTACGCCTTAGTCACTCGAGGTAATAATGACTAAAATTATCGCCATATGCAACCAAAAAGGTGGCGTCGGCAAAACTACTACGGCCGTGAACTTGGCCGCTAGCTTTGCCGCTCTCGAAAAGAAGACTCTCCTTATCGATATGGATCCGCAAGGCAACGCCTCGCAGGGTCTCGGTTTCGTGGAATCCCAGGACATGGATATGCACGAAATCCTCGATATGGCTGGAAACCCGGATAACTTGACGCTCGAAAACATCAAGCCTGCCATTTTGGATACATCTCTTGACTTTTTGAAAGTTATCACTTCCGGTCCTGACCTCGCCGTCATGGAAATCGAACTGGTGAACGCCATGAGCCGCGAACGCCGCCTCGAACGCGTGATGAATATCCTCAAGCAGGAATTCGACTACATCATCATCGACGCTCCTCCGAGCCTGAACCTGCTCACTATCAATACGCTCACTGCAGCGACAAGCGTGCTCATCCCTGTACAATGTGAATACTATGCCTTGCAGGGTATGACCGAACTTTTCAAGACAATCCGTGAAGTCCAGAAAAACTTGAATTCCAATTTGAAGATTGAAGGCGCCCTCCTCACGATGTACGATTCACGTCTGAGCCTCTCGAAGCAGGTGGCCGAAGAAGTTCGTGAAAATTTGAGCGACACCGTATTCCAGACGATGATTCCGCGCAACGTGAAACTGTCCGAAGCTCCGTCCCACGGCAAGCCGGTCATCCTTTACGACGTGCAGAGCACAGGTTCACAGGCGTACATGAAACTCGCCGAAGAGATTCTGAATAAGGAAAAGTAACAAACGTCATCCTGACCCTGGAACGAAGTGATAGGGGAAGGATCCAGGCAAAAACTTCACTGGATTCTTCGACTTCGCCTAACGGCTTCGCTCAGAATGACGCTAATCTATAACTTTCCTTATAACTATTAACTACTAACTATTGACTAGCAACTAATAACTAGGAACAAAAAATGGGTAAACAAGCACTTGGTCGCGGTCTTTCTGCAATTTTTAAATCGCACGATGTTCTCGGCACTCCTGCTGACAACGTTAACCAGAATTCCGCCACGAACGATAACGAAACACCGGACAACCAGAAAATCGTCGAAATCAACATCGACCTGATTGACCCGAACCCGTTCCAGCCGCGCAAGATTTTCGACGACGACGAACTTGTCGAACTTGCTGAAACTATCGAAAAGCACGGTCTTATCCAGCCGATTGCCGTCCGCAAGGTGGGCGACCGCTACCAGATTATCAGCGGTGAACGCCGCACCCGCGCATCGAAGCTTGCCAACTGCAAGACCATCAAGGCCCAAATTTACGACAATCTCGATGACAAAACGATGAACGAATGGGCACTAATCGAGAACATCCAGCGCGTGGATTTGAACCCGATTGAAATTGCCCGTTCTTACCAGCAGCTGATAGACAACCACAATTACACGCACGAAGACCTCGCAAAGACAGTGGGCAAATCCCGTTCCGCCATCACAAACGCACTCCGCCTCTTGAAGCTCCCGAATCAAGTTCAAGTCTGGATTCAAGAAGGCAAAATTTCGGGAGGTGCCGCCCGCGCCCTCTGCAGTGAAAAAATTGCAGACACCGAAGTCCTTGCAAAACGCATTATCGACGAAGGCTTGAACGTCCGCCAAATCGAGGCGATTGCCCGCGGCGAGGATCCGTTCGCCCAGAAAGTCGAAAGCGGAGAGACGAAAGAGGGTGAAACCGAAAATAATGCAGCCGCTTCCAACGAAGATGAAACACCGGAAGTCCACGGCAGCGATGATTCGACGGGCTCATCAACCGAAAAAATTAAAGTTGAACTGAGCCCTGACATGAAGCAGTTCGAATCCCGCCTTGAAACGTTCTTCGGCACAAAAGTTGCGCTCAACCCAAGTGCCAAGGACCAGTCCAAAGGTACCATTGTCATCAACTATTATTCCATGGACGACCTGAACCGAATTCAGGAACTGATGGAAAACCGCTAACGGTAAAGAAGTGAGTCGTAAGTATTACACCATCCAAGTTATTCCGGAAAATCCGGAGGGCGCCAAGAAATACCGCATTTCGAGCAAGCAGTTTATGCTGTTCCATATCGGGCTTGTCTTGCTCGCCATTATCCTCATATTTTTCATTGTCCACATCGTCAAGATCAACAAGACTCTCGTGAACTATGAAAAAATGCGTGTCCACAATGCGCAACTTGTAAAACAGAACGCGAACTACGAAGAATTGTTCTCCCGACTCGATTCGCTGTGGATTATGGAAAACCGCATCCAGAATATCTTCGAGACATTCCTCGAAAACGACTCCAACAAAATCAACAGCATCATAGAACGCAACCGTTTCGCGCACGTGCCTTCCAGCAAGAACGACATCGATTTCGAAGGTATCCACAACTGGCTTACGACCGACGACAAAAGCCGGATGGAAAGAATTCCGAACGTCATCCCTGCAGTGGGAATCATCAGCAAAAAATTCTCTTACGAGAACAAGCACCTGGGAATCGACATTTCGGCCCATCAGGGGAATCCGGTCTTTGCCTCCGGTACTGGCAAAGTTACTTTCGCCGGTAAAAGCGGTGATTTGGGCAACACGGTCATTATCGATCACCAAAACGGGTACAAGTCTTCTTACTCACACCTCAAGAGTATCAGAACCAAGAAAGGTTTAACGGTCACCAAAGGCGATGTTATAGGCTATGTTGGCGATACCGGCAACACGAGTGGTCCGCACTTGCATTACTCCATTACCAAGGACAATGTTCCACAGGATCCGGAAACGATATTTACTTACTAGGGGAAAATATGGCAAGCAAAAATGAACAGGAATTGACGCAAGTTGGCAACGCGGTTCAGGTCAACGGGGATATCATCGGAAAAACGGATTTGAGAATTGCCGGAAAGGTTCACGGCAACGTCCAGATTGATGGAGAACTGATTCTTGAAAAATACGCCTCTATAGATGGCGATGTGAAATGTGGAGTAGCTATTCTTGCAGGTTCCATAAAAGGGAATGTGGATTGTAAGGGAAAACTCGTTCTCCAGGACAATGCACAGATAACCGGGAATGTCAAGGCGGAACAGTTAGTCATTCATGAAGGGGCCATCTTTCAGGGAAATTGCGAAATGAGCACAATAACCCGTAAGGGGAAGTAGTCAACGCCCTGTATTAAATAATACTAGATATATTTATATATAATATTTAATAGTTAATGTAGTGAATAGTGGATAAAAAAACGGATATGGAATTGTAATTAGATGATGTTCAAGGAGATACAGAAATAAGGAAATTGTGGATTGATGTTGAAAATTCGAAATCTGTTCACATTTTTCAACGTTGACAGATGTTGAAGTCCAGTTTTCAATATTAATTAACGTGTTGATCACTAAAGTATGTTGAAGATTATGGATTTTTTGCGCGTGACATATGTTTTTTATCACAAATTGCATAAAAAAGAGATGGATAGATTCGTTTCTTATGAACAATAGCTATATTCTAATATATTCATACACGTAACGTTATGGAAAAAAAGGTACTAAAGATAGGTCAAATTTCGGATCCCCACATCGGGGAAAACGAATGCCTTGTACAAGGGATTGATGTGCGCAAGAATTTCCTTGCGGCGTATAATTCTGAATCTATGAGGGATTTGGACCTCTTGGTGCTTTCTGGTGACCTGGCGAACGAAGATGCTGAACCCGGTGCCTATTCCTTTATTGCCAATCTGTTGAAAGAGTCAAAAGTCCCGGTTTGTGTCATTCCGGGTAATCATGACGATGTAGAGGTCATGGGAAAGTTTTTTGATTTGGAAGGCAGGGTTTGTGACGGTAAATGCTATTACCGCTACGATATTGGCGGACGTTCCATTTTTTTCCTAGACAGTGCTGATGGAACTGTATCGGACAAGCAACTTTCATGGCTGGAGAGCGAAGCGGCTAAGGTAGAAGGGGAAATTATTTTGTTCCTTCACCATCCGCCTTGCTATTGCGGTCACAAGTTCATGGACATGAAATATTCGATGAAAAATATCCATGAAGTCCAGGCGGCTCTTGCAAGGATAAAGAATTTGAAGCATATTTTTACAGGGCACTATCATTTCGAAAAGCAAGTCGAGATTGGGAACCAGATTGTGTATGTTACACCTTCGACACAAATGCAGATTGATCCTAACCAGTCGGTATTTTGTCTGAGTTCGGCAGCACCTGGTTGGCGTGTGATTGAATGGGGCGAAAATTTTTTGGAATCAAAAGTTTATTTTTCGCGCACCCCTTGAAAATGGTAAAAACTTTTGCTAAATTTAGGACCGATGGCGGTTTAGCTCAGCGGTAGAGCACTGGAATCATAATCCATTGGTCCGGGGTTCAAATCCCTGAACCGCTATTAAACAAAAAAAAGAGGCGAGCATGTCAAAAAAAGTTCTTGTAATTTCCCTTTTGGCAATCGCCTCTTTTTTTGCATCTTGCCTTGATTCCAAGAACGATGCAAATTCTGCGAACAAGCAGGTGGTAGTGCCAAAGTCACAGCCGATTGTCACCGTGCTACCGTTTACGGCTCCTTCAAAATCCAACATTACTGCAGATAAGGCCAACGCCTATGCGAAGGCGAGCAACGGTCTTGTGGAACTTGGCGTAAAGTGGTCCGAAAAGATTGACAAGGCGAAGGACTTCGAAAAGGTCCAGATTCTCAATGCCTACAATGTGGCTCGTGACCAGCTTTGTGCCCGCGCCGGCCTGCAGGGTGGCATTGCGGAATACGACTGGATTACAGAAGTCGCCATGAGGAATCCGGAAAACAAGGCCGTGTTCGAGCAAGCCGGATTCAAGGTAAAGTAGTTTATTAATTAGTTAAGACTCGACTACCGTTTTGTCACCCCGGTTTCAACACCCAGCTACATCCATAACGAAATTAAAATTTCTATGGATGTGCAAGTTACATCGGTGGCTGATTCATCATAGAAGAACTGTAAACGGAACTAAAGTTCCGAGCCACACAGAGCGCCGGGGTCTGTTTTTTTTCTAATTCAAGTTCTAGTACCTAGCCCGAAGGGCGAAGTAGCTGCTAACTGCGACTAAGTCGCTTATACACTTCTATTTGCCGTTCGATGATGCCGTCCCAGGTGAAACATTCGTCGATGCGCTTGCGGGCGCCGGCAAGAAGTTTTTCAATCAGTGCGGGGTCAGCTTCGAGGCGCTTGAATGCGTTCGCGAGCGCGACAGGGTCTTTCTCGGGAACGAGGATTCCAGATTCTCCGTCGATGACGACGTCCGGAATTCCGCCGACGTTGCTTGCCACGATGGGGAGTCCAAGCTCCATCGCTTCGATGAGCACGACGCCGAGACCTTCGGTGTCGCCTTTGCTATCGACGATGGCGGGGAGCGTAAAGACGTTGGCGGTGCGGTATTCGTTTGCGAGAGCTTCTGGCGAAAGCTTGCCCGTGAAGATGATAGACGCCGGAGATTCTTCGACTCCACTAAAATTGACTGGATCCTTCACTTCGTTCAGGATGACGTCTCTCTCGTCTTTCGTCTCTCGTCTTTCGTCTAATAAGGCTGCTTGTTGCTTAAGTTGTTCCGTCAAGTCGCCGCCACCGACGATGCGGATTTCGAATTTGTCTGTAGGGAGATATTTCGCGGCTTCGATGAGATAGCGGATTCCCTTGCGTTCGATGTGCCGCCCCACAAAGAGAATCTTGAACTTGCTGTTTACAGGATGCAGCACGGGGAGTTGCGGGGTGTCCCCGCTAGAAGGGGTAGCGGATGCTGCATTTGCAGCAGAAGCGAGGGGAAGACTTTCCCCCTCTTTCGTCTCTCGTCTCTCGTCTCTCGTCTCTAACGTGGTTCCGTACGGGCTCCATTCGACGTTCACGTTGCGGATGGCCTTGATTTTACCGGCGGTGAAGCTCGAGTTGGCAAAGACAGCCTGGGCTTGTCCAATGGCGAATTTCAAAAGCGGCTTGACCCATTTCTTTTTGCGGATAAGCAGAAGTTCTGCGCCATGGAAATTGAGCACAAGCGGAATCTTGAAAAGCTTTGCGGCGCCGAGCGCGATGTAGGCATGTGGGAACGGCCAGTGGGCATGTATGACGTCAGGACGCCACTTGCGGCAGATGCGCAAGCATTGGATGAATCCGTTTATGATGTAGGGGATGGCGAGCAACTGCAGCCAAGGCTTTGAGGCCATCTTGCTCGGGGCACCTTCTTCGTGGGTGAGGATTTCCCAGTTGGCGGGCGCATAGCGGAAGCGGTTGACGTGCGTGCCGTCTATGTCGTGGCTCTTGAGGCCCTTGTACGACGGGGCGAGGACTTGAATCTCGACGCCCGCTTTTTTCAGATGGCTAATGGAGGTGCGAAGCCATGGAACTTCTGCGTCTTCTTGGAATCTTGGATAGACGGAGCCTATGACGAGGACTTTCATTGTGCTGGCTGCTCGGTTTCTTGCGCTTTGTTGATATCCTGGATACAGGCGGGATAGACGATGGGTCTTACGTTTTTGTCCAGCACGAGATCCATGATTTCGAAATTGTGGGCGCCAGACGTTTGCTTGAAGCGGCCTGAGAGGCGGCTCCAGCCGTCGATTTTCGAATCGAGGAGCAAAAGCCCGATTCCGCTTTCGTGCTCCAGAAGTCCTAGGATATCGCTACCGCGTCTGTTCTTCGAAAGCGTTTCCAGAAAGATGTTCCAGAAATGCTGCGAATTGGTCTCGTTCCCGAGAATCTTGTCAATGGATTCGAAATCAAACTCGATATATACGAAGGAACTATTATCCTCATCGCTGCGGATAATTTCTTCTTGACAACGTCTCTCAAAAATATCTTCAGTATAGATGGAGATATTGTATTGATGTTTTTTTATCAAGTTGAAGAGGTCTTCCTTCATCATCGCCTCTAATTTAGTCTATTTTTTAACCATGCAGCGATTGTTAAAATTAAAAAAAGTGCTGAAGAGTAGTGTTTTGGCTACTTCGGTCGAAAATTTTAAGGTCATCAAGTCGTTAACCGGCAAGTACCGTCCGTTGACAGCTTTCGAAATCCAGATTCTTGAAAAGAATGGGAACAGTTGCGATGACTGGAGCAAGATTCTTGTCGAACCGGATTTTGACCCGAATCGTATTTTTCGTTCCAGTTTCATGGGCGATGTACGCCTGCCGAAGTTTTTCGGGACGCTCCTTCTGCCGGGTGACGTTTCAGTCGCTACAGGTATTTACGATAGCATGGTCCACAACTGCATTATCGAAAACGCCTTGATTTACAAGGTCGCAATGTTGAGTAACGTGCTTGTGCGGAGCAGCGCTGTCGTGCAGAATGTCGGCACGCTTGTCAGCAGTGGCAAGATAAACTACATGGTAGGCTCTTCTATCAATGTCGGTAACGAAATGGGCGGTCGCGAGGTTCTCGTGTTTCCGGAAATTACGCTGGAACTTGTCGATTTGCAGTTGTTCCACAAGGCGGAACAGGGTGTGCAGGACTCGTTCGCAGAAATGCTCAAGACCTATAGGTCCGATCTGGCATTGCCGTTCGGGATTGTCGGCAAAGGCGCTGTTGTCTCGAATACGAACATTATCCGTAATAGCTGGATTGGTCCGCATGCGCGTATTGAAGGTGCCGCGAAAATTCGCAATTCCATCATCATGAGTTCGCTCGAAGAATCAAGCCATGTCTATGACTCCGTGATTATCGAAAACACGAACTTGCAGATGGGCGTGAAGGTTCATACGGGCGCCGAAGTGCAGAGTTCTGTGTTGATGAGCCGTTGCAAGGTGGGGAGCAAGGCTATCGTGAAGTCTTCCATCATTGCGCCGTGCTGCCATATCGAAGAAGGCGAGGTGAACAGTTCTTACATGGGGCCGATGACGCAGATGCATCATCACTCGCTGCTGATTGCGGCTCTTTGGCCCGATGGCTGCGGCAACTTGGGTTACGGTGCGAACGTCGGTAGCAACCACACGGGCCGCATGCCCGACCAGGAAGTGATGCCGGGGCAGGGAATGTTCTTTGGGCTTGGCGTGAATATCAAGTTCCCGTCGAACTTCCGCGAGTCGCCGTTTACTTTGATTGCAAGCGGGCTTACGACTTTGCCGCAACGTCTCAAGTTCCCGTTCTCACTGATACGTCCGGGTGATCCGCAACTGGTGGGTGTTCCTCCGCGACTGAACGAAATTGTGCCGGGCTGGAACTATGCGAAGAATGCGTATGCGCTTGACCGCAATGCTTACAAGTACTGCATTCGCGGCAAGGGACTTGTGCCGTCTTCGTTCTGTTCGATTTATAATTCAGAAATAGCCCGTCTCGTGTTTGATGCATATAACCGTTTACAAGTAGGAAAGGTCAAGGACGTTTATACGAAAAACGATATTGACGGTCTTGGTGAAAACTTTATGCGCGAACGTGTACGACAGGAAGCCATTAAGACATATAGCGAATATCTTGAACGCTATATATTCGACTTGATGCTTGCGCTTGTCGAAGGGGACGAGTCGCTTTCGAAGCAGTCCCCGCGCGAATTGCGTAAGCTTATCGGCGATACGAACAAAGAAATTGCACGTGTTGTAGCGCTCCCCGAAACGATGGACGATCTGGTCAAACGTTATAGGCAGCTCGACAAGGAATGGTTCGATAACGTAAGCCATGGTCTGGATCGCGATAATGAACGCGGTCGCCAGATTTTTGACGATTATGACGATGCACATCCGGCGGACAAGGGATTCCTGGAATGGGAAAAGTCCCGTTATGAAGAATCTACAAAGCGCTTGAGCACGTTTGCGAAAAATCTCGCTTAGTTTTAGGGCGCCGCAAAAGATATGCTACCATTGATTGCATTACTTTGTCTAGAAATTGTCTTGCGGATTGTATTGGAGATTCGCGAAGCGAGAATGACACAATTACGCGGCGGCGTGTTTGCAGTGCTGCGAGTGATTCCGCTGGTGAACGATATCGTACCGCTCCCGGAAAATCGCAGTGACCCTCCGACTAGCTTGTTCGTAGAGAAGCACGAAGAAGGGCACAAGGCGCTGCATCATTCGATATTGCGAAACTTGATGAAGGTTGCATTGTGCATGGTTGCAGTGTGGTTCATGGCCGCAATGATGGTGCGTTGGAACGCCGATTTTATTGAAGCCGTGCTGTGGCTCCATTTGGCAGCGATTCCGTTCCGCATGCTGTTCCATTTTTACTGCTGGAGCCAGGAATACGAATGCGACAGGTATGCACTGGAAAAGACAGACAAGAAAGTCGCGAAGGCTGCTATGCGTGAACTTGCACTTTGCGAGATTCCACACACAGCCTTGTTTGCGCTTGTGTATCGCGAACACCCGACCGTCGCACTCCGCAGCCAGAGAATGCTGAAGAAAGTGATTAGTGGTTAGTGGTTGGTGGTTAGTCAATAGTCATTGGTCAATGGTTGTTTATTAATGCTTCTCCGTCATCCCGAGAAGCGAAGCGATGAGGGATCCAGTCAAGTCTTGTGGTTAGTGGGCAGTAGGAAGAGGATAGGCATTAGTCAATGGTCATTGGTTGTTTGTTAATGCTTCTCCGTCATCCCGAGAAGCAAAGCGACGAGGGATCCAGTTAAGTCTTGTGTTCGCATTACAAGATTTCACTGGATCCTTCGGGGTGAACCCCTCAGGATGACGTTCCTAACCCCTAATCCCTATAACCTAAAACCTAATTAAACTTAGCTTCTTGTACCATATATGTCGAAGTTATGTCCGAAATTTCCTATTTCTTTTTTTGTCAAATAAAAAAATAAAGTCTCATTTATGCGTAAGTCTAAATGACGCGAGATAAATAGTCAAATAATTTGAGGATAACGATTGTTCGTCGTGAGAATGGAGGCGTCGGCCAAGGAATACCTTCGCAAAAGTCTGCAAGGTGAGTGTCGCGACGGGCTGCATGCAGACCGGCATGACCGAACCGTAGCGACGGACGCCGCAGGCGTCAACTCTGAGCTGGGGCCCCGCCTGCATGATGTACTTATTGTATTAAAAAAAAACGGACTTTTGGCGGTGAACCCAAATTTATTCAAACTTGGCTTCTTGTACCATCCTTGCCGCTTCTTCTATTTTGGGGTTGTGTAGGACTTCATCTATCTTTTTTTTCAATGTGTTCAATATTTCGTTTTCGTAAATTTGAAAGAGTTGCTGTTCTTTTTTCAGGAACGGTTTGATGGCCCGGACAAGGCAAATTATTATGCCGGTGATGATGATTGTGCTGGTGGTGATGCTAATCGGGAATGTGGTGCTTAAGTGGGTTGAGTAGAGGAAGAAAACGTAGCAGATATTGACGGCTAAAAATGCGAATGCAATATAAACCGGTTTCAAGTTGATGGGGGCCGCAATGCTATCCGGTTGTTTTACGTCAAGCTGTCGTTCCGTGTTTTGGACGATATCTCTGAGGATGAAGGCATCCATTATCGGAAAAAAAGAAAAGAAGACGGCTATCCACGGGGAAAATGTCGTGGTCGCTACTTCCCGCAAGTTTGCTTCGGCACGGAAAATCCACAAAAGCCAAAATAGACGAGAAATGAATGCCACAACAATAGTAATAAAAAAGAGTGGCATGAAGAAGGTAAACATGAATAAAGCGCTTCTGCCATCGATGTCTTCTAGAGCGGCTGCTAGTATGATGCAGTCTGCAATGGTGATAATTGCTAGTAAAACAGCAAAAAACTTAAGCGAAAGGAGTAGTTTTTCTCCATTTGGAGCATTGTCTTGCATAATCCCTCCTTTTTGTACAATATACAAAAGGTGCATGACGGACTTTTGGCGGTGAACCCGGTTTTACTTGTGCAAGAGCTTCATATTTTTGTATATTCTTTGCCACAGAGGTTTTTATGTCCCGAATGAATATTTCTAAAGATCAAAATATTTGCTCAGTTTTGGTGGCGCTTGCTTTTTTGGCGGTTTCGGCCCATGCGTTTGATTTGTCGGTCAAGGCAAACGTGGATAACGCGCAAGTTTTTATCGGTGACAGGTTCAATTACGAAATCCAGGTGACGGCGCCTGAGAACGCCATCGTCGATTTGCCGAGTTTTGTCGGGAACCTTGGCAGTTTTGAAGTCAAGGAAATGAAGAACGAGAAGATTACCGAGGGCATGCCCAAGGGGACGGCGAAGTTCACCTGGCTTGCGACGCTCAACACGTTCGTGGGCGGCGATTTTTTGATTGCCCCGCAAGAGGTAAACGCCATCGTTGGCACGGATACTGTCAAGACGCACACGGACCCTGTGGCGGTCAAGGTTTCTAGCCGCACGACTGGCGAAGAGGCGGACATTATCGAAGTCGAAGACCCGATGAACGACCCGAGACTCCCGCAGTGGCTTTATGTCTTGTTTGCAATTCTGGGTGTGGCTTTGCTCGTGTTCCTCGGATGGTTCCTGCACAAGAAATTTGCAAAACGTGGTGAAGCTCCGCAGTTGCCACCGTACGAAGAGGCCGTGCTTGCCCTCAAAAATTTGCGTGACAAGAATTACCTTGCCGAAGGCAACCAGGGCGATTACTTCATGTCGCTCGGGTTCATTACTCGCCGCTACATCGAAAGACGTTTCGAAGTCGATATTCTCGATGCGACTGTCGCGGAACTCAAGAAGCGCATGGCACATGTCGCAGGGCTCCCGCAGGCATACAAGGAATCCGTGGTGACGCTCGCCGTCGAAACGGAACCGGTGAAGTTTGCGAAGATGAAGCTCGAAGGCGAACGCTGCACGTTCTGGATGGAATGGGCCGATCGCCTGCTTGAAGATACAAAGCCCGTGCCGGAAGAAGAACAGCAGAAGAAAGAGGCTGCGAAGGCTACCGCGAAGAAGTAGTGCAGGCTGTTACCTTTTAGCTCGTTATTTATTCAATGCTTATAAAAAGAACCCACTTTGGTGGGGTCCTTTCGAATGAAGTGATTAAAATTATTTGCTTCGAATTTGTTCTTCAGTGAGATTGAATCTTTTGACAAGTATTTCTATGGGGACTCCGTCTTCGTAAAGCGCATGAGCTGTACGGAGCTTTTCTCCTTCGGCAGATTCATCCTGTGGTTTTTGATTTTCTGCGAACTTTTGGCGTTCCGCATCAAACCGTTGTCTTTCTTCCGCGAATTTTTGGCGTTCCGTATCAAACTGTTGTCTTTCTTCCGCAAATTTTTGGTTTTCTGCATCAAATCGTTGGCGTTCTTCTGCAAATTTTTGGTTTTCTGCATCAAATCGTTGGCGTTCTTCTGTATTTTTTTGACGCAACTCTTCTACTTGCTGACGAGTCTCTTCAAGTCGCTGTTGTGCTTCCGTAACTTGCTGACGAGTCTCTTTAAGCCGCTGTTGATCATTCGCAGCTAGTTGACGCAATTCGGCCAATTCCTGGCGTTCATCAGCCATTTGCTCGCGAAGATAATCGCCGATGCTTACGAAACCGTATTTTTGCCCGATACTTACGAACGCCATGTCCAGCTCCTTTAGGAAATCTTTTCCAAGATACTCCTGTAAATATATACTTGTTTTTCCAAGCAGGCAAGAGGCCTCGCTTCGCGGCATTTTCTGCAGAAATTTGCAAAACCGCGGCAACAGTTCCAGCAGCTTGTCCTTGTTGAACGCGTGCTTCAAAGCGATTATCCCCATGCCGGTCGCCGTATCTTCGCAGGCGAGGCAGTCGCTGTCGGGAATGTCCGCCATGTTCACGAACGCGCACTGGAACGGCAGCACCTTTCCGCGGAAGTAGTCCGGGTAAGCCTTTTCAAGGCTCCTGAGCGGGTTCCAACTGTCACGTCCGTTGTAGAATATTATCGCCATCGTCGGAATTCCGCTGAACACTCGGCTCTTGTCCTGGATTTTCATGACGGAATGGATGTATTTGGAAATCTGGTCGAAGATTGCTGGGTCGCGTCCGGACTTGTGTTCGAGCAGGATTCCGACAAGAATCGGGGCGCCCGTTGATACATTTACGCGGAACGCGAGGTCCGCTTCGCCGGTGTCGTCAACTTCGGAATACGAATCGGGAATACGCATAAGCGTATCGAGATTGACCTGCGTCAAGAACGTGTCGATGTCGTGATTTATTTTCCCGGCAAGTTCAAGCAGGTAGCGGACATGTGCGGTGTCGGCAAACAGCCAGCGGAAATAGGCATCGTGTCTTCGTTTGGTTACCTTGTTATCGTTTTCCATTTGTTCAGTGAAACCAGTTATTATAGGCGAACTGGCGCGCAATCTCATATATTAAGGGATATAGAAAACGATCTAGCTAAAAAAGTTTTTGAAAATGTCTTGCATCGTCAAAAACGAATGAACATAATCTAACCAACTCTTTTTTAAAAAAGCAAGAGATTTTTTGTTTTCGCTTCATTTTGCAAACAACCGTTAGCACGAGAGTCGCGAGAATAAGCTTGCTTGTTTTCATGACCGAGTCGCAGGTTGTTCTATAAACAACCGTTAGCACGAGAGTCGCGAAAACAAGTGAACAGCGTGAAGTCGCAAATAAGGTTGTGACATGGTAGAGTATGTCAGAACAAAAAAGGCATGTGCAAATTCTACACATACCTTTTAATCGGAACCTTGCCTAAGATTCGTGTTTATTCTGTTTAATCCTTCACGCAGCGGACTGAATGTCCGTCGTTTTCGTCGTCTGCGCAGA
Source organism: uncultured Fibrobacter sp. (assembly GCA_946415675.1). Taxonomy (GTDB): domain Bacteria; phylum Fibrobacterota; class Fibrobacteria; order Fibrobacterales; family Fibrobacteraceae; genus Fibrobacter. The sequence continues at coordinate 13,648 of CAMKTL010000048.1, forward strand.
CGCTTACCATTCCTTCGGAGCCGTTGCCGAAATGAATCATTGTAGCGCAATTGTTGTTTCGCGTGTCTATCGTCGATGTCCAGAAATAGGCGAATCTACCCGGCTCCAAGAAATACTGTGAACTTGCCCTATATTCTCCGGCGGGCAAAACAGTAAAGCCGTATGTGTCTTTTCCGCCACCTCATCCCACGACAGCGTAGTCGATGAATGCTGGGTATCCGCCATTTCCTCTTTCTGGCCATTCTTCAACTTCGGGCAGGCGCCATCCGGGAGGGCATGCCGCCTTTGCGGCTTCGAAGTTGTATAGGCGGCCATACTTATCGCAGTTTTCTTTCTTGTTTTCGTTGCACCAACTTTGCGGTCGAGTGCTTGGGAATCCCATGTCGCAGTTTTCCGGATCATTCCCGTCGCAATTACTCTTTAGGTTGTCTTCGATTTCGTAGTTGAGATTTTCGGCCATCCAAATTTTTTCGCCGAGTTTTACGGTCTTGTATGTTTTGCCGTCACGCGTATCTGTTAAAACTGAATCGTTTTGCGCTGCAGTGGAATCTGTCGGCGTTGTTTTTGAAGGTTCTGGAGCTGGGCCAGTGGAGATTTCGTATGTGGTTCCGTTGAACGCCCCACGGAATTGAACAAACTTCGCATCTGCATTTTCGGGGGTGATATCAAACCAGTGGTCGCTATTGCATGTGCATGTGGTTTCTGAATGAACGACTCCATATTCGATTTGCAAGGTGTCGCCGGAACGTTTTGTCAAAAGGTCCGCTTCGACGAGGCAGTAATCTCTTACGTTCAAGGCCATCACTTGGTAATGACCGTTGCCATCGTTGAGGAGGTACGCCTTGGGCATTTCTCCTGAAGATGCTTCTGCAATGCTTGCGATTTGGGCGGCATGTATCGGTAAGGGTTCCAAACCGGAAGCAATGCAAGAGCCTAATTTGAAGCCGTTTTTCGTGTCTTTAGCAAAAGCGGGTGACGCTTCTTGGGTGCCTGCTGAACTCGAAGATGGCTGGCTCGTCGATGACATTGTTACGCTGGACGACGAGAGTTTCGGCGACTGCTGACTGGACGACGATTTTGCTTGAGCGCTGGATTGCGGTGTGCTCGACGAGGATTCCTGTCCTTGCATTTCGCTCGAAGAACTTTCTTCTTGAGCCATCGTATTGTCGATTATGGTAGTTCCTGTCACGTCCGGAGAATCTGAACATGCCCAGAATAGTGCTGTGCATAACGGAATCAGTTGTATTGTCTTTTTCATGTTCATTTCTCCTTCCTTGAATCCGTAGATTCTACTTTGTCCGTAAGAGGGAATATTTGTAAGTTCATTTGATAGACCTGGTCGATTGCTTGGCATTCGTTGGCGATGTCAACAATCTTTTTGCGGAAAATGTCGGTTTCCTTGGAAATGCGGTCGTAAGTGGGTTTGTCGATGCCCATGGTGATGCCGGAAAAATTGCGTTCTTCCACGGAATCCTTGATGATGGACCGTACCGCAAGTTCGCTCATTTTCCTGTTCATGGTGCGTATGGCAAGAGGAATTGCTTCCTTGGAGCCTCTAACCGTTTTTTGCGTTTGTTCGTAAGTCCCGTCCGCGTTTTTCTGGAGCAGGTTTGCATTGACGAGGAACTGCAGGATTTCGCGGACTTCGGCGGCTGTAACGCCTTGCCTTATCTTAGATGCAATTTCGCCAAGGGTTGCTCCCGGCATGATGGGGGCGAGTTCTCGAATGATGGGGCAGGCGGGCGTTTCGTAGTAGCGGAACGCGTCCGCATCGACTATGCGGATTTTGTTCATGCGTGCCTCATGTTCGAGTTCGCTCAAGGCGGCTTCTTTTTCGTCGTCGTTTTTGGCGTTCCCGAATTTTACGAGCAGGGTAAAATAGGTGTAGTCGAACCCTTCGAGACCCATGGCGCGTGCGACTTTTGGAATTCCCGGCTTGCTGAGGGTTGTCTGTCCGTCGCTGACCAGTTTCAGGTACGCCGACGAAGCAAATCCTGCAAGACTTGCAAATTTTCGCCAAGTGAAATACGAATTTCTTTTGCGTTCGGCATAGAAATCTCGCATGTACTCGCGGTAATCTTGATATTCTGTAATCGGTTTCATATTCATAAAAATAAAACAAAAATTGCGTTTTTAACATGAAAAAACGAAAAATTTTCATAAATAGTTTATATGAAATTAAAATATGAAACAAAAGCGTTTCATAAACGTTTTTCGAGTTTGAATTGGATAGTCAATATAAAGTAGCCCAACGTTTACTAGTGCAACCATTTGCTGTTTTATTTCTCCATCGTTTTTAGTCCTGGCAGGTTATATTCCTTATAGACGTATGGCGATTTCTATTGCCAAGGTTTTGCGTTTTTGCGAGGTCAAGATGAAATTTGCGATTTTGGGTTGTGGTCATATTGCTACAAAGATGGCCGCTGCGGTCAAGTGTTTGGAACAGAAGGGAATGGGGGTCGAGGCGTATGCGGTATCTTCGCGCACGCAGGCGAAGGCGGAGAGTTTTGCCCAGGAGTATGGATTTAAGAAAGCTTACGGCAGTTATCGTGAATTGGTACAGGATCCCGATATTGACCTTATCTATATTGCGACGCCGCATTCGGAACATTACGAGTCGGCGCGGCTCTGCATCAATGCGGGCAAGAATGTGCTTGTCGAGAAGGCTTTCTGTGCAAATGCCTTGCAGGCGTCCGAGGTGATTGCGCTTGCGCAGGAAAAAAATGTCTTTTTGTGCGAGGCGATGTGGACGCGTTTCTTGCCGGCGGTGAAGATTCTCAAGGACTGGATTGTCGCGGGGCGTATCGGCAAGGTGGAATCGGTCGAGGCGGATTTTTCGATGGCGCTTTCGCATATCGAACGGCTGCGTAACCCTTCACTTGCGGGCGGTGCGCTTTTGGACCTGGGTATTTACAGCCTGACTTTTGCGGACATCTTCTTGACGGATCCGGAAATTGCAGGCGACAACAATGCAATCGTGAAGACCGAAAGCAAGTCTATCCTCTTCGAGACGGGAGTCGATGCGACAGACTGGATTAACCTCACGTACAAAAACGGGCAGCAGGCGTATCTCAAGACGTCGATGGTCGCACCGACGCACAACGAGGGCGTCATTCATGGAACAGCGGGATTCATTCGCGTACAGAACCTGAACGATATGGAGGAGCTTCAGGTCTTTGACAAGGCGGGAACTTTGTGCGAGACGGTTGTGCCGCCGAGACTTGCCAACTGCTACGAGTATGAGGTGCTTGGTTGCAAGGATGCGCTGGAAAAGGGCTTCAAGGAATGCCCGCAGATGCCCCATTCCAAGACGATGCAGTTCATGGAATGGATGGACTCGCTACGTGCAAGCTGGGGCGTTGTCTATCCGTTCGAGAAATCGCCCGCGCAGGTGTGGGACCGCTCCGGCAACAAGTCCTGCCTGCAGGTTTACGACACCGGGACGGGCGAGGTGCGCGTGCTCCGGAAATTCGATTGCGTTATCGAGGCCCCTAACTGGAGTGCCGACGGCACGTTCCTGACGTACAATAGCGAAGGTCACATTTACAAGTACGAGCTGGAAAGCGGCGCCATTACGGAAGTGCCATCCTACTTTGTCAACAACTGCAATAATGACCATGTGCTGGCTCCCGATGGCTCAGGACTATATGTGAGCCACCACACTAAAGAAGACGGGATATCGCGCATCTACAAAATATTCTTTGACGGTCGCATGCCGCAGCTCGTTACGCCGCTGGGTCCGAGCTATTTGCACGGCATTACGCCCGACAGCAAGATGCTCGCCTATTGTGCAGAGCGGAACGGCGAATATGATATTTACGCCATTCCCGCCGCGGGTGGACTCGAAACCCGTCTCACTACTGCGCCTGGGCTCAATGACGGTTCTGAATTCGATGCCGGCGGGGAATATATCTGGTTCAACTCCGTGCGCACGGGGCGCATGCAGGCCTGGTGCATGAAGGCCGACGGTTCCGAGCAGGCGCAGATGACATTCGATGCGCATTGGAACACATGGTTCCCGCACATTTCTCCGGACGGGAACAAGGTGGTGATGGTCGCCTATCACGAGAAGGATGTACGCCCCGGCGAGCACGTGCCCAACAAGGACGTGGAAATCCGCCTGATGGAACGCAAGGGGACCGGCCTCCCGCAAAATGCAGTCGCCAGTTGGACTGAACCCCGGTGCATCTTGAAACTCTTTGGCGGACAGGGAACCATCAACGTGAATTCCTGGGCACCCGACAGCCGCCGATTCGCGTTCGTGAGCTACGATTTGTCTTGAATTTAGGAGATGTACAAGACATCGCGGAAACTTTTATATACTTTTCTCGTAAGAAATCATCAAAGGAGAATTTATGACTATCGGAATTGTCGTCATTATCGTTGCCGTTATTCTAGTGATATGGGGTGTCTCCATGTACAACGGCTTGGTGAAACTCCGCAATAACCGCGAAAACGCATTTGCAAATATCGACGTGCAGCTCAAGCAACGTTTTGACTTGGTGCCGCAGCTGGTGAATACCGTGAAGGGCTACGCCGGTCACGAAAAGGAAGTGCTCGAAAAGGTGACTGCCGCCCGTGCCGCCGCGATGAGCGCAACGACGATTGACGAGAAGGTCGCTGCCGACAAGGCGATGAGCAGTGCGCTTTCTGGACTTAAAGTTTCGCTGGAAGCTTATCCGGAACTCAAGGCGAACCAGAACTTCTTGCAGTTGCAGACGGAACTTTCCGATATTGAGAACAAGCTTGCTGCCGCTCGTCGCTTCTTCAATTCCGCGACCCGCGAGTTTAACAACGCTTGCGAAGTATTCCCGAGCAACATCCTTGCGGGCATGTTCAAGTTTAAGCGTGCCGCTATGTACGAGGCTACGGAAAACAGGGAAACTCTCGAAAAAGCACCCGAGGTGAAGTTTTAGACGAGAGAACGGACCTGCGGTCCTACAGACGAGAGACGAAAGAATTTTTTGTTTTTTCTCTCGTCTCTAGTCTCTCGTCTTTCGTCTAAAAAATGAAATACGTTGGTATCCAGACTCAGATTTGGCGGAATAACAGGAACACTGTTGTTCTGCTTTGCATGTTCCCTGTTATTCTTTTGGCTATGGTGTATGCGTTCATCATGGTGTTGGACTGGCTCGGGATTTTTTGCAGTATGCGCGATTATGATATGGGTTCGGAGTACTTGCGAAATGCCTGCAATGAATTTGCCGCTGGCGATTTTCACTGGCCCCTAATTTGGGATTACTTCTGCGTGGCGCTTCCATATACGCTCGGGATTACGGCGGTTTGGTTCCTCATTGCCTATTTTGCGAACACGTCCATTATCCGCCATGCGACACATGCGCGACCGCTCGAACGCAAGGAGAACGTGCGTGTTTATAACATTGTCGAAAACCTCTGCATCGCAGGCGGCATCGAGATGCCGAAGATCAACATTATTGACGATCCGAACCTGAATGCCTTTGCAAGTGGAATTGATATAAATTCATATACTGTTACGCTTACAACGGGAATTATTAACAAGTTAAATGACGAGGAACTTGCGGCAGTCGTGGGCCACGAACTCACGCATATTAAGAATCGCGATACGCGACTTTTGATTGTGTGCATTGTCTTTGTCGGTATCCTTTCGACGCTTATGTCTATTTCGATTCATCTGATTAGCGGATTGTTGAGGTCTTCTGGTACATCGAGGCGCCGCAACAGCAAGAATGGGGGAGGCCTGCTTGTCATCTTGGTGATTTTGCTTGTGGCGCTGCTGGTATCGTCAATCGCATACTTTATCAGTACCTTGACTCGTCTCGCCATTTCGCGTAAGCGTGAATACGTCGCCGATGCAGGGGCTGCTGAACTTTGCGGCGATTCGCTGGCGCTTGCGTCTGCCTTGCGCAAGATTTCTGCGGAACCAGGGCTTTCGAGTGTTGGTCGCGATGACGTGGCGCAGCTTTACATTGTCCACCCTGACGAAGAGGGCGAAGGCTTGATGAGCGGTCTCGTGGCGAAACTGAACCTCATCTTCAGTACGCATCCGGACACGTCCGAACGCATTAAACTGCTGGAACAATTCTGATTTAGTAATTTGCCATCCCGGCCTCAGTGCCGATGTGACCGCATGAGAAAAGCACCCTCGTCGGGTGCTTTTCTCTATTCTCTTATCTGTAGCTTGCTCTGAGCATTGAGTTTTTAATTCGCAGCCTTGCTGCCTAACATTAACTCACTACTCACAGCTCATAGCTCAATTAGTACTGTGCCTTGAGTTCAGGCGGGCATTCCACTTCTCTGTAATTGTGTGTCGGGTTGCCAGCTGCTTCCATCCAAGTGGCGAGGAACATGCAACCTTCCTTGGCCTTTGCATCGTTGGCAAAAGAACTTTCGCATTTTTTCGCGAGGCATTCCTTGCGCTTGGTGAGCAGGTTGCCTGCAGTGCCGGCTTCCTTTTCGCATTCAGAGAGGAGACCACCGTACTGTTCGCCCTGTTTGCCCCAGCCCATGCTTGAGCATCCGTTGAAGAGGCCGACACCGCCACCCGGAATCATCACGTCGAACTGCCCCTGCTGAACGTCGCCACCGATATTTGTTGTCATGACAACGAGAATCTTTCCTTCGAGTCTTATGTGGTTCGTTTTGCGTTCGTACTTGCCTCGGCCATCGAAGGCGAGGGCGTAGCACTTGCCGCAGGAACCGCCGTCCGCTGCCGGGACTGCCGCGAAGGCGTAGGCGAGACTGTCGTCAATGACTATAGGAATCTGGCTTGTGCAGGTCATGAGGCCACCGCCGCTGCAGATGCTTCCGCCACCCCAGTCGGTGCTTTCCTTCGTGCCCTTGTTGGTGCACTGCTTGGAGTAGTTGCCGTGGGCGTGTTCAGGCCAAGAGCAATGCGGCTTGCAGCAGTCCCAATAACGGGTGGCCCAGCCTTTACCGCTTCGGCCGCCTGATATGTACTTGAGTTTGCTTTTCGCAGATGTACCTGAATTGTTGCTTGCCGAAGAAGTCGTGGTCGTTGCGCTTGAAGTTGCAGTTTGTGCAGAAGAGGACTTAGCCGTGCTGCTAGAAGATTTCGTTTCTTTTTGGCTAGAGGAGGACTTCTTGGTGGTGCCGCTTCCGTCCGTGACTTCCACCGTGAGCGTCACTGCAGTACCGTCCATAATCCACGTTTCAGAGACTTCACCTGCTGAGATGTCCTTGCTGACTGTGCCGTTGATGGTGAAAGTCTTCGCGCTTTCGTCGTATTTGCAGTCGCTATCATTGATGGACCAGAGGTTCCAGGACTGCCTAGACGGGTGGCTCTTGAGACCGCTGAATGTGACGGGGCTGATTGCACCGCCCTTGGCGACGGTCTGCGAGAGGCTTCCTTTATACGTTATGGAGCCGATCTTGCCTTCTTCAGGCGCCTTGGAAGAAGAACTTGCCGGTTTGGGGTCTTCTGCCTTTTGCGAAGACGAAGTTGCAGTTGCGGACATAGGCTTTGCTACGGAACTGGAGCTTGCAACGATGAGGGGGCCTGCCGAGGAACTGCTTAAAACCACCGGGACAGAAGTGCCTGCGTTCGGGTCGATTCCGCCCGGAAGTAGAATCGTTTTTCCGTCGATGGTTGCCTTGGAACCGTCTATATAGGAAATGGTCTTGTCCGGATTAACAACCGGGAGCTGGGTCAAATCTACGTTTGAGACAACTGGCGTACCAGCTGCATCGACGATGGAAGCCGTGGCCGCGTCAAAGGCGCCGACAGGAATGCTGTGTTCGTCCGTTACAGAAAATGTGCCGTCTGCATTAGGTACAATTAAGAAAATTTGTGTGCCAGCGATGAGCATCCAGCAGCTCTGATCGACTTCGAGCGCCGGTTTCCCGTTAGCAATAATTTCATTATGTTCTTTTATGGGTGAAGCAGGGTCTCCGGAGCAGTTCCATGCGATAACAGAAAGCCCGAAAATAGCGAGGGTTTTGAATATTTTATTCTTCATGATACAGTAAGCCCTTGTTAAATTTCACCCTTATTCCAATCCTCGCAGAAAAGATACAAAACTATTGGAAAAATTGCTTGTAAATAAGAGTAAAAAGAACAGGAAATCAGTACATGTGTGATTTGACGCAATCCATTTAATGTCAAGGACTTACAAAAAAGAAAAAACGCCCGCTTTTGGGGCGTTTTGTTCCTTTTTGAATTTGAAATTAGTATTTCGCCTTAAGGGCTTCGGGGCACGGCACTTCCTTGTAGGTGTGTTCCGGGTTGCCTGCCGCTTCCATCCAAGTTGCAAGGAAGAGACAGCCTTCCTTGGCTTCAGTGTCGTTTGCAAAAGCGCTGTTGCACTTTTTGGTAAGGCATTCCTTGCGTTTGGAATATACGTCGCCATCATAGCCGGATTCGTTTTCGCAGTCGGAGAGGAAGCCGCCATATGTCGTCGTATTCTGCGGAATGTTCCAGCCCATCCGGGAACATCCGTTAAAGGCGCCAAAGCCGCCGCCCGGAATCATCACGTCGAACTGGCCGCCGGAGACATCGTAGCCGATGTTCGATGCCATCACGACGAGGGTCTTGCCTTTGAGTTTTTCGTGGTTCGTTTTGGTTTCGTACTTGCCTCGGCCGGTAAAGGTGAGGGCGAAGCATTTGCCGCAGGTGTTGTCGTTACCGGGGGTTGCCGCAAAAGCGTAGGCGAGCTTGTCGCTTACGATGATGGGAATCTGGCTTGTGCAGGTGGAGCCCTGTCCGCCTTCTTGACAGACGTTTTTGTTGCTGTTGTTGTCTATGCGGGTCTTTCCGCCATTGGCGCTGCAAGTGCTGGCCGTGCCTCCGTGGGCGGGTTGCGCGCAGTGGGGCATGCAGCAGTCCCAGTAGCGGGTTGCCCAGCCAGGCTGGCCGCCGGCGCCGGCGTTGAGGTACTTGGATTCTTCGGCAGCGGCGTTAGCGTTTGCCTGCGAACTGGACGACTTGACGCTGCTCGAAGAAGCCACGCTGGAGCTGGAGGCCTTGACGCTGCTAGAAGACTTGGGCTGTTGCTGGGACGAAGAAGATTTTTCGTTGTTTGACGTTGCGGAACTACCTGGTTGTGGCGTGGAGTTCCCGGCAAGCGTCAAGACGAAGGAGAACTTCTGGCCGTCGATGGTAATCTCTTCGGTCTCCTTTTCTGTGTTCCAGTAATCGGGGACGGAGCCTTCGAGGGTGTAAGTCTTGGCATTCTTGTCGTAGTTTGCCTGCAAGAAATGCAGTTTCCAGTTGCGCTGCGGTTCGGATTCCACTCCGCTAAAGGTGATTTTGCTGATGGAGGCGCCCTTGGCGACGGTCTGGGTCAGGCTTCCCGTGACGGTGATTTTGCCTACGGTCTGCGGCTGTTCAGTCGATGAGCTGCTCTTTTTATCTGCTGCTGCACTGCTCTGCGGCTTTACGGCTGCAGAACTTGCCGGCTTGGCACTGTTGGAAGAAACAGCCTTGGCAACGCTGCTTGAGGAAATTCCCTGTGGCACGTTTGGCGAGGATGTTCCCGGCTGCGTGGCTGCCGAAGACAATCCCGGATTTACGCTCGGTGAAGAAATCGCCGTCTGTCCGTTTGCTGCCGATGTACCTGGTATATCGGGTGTTATAGGGGTGGTCGGTGTCACCGTTGCCGAAGATACAGGGATTGCGGCACTGGACGGAACCAGGTTTTCGGTTATGGTGTTGGGGTCGATACTGCCGGCGGCGTTTGTAGCCTCTTCGGAACAGTTGATGAACGTTAGGACGGAGCCTAGGACCAGAACGGACTTTAGGAATTGGTGTTTCATAGTCATCCTCAAATAAAACCAAAAATGACTTTCTTGCGAAAGTTCCACCAATTCCATCCACGCTAAAAGATAATTTGATTTATGGAAAAATCCATGTAAATTTTGTAAGATAATGATTTTATAATATAAGTGGCTGGTCAATAGTCAATGGTCATTAGCAACAACTAATAACCAGCAACTAATAATTAATGACCAATAACTACTAACTAATAACCAATGACCAATGAACAAAAAGCCCAGGCTTGCGGCCTGGACTGGAAAAATGTAGTGAACTTTAAATAGGCTTATTTGTAACGCTGCTTGAGAACGTCCGGGCATTCCACTTCGGTGTAGTTGTGCTCCGGGTTGCCGGCAGATTCCATCCACTCGACAAGGAACATACAGCCCTTCTTTGCTTCTGTATCATTGCCGAAAGCCTTGTTGCACTTGTCGGTGAGGCACTTCGCGTATTGATCGGCCTTGTAGTTTTTCTCTGTTTCGCAGTCGGAGAGGAGACCGCCGTACTGTTGGCCTTGGTTACCCCAGCCCATCTGGCTGCATCCGTTGAACATGCCGACGCCGCCACCCGGAATCAAGATATCAAACTGTCCTTGCTGGACGTCGCCACCGATGTTTGTGGCCATGACGATGAGCTTCTTGCCCTTGCTCTTGAGCCTTTTGGTGTTGGCGTTCGTAGAATTGTAATGGCCTTCGCCGGTAAAGGTGAGCTGGAAGCACTTACCGCACTGGCCACCGTTGGAGGCGGGCACGGCGGCGAAAGCAAATCCGTATTCTTCGCAGCCATCGACTGTAAACGGAATCTGGCTAGTGCAGGTGGCGCCACCACCGCCGGAGCAGACACTGCCGCTGCCGTTGCCGATTACATTCTTTCCTCTGGAGTCGCACGTCTTGGTCGGGTTTCCGCCGGAGTTTTCGTTCCAGGCGCAGCTGGGCATGCAGCAGTCCCAGTAACGGGATGCAAATCCGCTACCGCTTGCGCCACCCTTGACGGTGATTTTCGGGCAGCCGCCGGTTACGACGGAGGAACTGCTCTTTGCGACGGAGCTGCTGCTCTTGGTAACAGAAGAACTGCTCTTTGCGGCGGAACTGCTGCTCTTGGCCTGTGCGCTGCTCTTCGGAGTAGGCGGAGTGACGCTGCTAGAGCTCCCAGGCTTTGGCGGAGTCACTACGCTAGAAGAAGACGGCGGAACCGGAGCGTCGAAGTCCACGCACTTGCCGTTTGGCATGAGAATGGGGAGGGCCGCTATGTTTGCGGTCGTGAGCGTCGTGGTTTGATCAAGCGACTTGATGGCGCCGGTAGCAAAGTCCGCGTAACCGACTGGAATGCCGCTCGGGTTCGTGACGACCGTGGTCGGGTAGATAACGTAATCGCCCGTAGCGTCTTTCAAGTGATAAGCGGGTTCGGTAATCTTGTAGCGGACGTTATCAACAGTCGTGAGCGAGAGTGTCGAAAGATCGATACCGTTGATGATGGGTGCGCCCGAAAGGTCTAGCATGTTCACTAGGTTCGGGTTTGCTGTCGTGACGACGGCGCCTACAGGGGTGCCCGCTTCATCCGTGACGGTGAGGTCGGCGAAGATGAGGTAGTTTTTGTCGCCTGCCAAGAACCATGCCGGCTGGCAGGTTGTGATTGGCACAGTGACGGGCTGAGGGGTGGCTGACAACGTGCAGTTGCCCGGATTGCCCTGGATGAATTTCACTTTGCTTTGGTCGGCCAAGTCGAGCTGATCGATGATATTTTGCCCATTCATGTCCTTGACAATAACTACGTTTGTGTTGGGGACATTGACTATGGTGCCTATTTGCGTGCCTGCCACGTCGGTCACTTTTGCCTGGGTTTTGAAAATGACAAGACCTTCTGCGGGCAGATACCAGGCATCTTCACAGGGTACAAAAGCTACGTCTCCACCACTACTGGGGGAGGCTTTGTCATCCGAACAAGAACAAGTCAAAATTGCGGTCCCCAGCGCGAGTAGGGACTTCAAAAGGGGGTATTTCATAGAGGTTCCTCGAAATTATCCCCAAACACCGAGTCCTAAAATAGAAATATTATATATAATGGCTTGTAAAAAAAAATTTGGGCGTTGTTTTCGCGTTGTAATAGTGATGTGGGATACACAATTTTTACAACTCGTTGTCAGAGGAATACTTAATAGCTCGGGTGGAATGCAAATCGGACGTCTGCGGTGACACCCAAAAAATGCGCATATTTCATTTTTGCCGATATCCCGACGCTCCAGCCGTTGATGATTCCGGGCCAGTTGTGCAATCGGTAATTGAGACTTTCCACGGACCTTTCGTACCTTATTCCGAGTGAATAGTAATAGACGTCCTTGTCGAAATCGTAATAGCCTACGCCGATTTCCGGCTGCACTGCCCACATATTATATTTGTCGTGGATGTTGAATATCGGTCTGTACAAAAGGGTGAAATCTGTGGCGGGTACAAAAGCGTTGTGCTCGAAGGATGCACTGTCCGTTTTGTCCTTTTCGTTTGGAATTTTGAAGGAGCTCCCTTTGTTGATGCCGAAGTTGATGCTCGCGTTCAATGCGAATGTCCCTATCCTGGTGGGCATGCCGAGCGGGAAATGCAATCCTATGAACTCCCTGTAAATGGAATCCTGCGAACCTTGCAAATGCGAGAATGACGCTTCGAAGCCGCCGTAAACCCAGTAGCCGTCTTTTAGGGGTATCCGGTGAGGCATCTTTTGCAGGGTGTAGAGCTTTTTGTAAAATTCGGAATCGTATTTGCCATATTTAAAATAGAGTCGCCCCAGAGAATCCGCTATGGCTTGGAGTTCTTCGGATTCCTTTTCGTATTCCATCCTAGCGAAGTATATGTTGTTCCGTTTTTCTCGGTGACGGTTTCCGCCGGCTCGCCGTATTCCATCTTGCAAGTGGTGCCGCTGCCGTCCGGTCGCTGGACAAGCCAGAGAGCGTCTGACTTGGAACGGACCATGTCCATCGCGGAAGATGATGCGATGGCGATGAGAAGCAGGGGTGTGATGAATTTTTTCAAGCGGTTCTGGTACGCTGAGATTTGTGTAGGCACTTCGGCCAATATATGAAATTTTTTATTCAGCTGATATAACAAAGTCTGAGAGAAATTTTTTTGGGGTTTGTGAAATCCGGGATTTGGAATGAAAGTGCAAAATGTTGAAAGTCAATGGATTGGAATGTGACGAAATGTAAAATTTTGTAAAATTATTAAATGTAAAAATCTTTTTACTTTTGGAAGCGTAGTTGAGATTGCTGATTTTGGGTGAATTGTTGAAAATGTTGATAAGATGTTAGAAAGTTGGTTTTACAGTTGAAATAAAATATTGAACCTTTGAAATTTGAATAAAAAAGGGCATTTTAATCTATGGAAAAATCCGTGTTTTTCGCAACCGCTAAAAGTCCGAAAAACTGTGGATAAGTCCAAAAATTTGCTTTTTTGGCGAAATTTCAAAAGAAAAATACTTGCAATTTACCCAATATTTATTAAATTTGTGTTCCAATTTCGCAAAGTACCGCTTCCTATGCTTTGCGAAAATACGGAGAATCAATGTATTCTCTTGAACTTGAAGCGATAAACCTTCTGCTGAAGAAGAGGAAAAAATGGCAAAAGAACATTTTGA
>CAMKTL010000049.1:0-26783 GCA_946415675.1 uncultured Fibrobacter sp.
CTGTTGGTCTTGTTCAAGTCCATAGCTGCCGGAGCAACTGCGGCGAAGACATCGGACATCATGCAAGCCACGTGGTTACTCATACCGCCACCCATCGAGAAGCCCGTTGCATAGATGCGCTGCGGGTCGATGCAGGCGATTTCTTTAAGTTTGTCAATCATTGCGTAAGAGAACTTGACGTCGTCGTCGTTGGAGCAGCAGGGGCCGACGTTCCAGCCGTTACCCATTCCACCCGGTTTGCCGGTGCCGTCCGGGTAAAGCGTGATTACGCCTTCGGGGTCAGTCTTGGCCTTGTACGGAGAACTTCCGAATTCGCCATTGCCGGAACCGCCAATCGGGTGGTAGTCAATAACGAGCGGTACGGGCTTGTCGCCCTTGTAGGCACTCGGAATGTGCATAATAAAGGTGCGCTGCTTGCCATCGACGGTCACGGACATGTTTTGCTTATCTCCGACCTTTGCAGTCTTGCCGGCGCAGTCAACGATGACTTGTTGTATTTCAGCAGAAGAAGAGGATTCCGCTGTGGCAGAAGAACTTTCCGGCGTAGAAGCGGAGCTTTCCGGCGTGGTTGCTGCGCTGGATTCCGGAGGATTAGGTGGATTGATATTTGAGCCTCTTGTCAGCTTAATCTCGACGCCAGTTTCGACTTCGGCCTTGGCCTGGTAGGTGGCGTTCTGGTAACCATCCAATGAGAACTGCAGGAACGGCAGCGGGTCGCCTTCTTTGAGGAGGGTTACAGTCTTGCCGAGCTGGTAGGTGCCGCGGTTTCCGTCTGCGTTGATGCGGAGGAACTTGGCGCCCTTGGCGGAGCTCTTGTTCAGGTCAACAATCATGGAACCCATGACATTGTGTTCCGTCTTGGAGAAGGCTACTTTGCCGAGAGCATCCATGACAGAAACGGTCATGGTCTGGGCCTTGACACCAGAAATGGTGATGAGGTTGTGGTTGAATTGGACAGATGCTTTTGCGACCTTGATGTTTCGCAGAGCTTCGGTACCATCATTGGAAATTGTGAAAGTGCCATCTTCAGCGCTCGTGGATTCTACACCCGCATAGTTGAAAGATGTAATTTTGACACCGGAAAGTGCTCTGCCTGAACCGGCTGAAACAACGTTGCCACTGATACTCCACGCGAATGAAAGCGTGCTCATGGCGGCGATTGATCCTGCAAATGCCATGGATTTGAACATGGTCATAGCGACTCCTTTTGTATTGTTAAACATTCCAAACACGTTTGTTCGCCCGGTCCAACCAAACCCCATTTTGTGCCAGACCTAAACAAAATATAGATGGCTGTGCCTTGGGTGTTGCGAAATGGTGTTGAGAAAAAAAACAAAGCGTTGAGAATTATTCATCACGTTTTGTAAACGAAAGCTAACCTATTGATAAAATATCCATAAAAACCATGCGGTTTCAAGGAAAAAAAGCATGTTAATGGGGTAAATTAGGTTCTATAGAACTTATCTATCCTTGGTTGGAAAGGAGTTGTTTATGGGATTGTTTAGTAAAATGGCAAAATCTGCCGCTTTTACGGTTTTGGCGGCGGCTGTTGTGAATAGCTTTGCCGTGAAGGTCAATAACCCGATTATGTACGTCGATAGCCCGGACCCGTCTATTGTCCGCGTTGACGATGCATATTATATGGTTACGACGACCATGCATTTTGCTCCGGGCGTGCCTGTATTCAAGAGTACGGATTTGGCCCAGTGGCGCACGGTGGGTTATGCCTACCAGACTCTTTCGAACGGCAATAACATCAGCTTGAATGGCGGCCAGGATGCTTACGGCAAGGGTTCCTGGGCATCGAGCATCCGCTATCACAAGGGATTTTTCTACGTCTTGACGCCTTCCTATACGACGAATAGAACTCATTTGTACAAGACCGCCGATGTCGAAGCCGGCCCGTGGAGCGAAGTGCAGCTCCCGTTCTATCACGACCCGTCGCTGTTCTTCGATGACGATGGAACTGTTTGGGTGTTTTACGGCAGTGGCGACCAGATTAGCTATGTGCAGTTGAACGACGACGCAAGCGGCGTAAAAGCCGGAGGCCGTAGCGGCAAGCTCGGCGGCGTGAGCGTGAACCAGGTGACTGGTACCAGCAATTACTATGTGCAACAAGAAGGTTCGCACATGGAAAAAGTCAATGGCGAATATTATCTGTTCACGATTTCCTGGCCGGCTGGCAAGAGCCGTAGCGAAATTGTGTATCGTTCCAAGAACCTGCTCTCCGGATTTAGCGGAAGATATTTCTTGTCCGATAACGGTGTTGCGCAGGGTGGCATTTTCGATACGCCGGATGGCAAGTGGTATGCCCTCTTGTTCCGCGATTCTGGCCCGGTTGGACGTATGTCGCACTTAGTTCCGATGGAATGGAAGGACGGCTGGCCCGTACCCACAAGTGGCTCCAAGGCGCCTGCGACGATTGACTTGCCGGAATCCCCGCTGCCGGGTTATGGCATGGTAACCTCTGACGATTTTGATTCCGATGTGCTCCCGCTTGAATGGCAGTGGAACCACAACCCGGATAACAAGAACTGGTCCTTGACGGCAAATCCGGGATTCTTGCGCATTACCACTGGCCGTACCGATAACCGCATTGTCAATGCGAAGAACACGCTCACGCAGCGTTCCTTTGGCCCCAAGAGCTCTGGCCGTACGCTTGTGGATGGCAAGGGCATGAAGGATGGCGACATGGCTGGCCTTGTGGCATTGCAAGATGACAAGGGCTTTGTCGCTCTTGCAAAAGACGGTGGCAATTACAAGGTTGTGATGTACACTGGAAACAAGGATGGTGAAAGACAAGCTGCAAGCCAAGCTCTTTCGGACTCCAAGGTTTATCTGCGAATCGATTTTGACTTGCCCATTGACCGCGGTACTGCATACTTCTACTATAGCACCGATGGTAACACTTGGACAAAGATTGGTAATGACGTAAAGCTCAATTACGACCTCCACATGTTCGTGGGTGTACGCTGGGGCCTCTTCAACTTTGCGACCAAGCAGGCAGGCGGCTATGCGGACTTTGACTGGTTCAAGGTAGGTACCGATTACAAGGATGAAATTTATCTGGGCGGTACGCAGGACACGACTCCTCCGACTCCGTACAAAGACGTTGCCGCCAAGATTCCGGGCAAGGTCGAAGCGGAAAATTACGATGTGGGCAAGTCGAACCGCGCCTACTACGATTCCGATGGCGACAACCAGGGCAAGGCCTACCGCGAAGATCCGGTCGATATTGTGCAGCTCGATTCCGCCGACAAGTCCAAGGGCTATGCCATTGGCTACACTGCTGAAGGCGAATGGTTGCGCTACACCGTGAATTTCGCCGAAACGGGCACTTACGAAGTGAAAGTAAACATGGCAACACCTTCCGAAAATGCGGGCGTCAAGCTCTATATTGATGGAAAGGCCGTTACGGACGATATTATTGCTAAGCAGAATTCGGAAAATGACTGGTCCACTTACAGTACTGTTTCTGCCAAGACAAAGGAAATCGAAAAAGGCGAACACGCTTTGAAGGTGGAAATTGTCGGCAACAACGTGAACGTCGATTGGTTGGAGTTCTGCAAGGATGAATGCAAGACGGATAGAATCCAGGGCTTCCGTTACGGCATGGATGCTTCCAGAACCTATGGCGTCTATGGCATTGACGGTTCGTTCGTCGGTCGCGTCGATGCTTCGAACGCATTCGATGTCCGTACCAAGGTGAACGCGCTTGTGAAACAGAGCGGAATCTATTTCGTGAAGTCCGTCAACGGCGGGCACACCCTCCGCATCTCCGTGACAAAGTAATTTTTCACAATCTCCTCAAGTAGTCCCCTTAACCGGGGACTTTTTTGTCACCCCGGCTCTTTTTTACTGTCACCCCGGATTTATTCCGGGGCCAGTTGTTTTCTCACGTCTTTCGTCTGTAGCCGCGTAGCGGCGTTCTAATCTCATTGACAAAACGCAACAAAAAATAAATGAGCGCTTGCGAAGTTTCACAAGCCTGAAAGTATTTTCTATTTGGGTGGATGTTATGTTTTACTTTAAAGGGGTAAGGTATGTTTGGTAAAAACAAACTCAAAAAAATTCTTATTTCATCATCCATTGCCTTGATGGGCCTTACGGGTGTTTCCGTTGCAGACAACATCAACGTGAACGGCACTAACCGCGATATGTTGGTGTATGCGCCGAGAAACATCGAGAAAAATCGCCCGCTCATCATCCAGATGCACGGCTACAACCAAGATGCGGCCTACCAGAAAAACGCGGCCAAGTGGGAACCCGTCGCCGATACGGGGCGTTTTGTGGTTGTGTTCCCCAATGGACAGAATAGGGCATGGGACACCGGTGGAGACAAGGACCTCAATTTCATCAAGGCCATCATCAACGAGATGAACAACAAATACGGCATCGACAAGAAACGCGTTTATGTTTCTGGATTCTCGATGGGCGGCATGATGAGTTACGTTGTCGCAAACAAGATGAGCGACCAGATTGCGGCCATTGCGCCTGTTTCCGGCGGTGGTGGACCTTCGTCGGCCAAACGTGCGATGCCGATTATGCACACGCACGGCACGACTGACGATGTGGTGAACTACAACAGCACCGTAAACACGCTCAAAAGTTGGGTGCCGTTCAACAAGTGTTCTTCGAATTCCAAGGTAACCAAGCCGTATCCGACAAGTAAGCCGGGGTCTGCCGCCTCCCTCGAAGTGTGGAGCGGTTGCTCGGACGGCGTCGAAATTCGCTTGCTGACGATTGCTGGCAAGGGGCATTGGTATTCCATGGACGAGGCTGTCAGTGTCAACACGAGCGTCGAAATCTGGAATTTCGTGAAACAGTACTCGCTGGACGGCCCCATCAACAAGTCCACAGATACGACCAAGACGGAACCGCCTAAAGATACGAGTAAGACGGTGACGCCAAAGGACACCAGCAAGACGACCACGCCTGCAGACACGGGTAAAACTGTCACGCCAAAGGATACGAGCAAGACTGTAACACCTGCGGATACAGGCAAAGTTGTAGCTCCGGCAGATACAGGCAAGGCGGGTATTGCCACGAATTTGCGTTTGGGCGTGGGTGCTGCAGAAACTCTGTTCCGCGTTTATAACCTAGCCGGAAAGCGCATTGGATTTGTGGAAATCATCGAAAACGATGAGCCGAGCATGTCCAAGACGCTGAGAAATGCCGGTTTTGGCAAGGGCGTCTATATCCTGCGCAGTAAAAACCGCGCGTTCATGGTGCCTGTAGATCGCTAAAAGGGTTTAAATTCGTTCTCTCCATCAGGACAGTCCCCCGCTCTAGGGGGACTTTTTTGTTTGATATAAATAAAACAGAAAAAAATATGTTATATTTTGTATGTTTTTAACCGGAGGGTTTCATGAAATCTCTTTTTAATTATAAATTACCGATTGCTTTATTTACTGTGACTGCTCTTGCAACAGCCGCAAATGCAGCTTGTGAACGTTACAAGGATTGCTCGTTTGACGTTAAAAAAACTGCGGACGTGGTTTATGCGACGGATGTTCCGCAACTTAAGGAACAACACAATCTTTCTGCTTTAGTGTCTTCTTTTGGACAATCTATTGCGTTTTATAAAAACGAAACCAATGTTGAAAAGATTAATTTGAAAATGGATATCTTCACCCCTACTAATGATGGTGGGGCGGAAAAGCGAGCTGCTGTTATTGTCGCTCATGGAGGTTCTTTTGTTGCCGGTGCAAAAGATGATACAGACCAAAAGTCTGTAGCTTATTGCGATTCGCTTGCTGCTCGTGGTTTTGTTGCTGCGTCTATTGGGTATCGTCTTGGCGTAACGGTTCAAGATGTTGATGGTACAATTCCTGCGGATGTTGGTGAATTAGTAGGGCAGTTGTTAAAAAATGCGGCTTATGAAATGAAAATAGATGCGGCGGATTATGCTCGTGCCGTTTATCGCGGTGTGCAAGACATCAATGCTGCTGTCCGCTACCTGCGCGCGAATGCAGAAACGTATGGTATTGATCCAGAAAGAATTTATGTTCTTGGTAATAGTGCCGGTGCTATTCTTGCTATAGAGAATATTTATACAAGCAAGGAAACAGATTTTCCTCCTGAGAGTTATCAAGCAGGGCTTAATCGCCCGGCTCTCGGTGGTTTGAATGATTATGGTGTGGGAAATACATTGGATGCTCACGCTAATGGCGCTGTGGCATTGTGGGGCGCTACGCATGACCCTGCAGTCCTTAAGTATAACAAGACCCCGATTTTCCTTGCTCACGGTGATGCTGATGGAACCGTCCTTTTTAAGGATGGTCAGCCGATGTCTAATTACAGTTTAGCTTCTATGCTTCCTAATGATGAAGAATTTGCTGCTTTGATTAATCCATACGTTGTGCCTTATTTGGTTAGTCAAGGCTATTCCAGTGAGCAGGCTGAGAGTATGGCTCCAAAAATGAGCCCTTTGCTTGCATCTATGTTGAAAAATGCGATAAAGAACAACATTACACTGGATATCGATGCCCCAACTCTTTACGGTAGCTATGTTATCGATACGGCGTTGACCGCTCACAATGGTACCAAGGCAAAACCGGAAACGTATTTTGTAGAAGGCCAAAAACATGAATTCTACAACAAAGAAGCTTATACGGAAGAAGTCCAGTCAAGAGTTTTCGACTTCCTTTACAAGCTCGCTACTTCGGACAAGGTCCTCCATGCGTTGGCTGGCGTTACCATTGCTAGGGCCAATGACAATCCAGACAGCGTCTATGCCGTGATTGATGGTAGCTATGACGGTAAGGATGCCCTCAATATCGCTGACGAAATCAAGGTGAACAGCTTATCGTTCAATCGCGAGTTTACTCCATTAACGTATTCGACTATGACACTTCCGTTCTCTGTAGAAACGGACAATGTCAATGGACTCGAGGCGGCGCTCCGCTATAACGGCATCGGCAAGGATAAGGAAGGCAATGATGCTGTTAAGATGAAGGTCGTGTGGGCTACAGAGAATTGGGTCGATGCCAATAAAATAACTGATGCTAAAGGTGTTCCCATGGTTTATGGGAATGTAGAATTGGCAGCGAACACTCCGTACTTGGTGCAGATGGGTGAATCAGGAACTTTCAGACTTATGGAAGAAGCCTTCCCCCTGAAACTTCAGAAGACTGCGGATGCGGAAACCTCGGCTAACGGCTATGCCTTCCGCGGCACCTGGGCGTACAAGAAGTGGGTTGATGGCGACCCGGAACTGGGCAAGGCTTACGGTTTTGCCGCGGCAAATTCCGACGACGATAAAATCAAGGTGGGCGATTTCGTGAAAGTTGGCGAAGGCGCTTGGATTCCTCCGATGCGTGCCTACCTCGTCAAGGAGAATTTGTCGGGCGCCCGTGCAAACGGTGCTTACGCGACTCGCCCGTCCGAACTGCCTGAAATCATGAGCATTATCATCGACAACGAAGACGGAAACGAAGAACATACGACCGTCATCGGCCAGTTCAATACCCGCACGGGCGAGTTCAGGATGAATTACGACCGCGGCAAGTTCGACCTCAAGGGCCGTAGCGTGAACGGTACGAACAACGCCCGTGGCGCCTACTACGGGAAAATACTGAAAAAGTAATAGGTAACGTGTAAGGTGATGCCGGCACCCCGGACTTTTTAACTGTCACCCCGGACTTGTTTCGGGGTTTTTTATATCCATCGTGGATAAAATGTCAAAGGAATCTCCTTAATCTGCGGCTTTTTTCCTTTTTTTTGGGGATATTTTTAGCTTGGGGATAGTACTAATATCCAGGAACAGGAGTGCCTATGTTTGGTTTGAATAAAAAGAACGGTTGCAAACTTGGAGTGTTGGCAACTTTGGCTTTAACGAGTATGGTGGGGGCGGCTTTTGCTAGTGCCGACACTTTGGTGCTTACGCCACCGCTGGGATGGAACAGCTGGAACGTATTCCACGAAAACATCAACGAAAAGCAGATTCAGGAAATTGCCGATGCCATGGTGTCTTCTGGCTTGAGGGATGCGGGCTACGTTTTCCTGAACCTTGACGACAACTGGATGGATACCAAGCGCGATGCCCAGGGCAACCTCCAGAACAACCCGAAGACTTTCCCGAGCGGCATGAAGGCCATTGCCGATTACGTGCATAAGAAGGGTTTGAAGTTCGGTCTTTACGGCGACCGCGGTAAGCGTACCTGCCACCATTACAACAGCAAATGGGATAGCCAGAGCGGTTCCAATGGTCACGAAGAACAGGACGCCAAGAAGTTGGCAGAATGGGGCGTTGACTACTGGAAGTACGATAACTGCGACTCTGATCCGAATACCCAGGAAAAAGATTACACCGCCATGTCCAAGGCTCTCCGCAATTCCGGGCGCGATATCGTGTTCAGTATTTGCATGTGGGAATACAAGGACTGGATGCCCAAAATCGCTAACCTCTGGCGTACCACTTTCGATATCGGCCCCGAATGGATTTCTACCTCCTGGTACCGTGGCGTTTATGAAATTATTGATGCCAACAACAAGTACTGGCAGATTGCAAAACCCGGCCACTGGAATGACCCGGACATGCTCGAAGTGGGCAACAGGGGCCTCTCTTACGAAGAACAGCGCTCCCAGATGACGATGTGGTCCATCATGGCGGCCCCCATCATGATTAGTTCTGACGTTCGCAATATGAGCAACGAAACTAAGGAACTTTACCTGAATAAGGACATGATTGCCATCAACCAGGACTCTTTGGGTGTTCAGGGGCACCGCGTCTCTGACAAGCAAGGCAAGCAGGTCTGGACCAAGCCTTTGAAGAATGGCGATCTTGCCGTGGCGCTTTTGAACAACAACAATTCTACCCAGACTGTTGAATGCAATTTTAAAGATATTGGCGTAGAAGGCGAGGTGGAAGTCCGCGATGCCTGGAAAAAGAAGGATTTGGGACCGGTTTCCAGCGTTTCTATCGAACTCCCGGCTCACGGTTCTGCACTCCTCCGCTTGGTTCTCAAGCCGGTTCCTCGCGAGATGTTCAAGGGCAAGCCTCTCGACATTCCGGGCAAGATTGAAATGGAAGATTTCGACATTAACGGTGTAGGCCAGGGCAACACAACTTATAACGAAAGTGATACCGAAAATCATGGCGATAGCGACTACCGCAAGGATACGGGAGTTGACCTGTACAAGAAGGCTACTGGCGTCGTTGTCGGCTACAACCAGGCTGGTGAATGGCTCGAATACACCGTGAAGGTTGCTAAGAAGGGGACTTACTTCATGTACGCTGCCGTGGCGTCGGGCGGTACGTCAGGGAGCTTTAAGCTTTCCATTGATGGTAAGGATATTACCGAAGAAATTGCGGTCCCGGCAGCAACTACGGGCGAAAACAATTTCGATGAATACAACGAGGTCGAGGCCAAGGCTGAGCTGACCGAGGGCGAACATATTCTTCGCTTTACGGTAACTGGCGATTGGATGGATATCGACTACATCAACTTCTGCGATAAGGAAAAGTGCGAAGACAAGACGGATAAGGTCTCTGCTCGACTGGCTTTGTCCGAATCCGCAAATTCGTACAACGTGTTCAGCGCAACGGGTAAGCATCTTGGCCGCATCGACTTGAACGGCATGGGTACGGCTCAGGCGCTTAAGCATGCGGGTTACGCCCGTGGCATGTACATGGTGCGTTCCGTCAAGGGTAATCAAATCTATCGCGTGAACGTGCGATAACGCATCGTTCTCTCGATATGGCTAAAATTGCTCTCGCGTGCTTCGGCATGCTCTGAATCGATATTCTAAATTCTCCTCAAAACACATTCAAAATGCCTCGCCTCCCGGCGAGGTATTTTGCTTCAATCATTTTTGCATCCAGCAGCCTACTAACCACCAACCACTAACCACTAGCATTTCTTATTACAATAACCTCACACCTCACACTCCACACTCCACATCCCACCAACCACTAACCACTAGCATTTCCTATTACAATAACCTCACACTCCACACTCCACACTCCACATCCCACCAACCACCAACCACTAACCACTAGCATTTCCTATTACAATAACCTCACACCTCACACTCCACACTCCACACTCCACACTCCACACTCCACACTCCACATCCCACTAACCACTAGCATTATGGATAAACAATCCACAATGATTGGTCTTGAGTGAGGAAAAAAACATAAATCGAAGGATATTTTTAAAGTGTTGCTAGGGTGGCTATAATTAGTCCTTTTTAAGTGAGGTTAGGTATGGGCTCTAAAAAGTTTGGTCGATTTGCTGCATTGTCTGCGCTTTTTCTAGGCGCAACAATTGTTGATGCTGCTGTTCAGGCTACGTTCTATGTGGCGCCGGGTGGAAACGATTCGAACAAAGGAACAAAAGATGCTCCCTTCAAGACGATTGCGCAGGCCCAGAAGGCCGTGCGAGCCATAAACGGCTCCATGACGGGCGACATCGAAGTCATTTTACGCGAAGGTACTTACGCACTTCCCTCGACGGTGAATTTTACCGAGGCCGATGGCGGTAAGGACGGACATTACGTGCGTTATAAAGCCGCTGACGGCGAAAATCCGCTCATTACGGGTGGTATGCCGGTTACGGGCTGGACGATTCATGACGAAAAGAATAACATTTGGAAGGCCGAAGGCGTCGATGGTCGATTCCGTCAGTTGTATGTGAACGGCAAGAAGGCTGTTCGCGCTTGCTTCCCCAACGCGGTTGCTTCAAATGAGAAGGGTGCTGGCACCTTTGATCATGATTTCGTACGTCTCACGAAGGTGGACTCTACGGGCCGCGCCTTTGATGTTTCTGCGGACTACGTCAAGAATATCAAGAACATTGAGGATGTTGAAATCCATTTGATGATTGCTTGGGCCGAAAGCATCTTGCGATTGGAAAAGGTTCAGGTGAACGGTGGGACTGCAAAACTCATCCCCAAGGACCCTGAACGCACCAAGCTGTTCCATCGTGCTTACCCCATGCTCGGAACCGCCTTCATGAGTAATCCTCCCAAGCAGCAGGTTTTCTATCTAGAAAATTCCTACGATTTGCTTGACGCTCCGGGTGAATGGTATTTGGACGAAAAGGAACATGTGCTTTATTATAAGCCCCGTTCTGGCGAAAACATGGCTACGGCCAATGTGGTTGCTCCCCGCCTCAATACCATGTTCAGCGTTTTAGGTAAGGATACCAAGAACAAAGTTGGCTATATGTCTTTTGAAGGCTTGAACTTTGCTCATTCCAACTACACTCGCCCCAGCGAAGAAGGCTTCTTGGATTTGCAGGCGGCAAACTTCAATGTGGATGTCCTTCCGGATCCTGGCCGCGGAAATTGGGAAAGGTTGAATAGCAACAAGTTCTTGCTGTGGCGCCCCGATGCCGGCTTCCGTGTCGAAAACGCTCACCATTTCTTGGTCAAGAACTGCACCTTTACGCAAATGGCCGCAACTGGCCTTGACTTTGTGTCGGGAACGAACGATGACGTGATCGAAGGCAACGTGTTCTATGAAATTGGCGCTGCAGGTATTATGCTTGGCAAGTTCTATCAGGACTCCACGACCGAAATTCATATCGCCTACAATCCGAAGGACAAGGACGAAATCAGTACACGTGATACCATTCGCAATAACCTCGTGACCAACGCGACAAACGAACATCAGGGTGCTGTGGGTATCGGTGCTGGCTATCCGCGCTATGTAGTGATTGAAAATAACGAAGTTTCCTATACTAACTACTCCGGAATTTCTCTTGGGTTTGGCTGGACCAAAGACCAAACCGCTATGACGAACAACCATGTCAATAAGAACAACATTCATCATATTTCTCGTTTGCTCTGCGATTCCGGACCGATTTATACCTTGAGTAACCAAGGTACCGGTAGCGAAATCAAGGAAAACTACCTCCACGATTACAGTGCCTCCAAGTGGTCTGATTACTGGGTTCTCCCGATTTACCTCGACGAAGGTTCTAGTGGCTTTGTTGTCGAAAATAACTCTTACAGGAATGCTCCGAACGGTGTGGGCCGTAATCAAGCGGGCCAGTTTACAGAACGTAACAACGGTGGCTATATCGAGTCAGTTGCTGCTGCTGCGGGTCTCCAGAGCGAATTCAAGAAAATCGGTGACAGGATCAACAACATCCCGCTTCCGGATTTCTCCAACACCATGACGCAGACTCCGTTTGTCGAAAACATGACGATTCCGGGCATGATTGAAGTGGAAAATTACGACGAAGGCGGCCAGAGCGTTTCGTATAGCGATAAGGACTTTGTGAACGAAGGTAACGCTTATCGTGAAGACGGCGTTGACGTTGTCCAGATTGATTCTACTGACAAGACGAAAGGCTATGCCGTGGGTTACACGAGCGCTGGCGAATGGATGGAATACACGGTGAAAGTTGCCGATGCTGGTGAATACGTGTTCCTCGCCAATGTCTCTACGGGGGCCGAAAATGCGGGCTTCCAGCTCGTTATGGATGGCAAGGCCATTAGCGATACCATTGTTGCCCCGAAGGGCGAAGACTGGAGCACCTATAGCTTTGTCGATGGAAAGACTGCGGCTCTTGAAGCGGGCGAACATGTGCTTCGCGTGGTCATCACGGGCGATTTCCTGAACATCGACTGGATTAAGTTTGGCAAGAGTAAAGATGAACTTGTTTCTATCAAGCCGAGCCTCCGTTACGGTCTGAATATGGATATCTCTCGCAGCTCTACGCTGAACGTCTTTGATATCCGCGGCCACCATGTTGGAACAATCCGCTTGATGGGCGTGCCAACGATGAGTTCCGTGCTTCAGCAGATGCATGCCAAGAATTTTAAATCTGGAATTTATTTTGTCCAAAGCGTAAACAAGACGTTTGGCAAGATGGTTCAGGTAAAGTAAAAAGTGGGATAAGGAGTGTAATATGAATCTGAATAAAGTATTGCCAATTGCGTTTGGACTTGGCTTTGCCGTGAACGCATTTGCAGAAAACCCGATTATCCAGACGTACTATTCGCCAGACCCGGCTCCGGTCGTGTTCGGTGATACGGTCTGCGTCTATACCGGTAACGACGAAGGCGGTTCCTTCTTTACCATGCACGGTTGGCGTGTTTCTTGCACCACCGATATGGTGAACTGGACCGATATGGGTGAGCTCATCCTTTCGAACAAGGACTTTGGCGGCAACGCAAAAGATAACGGCGACTGGGCCGCTCAAGTCGTCCGTCGCAACGGCAAGTATTACTATTATGTGACGGTGGAATCGACTCGCGGTGGCCGCGCTGTCAACGTTGCTGTGGCTGACAAGCCGCAAGGTCCGTTCAAGGACGCCCGCAACGGACAGCATCTCGCTGGTCCGAACTGGGACTACATCGACCCGACCGTATGGATTGACGATGACGGACAAGCTTGGCTCTACTGGGGCAACCCGAAGCTTTATTACGCCAAGCTCAAAGAAAACATGATTGAGTTTGACGGCCAGATTCAGGTGACTGACATGAGCCGCGGATTCTCTCCGAACGGAAACTCTGTCTATACCGAAGGTCCGTGGATTCACAAACGCGACAAAAAGTATTACATGATTTACGCTTCCCATGGCGTTCCCGAAAAGATTTCGTATTCGACGAGTGATTCTCCGACGGGCCCGTGGAAATGGGGTGGCATCATCATGGATCAGGGCAACAACACGGCGTTCACGAACCACTCCGGTCTCATCGACTTCAAGGGCCGCAGCTTCTTCTTCTATCACAACCAGAAGAACGTGAGTGGCGGTGGTTACAGCCGTTCTACCGCGATCGAAGAATTCACTTGGAATGCAGACGGCACGATTCCGACGATTAAATCTACGAATGACGGTGTCAAGAAGCCCATCAAGAATCTCGATCCGTTTGAACGTGTCGAAGCAGAAACCAAGTCCTGGGTAGGCGGCATCAATGTTGACAGGAGCGGTGGTTACACCATCATCAGGCATGTGGCAAAGCAAGGCGACAACGTCTATCTGACCAACATGGGCAACAATTTCTATACGAAGGTTCGCTCCGTGGATATGGGCGATGGTGCCGACAAAATTATTGTTTGCACGAAGGGCAACGGCGGCAAGATTGAACTCCATGCAAAGTCTGAAAATGGCGCTTTACTTGCGACTATCGATGTGCCGAAGAGCTCCAGCTGGCAAGAAAGTTCGTTTGATTTGAATGGTGCCGCAGGCGTTGAAGACTTGTTCTTCGTCGTCAAGCAGGGCGGTTTCGATTTTGACTACTGGTACATGGAAAGCGAAAAGTCCGCTGTTCCGCAGACGCCTTACAAGGGCAAGGCTGCCACAATTCCGGGCAAGATTGAAGCCGAAAACTACGATGAAGGCGGACACAACAAGGCGTTCTACGACAACGACCGCGATAATCAGGGCAAGGCCTATCGCGAAGACGAAGTCGATATCGTCCAGATTGATTCGGCTGACGCCTCCAAGGGTTACGCTCTTGGCTACACCGAAGACGGCGAATGGGTCGAATACACCATCAATAACGAAGCCGCTGCCGAATACACGGTTCAGTTGAACATGGCTACTGCCTCAGAAGACGTGGGTGTCCAGTTGTTCATTGACGACAAGGAAATCACCGATGTCATCAAGGCCGAAAAGGGCGAAGACTGGTCCACTTATTCGACGGTTACCGCGAAAACAAAGGAAATCGCGAAGGGTGAACATGTGCTCAGGATGAAGATTGTCGGCAACTTCGTGAACGTTGATTGGATCAAGTTCT
The DNA here is from genome assembly GCA_946415675.1 of uncultured Fibrobacter sp. Taxonomy (GTDB): domain Bacteria; phylum Fibrobacterota; class Fibrobacteria; order Fibrobacterales; family Fibrobacteraceae; genus Fibrobacter. The sequence goes on from CAMKTL010000049.1 coordinate 14,701, forward strand.
GCAAGGACGACAAGTGCGAAGAAGGCGGTGACATCTCCTCGATTCGCCATACTCGCATTGATTTCCCGATTGCTGAAAAGTCTTACTCGATCTTTAGCATGACCGGCAAGCATCTTGGTTACGTCGAGGCCAAGGGCCAGAGCCTTGCAAAGTCCATCCGCTCGGCAGGCTATGTCCCGGGTGTCTATATGGTGCGTAGCGTTGGCCATTCCAAGACGTTCCGCGTGCTTGTGAAGTAAAACGTTATCCTGAACGGTTTAAATTGTCGCCCCGATCACAGCAGATCGGGGTCTTTTTTTCTATATTCCTACAAATGAGGGGGGAATTGGGCCTACTTTTGTCCAATTCCTTGTGTAGGAGGAGTGCGTGGAAAAACAAGTTCTTTTAGGAATATTCGTATGGCTTTTCGCCGTAGGAATTGTTTCTGCGCAAACAGATTCTTCTTCTGCTTTGGATCCACCGCGTGCAGTTGTCAGCCTTTCGAAACATGGTGAACCGGTAGAACTCACCTGTGATGTACCCCTAGAAGGGGAAGTGTCGTATCAGTGGTATAAAAGCACCTCTAATTCCGTTAGATCGGGTATAGCTATTGAGGGTGAAACTTCCCGACATTTTATGTCAGCATCTTTCCCGAATAAGGGCGTCCGATTCTATTTCTGTATAGCGACGTCTTCTGAAGGAATAAGTGAGCCTTCGGATATTTTTGTTGTTGCATATACGGGCTTGCCTATAGTAAAAATCAACACTGTTGATGGCGAAGAACCTACTGCCGAATATGCCTATGCGCCCAATAAAGTTTATGGTCGTGGGATTACCAATGCGACGAAGGTCCCTGCGTCAATGCAAATCATCGATACTAGTGGTAATGTTGTCTATGAGAGCGGTGACTATAAAAAAGATGCCAGCGGGCTTACGATAAAGCTTCGCGGTAACACGAGTGTCGATTTGGATGGAAAATCTTCGTATAAACTAAAATTACAGAAAAAGGCCGATTTGCTCGCTCCGTTGATTTCGCGCAGCGGAAAATCTTTTCGGGACAAGGAATGGATTCTGCACAAAGACGCAACAACGCTCAATACAGTCATAGGTTTTTGGGTCTGCGATATTGCCGGCGTGCCTTGGACTCCCAAGTATAGCTTTGTTAATGTTTTCATCAATAACGACTATCGCGGTTTGTACCTGCTTATGGAATCCGTAAATCGCAACGAGTCCAGAGTTGATGTGTCCAAGGATGGGTATATCATCGAACGTGATGCGTACTGGTGGAATGAAGATGTAATGTTTGAAACTTCGGGTTACAATCAAAAATATACTTTTAAGTATCCCGATGACGACAAGATTTCGATAGACCAAATTTTCTATATAAAAAATTATGTGGAAGTGTTAGAGTGGCATGTCGGCTACGGTGCGTATGACCACTACATTGATGTCACGAGCTTTGCACGATGGCTTTTGGTGCACGACTTTTTAGGAACGCTGGATGCGGCTGGCTCGAATATATTCATGTCGAAATATGATACGACGAAAACATCAAAACTCCAGATGCTGACAAATTGGGATTTTGATACGAATTATATGCGAGATGGAAAGTGGTCGATTCAGCACGACGAAAACCGTATGTATGCGGCCTCGATGTTCAAAAGTTCTAATAGGATTTTTGCAAAATCGTACAAAGCCTTATACGATAGCGTCGCTCCGATTCTTTGGAAAAATCTTGAAAAGAAATTGAAAGGCTTGGATAATGCTTTAGGCGGTCAGATTGTTAACGCTCGTTATTGTGACCTTGTGCGATGGGGGCTGCTAAGTTACAATCCTGTGAAGTATGATTCTATTGTTGCCCAAAAATGGTTTACGTCGCGTGAAGCGTGGCTTAAAAAAATGATGAAAAAATCTCGTACGGTTTCGTTTGCGCTAGAGGGGGGCCAATTTGAAAATAAAAAGGCGATACCCGAATCAATCAAATTTTTAGATCGTATTGAAATTCCTCAACCCCAAAAGCAAGGGTATGTTTTTTCGGGTTGGACGAGTAAATCTGATACAGTTCCTCAAAAAAATATTGTGCTGTATGGCTATAACGTGACCGAAGATGTCCAATTGACGGCTCATTGGTCTTTGAATATTCGGCCTATTAAAAAAATTGAAGACATGTCGTTAAAAAAAGACGATTTCGTGAATATGGAAAGCTTTTCTGTTGATGTATTCAGTGCGTTAGGCTCGTTTCTAGGGCGCATCTCGTTATCTAATACTGACATGCAGCTTATTTTGAGGACGCTTAGGAAAGCTGGGTTCGCAACAGGTGTGTATATTCTTCGTAGCAAAGAATTGCACATGACCCGTCGTGTGCAGATGAGATGACGCGATGATTCGCTGAAAAACACCCAATCCCCAATATTCCAAATTGCAGTAATTAAAGTCTTTGTAGGCGTTTGACCTTTGACAATATATCCACGAAACTAGCAGAATAAGTCGTGAATCATTCTGAATTTTGGGGTATTTTTTATGCAGGAATATGATAAGGGAGGACTTATGAACTTTGGTTCTAGTTTGTCTTTGGTTTTGGCTGCTGGCCTTGTGTCGGCTGTTTTTTCGTTTGCCCAGCCCAATGATGAATGGAATGGCAAACCGAGAATTTTTGGCGTGAACCGGTTAAATCCGCACGTGACTTCGATGCCTTATACGACAGTCGAAGAAGCCGTGAAGGGCGATCGTCACGCTTCGGAATGGTATCAGACGCTTACGGGCGAGTGGAGATTCTTCCACGTCGAAAAACCGAGCCAGCGCAATAACGATTTCTATAAGGACAATTACGACGTGTCCAAGTGGGACAAAATCAAGGTCCCGAGTTCCTGGCAGCTTTTGGGGTATGACCATCCGATTTACACGAACGTTGTTTATCCGTGGTCCCAGAATAACCGTGTTTCTCCCCCGTATGCACCGACTGATTTTAACCCGGTGGGCCATTACCGCCGTAACTTTACAGTTCCCGAAAAATGGGATGGCAAGCGCATCCGTTTGCACTTTGAAGGCGTTGAATCCGCTTATTACGTATGGGTGAACGGCAATTACGTTGGCTATAGCGAAGACACGTTCACTGGCCACGAATTCGATATCAACAAGTACCTCCGCAAGGGTGAAAATAACATCTCTGTGCAGGTGTTCCGCTGGTGCGACGGCTCCTGGCTCGAAGACCAGGACTTTATCCGTCTTTCCGGCATTATGCGTGATGTCTATATTTACGCGGTTCCCGAAGTCCACATTCAGGATTTCCAGATTGATGCCACCCTTACGAACAATTACAAGGACGGTCTCTTGAAGACGACCGTTTGGGTCTATAATTCTACAGGTAAGCAGTCTGGCGAATACACTGTCGAGCTTTCCTTGTACGATGCTTCCGGTGCCGAAGTCATCAAGCCCTCTGCCCAGAGGGTTTCTGGCATTGGTGCTGCTGGTGAAAAGAGCGTGCATTTCGACCTCCCGCTTTCTTCTCCGAAGCGCTGGTCTGCGGAAACTCCTGATCTTTATACCGCTGTGCTCGCGTTCAAGGACGAGTCCGGCAAGATTATCCAGGTTGAAAGTAACAAGATTGGCTTTAGAAAGATTGAAATCAAGAAAGAAAATGGCGCTCCGCGTTTGCTCGTGAACGGCATGCCGGTGAAGTTCCATGGTGTTGACCGTCATGAACTCGATCCGGATAACGGACGTGCGGTGACTTACGAACGTATGGAAAAAGACGTGATTCTCATGAAGCGCTTTAACATTAACGCTCTTCGCATGTCGCACTACCCGAACAATCCGGTGATGTACGATCTTTGCGACAAGTACGGTATTTACGTGATTGACGAGGCGAACGTCGAAAGCCATGGCGCCAACAACGATTTGCCGAAGAATAGCGATGACTGGCGCGCTCCGGCTGTCGATCGTATGAATTCCATGGTGCAGCGCGACAAGAACCACCCCAGCATTATCTTGTGGTCGCTCGGTAACGAAGCCGGTAACGGTAACGTATTCGCTTCCGAACGCCAGCGTGCCCACGAAATTGACTCCACCCGCTTTGTCCACTACGAAGGCGACTGGAACAATGCCGATGTGAACAGCTGGATGTACTTCGGTCCGGACGCAATTCAAAACTACAGAGATGCCAACAAGCCGATTATGTTGTGCGAATACGAGCACGCTATGGGTAATTCCGTGGGCGACTTGCAGGAATACATGGACGCTTTCTACGGCAACCCGCGCGCTTTCGGTGGATTCATTTGGGACTTCATCGACCAGGGTCTTCGTCACAAGGGCACTCCGTTCTTCGAGTTCGGCGGCATGTGGGGTGACTGGCAGAACGACGACAACTTCTGCGCAAACGGCCTTGTGTTCCCGGACAGAAAGATTCAGCCGGAAATGTGGGAAGTCAAATACCAGTATAGCCAAGTGCGCGTAAAGAACGTCGATGCGGCCAAGGGTAAGATTGAAATCCAGAGCCGTTACCTCTACAAGAACCTCGGCGACTTCCTCGATGCCTTCTGGGAAATTCGTGAAAACGGTAAGATCATTCACAGCGGCAAGATTGACGGATCTCAGATGAACATCGGTCCGAACGAAAAGAAGACCGTGACCATCGACATGCCGAAAATTGAACCGTCGGTTGGTGCAGAATACCACTTGGATATTGATTTCCGCTTGAAGAAGGATGAACTTTGGGCAAATGCCGGTTATAGCATCGGTCATGAACAGTTCGGTATCGATTTGGGTCAGCTCTGGTCCACCGAACTTGATATCAGCTCCATGGAAACGGCTAAGGTCAATAAGAGCAACGGCCTCACCATCGAAGGCAAGGATTTCACCATCAAGTTCGATGAAAGGGCTGGAACGCTTGCAAGTTACGTTCTCGATGGCGATACCATCATCAAGAATGGCGGTATTCCGAACTTCTGGCGCGCTCCGACCGATAACGACAAGGGCTTCAACATGGAACGTGGCCATGGCGAATGGCGCAACGCAAGCAAGAAGCGCAATGTGACTTCTGAAGTCAAGGAAGTTTCTGCTCAAGAAACGCAGGTGACCTTCAACTTTAGCTTCCCGGATGTGGGCAGTTCCAAGATGAGATTGACCTACACTGTTTATGGCAGCGGCGATATCGTAGTGGATTACACGTTCAATCCGGATCGCACCAAGAGCTATATCCCGAACGTAGGTACGCTCTTTACGGTGCCGGGCGGTTACGAAAAGGTCCGTTACTTTGGTCGTGGCCCAGACGAGAACTACCTTGGACGTAATCGTGGAAGCTTCATGGGACTCTATTCGACGTATGCTGATTCTATGACGGTCATGTACATGGAAATTGGCGAAACGGGCCAGCGTACGGATGTGAAGTGGGCTACGCTTACGAACGAAAAGACTGGCAAGGGCCTCATGATTGTGGGTAATCCGCGTATGGAATTCAGCGCTCAGCACTACACGCCGGAACAGCTCACCAACGTGAAACTCCCGTGGGAACTCAAGCGCGACAAGGATATCACGCTCCGTGTGGATTTGCACCAGATGGGTCTCGGTGGTATCAACTCCTGGGGTGCAGAACCGCTTGACGCTTACCGCTTGAACGCCAACAGGGAGTATTCTCATACGTTCCGTATTGCTCCGGTTCGTAAGCAGTTGAACGACCCGACGGAATACTCTCTCCTTGGCTTCAAGAACTTTGGCTGGAACAAGGACATTCCGCCTGCAAAGTATGGCAGTGACGAAATGAACAAGATTTACGAAAATCAGCCGAAGAAGGATGTCACGGATACGGTTATCAATACAGAGAATCCGACTGCGATTCCGGGCAAGATTGAGCTGATTTCCAGTGCCGAAAAGAGCTACAATGTCTTTGATGCTCAGGGCAAGATGGTCGGTGCGTTCACGACTCGCGGTGTCGAAGATCTCCATGCGATGACCGCAGGAATTGTCAAGAACTCCGGCGTGTACGTTGTCAAGGCGAAAAACGGCGGCCAAGCCTTCCGCATCACCGTCAAGAAGTAAAATATTGGAATGAAGAATTGTCATCGCGAGGTGCTCCACAACGCACCCCGCGATGACTTTTTTATTTGTATGAAAAATGATAAGTTGATTTATATGTTGGTGTAAGCGAGAAAGACTATTAAATAATTTAATGATGATAATAAAACGTCGAGAGAATGGAAGCGTCGGCCAAGGATGGGGAGGGTGCAGGGAGGGGCCCGTGCGGCCTTCGCAACTCTGAGCTGGGGCCCCGCCCGCATGACGTACTTTTTGCATTTAAAATGCACCTTGGGCGGCGAGACCTTTTCTCTATTGATAAAAAATCAATGAGAAGAATGTTTTAGCTATATGAAAATCCCTCTTCGAGGGGTATTTTTTATAAAGAAAAACTGTCGTCTTGGAGAGTTCGTAAAACTCAATAGGATTCATGAAAACGGCGCTTTTTTGGTTTTGAGGAGAATACTATGTTTAGAACAAAGAAATCTGTTGCAGGTCGCATTTTTAGCTCTGCAGCGGTGGTGTGTGCCATCGGTTTTTCGAGTGCGCTAGCGACAACGGATAATCCGCTTACGTTATGGTACAATGGCGACGCCGGTACCGAATTTACGAATGCGCTCCCTATCGGTAACGGTTACATGGGTGGCCTTATCTATGGTGGTGTCACCAAGGATTACATCGGCCTTAACGAAAGTACCGTTTGGTCGGGCGGCCCGGGCGATAACAACAAGCAGGGCGCTGCAAGCCATCTGAAAGATGCCCGTGATGCCATGTTCCGTGGTGATTACAGAACCGCAGAATCTATTGTGAACCAGTACATGATTGGCCCTGGTCCCGCAAGTTTCCAGCCGGTTGGCGATCTCGTGATTACAACGTCCCATAACGGGGCGACGAATTACCGCCGTGAACTCGACCTCAAAACCGCTATCGCAAAGACTACTTATACACATAGCGGAGTCAAGCATACCCGTGAATATTTTGCAAGCTATCCCGACCATGTGATTGTCGTTCATTTATCTGCTGACAAGAGTGGCTCGGTAAGCTTTGGCGCGACCATGACGACCCCGCACCGCACGAACCGCATGTCGTCTAGCGGCAACACGCTTATTTACGATGTTACTGTCAATTCCATCAAGTTCCAGAATCGCTTGAACGTGATTGCCGATGGCGGCACGGTTTCTGTTTCGAACGGGAATATCAACGTGCAGGGCGCAAACAGCGCAACGCTTATCCTCACGACAGCGACGAACTTCAAGTCCTATAATGACGTGAGCGGTGATCCGGGTGCCATTGCCGAAGGCATCATGGCGAAAGTGGCGAAAAAGTCCTATGAAGATATTTTGAAAGACCACTTGAAGGATTACCAGACGATTTTTAACCGCGTCAAGTTGGACTTGGGCCCGGCGGACAAGAGCGCTGGCGACATCACATCCACCCGCGTGAAAAACTTCAATTCCACAAACGACCCCTCTCTCGTGGAACTCCATTACCAGTATGGCCGTTATTTGCTCATCGCAAGTTCTCGTAAGGGTGGTCAGCCCGCCAACTTGCAGGGCATCTGGAACAAGGACACGAACCCGATTTGGGGCAGCAAATATACCACCAACATCAACCTTGAAATGAACTACTGGCCGGCAGAATCCGGTAACCTCGAAGAATGCGTATGGCCGCTCATTGACAAAATCAAATCCATGGTGCCGCAGGGCGAAAAGACCGCCAAGGTGCACTGGGGCGTAAACGAAGGCTGGGTAGAACACCACAATACCGACCTTTGGAACCGTTCTGCTCCGATTGACGGAGCCTGGGGCCTTTGGCCGTCTGGCGCTGGCTGGCTCAGCACGCATCTTTGGGAACATTTCCTCTACAACCCGACGGACAAGGAATACCTCAAGGATGTTTATCCGACGATGAAGGGGGCTGCGCTCTTCTTTGTGAATAGCCTTGTGGAAGAACCGACTACAGGTAACAAGTACTTGGTGACCGCTCCGAGCGATTCTCCGGAAAACGATCACGGTGGAATTAACGTTTGTTTTGGCCCGACGATGGATAATCAGATTATCCGTGACGTGCTGAACTATACGATTGAAGCGTCCAAGATTCTCGGCGTTGATGAAGATGTTCGCGCCAAGATGGAGGCGACTGTCAAGCGTCTCCCGCCGACAAAGACCGGCAAGTATGGACAAATTACCGAATGGCTCCAGGATTGGGACGATCCGAACAACAAGAACCGTCACATATCGCATTTGTACGGCCTCTTCCCGAGCGCTCAAATTACCCCGGAAGAAACTCCGGACTTGATCAAGGGCGCTGGCGTTACGCTGCAGCAGCGCGGCGACGATGCTACTGGCTGGTCTCTTGCCTGGAAAATCAACTTCTGGGCCCGTATGCACGATGGTGACCATGCCTACAAAATGATTCGCATGTTGCTTACGCCGAGCAAGACTTACAACAACTTGTTCGATGCCCATCCGCCGTTCCAGATTGACGGTAACTTCGGTGCTGTTTCCGGCGTGAACGAAATGCTTGTCCAGAGCCATAACAACAGAATCAACTTGCTGCCGGCTCTCCCGTCGCAGTGGAAGGACGGTTCTGTCAAGGGCATCCGCGCCCGCGGTGGCTTTGAAATTGATTCCATGGCATGGAAGGGCGGCAAGCTCACTTACGTTGCCATCAAGTCCCTCGTAGGCAGCATGTTGAATGTTACCTCGGGTACGAACAAGTTCTCTACCGCAACGGTGGCGGGCAAGACCTATGAATTCGATGGCAATCTGAAAGTGACGAACGCTCCGTTTGAACCGCTGGAAATGCCGGGCAAGATTGAAGCCGAAAACTATGTGGCTATGGACGGCGTGCAGATTGAAGAAGATTCTCTTGGCACTCCGAACATCGGCTGGATTAATGACGGCGACTGGACTCAGTATTACGTGAACATTTCGACGGCGGGAGCTTATGTCTTGACGGGCCGCGTCGCAACGGGTTCCGAAAAGGAAAGTGTTATCACCGTCACCGATTCCGCTGGCAAAATTCTCGGAACGCTCAGTGTCGATCCTGCAAAGTCCAAAGGTTGGAACGACTGGTACGAAGCTACGGCGAAGGTGACGCTCCCGGCAGGTAAGCAAAAACTCACGTTCACGTATTCCGGCGAAGACACGTATCTTGCGAACGTTGACTGGTTCAGTCTAGCATCAGATGCTATGACCATTGCAATACCTGAAATCCGCATGGGCTCGCTCTCCGTAAGCCGCATCCCGTATTCGAATGCGTCTATTGCGCTGATGGTGACCGCTCCTGCAGCTAAAGAGTTTGTGGTTCACCTCGTTAGCGCTGACGGCAAGTTCATCGGCTCGCAACGCGGTCATGGCGAAGGCCTCGCTGAATTCGGCAGGTCATCTCCGCTTGCACCGGGCATGTACTTTGCCATCGTCAAGAGCGGTTCCCAGCAAAAGACGCTGAAACTCATGGTGCAGTAGCCCCTTCGTCATCCTGAGCGCAGCGAAGACAACTCAGAAGGCGAGTGTTGCAAAAATGAGCTTGCTCATTTTTATAACCGAGCCAAAGAGTTGGGGCTTTAGCCCCACCCAGTTAAGTCTTGATATCGCATTTTTCCTCCTCTCACTCTAAGCCCAAGGCTCTCGCTGCCCTGGGCTTTTTTCCCATTGATAAATTGACAAAACAACTTTAATTACTGCACGTTTTTTTTTGTGAACTCGATAATATCTTTATATCAGGGTTAAAAAAGGAGCGAGGCTATGATTAATTTTCGAGTTCTCATTTTAGTATTCATTCTCTCTGCAAATTTATTTGCAATCACAAATCAGTTCCGCGGCGTGAACTGGGCAGACAAGCGCGATAACTTTGTCTCGGGTGTTCTTGTGCTTTCGGGCATGAGTCTTTCGGACACTTACGAGTCGGCGCATGCCACTGCTGACCGCATCATGTCGCAATTCCAGGAAGTGCTAGGCATAAACAGTGTTCGTCTGCCTGTGAACGAACCTACCGTCCTCACATTCTTGAATTCTTATTCCGGCATTATCGACGCGGCTCTCGAACACGGTCGTGTGGTTCTGTGCTACTGGGGCCCCGCCCAGCCTGCGGGACCCAAGAACATGAACGACTGGTGGAAAATGTGGGAAACGCTCGTCAAGAAATACAGCGACCACCCGAACGCCTATTTCGAGATTTTCAACGAACCGCACATGTACAACAAGACCGAACTGCGTAATCTATATGCAGATTGGCTCAAGAGATTCCCGGATGTTCCACGCGACCATATTCTCCTTGATGGCTCGGGTCTTGCATGGAACGTTCCGGACATTGCCGATGATTCGCGTTTCGAGGGCTGCCTCTTTGCTGTTCACGAATACACGTTCTGGAACATGAGCATTACTACCGAACAAGGCTGGAAGGGGAGTTTCGCTGGCAAGGTGGGCAAATATATCGAACGTACGGTTTGCACGGAATGGGGCGGCGCCATGAGTCCCGGTGAAAAGAACGGCGTGCATTACGACTACATGGATTACAATAAGCCGCCTAACAACTATTTCACGGCTTATATTCGCGGCATGTCGGAGCAATTGCGTGATTGGCAGATGGGTAGTTTCTACTGGCCGGGGCTGCGCGATGGTGACTGGTACAGCATGACAAAGCGCGATGGCGAAGGTACAAACACCAAGCTCGTAATCGTGAACCAGTCTGGCGTCGATCGCATGCAGCTTTCGTGGTCGGATACGGTCGAAACGAACCCTCCTAAACAAGATCCGTTTGGCGGCTTTGATGCGGATGGAAAAGCGATTGCAGGCAAGGCTGCAACTATCCCCGGAAAAATCGAAGCTGAAAATTATGACATCGGTGGCAATCGCGTCTCGTTCTACGACAAAAGTTCCGATAACGAAGGTGGCTTCTACCGCAAGGATGCCGTGGATATCGTCGTGCTCGATTCCGCCGATGCGTCCAAGGGCCATGCTGTTGGCCACACGAATGCTGGCGAATGGCTCGAATACACGGTCAATGTGGCAAAGGCTGCGACCTATTCAGTCGGGGTGCAAATGGCGACCGCCTCTGAAAATGCCGGTGTGCAGTTATTCATTGACGACAAGGCTGTTTCCGATACCATTATCGCCACACAGGGCGAGGACTGGTCGAGTTACAGTGCTGTCCAGGCTAAGGTGGGCGAGCTTTCCGCTGGCGAACATGTGCTTAAAATGCTCATTGTCGGCAATTACGTGAACATCGACTGGCTCGAATTCTGTGAAGGCGACAAGTGCGAACAGACCACTGGGCTCCATGCGACTCGCGTTATGCCCACTACGGCGCCCGCTGCTGCACGCCTGCGTGTCAAAGACAACAAACTCTTTGTCGAGAAAAACGGTCTCCGTTTTGACCTCACCGGTCACCGCATCAAATAAACCTAAATGTTTTTCTGCATCATTTGTTTTTAGAGGCTAATAGAAATAAAATCAAAATTTATAGACTCTATTGTACATAGGTTTGAACAACGCGAGATAAATAGTCAAATAATTTGAGGATAACTATTGTTCGTCGTGAGAATGGAGGCGTCGGCCAAGGAATTTCCTTCGCAGTAGCGTGCAAAACGAGTGTTGCGACGGGCTGCTTGCAGACCGGCATAACCGAGTGAAGCCGCTGACGCCGTAGGCGTCAACTCTGAGCTGGGGCCCCGCCCGCATGACGTACTTTTTGCATTCAAAAAACAAACTGTTTCCAATCCAAAATATTCCATTTTGGACTTTTTATCAATAATATGTATTTGTTTTTTTTAAGCATATTCACAAAAAGAGGATATGTTTAGAATGGTTATGGGTATTAACCGTGTATGAGGATTAGGTTTATGAAAAAGCTTTCTTTAGCAATTGTTGCAATTGCTGGTTTTGTTTCTGTAGCTAATGCCGCCCTCGCTGATGGCGGTGCAAAATTTTTGGGCAATATTACTACAGGCGGCCAGATCCGTAGCGACTTTGCCCAGTACTGGAACCAGATTACTCCCGAAAACGGCTGTAAGTGGGGTTCTATCCATTCCCTTTCCAACGGCAACAGCGGTACAAGCAAGTTCGCCTGGGACAACTTCGACAAGTGCGAAA
>CAMKTL010000050.1:0-26526 GCA_946415675.1 uncultured Fibrobacter sp.
AATATTTCCTATGATTGAAGAGGTATGCCGGTTGAATTTAGACTAGAACCTACGGGTAGTTCTGACAATAGTTTGTTTGGACTCTCGATGGCGTACGACGGTTCTGGCAGAAGAATTTCCAAGACGCGTTGGGTCAAGAATGTTGGTGTACTTGATTAGTTTTGTGAAGGTGTAATTATTTTTTTTGAGTTTTGTATATATTTTCTTACAATTTGTTAAGTTGCTTACAAAGGCGTCTTGTTCGCAAGAAACTTTTTTCTATTTTACTTTATTTTTCTAAATTTGTTCCCATGAATTTTATACGCAAATGCAAGTTTGTCTTTGCTCTGTTGTTCGTTTTTTGTACAACGGCGCTTGCTCAGTCTTTTCAGCCTCTTCCGATTGCGGATTCAATTATCGTCAAGAACTTGAATGTCAAGAATACTGAGATTCGCGACCTCCTGCAGGGGATGGCTGTCCAGTATGGCTTGAACTTGTTCCTTGCTCCAGATGTTCGTGGTCCGGTGACGGTCAACTTCAACAACCAGCCACTCAAGGACGCCTTGCGGTTGCTATTGCAGTGGAACGGTTACGACTACACGGTCGAGGGTAGCACGATTCATGTGAAAAAGCATGTCGAAAAGGCTCCGGAACCGCCCAAGCCGCCTGAGAAGCGTTTCGCGGTCGAGGGCAGGAATGGACTACTGACGATTGATGTCGAGGACGCCCCACTGAGCAAGCTGGTCCGCAAGATTGTCGAGGTTTCCGGGAAAAACATTTTGCTGGAGCAGGATGGCAGTAAGCAGGTGTCGGTTTATGTCCAGAATATGCCGTTTGAACGTGCTCTCCGCTATGTGGCTGAATCTGCTGAACTGGATTTTGAAGAAGATGGCGGTGTGTTTTCTATCAAGAGGGCTTCGTGGAATCTGGGCGGAAAAAACAACGAGAACGGCGGTCGCTTCAGGGTGAAGCTAGTCAATGATTCGTTGTTGAACATTGAGGCTGTTGATGCTCCGCTTGCGTCTCTTTTGAGTGAAATTTTTGCGCAGACGAAGCTGAATACCATGGTCTATGGAAAAATTGAAGGTCAAGTGACTGCCCATATTTCGGGAATTCCCATACGTGACGCTCTCAAGTATTTGTTCCGTGGTACGTCTTACACGTTCTGGGAACGTGACGGTGTTTATTTTGTCGGTCCCCATGAGATGCAGACTGCCGACAATTCGCTTTTGATTAAACTCAAACATCTACGTGCCGAAGATGTCGTCAAGCTTTTGCCGACGACGCTCACGAAGAGTACCCAGATTCAGGTGGTCAAGTCGCAGAACGCATTGATGGCTGTCGGTAATTACGATGTGCTCGATGCGATTTCTCAGTATGTCGATAAGATGGATTTGCCGGTGGCTCAGATTTTGATTGAAGTTCTTGTTGTAGATATGGATATCGAGAAGGGACACAACCATGGCCTTAATTTGTTCTTTGGCAATGCGGCGAAGAGTGTCGGTTCCGAAAAGCTGTTCCCAAGCATTGATCAGACTTTGAATGCCAAGCAGACTCAGAGGATTTTCAATGGGCTGGGTTTGGGCGAGATTGTCAGTATCCCTAAAGACATGGTTGCAAAAATCAATGCGATGGAGCAGGAAAAGATTCTGGACGTGAAGGCCCGTTCTCAGATTGCGACGCTTAATGGCGAAACGGCTGTGCTCACGATAGGTCAGACGCAGTACTATATGATGTCGTCCGAGGTGGACTACAATCAGGGCGATGCGCTCACATCTAAAACCACGCAGCGTTTCGAACAAATTGAAGCCAATTCAAATATTACAGTGACGCCGTATGTGACGGGTGAAGGCGAAATCAGTTGCGAGATTGTTCCGGACTTCTCGGAACCTGAAGGGAGCTTTAACAGCACTGTTCCGCCGACTCTCAATAAGCGCTATGTGAAATCGTCTGTGCGCTTGCGCGATGGCGAGACGATTGTGCTTGGCGGAATGGTGAAGGAATCGGTGAACGATGTTTATAACCAGGTCCCGTTCCTAGGCTCGATCCCTGTGGTCGGTTGGTTATTCAAGAATGTGGAACGTGTGCACAGCAAGAGCCAGCTACTGATATTTGTCACTCCGCACATCTATTACGGCAAAGAGGGTAGCGTCGATATCGCTGACGAAATCGAGAGGGCGAAGAAGCCGCTCGTCCCGAAGAAAGAAAAGAAAAAAAACGAGACTTCTGTAGGCGACAACACAGAAAAGGCCGACGTAGAAACAGTGACCCTTGAGGTAAAACATGCTGAGAAGGATTCTGTTGAAATGTCTGAAAATAAAAAGGAACAGGCAGACAAGTAGTGGCAACGTCTTTGCGAAAAATATTGGATGACGCTACCGGCCGGTTCTGGTGGGTTCTCATCGTCCATGATTGCGCGAATCCCAGTTCCGCACAAATTATGCGTGTGATGCGTGGTCGTGGAGCTGGCCGCAGTTTCATTGATTTTTCGTTTTCGGGAACGTTGGAGGAGTGCCGAGAGTTCCAGCTGAAAAATGGTGGGGGTGCCGATGGTGTATTGCTGGTGGATGGTGTTACTCCAGTAAAAGTTGTTTCGGATGAAGTCGGTTCGATTGCTGATTTCCCTGGTTACAAGGCAGAAAATTTGGACACTGTTGAATCTGTCAGTGGTGATTTTTCTGCTGTGGCTTTGAGAAGCGCTGTTGAAGATTTTGCCACGGAAGTGGGGAAGTTCGGGTTCAAGATTCTACTTCATGTGCCGTCCTTACTTGTGGCTGCGGAACTTATAAATACAACGTCTGAGGAGCCTTGTCTTTACACGAACTGCGATGGAGGCTTTGTTCGGCTTCTGCTTTCGTCTGGTGGAAAAATCGTGGCTGGCTATAAAGTTGCTGGTGAAGACGTTGAGCCGCTATCGCGTTTCGTTTGCGAACGCTTTTTCTTGAAGGTTGCTCTTGAAGAGCCGTTTTCGATTGAGCCCGAAGCGCTTGCGAAAACTGTCGCCGAAGATGCATGGGTGTTTCGTACGGACGGTGTGCCTGGTTTCCATACACCTTCGGACAAAATGGCCGTAAGCCGTATTCGCGAGGCCGCATTCTCCCGCCGTGTATTGAAATTCTGTTTTGTTGTCACGTTGCTTTCCGTTGTGATTTTACTTGCGTTCCGTATTGGAACGACTGTGTATATTGACCGCTCGGAATCCCAAATTCAGGGCTTTAAGGCGAAAGTCCAAAAGCAAAAAGAACTTGCTCTTGTTTTGGAAAAACTTGAAAATGAAAGGGCCGAGTCGGAATCGTTCCTGTTGCATCGGAGCCATGTGGCAACGTCTTTAAACAACTTTGCTGTTAATGTTACAGATAACGTTTGGATAACGGCATGGCATGTTTCTCGGGGTAGCCATTCTGTT
Organism: uncultured Fibrobacter sp.; assembly: GCA_946415675.1. Lineage (GTDB taxonomy): Bacteria > Fibrobacterota > Fibrobacteria > Fibrobacterales > Fibrobacteraceae > Fibrobacter. The sequence continues at coordinate 3,386 of CAMKTL010000050.1, forward strand.
CAGGGCTATGCTATTACGCCTGAAGATTTGTCCGAATTTTTGGATGTCCTCGAGAAGGATCGTAATTTAGTCAATGTTCGACTTAAAACGACAGAAAAGACAACATGGAAGAGTCATCAAGTGATTCGGTTTAACTTGAGTGCGGAGGATGTTCGATGAAGATGTTCCTTTCGCAAAAAAAGTACTCGATAATCGCAATTGTTGCCATTGTTGCGACTTTGTATGTTGTTTTTTCCGTTGTTGTGCCTGCGACTAAACTTGATGCGGAAACGTTCTTTATGGCTCGCTCGGAAATCAAGATGTCGGAAACGATGCAAAATACGTCATCTCCCGATTCGTTGATTGCGGAATACGAGAGTGTTTCGCGACGCATTCAAAAATATACAAATGTCCGTATAACTTCATCGACAGTTCTCACGTTTGTTCATGAGATGGCAAATAAGTCGGGATTCGTTTTGAATGATTTATCGACTGGTGAAATGCTTGTTTCTGGCAACGAAGTTGAAATACCGGTAACGTTTAGGGCAAATGCGCCGTTTGTTGATGTCCTGAAATTTTTGAAGGAACTGGAAAATGGCGGATTTTGCATACGTGCTGATGACGTGAATATGAATGGTTCCGAGAATGGTCTTGTCTCGACTTCGGTTCGGTTCTCTGTCTTGAGCCGCAATGCGAACGATTCGACTAAAACGGTGAATGTGCCACAGAAAAAATCTAACATGGGTTTGAAGGACATGCTTGCTTTATTGCGTCCGCAAGAAATTTCTGTTGAAAAATTACGTAATCCGTTTAGCTTGCCAAAGCAGTTTATGCCGAAGTCGAAAGTTGCCCCTGCAAAGTCCAAGGAACAGGCTCCGCCTAAAGAGCACCCAGCCATTACACTTGATGCTATTTTGCCTGGTAATAATCCGGTTGCCATTCTCAAATTCAATGGGGAGTCGGCAGTTGTCAGCGTCGGTCAAAAGATTTGGGGCGTAGCCGTTATCGCCATCAAAAACGACCGCGTGATCTTAAAAGACGAAATCGGGAAATTCGAAGTTCGGAATTGAATACTCTTCTTGTTTTTGTCTTTTGTGTAAAATTTATTAAACAAATTTATAAAATTTAATGATTTTGTTGTAATTAACAAAGTATTCATATGTTTTTGACAATTTGTCAATGAAAATAAACTTTTTTTTTCTTGATGATTTGTTCTGATTATGTTATATATGCCATGTAATATATTATACGGAATGTTTTGTATGAAATATTTTATAACAACTATCGCCTCTCTTGTCCTGATGACAAACATTGCTTGGTCGGAACCATCGGTTCGTCTTCTTTGTGAACGCCACCGAACGGAATGGAACTGGGTCGAGTACAGAATCTCGGTCGCCAACACCTCTTCGACTCCGATCCAGAATCCCGAAGTCCGCTACTTTGCAGAAAATACGTGGATACAGTACTGCAACAACCCGCAGCACGCCGCCCAGTGTGCATCCATTGGTAATCCCGCGGAAGCCACGGACTCCCTTTTCAAGGTTGACGTGGACTATGCCAGCAGGCTGAATCCGGTACACAAGACGGTGTCCTCGGTAGGGAAAGTCACCGCCGTGAAGCTGAAATTCACTGGTGCGCTCAATCCGGGCAAGACGCTGAAGGTGAACTTCAGGCTCCACAAGAACGACTGGTCCACTTGGAGCGCTGCGAACGACTGGTCGTACCAGAAGAGTTCGGGCGTATCCGAGCCGAACTACTTCTTTGCCGTTTATGATTCGGACGGGAACATCCTCTGGGGTGATGACCCGCTGACGGGCAAGACGAATTCCGATGTCGAGGTATGGCATGACCGTGGCGGCAACTCAGTCGTGGCGAAGTATGACGGGAATGCGTCCGAAGTCCAGAAGGCTGGCCGTTTCTGGATGCTGAAGAATGTCCCGATGAACAAGAAGGAAACGGGCTTGCTGGAACAGGCCGGCGTTACGAGACATTTCGCTACGGCCTGGAATGGAAAGAGTCTCATCTTGCTGAAGTCGAACGCCAATGTGAAAAAGAGAAAGCTCGATTCCCTTGTCTATGGCTTCTACAATTCCTTCAGCGTCGATGATACGACTAAATTGAAGAGTGACATTCAAGCGGGTGACTGGATTGAAAAAGTACGTGTCTGTGCTCCGTTTGGCTCCTGTCATGACGAGGTTGTTTCGCTGTCGAGCATAAAGATGGCAACCCGTTGTTGGGATGATGTGGCTATGGACGATTGCAAGGCTATTGTTGTGACTTGCGGTGGAGTCGAAGCCGCTATTGATCATCATGTTGTTATTTCTAAAAATGATATGTCAGTGATAAATTGCCTAGAATCGAATACGGATGTTCAAGTTTTGAATGTTGTTCGTCGAGGTGAGCCGGATATGAATTCTGGACGTAAGGCTATTAATGTTGATAATTTGCAATTAAGTCATTGGAATATAGATTTTACCAATAGTAGTGGGAATGTGAGTTCTTCTTTGTTTGAAAACAAGAAGTATACAGGTGAGAATGTAATTGTTGGGGTTTATGATGGGGAAATTTATTTTGGGCATGATGGTTTGAGTGAATGGGTGGACGGAAAGAAGACTCCAAGACAGGCTGATTTTGATCCGAATCTGAGTGAAGAGGATTTACAAAGAGGTGATCGTCATGGAACACATGTTGCAGGAATCATTGGAGGAAATGGTTCAGGTTCGCCTAATCTTAAGTATAGGGGTATTGCTCCAAAAGTAAGGTTCATTTCGGATGACATGATTATTGAAAATCAAAGAGGGCATGTTGTAAATCATTCACATTGGAAATGCAAAAATGGCGTTTGTTATCATAATTCTCTTGAAGAGGACATTTTCTGGAATTGGAATTCACCGAGTGAAGGAGGTGATATGTTGCCCAAAACCTATATTAACAGTGCAGGAAACCGTGCAGAAGGCTATTATGATGAGGCTAATGATAAGGTGGATCCGTGTTCGTTTGGTAGGGGCTTCCATTCCATTTCTTTTGATACGAAAAATGGAATTGTGGTTGGTAACTATGCAAGTCGCACTAAAATTCCAAATACGGGTTCGAGTTATGGTCCGACATGGGATGGTCGAATCAAACCAGATGTGATGGCGCCAGGAAGTGAACTTCAAATGGCTTTCACTACGCAGGATCCATTCGTTGCTTATATTGATTATTTGCATATTACCCATAAAGGGGAGACTACTCCTTATTTTGATTTGAGTTTTGGTACTAACGCAAATATGGTCAATAGAAGTTTTATAAAGGAGTTGGCGACAGCAATACGTTCTGGCAGTGAATTTCCTATAAAAAATGTAGAAGATAATGGTGCTAGTGATGGTTGGGCTTTGAAATGGACAAATGAAGGTGGATTTGTTCCTGCAGCGAATTATGTGAATTGGCGTTATGGAGCTTTTGCGTCTTCCCCAATAAATGTAAAAAAAGGAGATGCTATAGAACTTCGTATGCGTTTGTCTGCTAAAACTCGAAGCATGTATGATCAGTATTTAAAAGGAAATATATATTTTGCCAGTTCAGATGAATTTTATCCTGTAGGTAATGAACCAAAGACAATTGTTTACGAGACCTATGAAAAAGATTTGGTAAATATAAATGATGAATACTTTACGATAAAATTCAATTGGAGTGGAGAAAATATTTCGTCAAAATTTCTTAGACTTGGTTTTGATTTGATAGATGTTGGAATTTTTTCTAGTGTTCCTTGTGAGAATTTTAATGGGACAGCATGCTATGATGATTTGAGTGGAACATCTATGTCAACACCTCATGTATCTGGAGTTGTGGCTTTGATGAATCAGGCGTATATGGACAAGATTGGTGATAAAACATATACCAAATCCTTACGGAATTCTACATCGAAGGCAATCCTTATACATACGGCGGATGATATGATTGATGATGTTGGTTCTGATAGATCAGAACAGAATGATGTATTGGCTACAACAGGAAACAAAGTTCGTGTGACTTATGGTAAAGGCCCCGACTTTGTTACTGGTTGGGGTGCAGTCAATGCAGAAAATGCTCTAAAAATGTTCAATTCTTACAACTCTAGAAGGAACATCTTTAGCAAATTCCAGGAATTTGATGTTTCTGTGGATATGGAGAAAAGATGGAACGTAAGGGTGAATGGCCTTATGGATCGTCTTCGTTTGACTCTTGCATGGGATGATGCTCCTCTGAAACAACCTGGTAATTATGATGATGCTTTGAAATATCGGAAGAAACTTGTAAATGATTTGGATATGTATCTGATATCTCCTTCTGGAAAATATTATTATCCGTGGAGATTAGAGCCGCTTTCCACAGAGCATGTTGATGCTGATGGCAATGTTCAGGATAAGTGCACTGATGGTTCCGAAAAAATTACTTTGGTAGATGCTCGTCGTCTCGCAGTTCGTGAATGTGACGAAAGTGTTAAAATGTCCGAAGATGGAATTGAGCTGCCTAAGTCTTGTTTTGACCATTTGAATAATGTTGAAGTGGTTGATGTGGATTTGCCAGAACAGGGTACGTGGATTGTTGTTGTTCGTACGGATGAAATTCAAAATGGAAACAGCGAGGATGGACATGCTCAGATTGCGTCCATTGCAAGTGATTTGCCTCTTTATGATTATAATGAAAATATCGGTTGCGAGATAATGCACCCTTACAGACCGCAGAGTTCCCTGACCTGTACATACAACTTCGGGAACAGCCTTACGAACTTCGTTACGTTCTCGAACCGGACCTTTGTAGGCGCCGGCGACTACATCCAGCTCCTGGACGACAAGAACAACGTCATCGGCACCTACACGGGCAGCCAGCTGGCCGGGACCCGTCTGAAGGTCGATTCCCGCAAGCTCACGGTAAGGCTCGAAAGCGACAATGACAAGTCGAGCGTGGGCTACGGATTCAGCATCGACAAGATCGAGATGATCCCCTACTCGATGCTCTTTGGAATTTCACACTAAAAAAAGGAAAAACTCATGAAAAAACTCTTTTCTGCAATTGCATTCCTGTGCGTCAGTTCGTTCGCTGCAACACCTGCTGTCCAGTGCAATCCGAATGACCCTAGCGATCCCAATGCTCCATGCAGTCTAGGGACGGAATACTGCTACAATGCCGTCGCCGGTAATGGTGCCGAAAGACGGTGCATAACGACAGGCTATATCTGTCACATAGGCATCAATCCGGCGCGTGATGGCGGGGCTGACGCCATGTACTTCTTCGTCTCCTCCAGCCCGGCTTGTAACCAGGCGGACTATTTCCTGACGGGCGATAACGAGATGAAGACCTGCTTGTTTAACGATTATAAGGACGCAAGCAACCAAACGCATACGGATATTAGTGACAGCCCATATACAAAGTTCTTCCTCAACAACGACACTCACTATGCGGGGCCGCTTGCGATGACCGTGACGGGATCGTTTGCTCTGTCTGCATATAATCATTCGAATAAGGTCCAGATAATCTATGCGGCTGGTGGGACCAAGAGGCTGGATACGAGGCAGACCTCCGCGACGGCGAATCAGCAATGCCTTGTCGAACATAGCGGCATCCGCGTCCTTGCACTTTCTGTTATCAAGTAAGTGCTGCCGATGTGACTCTGTGGAGACCGTGTGAAGACGGTCTCTTTCCTGACATTTTCCCGGAATGGTTCATATGAAATCTCTTGCGACGACAATCGCCTCTCTTGTCCTGATGACAAACATTGCCTGGTCGGAACCGTCGGTCCGCCTTCTTAGCGAACGGCACCGAACGGAATGGAACTGGGTCGAGTACAGAATCTCGGTCACCAACACCTCTTCGGCTCCGATCCAGAACCCCGAAGTCCGCTACTTTGCGGAAAATACGTGGATACAGTACTGCGGCAATCCGCAGCACGCCGCACAGTGCGCATCCATCGGCAATCCGGCCGAAGCCACGGACTCCCTTTTCAAGGTTGACGTGGACTACGCCAGCAGGCTGAACCCGGTACACAAGACGGTGTCGTCGGTAGGGAAAGTCACCGCCGTGAAGCTGAGATTCACCGGTGCGCTCAATCCGGGCAAGACGCTGAACGTGAACTTCAGGCTCCACAAGAACGACTGGTCCACCTGGAGCGCCGCGAACGACTGGTCGTACCAGAAGAACTCGGGCGTGTCCGAGCCGAACTACTTCTTTGCCGTTTATGATTCCGACGGGAACATTCTCTGGGGTGACGACCCGCTTACGGGAAAGACGAACACAGATGTCGAGGTATGGCATGACCGTGGCGGCAACTCTGTCGTGGCGCAGTATGACGGGAATGCGTCCGAGGTCCAGAAGGCCGGCCGTTTCTGGATGCTGAAGGAAGTCCCGATGAACGGGAAGGAAACGGACTTGCTGGGACAGGCCGGTGTTACGAGGCTTTCTTCTTCGGCATGGGGTGAAAAGACCCTTATATTGATGAAGTCGAACGCCAATGTGAAAAAGAGAAAGCTTGATTCCCTTGTCTATGGCTTCTACAATTCCTTCAGCGTCGATGATACGACTAGGCTTAAAGTAGAATTTAAGCCTGAAGATTGGACCGAACGTCAGACGGTCTGTGATCCCTCTGGTTCCTGCCATGAAGAAATTTCAACTTTGCAGAGTATCAGGATGAGTAATCGTTGTTGGGACGATGTATCTATGGATAGCTGCAAAAGAATTGTCGATGAATGTGGAGGAACGAATACGGCAATTGACAATTATGTTGTCGTTTCCAAGAATACAAGAGAAACTATAAGTTGCCTGGAAAATAATAGAAATATTCACTCTCTTAATGTTGTCAGAAACGAATTCGTCCAAAACGATGTCGGTCGAAGTGCTATAAACATAGAGAATCTTCAGGTAAATGAATGGAGTCGATGGAATATTAATTTTACCGGTTTCAACGATAATGTGGAAACGTCGTGGTTGAGGGATGCTGCGGGTAAACCGCTAAAATACACAGGGGAGAATATTGTAGTCGGTGTTTATGATACGGGAATTTATTATGATCACGACGGAATGAACGAATGGGAAGATGGTGAGCCGGTACCGAGGAGAGCATATGGAGATAAAGACCCCGTTGAAAATGGAACGAAAGGAAATGATGATGACTATTTCCATGCAACGCATGTGGCTGGAATCATAGGTGGTAATGGAAATGGTTCAACAAATCACATGTATAGGGGTGTTGCCCCAAAGGTGAAATTCTATTCGGATGAATTAACTGTTAGTAATCAGCGTGGTCATGTTGTAAATCATTCCCATACAGGGGGATATGACATTAATACAGAGAGAGAAATTTTTAAAAATTGGAAGGATAATGAAGATTCAAAGCCGAAGACCTTTGTTGTGGCGGCTGGTAACTATGCTTTAGGTGACTACCGTGTAGATGAAGATGGGATTGCAAAAAAATGTAATTATGGTAAGGGCTTTCATTCCATTTCTTTTGATACGAAAAACGGAATTGTAGTTGGTAATTATGCCAGTCTTACTAAAATCCCGAATACGAATTCTAGTCTAGGTCCGACATGGGATGGACGTATAAAGCCGGATGTGATGGCTCCTGGAAGTGGTTTTCAGGGATCTTTTGATGCAAATAATAAATTTGAAGTTTATTTAGACGAGATTACCTTTGAACGTCTTGGTTTGACATATAAATTTGGAGAGATGTCTCATGCTAATGGAGGCAAAATTTCTGGTTGTACGGTTCCTCAATCTGTTTTAACAAGTGATAAATACAAAAATGATATGGCGAATGCGTCAGATGAAAATAAAGTGTATTTAAATTGGCTTCTTTGTAATTACGTACGTGAACAAGCCTATAGTGACATGGATTTTGTTCAAGACAACAAATCCTTGAATGATAATGTTCTTCACATCACGAATAGGTTTTCGTGGCTTGGAGAAACGTATGTTAATTGGGATTTTCGAACGTTTCGGAATACCCCATTTGATGTGAGAAAAAATGATCGCATTAAAATTCGCATGAGATTATCTGCGAATACTCGTTCTGTCTTCAAAATGATGAAAGGTAATTTATACTTGGCAGATGGAAATGATTTTTATTACCCGAAAGACAGTCACAACCATGTTGATTTCGAATGGAATCTTGGAGATGGCGGTGATGGTTATTTTGAAACAATTGTTACATGGACAGAAGATGATATCTCGTCTAATTATTTAAGAATTGGCTTTAATCATGATTATGGCGTTTTTTCCAGTGTTCCTTGTGAGCGACATAATGTAGGAAAGTGTTACAAAGAAGCTTCGGGAACATCAATGGCTGCTCCGTATGTTGCCGGAATTGCGGCCTTGATGAACCAAGCTTACATGGAAAAAACAGGTGATAATACATATACTAAGTCTTTACGTAATTCGACATCGAAGGCTCTTCTCATTCACACTGCGGATGACATGGTTGACGATGTTGGTTTTGTTCGCACGAAAATCTTTGATGTTGAGGCGTCGTCCTATAATGTTCAAACGTCGTCTGGTTTATCGGTACCTTTTACTTATGGAAAGGGACCTGACTTTGTTACCGGTTGGGGCGGCGTGAATGCTGAAAAAGCGTTGAATATGTTTAATTCGTATAATAGTTATACGAAGAAATTCAGAAAATTTAATGAATTTGAAGTCCTGAATGGTAAAGAGCAAAGATGGATTGTAAATGTGAATAGAAATATGGAGCGTCTCCGCCTGACCTTGGCTTGGGATGATGCTCCAGGGAGTGTGTCGGGTGCGAATACAACAAAAAAACTCCAGAATGATCTCGACATGTACCTGATTTCGCCAAGTGGAAAGTATCACTTCCCATGGAGATTGGCACCTCTTTCGACGGAACATATTGATTCCAAAGGCGAAAAAACGGATGTATGTTCTAATGGAACCGAAAATATTACTATGGAGGATGCGGTACGTCCCGCAGTCCGTGAATGCGGCAACGGATCTGTCCTCTACTACTCCTGCTTTGACCATCTGAACAACGTCGAGGTAGTCGATGTGGATTATCCGGAAATGGGCAAGTGGGTTGTCGTAGTGAAGGGGAGAACGGTGCGTGAAGGAAATGGTGTGAAGGACGAGAATGCTCAGGTCGCCTCCATCGCGAGTGACCTGCCCTTGGAGGACAACCCGGGAAATATCGGCTGCGAGATCGAGCACCCTTACCAACCGCAGAGTTCCCTGACCTGTACATACGACTTCGGGAACAGCCTTACGAACTTCGTTACGTTCTCGAACCGGACCTTTGTAGGCGCCGGCGACTACATCCAGCTCCTGGACGACAAGAACAACGTCATCGGCACCTACACGGGCAGCCAGCTGGCCGGGACCCGTCTGAAGGTCGATTCCCGCAAGCTCACGGTAAGGCTCGAAAGCGACAATGACAAGTCGAGCGTGGGCTACGGATTCAGCATCGACAAGATCGAGATGATCCCCTACTCGATGCTCTTTGGAATTTCACACTAAAAAAAGGAAAAACTCATGAAAAAACTCTTTTCTGCAATTGCATTCCTGTGCGTCAGTTCGTTCGCTGCAACACCTGCTGTCCAGTGCAATCCGAATGACCCTAGCGATCCCAATGCTCCATGCAGTCTAGGGACGGAATACTGCTACAATGCCGTCGCCGGTAATGGTGCCGAAAGACGGTGCATAACGACAGGCTATATCTGTCACATAGGCATCAATCCGGCGCGTGATGGCGGGGCTGACGCCATGTACTTCTTCGTCTCCTCCAGCCCGGCTTGTAACCAGGCGGACTATTTCCTGACGGGCGATAACGAGATGAAGACCTGCTTGTTTAACGATTATAAGGACGCAAGCAACCAAACGCATACGGATATTAGTGACAGCCCATATACAAAGTTCTTCCTCAACAACGACACTCACTATGCGGGGCCGCTTGCGATGACCGTGACGGGATCGTTTGCTCTGTCTGCATATAATCATTCGAATAAGGTCCAGATAATCTATGCGGCTGGTGGGACCAAGAGGCTGGATACGAGGCAGACCTCCGCGACGGCGAATCAGCAATGCCTTGTCGAACATAGCGGCATCCGCGTCCTTGCACTTTCTGTTATCAAGTAAGTGCTGCCGATGTGACTCTGTGGAGACCGTGTGAAGACGGTCTCTTTCCTGACATTTTCCCGGAATGGTTCATATGAAATCTCTTGCGACGACAATCGCCTCTCTTGTCCTGATGACAAACATTGCCTGGTCGGAACCGTCGGTCCGCCTTCTTAGCGAACGGCACCGAACGGAATGGAACTGGGTCGAGTACAGAATCTCGGTCACCAACACCTCTTCGGCTCCGATCCAGAACCCCGAAGTCCGCTACTTTGCGGAAAATACGTGGATACAGTACTGCGGCAATCCGCAGCACGCCGCACAGTGCGCATCCATCGGCAATCCGGCCGAAGCCACGGACTCCCTTTTCAAGGTTGACGTGGACTACGCCAGCAGGCTGAACCCGGTACACAAGACGGTGTCGTCGGTAGGGAAAGTCACCGCCGTGAAGCTGAGATTCACCGGTGCGCTCAATCCGGGCAAGACGCTGAACGTGAACTTCAGGCTCCACAAGAACGACTGGTCCACCTGGAGCGCCGCGAACGACTGGTCGTACCAGAAGAACTCGGGCGTGTCCGAGCCGAACTACTTCTTTGCCGTTTATGATTCCGACGGGAACATTCTCTGGGGTGACGACCCGCTTACGGGAAAGACGAACACAGATGTCGAGGTATGGCATGACCGCGACGGCAATTCTGTCGTGGCAAAGTATAGTGGAGATACTTCCGAAGTTCAGAAGGCTGGTCGTTTCTGGATGCTTAAAGATGTTTCGATGAATAAGAAAGAAACGGAATTATTGAAGCAGGCTGGAGTTACGAGGCTTAACGCTTCTTCATGGGGTGAAAAAAGCATTATTTTGCTTAAATCGAATGTCAATGTGAAAAAGAAGATGTTGGATTCCCTTGTCTATGGATTCTACAACTCCATAAGTGTTGATGACACGACGAAGTTGACAACGGAGTTAAAAGCAGATGATTGGACAGAAGAAATACGTGTTTGTGCTCCATTTAACACATGCCACAATGAGGTTGTTCAGCTGACGAAGATAAAAATAGCAACTCGTTGTTGGGATGATGTAAGCATGAGCGACTGCAAGGCTATTGTTGAATCTTGCGGTGGAATAGATGCTGTTGTTGATCGCTTTGTGGTAATTTCAAAAAGTTCAAAATCGGCAATAAATTGCCTTGAATCAAATAGCGATGTTCAAAGAATTTCTCTTAACAGAGAAGAAAAGCCCACGATGGCGTCAGGACGTAAGGCTATTAATATTGAAAATTTGCAGTTGAATCGGTGGAAGTTTGATTTTGCTGAATTCGGCAATAATAATGTTTCTAATGATTGGCTAAAAGGTAAAGATTATACTGGTGAGAATATTATTGTTGGAATTTATGATACGGGCATTTATTTTGATCATGATGGCCTAAATGAATGGGTTGATGGAGTGAAAACTCCTAGAAGAGCTTATGAAAACCCGAATAAAACAGAAAACGAAAATGACCCCAAAAACAACCACGCTACTCATGTTGCAGGAATTGTTGGTGGTAATGGTAATGGTTCAAGAAATCACATGTATAGGGGGGTTGCTCCGAAAGTGAAATTTTATTCGGGAGATATGTCGGTAGATGGTCAAAAAGGACATGTTGTAAACCATTCGCATACGCGAAGTGTTGGTGTAAAATATAATTACGATAATGATCTTGAAAAAAATATCTTCTATAATTGGCAGACTGATTCTGATATAGGCGATAAGCTCCCGAAAACATTTGTGACTGCTTCAGGAAATTTTGCTGAAGGTTATTATATAAAAGAAAAGGCGGATGTTGATCCATGTAAATATGGCATGGGTTTTCATTCCATTTCTTTTGATACAAAAAATGGAATTGTGGTAGGTAATTATGCTAGTAAAACAAAAATACCGAATACGAATTCAAGTTATGGTCCGACATGGGATGGTCGAATTAAACCAGATTTGATGGCTCCCGGAAGTGGCTTGCAAGGATCTTTTGACGCGTCAAATCCTTTTGTTGTTGATTTGGATGAGATAACCTTTGAACGTTTGGGTGTGACATATAAATTGGGTGGTAATTCGCATGTGCTTGGAGGAGAAATTTCTGAATGCTCAATTCCAGAATCTGTTTTGGCAAGCGAAAAATTTACGCCGCAAGTTTTACCTAATCTTTGTAACTATATACGTGAACCAGCATATACGGGGATTGCAGTTGTTTCAGATGATAAGTCATCAAACAATAATGTTCTTCAAATTACTAATCAAAAACCTTTGGAGGGCGAAACGTATATTAATTGGGACTATAGAACATTCCAGAATACGTTATTTGATGTGAAGAAAGGTGATCGAATTAAAATCCGTATGAGACTGCCTGAATCTATCCGTTCATTTTTCCAAGTACTAAAAGGTAATATAATTCTAGCAGAAGGAGATGATTTTTATTTACCTGAGCCGCGCCATAAACGTGTTGATTTTGAATGGAATCTTGGCGACAATAATGAAGATTATTTTGAAACGAGTATTCTGTGGACGGAAGATAATATTTTAGCAAAATATTTGAGAATAGGTTTTTCGTATGACTATAACGTATTTTCGAGTGTCCCTTGCGAAGATTCTGATAGAACTGACTGCTATATTGATTTAGGCGGGACTTCCATGGCTGCTCCACATGTGGCTGGTGTAGTGGCTTTGATGAATCAAGCTTATATGAAAATGACTAAAGGTACAACTTCTTTGCGAAATTCGACTTCGAAGGCAATTTTGATTCATACTGCGGATGACATGATTGATGAAGTTGGCTTTGCAAGAACAGAGCAGAGTGATGTTAAGGCAACGACCGGTAACAGTATTCGAGTTACTTATGGCAAGGGGCCGGACTTTGTTACTGGTTGGGGTGGCATTAATGCTGAAAAGGCCTTGAAAATGATTGGACCGTATCATAGATTCATGGAATTTGAAATTGAAGAAGGTGTATATAGAAGGTGGGTTGTCAATGTGAAAAACCACATGGATCGCTTGCGATTGACTTTGACATGGGATGATGCTCCTTTGAGTGAACAGCAAATGAAGTATTTGGTGAAGGATGCCCCCAGACTTGTCAATGATTTGGATATGTACCTAGTATCACCGACAGGAAGAATTTATTTCCCATGGAAACTGAAACGTCTTTCAGTAGAGGATGTCAACGAGGATGGGTATAATAAATATGGCTGTTCTGGAAATGAAAAAATCACTGAAATCGAAGCAACTCGTGCTGCGGTTCGTGAAAGCATTAATGAAACTGAATTGCCTGAAAATGAAACAGAAATGCCTGAATCCTATTTTGATCATTTGAACAACGTCGAGGTTGTCGATGTGGATTATCCGGAAATTGGCAAGTGGGTTGTCGTTGTTCACGCGGTAAAGGTTCGAGATGGAAATGGTGAGAAGGAAAAACATGCTCAGTTTGCTTCTATAGCAAGTGATTTAGCTCTTGATGACAATGCTGAAAATATCGGCTGCGAGATAATGCATCCTTATAGACCTCAGAGTTCCTTGACGTGCTCCTATAGCTTTGGGAACAGCCTTACGAATTTCGTGACGTTCTCGAACCGGACCTTTGTTGGCGCGGGCGATAAGATAGAACTTAGGGATGAAAATGACGAACTCATTGGCGAATATACGGGCAGCCAACTGGCTGGAGTTCGTTTAAAAGTTGATTCCCGCAAGCTGACGGTAAAGCTCGATAGCGACAATGACGAATCGAGTGTGGGCTATGGATTCAGTATCGACAAGATCGAGATGATCCCATATCCGATGCTTTTCGGGGTATCACACTAGAAATGCTTTACTGACAATGACTGTATAATCAAGAGACCGCAAATGCGGTCTCTTTTTGATGGTAGGCTATCTATAATGAAAATAGGGCGAAAAACGGGGACTTTCGTCATTTCTTGTTGTTGCGAAAACGATACAAAAACTATATTTTAAATGGGATGTTTAAGTGTGGCTAGAATTTGATGACGAGGGCATCTCTTTATGGGAATTTTTTCTCAGAACGCTTTTAGGGGTCGTGCACTGTGCTCCCAACTTTTGTTTTCTGTTTTACTCGCAGCATTCCTTGTAGGGTGCGGTGACGATTCTTCAAGTGGTCCGGACAGATCGAGTTTCAATAGCGAATTGTCCAATGCAAATGAGGTCTCGTCTTCGTCAAATGCGGACTCAAAACAGAGGTCTTCGTCGAGCAGCGTTAAGGGTGGCGGCTCGGCAGATGAAAAATCTTCTTCGAGTTCATTGAAAGAAATCGAACCTCCTGAGGAGGGGCTGGACATTGTATATGTTCTCGTAAACGGAGCTGTTTCGGGTGTTGTTGCCTTGGACGAATTTTCTAAGGGGGCTCAGGTTGAAGTGTTTCAACTGGATTCCGAGGACGGATACGCAAAAACCAAGATTTCTTATTCGGGCGATATCGATAAGGATGGCGCTTACGAAATAGAGAAAATTAATTTGTCTTCTCCGTATGTTTTGTTTTTCGTTGATGGAAAAATCGAGAGTGTTGTAGATGAAAAATCATCATCTGTTTCGCTTACGGCTTTGGGCGATGCGACTTCTGGTGATGTGTTCAACATAAACTTGCTGACCACGCTTGAGGCGGGTCGCACTCTAGATATTTTAGGCGATGACAAGAATCTTTCGTATGATGCTGCCAAGATTGAAGCGGCTGCCGATGTATGGAATATGTTCCATCTGGAATCGATTGATTTCGACTTGACCGAGACGATTCATGTTTCGGATATCAGCGAATCGGGTGCGGCGCTTCTGGCATCGACGGTCTTGTTGCAGGCGGGCGCCGATGGTGACTTTGCGAAATTCTTCAAGGCGGTTCTAGCCGATGTGCGCAAGGATGGCAAGTGGGACGATGCCTCCGCTCGTTTGTCGATTGCGGACTGGGCGCTTGATACGGATCTCAAGGATGGCTTTGCCTCGATTCGCAAGACGCTGGAAAAGCGTATGGGCAAGGTTGCCGAATTTGAAAAGTACCTCAAGAACTTCTACTTGGCGGAACTGGAGTTCCCCGAGTGCGATGCGGGTGCGGACGGTGATGTTTTCTTTGTAAAGAACAGGTCTAGCAAGTTCTATGCTGCAAAATACGATGATGTTTCGAAGTCCAAGGAACGCTTTGTCTGTAATGAACAGAAGGGCTGGACTGCAATCCCTGACAGTTTGAAGGACTTTATGGGCGATGCGACACCGGCGAAAGATGGCGAGGTTCGTCGTGGCGCGTTTACGGGCGAGTTCTTGACTTATGACGGTTCGAAGAAGGCTTGGCGTAAGGCTACGGCTGTTGAAAAGGATAGATACTTTGTTATTAATTCCGCTGCCACCGTGTTTGTCGATATCCAGGATGTCTATGAAAGCATCAAGAGCGATGAGCGCGTGATTTTCGTATTGCGGCATGCCGAACGCGGTGATGACACGAGCAAGGGCGGCACGCTTACCGATAACGGGAAAAAACAGTCCGAAGAAGTCGGTGCGCGGTTGACAAAGTTTAAGGAAGACTTTGTCCTGGGAGCTTCTGAGTTTGTTCGTGCCCACCAGACGGTGGAGTCCATCGCCAAGGGGCGCGGACAGGCTTATGACAAGCGCGACACAATTCCGCAGCTGAACGATGATTGGTACAACAAGAATAATGATGCTGTTGAAAAGGCCAAGAACGAATGCGGCGGCGGCTGGGAAGTGACTTCCAAGTACGCTTATACGGGGGCTTATTCGACTGGAGCTGATGCTGCGTACTACAACCTTGCGGAACGGTCCGTGGAACTCATCGAGGACGTTCTGGTGAAAAAATACACCAAGGAAAAATTTGTTCTCTTGAGTTCGCACGACAAGTTGATGGTGCCGCTGGTGGCCTATTGCTCAAATTTGAAGATAGAATTGAAGAAATACGACGGCGGTAAGTGGATTAATTACCTCGCCGGAGTCGCAATTATCATCGATAAGGCTGGAAATCGTCGATATGTGGCTGTTCGCGGTCTTAAGTCTGGGTTTGCGGACTAGAAATTACTAACTTCAAATCCATGCGGGTTTGGATACTCCTTTTATCGGCTTTGTTGTGGACTGCTTGTGATTCTGTCCGTTATGGCTCTGTTCCCTGCGAAGGCGATGATTGCGAGGCGATTTCAGAAAATAACAGTGTTGATTCCAAAGAAAACCCGAATGATAGTTCTTCTTCAAATGGGGAATCGAAGGACAATCATAAGAGGAGCTCTTCGTCGGGTCACTCGTCAAATAATTCATCAAACGGTTCATCCAATAATTCGTCGGTAGGCTCGTCGAGCAGTTCCGCGTCATGGTGGCATCGCCGTTCTTCCAGTTCCGCTCGGAATGGAACTCAGGATACCGTTCAGGTTGCAAAGGGCTCCAGCTCTTCCGGTACGACTCCTGTTGTTCGGGTTGACACGCTTCCCACTTGTGATGCGTCCTATGAAGGCAAAACTTATACGCTTGCAGGTGTGCTGTATTACTGTACCTCGGGTAAATGGGGCGAGTTTGTTCCTAGCACTTCGGAAATCCAGTGCAGTGACGGTAACTTGAAATTAATTCGAGCGAGAAGAGTTGTATATGCCGAAGAGGCGGATACGTCCGAGACTGCGGGCGAATACCGCAGGGCCGGCGTCCGCATTTCGGGCGTTGCGCAGAAGGGGCCGTTCCATGCCGGTGCGTCTGTAAAGATTACTGAACTGGACAGCTTGAAGCGCCTTGCAGAAACCAGAAGAACGCACGAAACGTGCATTGCGTCTGCAGATGGGTCGTTTGCGTTTGACAATTTGAATCTTGTATCGCCTTATGTGAAGGTTTCTGCGAACGGTTATTACATGGATGAGTTGACTGGAGTCCGTTCAACGTCGCTATTGCAGCTTGATGCGGTTGTTGATTTGTCGAAGCGGGATTCCTTTAACGTGAACATCTTGACGCATCTCGCTGCTCCGCGTGTGCTCAAACTTGTGCAGGACGCGGGAAATAACCAGCCTATCGGGAGCCAGAGCGGACGAGCGCTGAGCGACGTGCTTTCGTCCTTTGGCATTAGTCTTGGTGGATCTACGGGTGGCTTCAATGGCGGTTGGAATCGCGGCGGAACTCAGACCGCATCGTCCAGTCAGAAAGCAGCTGAAGACTTGAGTATTTTCGGCTCGGATGACTACAGTGCGGCACTCCTTGCTGTATCTGTGATGCTGCAAAGTTACGGGTCGTCACGCGAAATGCTTTCGTTTGCAAGTACGGTTGCGTCAGATATCCAGGGTGATGGTAACTGGGGTGACAATTCTTCCAAAGCTCGTCTTGCAGATAAAGTCATGATGCTGGATGCGGAAGGCGGCCTTGAAAAAATCCGCAGGAATCTTGAAAGCTGGAATCTCGGGTCTGTTCCGAACTTTGAAAAGTATGTGCGCGACTTTTGGACAAAGACTCACAATTTTGAAACTTGCGGTACGATGAACGCAGGCCAGGTGAAACATGTGGGCAATAGCCAGAGTGCCTATTTTGTCTCGTACTACGAGCAACCGGATGGCCCGAAAATCCGTTTTATTTGTGATAGAACCACCAAGGTATGGCGCGTAGCTACCGATCTTGAAAAAGATACTTATGGCCTTGGCGTTGGCGAGTATGACGGACAAATTAAAAGCGGCAAAATCAATCAGGACAAGTCGTATATTTACGACCAAAGCAAGAGAAGCTGGCGTGAACCTTTGCCGGGTGAAATTCTTGATTTTGATGATGTCAGCGATGTCTTGAAGAATATTGCGGCGGGAGAAAAGGTCATCTTTATCTTGCGGCACGCTGAACGCACGGATGATACCGGGAAGAACGGACATTTGACTGACAATGGAAAGAAACAATCGCAATCCGTTGGCGCGAAGTTCAAGGGCGAAGAAATTAGTTTTGCAAACTCTACTTATACGCGTAGTTACGAAACATGCGAGAACGTAGCGACTGGCGCAGGCTATACCCAATTGGTAAGTGATACTATTCCGGATTTGGATGGCGCCTGGTTTGTAAAGAATGAGTCGAAATTTGAAGATTACAAGAATTCCGATGGCGGTGGCTGGGTGGTCACTTCGGCTTATGCATACAAAGGAAGTTATTCCGACGCGTTCTACCCGTTAAAGTCCCGTGGTGAAGAATTTATAACCGATGTCGTGAAACCGCGCTTTGAAAAGGTCAACAAGGTGGCCGTGTGGATTTCCCATGACATGCTTGTCGTTCCGCTGGCGGTATATTGCACGGAAGGCAAGGTGAACTTGCGTTATTTCGATACGAAACAGTGGATCAATTATCTCGCTGGTGTCGCAATCATCATGGGTGCCGACGGTTCTATCCGCTATGTGCCCGTGAAGGGCCTTAGCTCCGGCTCGATGACGATGTAATTAGACGAAATCTCTCGTCTCTCGTCTTTCGTCTCTCGTCTAGCCATCACTAAAATTGCTATATTCTCGCGCGTTGATTTTTATCAAACAGTTCACTTAATAAACATGGACGCATTCCGATATGAATGATACACTAAAGAAAGCTATGATTTTTGCCGCGGTGACAACGGTTTCCGGTGCCTTCGCGTCTGATTTTGTAGCTCAACCTGCTGCTTCCAAGGCTGCAAAGGTTGGCCGTTTTGACGAGCAAATCGCTCTGATGCCGGACTCCATTGCCGCTCCGATCAAGGAACAGCTCAAGTGGATGGATGAATCTACTGTTTTCCAGATTGTGGAAACTCACGGTGGTGGCTATTCCATTCTTTATAAGACTTATGAACAGTCCGTTCGCGCCCGCGATATCCGCGATTCCGTCGAAAATGCTAACGGTACGGCCGTGCTTCCGATTGCAAAGGCTAAGCTCGGTAGCGAATACTGCTATGGCAAGATGGAAGGTGGTAAGTGCAATGGCGAAGTTCAGAAGTTCACTCTTGGCAAGCTCGTCGAATTCCAGGTTACCGGTCTCATCGTCGTGATGTCCGTGATCATCGGCCTCCTCGTCCTCTGCACGCTCATGAGCTTTGTCATGAAGAAGCTCGGCTTGGACAAGGTCAAGGCTCCGGCTCCTGCCAAGAAGGCTGCTCCTGCTGCTGCCGCTCCGGCCCCCGCGGTTCGTGCTCCTGCACACTGCGATTGGGATCCGAATGCAAAGAGCATCCATCCGGGATTCACCAACAAGCAGCTCCAGGCGTTCCTCGGCATTGCCGCCGTCGCCGCCCTCGAAGAACATCCGGGACTTACAAACGAACAGTTCCTCGTGATTGCTACCGCTGCTGCAACGCAGGCTCTTGGTCAGCCCTGCCGCGTGACCGCTTACAGAAACATTAACTCTCCTGCTTGGACAATCGTCAAGTAAGGTACAACTTTTAAAACTTAACAGGCTTTATAGCCAGGAAAAATCAAAATGAAGAAAACAGTCCGTATCAGTTTCGAAGGCAAGACCTACGACGTCGAAGTAGAAGTTCTTGATTCCGCCGTCGCCGCCGCTCCGGCAGCCCCGGTCGCCGCTGCCCCCGCTGCCGCTCCTGCCGCAGCTCCCGCCGCAGCCGGTGGTACCGAAGTGAAGTGCCCGCTCGCCGGTTCCGTGTTCAAGCTGAAGGTCAAGGTCGGTGACAAGGTTGAAGCCAACCAGGAAGTGGCTATCATCGAAGCCCTCAAGATGGAAAACCCGGTCGTCGCTCCGTGCGCCGGCACCGTCAACTCCATCTCCGTCAAGGAAACCGATACCGTCGTCGACGGCCAGACCCTCATGACCATCGCCTAAGAGGTACAGATAAATGAGTTCACTCTTAAATTCGGTCGTCGAGTTCGCGTGCGATACCGGATTCGCATATGTCACCGGCCCCATGGTGATTATGTGGATCGTGAGTTTCGTGCTGATGTACTTGGCGATTGTCAAAAAGTATGAGCCGCTGCTGCTCTTGCCGATTTCCCTCGGCGCGCTGGCGGTGAATATCCCGAGCGCCGGGTTCTACGATGGCGGCTGGAGCATCGAAGGTATGTTCACGCCGACTGCCGGCCTCTACTACTACATTAGCCAGGGTATCCACCTGGAACTCTTCCCGCCCATCATCTTCTTGGGCGTGGGTGCCATGACGGACTTCGGACCGCTTATCGCCAACCCGCGTACGCTGCTTCTCGGCGGTGGCGCCCAGTTCGGCGTGTTCGCGACCATGTTCTGTGCCGTGGCCCTCGGTGGCTTTACTCTCGGTGAAGCGGCCTCCATCGGTATCATCGGCGGCGCCGACGGTCCGACCTCCATCTTCACTGCGAACAAACTTGCAAAGCACCTCATCGGACCTATCGCCGTGGCGGCCTACACCTACATGGCTCTCGTCCCGCTCATCCAGCCGCCCATCATGCGCCTGATGACCAACGACAAGGAAAGGAAGATCCGCATGAAGGCTCTCCGTCAGGTGAGCAAGGCCGAACGCATCGTGTTCGCCGTGATGGTGATGATCGTCTGCATCCTCGTGGTGCCCGACGCTTCCGCACTTATCATCATGCTCATGCTCGGTAACATCTTCAAGGAAGCCGGCGTCGTGGAACGTCTCGTGAAGACCTCTTCCAATGAACTCATGAACATCGTGACCATCTTCCTCGGTACTTCCGTGGGTCTCACGATGTCGGCCGACATCTTCCTGAAGCCGCAGACCCTCATGATTATCGCCATGGGCGTTGTCGCCTTCGGTTTCTCGACCGCGGCCGGCCTCTTCCTTGCGAAGATCATGAACTGGTGCTCTCCGAAGAACCCCGTGAACCCGCTTATCGGTTCTGCTGGCGTGTCCGCCGTGCCGATGGCCGCACGTGTTTCGCAGGTGGAAGGTGCCAAGTATGACCCGCAGAACTTCTTGCTGATGCACGCCATGGGCCCGAACGTGGCTGGCGTGATCGGTACCGCAGTCTGCGCCGGTTACATGATTTCTAGGCTTTCGTAGCCTGGACCCTATCGCCACAAGTGGCTCCAGGGTGACATGTCATTCTGGAGGGGCGAAGCCCCGATAGAATCAAGGAATGCCCTCGGCAATGCGCCGGGGGCTCCTTTTTTGTTTTATAGTTTCACGTTTTTGTTTTTTACTTTAACAAAAATCTTTCTGCTATAATCAGAAGTGGCGAAATTTGCTTAAAATCGCCATTTTTGTTTTAACAAAAATGTTGAATTTCTCCGCGCAATAACCTATTTTATTGTCATGATGAAATCGGTTGTTGAATACAAGGATTACCGCGAGTACGTACTGGACTACTACCGCGAACGCAAGCGCACCTCGGCTTTCACGTGGCGCGAGTTCGCGAAGATTGCCGGGTTCGCATCGGGGTCGTACTTGAAGCTGGTTTGCGACGGCAAGACGCGTCTTCGGGAAGAAGGAGCGAAGAAAACTGCGCTTGCTATGGGGTTACTCGGCTTCGAATTTGAATATTTTGTCTTGATGGTGCGTTACGAAAACGCGAAGACGGACAAAGAAAAGAAAAAGTGCTTTGAAGAGATGCAGGCGCTTGGCGAGGCTAGTCGCGTGAAAATTCTCGGCAGTGAAATGTACACGTTTTACGAGACGTGGAAACATTCCGTTGTCCGCGAATTGGCTGTTGCGATGCCGGGGGCGAAACCGCACGAAATTGCAAAGGTTTGCAGGCCTGCGATTTCTGCGGCGGATGTGAGCGAAAGTTTGCATTTTTTAGTGAAGTCGGGGCTCCTTACGCGCGATATCAAGGGCAATTACCACCAGACGAACCATTCGCTTTCGACGGGGCGTTTAAACGTGGTCGCTGTCGCAGTGCATTCTCTGCTCCGCCAGATGGGCGAGTTTGCACTGGACGCTTTGGATAAATTGCCTATTTCGGAACGCCACTTTAGCGGGATCACGATGGGCGTGACGGCGGAAAGCTATGCAAAAGTCATTGAAGAAATTGCGGCGTTCCGCAATCGCATCGTGTCGATGGTCGCGGATGAGAAAAATCCAGAAAAAATTTGTCGATTGAACTTTCAGTTTTTTCCGCTGACGGAAAAAATTGAATATGATCAAACGAATGTACAAACTAAAAAGAAAGGAGAGTAGTTAAGAGTATGCTCACGGAATCAAGAATGAAATGGGGTCGTCTTGGAGTAGCCCTTGTGTTTGGGATAACCTTTTGGGCTTGTTCTGACGATAAGACGGCCGGAACGAGCGTTGAGAGCGAAGGTCTTTACGCTGTCAAAAATTTGGACGTTGCGGGCGTTTCTCAAAAGGGACCTTTTGTTAAAGGTTCTGCAGTGAAGGTGCAGGGAATTGACTGCAAAACGATGAAATTCACGGACGAAGTTTTTGAGGGTGAAGTCAAAAACAACATGGGTGAATTTGTTGTTGAAAAAGTGAACTTGTCAACGACTTGCGCTGTTGTTGAAGTAACGGGCGAATACCGTAGCGAAATGACCGGGAAAAAGGTCTCTGACAAATTGACGCTCCGTGCGTTGACGAATCTCAAGGACCGTACGCATGTGAATGTCAACTTGCTTACGAACTTGGAATACGAGCGCGTGATGTACTATGTGACTAAAAAGGGCAAGACTTTCAACGAGGCGAAGGAATTGGCTGAAAGCGAGGTGCTTGCTGCGTTTGGTATGGCGGGCGAATCGACCGATTTTGAAGACTTGGATATTTTTGGAACAAGCGATGCTGATGCGACGCTCCTTGCTATAAGCGTGCTGATGCAAGGCGATGCCGATGTGAAAACGCTTGCGGAACGTCTGGATAAATTCAATGATTCCTTTGCGAAAAGTGGCAAGTGGAATGATGATGATACGAAAAAAGCGATTACCGACTGGATTGCGAATGCCATGGCGAAGGCTGTGATGGATTCCATTCGCAAGAATATGGAAAATTGGGGATTCGCAAAGGAAGTTCCCGATTTTGAAAAGGTCATTGAAGAAATCAATGATGCACAGAAAATCCCCGAAGGATGGAGCTGGGATATTCCAAAGGAAGCCCGCTTGAATCCGAAAATTAAATACGATTCTATGATTGACCCACGCGACAAGAAAGTTTACAAGGTTGTGAAAATTGACGTGCCAGACACGAATTATTCGCAGGTGTGGATGGCAG
>CAMKTL010000051.1:0-25675 GCA_946415675.1 uncultured Fibrobacter sp.
TGTCTGAACAGGCCATCGAAATCGGTAAGGAATTCCAGAAGCTCGGCTTCAAGATCTACGCTACCGAAGGTACCGCCAAGTTCTACGAGAAGGAAGGCGTGAAGTGCGAAGTGGTGAACAAGATTGCTGAAGGCCGCCCGAACGTTCTCGACATCATCCTGAACAAGCAGGTGAACCTGATCATCAACACGCCGTGGGCAAAGCGCGACGCCATTAAGGACGAAAGCGCCATCCGTAAGGCCGCCATCAAGTACAAGGTGCCTTACATCACGACGCTCGCCGGTGCCTACAATACCGTCAAGGGCATCGCCGCTGCCCGCAACGGCCATGGCGCTGTGAAGAGCCTGCAAGAATATCACGCGAGCATCGAAGAGGTCTAGTAGAAACGTCATTGCGAGCCTCGAATAGAGGCGAAGCAATCCATAAAACTATTAAAAGGACTGCAGCGATGCAGTCCTTTTTGTATATAAAGGGGGAGGTATCCCCCTGGCTCGCACTTCGTTGCTCTCCACCCTCTCTAGCGGGTGCTCAGGCGCCGCACCCGCAACGCCCGGGCTTGCCCCGCCCACCCGCCCTAAAAACAAAAAGACCATTGCTTTGGATGCAATGGTTTAATGGTGTCTCAAGTGAACTTACAGAATGAAATAGTTACTTGTTGCGAATTGTTGGTTTTGTTTTTCGTGCCAGCGGATGTTCAATGTGGCATAAATCTAAAAGTTCAGAAAGGTTTATGTTCAAAGCATTTGCAATCTCGATCAAAGTGACGAGGCGAGGATTTCTTGAACCGTTGATGGCTCTTGTGATTGTTGATTTGGTTAGATTGTTCTCGTAGGCGAATTTTTCTATAGTCGCATAACCCGCATCCTTTATCTTTTGCTGGATGTTTTCGCGAATGTGCGTGATGGTCGCTTCGGGGTCTAGCATAATTATTAAAGCTAGCGATTTGGTATATGTGAATAGTTGCCATACGGCAACCTGCTTTAAAGTCACTTGTTGATTTCCCTGTAATTGACTCCGGACTAGCCGTTGCCGTTTGGCTTTTAAAATGAGTCTAAAACAAGCAGGAGTAAGAAAAAAAGACTGAATTCTGCCAACTTGAAGTTGCCGATTGGCAACCTTAAACTTATATTACTCGTAATGGTTGCCATTTGGCATCCTTAATCATGAGGTAAAAAAATGAAAGACAAAAATGTTGCGCTAATCCTTTCGGTCATTTTCGGAATGCTTGGCATAGATCGTTTCTATTTAGGGTATCCCTTAATAGGACTTATCAAATTGCTGACATTTGGATGTTTTGGTGTTCTATGGATTGCTGATATTATTTGCATTGCTATGGGAAAACTAAAACCCAATAATGGTGAATATAGTGCTGAATCTATTCAATCCTGTTCTGATGGTGCGAAGAGTATGCTGAAAGGCTTTGCTTCTATGGCGGCAGATAAGGCTGCAGAACAGGGAAATTCTATGGGTGCATATTTGGCAGGACGAGTTGAGAAGGCTGTTGATGAAAGTTCTGAAAAGAAGGACTATTAAATCTCCATGGCTTTAATGGCTCTAAAATCATGAATTTTTAGCGACTTGGAAAAATCAAATCACGAGGAATAAATTGTATGGCGGGAAAATGCAATCGTTGTGGACGCATGGGGTCTTGGATGGGTCTTTGCCCAGATTGTCGTCGAGCTCAGGCTGAAGAAGAGCGCAATAAAATACTTGAACGTCAGGCTTCGCAAGAACAACAAGCGCGTGAAGAACAAGCTCGTCGTGACCGTGCTCGTGATGAACAGGAACGGAAATATCGAGAAGAACAGAGTCGTCGTGAGCGGGAACGTGATGAGCAGGATCGTAGATTTCGCGAGGAACAATTAAGACAAGAGCGAGAAGACCGTCAACGTCAAATTGATGCTGAAAATAGGATTCAAGAAGAACGCCTTCGAATAGAACGCGAGCGTATGGAGGCTGAACAGCAACGTTACGAAGAAGAAAAACGTGAACGCGAGTGGAAAGAACAGCAAGAAAGATTGGAAAGGGAGCGCCAAGAGCAGGAAAGAGCTTGGGCAGAGCGTTGTGAGTATCTGGATAATCTTTCAGATGATGATATGAAAGAATTCTTTGAATTATCGTCTAATAGCGATGAACGAGAATATTTAAAACAACGCTATCGAAAATGCGTGCCTCCGCAGGATTATTTGGAGTTTATTAAGGATGAAAGTAAGTATGTGACGAAAAAGCGATTTCAGTGGTATATAGATTCTCATTCTGATAAGGAATCTGTTGATTACCTTTTGAATGTCAATCCTTTGTGGTATGGTGAAATAGTTGAAAAAGAATTTTTAAAGGATTTTATTGTTGCCAAGGAACCGTTGTTGAAAGACTTTTTTGAAGGGGAATGGTTAAAGAAAAAAGTTGAAGAAGTAAAAGGCATGGATGATGTTGTCGCCAAGTCTTGCGGTCTTTTGAAGGGAAAGTATGAGGCTGCTGATAGCCCGCAGTATCGACAGATCCTTTTAAGGATAATTGTTGGTTATTTGCGGTTTCTTGAAATGTCTTCTGTTGAGAAACAGATTTTCTTTAGAGAATATGTTTCAAATCAAATGGAAGGGGTAAAGTACAATCCAGATGGATATGAATCTGAAAATGGAATTCTTTATTCATTGATAGAACCTCTCTATATAAACTCGTTGGAAACTGAGGAACAAGAAAAATACATAAAGATGAAGGAACGGGCTGAAGAGGAGTATAGGGCGGAAAAGGAAAAAAGGAAACAGGCCGAGGAAAAACGAAAAAAAGAAATCGCTGAAAAGGAAGCAGAACTCTCTGCTGAGCAGGATCTGCTTGACCAAAAATGGCAAGAAAATGAAAAAGTTGTGGGAGAATGTAACACGATTGGGCATACAAGAGATGAAATCTCTAAGCAAGTTGATGAGATGAATTGCCTTGGGGAGAAATATCGGTCTCAGATTATTTGGTCTTGTCTTGTTGTCGGCTGCTATTCTTTGGTCTTTACAAGAGTGTCTGCGGTTATGGTTGTTGTGCCAATTATGATTTTTTGTTTTTCAATAGCTTTGTTTGTAAAACAGCATAAAATTATTGGTACGTTGAGTATATTATCGCTTTTTTCACTGTTGATAACTGTGGCGATATTAAACAATGATGAAGCAACTGTTGGGGAGCGTGCTGCAGGACTTCTTATAGCGTGTAGTCCTTTAGTTGCTCTTGGAATTTTTGCTGTAAAAAGAATGTTTGACGTCAAACGTTTAAATTCGGAAGTGCAGAAGAAAGTTGTTGAAGATGATAAAAAATTGGAAAAACAAAATGCTCTTGCTGCAAAAAATACAGAGCTAATTAAAGAAATAGAAAAGCGTCAAAAAGAAATTAATCGTTTGCAAGCTGAAATAGACAATCTAAAAAACGAAAATCATCCCGAAACGAAAGATGCAGAGCTTGATTCTGAAATGGAACAGTTGTTAAATATGAACTAAAAAAGATGAATGAAAAATTTTTATAAAATGAGGTACAGATGATATCTAATGTTGTTCAGCGTGGTTATTGGTATTGGATTTATAACGGAAAAGGAAAAAAGGTAGGCCAAGTTACTGCTGGAAATGGGCTTGTTGGATTTACTTCAGAAACGGTTTCTGTTAAACATGGAAACCAAGTTTGGATATTTGATGAAAATGGTCATCAGACGGGGGCAATTTCAGCAAAATAATATGTATGCTTGGGTGGGGTGGAGATACTGCTAGCGCAATACTCTCAAAAAGTCTGGCATCCTCAAAATCGTGAAAGCTTAACAAAAGTTGACTCCGGTTTGGATTTTGGTTATATTAGTGTGAAAGCAGGAGCAATGTTTCAATGGTTTTGTTGGACGAATTGACTTATCTAGCCAATCTCTTAAAGGCTGCGGATATTAAGACGCAGATGTGTGATTGTTCAAGTACAAAGATGTCGGTAGAATGCGATGGTCGTTCCTATTTGATAACGCTGGATCCTATTATGGATTCTTTGAAATTTCTTGACGAAAAAGCGTCTGTAGAAGTCGATTCCTTAACTCCTGAACAAGCATTTTTTCGTATAACAGGGAAGAATATATAGGGAGGCTAGGCTAAATACGGAGTTCGCCAATGCTCCTTGCCAATTTGCTCAATAGCGTCAGCTCCTAATACGCCGCTTTCCCACAACGCGTCAGCTTCTTTCTGGACTTCATTTTCAGGTTGAGTGCTTGTCGTCAAAGTTTTTTTGCTTTTGTCGGTCATGTTGGATTTGTCTCTACGAAATTGGCGGGACAGTCTGCCCGCCGAGTTAGGTTAAGCCAGGGTCTTTCGACCAGCTCAACAAGAATGTAGATATTTCTCTGCTGAAAGTCAATAGAGGCTGATTCTTTCCCAAATCTCACAAAAAAATCGAGATTTGGGAAAATATCTTCCTAATTTTCAAAATACAATTCTCCCAAATCTTGTAAAAAAAACGAGATTTGGGACTTTATCCTATACTTTTTGTATATTTTAACAAAAACGGGGCTGTTTATGGCGAAAAATATAGAATTGATTGGACGCGAAAGAGAAACAAAAGAACTCGCTAGATGTTTAAATAGCGGACAATCCGAGTTTGTTGTCGTTTATGGTCGTAGGCGTGTCGGGAAGACTTTCCTTGTGGAGGAATTCTTTGACCGAAAATATGATTTTTTCTTTGTGGGCGGTCACAACCTATCCATAAAGAAACAGCTTCGCAATTTTGCAAAAGCCATCAAGCGATATGCTCGGTTGCCGAAATTACCTCAATTTGATGATTGGTCGGCGGCTTTTGATGCGCTTGTAGAATGGATTGAGTCGTTGCCATCCGATCGCAAGAAGGTTGTTTTCCTTGATGAAATGCCTTGGATTGATACACCCAAGTCCGATTTTGTTGAGGAATTGGAAAATTTCTGGAACAGCTGGGCTGCACGCCGTAGCGATATATTGCTAGTCGCGACAGGTAGTGCAACAAGCTGGATGATAGACAAGTTGGTTGAAAATCAGGGCGGTTTGCATTGCCGTATTACGAGTAGCATTTATTTAAATCCCTTTTCCCTTAATGAATCGGAACAATATCTTCGGGCTAAGAATTGTTTGTGGGATAGGTATCAGATTGTTCAGGCATACATGATTTTGGGCGGCGTTCCGTTTTATTGGAGCCTGTTGGATACGCGATTGAGCCTTGTGCAGAATATTGATAGGCTTTTTTTCCAAAAAAACGCTCTCCTGAAAGTTGAATTTGATGAACTGTATAATGCTTTATTTACCAATGCTGAACGATATATACAAGTGGTACAACTATTGGCAAATCATAAAGAGGGACTGACTCGTGCACAAATAGGTGCGCAGATTAATCTTGATGGTCGAATGCTGACTGTTGTTCTGAAAAATCTTGAAAGATGCGATTTTGTTCTGCGTTATAGCCAACTGGAAAACAAGGTCAAGGATGCTATTTACCGGTTGTCGGACTTCTATACGCTTTTCTATTTGCAGTATGTGCAATCGAATAATTCGTTAGACGAACAGTGGTGGAGTAAGCATTTCAATTCCCATAGTGTAGAAAGCTGGCAAGGACAGACATTTGAACTTGTTTGTATGACGCATGTTAATGCGGTAAAGCAGAAATTGGGGATTGCTGGGATAGCGACAGAAGTATCTTCGTGGCGATATGTTCCCAAAGATAAGTCCGAAAAAGGTGCTCAGGTAGATATGGTTATAAAGCGGGCTGATCGGGCTATAAATTTGTGTGAAATGAAATTTGCCATGGGTAAATATCAAATGACATCCGATTATGCCGACTATCTGCGCGATAGGGCGGAATTATTCCGCTCCAAGACAAAAACCAAGTATGCGATTGTACCGACAATGGTAACTACTTATGGTGTTGCTGAAGGAATAAATAGCGGAATCGTACAGCAAGAAGTTACGATGGAAGATTTGTTTGCTCCGTCGTAAAGACTTTCTTACTCCGCTACGCTATACCCCAACGCGGCATACCCCTTCTTACGTTTGGCAAGCATTCGCATGAGTACGGGAACTTCGGTGTCCGCGTAATCGTAAACTTGGACTTCGGTTTTGCCTGCGGCCATACGGTGCAAACGCCCGACATATTGCGCCAGCGTTCCTTTCCATGAAATTGGGAATGGCAAGAATAGCGTATCGAGTTCGGGCAAGTCAAATCCTTCTCCGATGTAGCGACCGGTGGCAAGAATAACGATGTTTCCGCTTTCCTTCGCGCTGTCAATATCTTCAAAGATTTTCTTCAGTTGTTTTTTGCCGAAACCGCCTTTTAGAACAAATAAATTTGGAATGTCATCTTTCATTTTCTCGTAGAACAATTGAATGTGTTCAGTGCGTTCTGTCAGTAACAGAATCTGTCTGCCGTTGCGGTAGGCGTTGATTACATCTTCCAAAATTAGTGCATTGCGGGCTTCGTTGATCCATAATTCTCGGAAAACATCTTGAATGGGCAATTTTGGGTCGTTATTTTGTGGCTTGAAATTTGTCGTTCGCAAAATGACAGAATGCTTGATGTGCCGTTCTTCTGCTTGTTTCTTCGCATTGACCGCATAACGCACCGGGCCAAGATTCATCAAAACAATCGGATGCTGACCGTCCTTTCGGGCGAGTGTCGCTGATAAGCCGACCTTGAATTTTGCACGACTTTCGCGAACAGCCTTCTCGAAAGAGAATGCTGAAATGTGGTGACATTCATCGACGATGATTTGGCCGTAATCGTTCACCCACTCTTTTACGCCATCTTGCTTGCTGACGCTCGTAATCAAGGCTACATCAATTTTGCCAAATCGTTTTTTCTTTGTTCCGCTGATTTGTCCAATTTCCTTTTTCGGGATGCCTAAAAATTCCGTGATGCGTTCAACCCATTGCTCCATCAGCTGCGCTCGATGAACTAAAATCAATGTGTTAACTTTTCTTTGTGCAATCAGCCAAAGAGCGACTACCGTTTTCCCGAATGCCGTTGTTGCAGAAAGAACTCCAAAATCATTTTTCAGCAAGGCTTCCGCAGCAAGCATCTGTTCTGGATAAAGATTTCCGCAGAATAGAGCTTCTATAGGTACGCCAACATTTCGCTCGTCTTTGATAATAGGCGTTATTTTGTAATGTGTCAACAGCTCTGTGAGTTTATCCAAGCATCCTATCGGGAGTCCGATATATTTAGCTTGAATGTCGTAGCAGTATAATATTCGGGGCTTTCCCCAAACAGGTAATCGCAAAGCCTGTGCTTGATAAAATTCGGGATTCTGGAACGATGCCAATCGCAAAATGCGGTTTCTCAAAACCGGTGGCAAACCCGTATAATCGATGAATATTTGGTTTGAAAGAACAATGTCGATTTTGCTTGGAAGCGTAGCTTCGATTTTAGGGAAATCTGCTCGTCTTGATTGCCAAGGAACATCATCGTCGCTGGTTTCGTTTTCGTAGGCGGGTAAAATTTCATGGTGTAGTTGTGCCGATGAAACTTTCTGTTCTACAAATGCGTTTGCATTTTTCTTTACGGATGAAAGAAATGCCCACTGGTCTTCGTATGCATTTGATGTTGCTGGGGCTATGAATACGGAATGGTTCTTTTCGCGAGCCTTCTTTTGCAATGGGAGCGCGATTAGGTTGCCGAGCCCGCCTTTGGGCATGTAGTCTTGATTTGGAAAGAATCGGTCGAAAGAAGCCAACTTGATTTCAGGACGGGAGTCTAATGTCTTTGTTAGCAAAAGAGTTCCCAAATCACGAGCTGTTTTCGCCTTCATCTTTTCTTCAAAGAAAATCCAGACATGCCCTCCATCGCCTGAACGAGAACGTTCCAAATAGGCAGAAATATTTTCGCTTTCGCAGGTCGCTATAAATGCTCTTGCGTCATCAAGCCAAGTCTGTTCGTCAAAATCAACAGCAAGAAAATTGCAGCAGTCGTCGTTTAATAGTGGATATATCCCGGCAACGAATGGTCGCGAAAAGTTTCCAACTTGTTCAACTCCTCGCAGATGCTTTTCAATAACGGCATCGCTGAATGGAACGAATTTTCGATGTGAGCAAAAAGAACATTTAACACGTGGCTTTTCGCAGACGCCTGCTTTCCATTCGTTTTCGCAAACAGGTTGATAGCCAGATTTTCCAGTTTTAGAACTTTCGAAACGTCTTGCAAAAACATCTTGTCTCCCTTGGAAAAGACTTTTGAACAATTTAATCTTGTCTTCGGCAGGGGAATATTTGTCGATACACCCTTTTGTTGTTTCGAGAATGGCCTTGTTATGCTGTGTGGCCGTATTTTGCTCGGCATAAGCCTTTTCAAGAAGCTGATTAATCTCTTGAAGACGCTCCAATATTTTTGAACGCTCTTGCTCTAAAGCTGCGATGGTTTTTGTAATATCCATTATTGATATGCTCGCTTTATCGTATGTGGCAATGTCGGGTTAAGTTTTTTTGATTGTGATTGAGTTTCCCAAGACATTTCCTTATTTCAGCAAGGTCTTCTTTCACTTTTTTCATTTTGGATTTAAGTTCTCGTCTCTTGGCGTCTTGTTCTTCAAAACGGGCTGCTTCGGGGGTGCCTTCTTGGCAAAGGTAATCCGTTACGACATGACCGCCTTTTCTGAAAATAAGGTATAGATAAACCTTTTGCCCGATTTTCCGCTTTCGAAGCGCTCCCTTGGGCAATGATGCGAGATTGGCGGAATACTTCGATTGGAGATTGTCCAATCGTTTTAATTCTTCTTCCAATATGCCGCTTACAATACTCACTACCCTACAATATATAAAATTTTTGTAAATGTAGGGTAAAATGTCTGTTTTGCTTTAAATTCGGCATTATAAGCCGCATTCGCGTTAGGGATAGTGACCCCTTGGGGCGGCACTGTGGTGCCGTTTTATGAGGTTGGGCGGGAACGGAGTGAACCGGGCAACCCATAAAATATAGCCCGACCGCACATATATGTGCGGTAACGCCCAAAAGGAGAGTGTTCCGCACCGTGCCGCTGGTCTCCAAGGTTTGTAACACGCAGATGGCTCGCCTCGCTACGCGCCTGATGCTCGGCGAAAAGCTCGAAGACTTGAAGCTCAAGGACAAGAAGTTCAACCACCACGGCGCCAAGGAAGCCGTGTTCCCCTTCGACAAGTTCCCGAAGGTGGACCCGGTTCTCGGCCCCGAAATGCGCTCCACCGGCGAAGTCCTCGGCCTCTCCGACGACTACGCCCTCGCTTACTACAAGAGCCAGGAAGCCGCCGGTTCCTTCCTCCCGAACGAAGGTGCCGTGCTGATTAGCTTGTCCGATAAGGTTAACTTGTCTGAACAGGCCATCGAAATCGGTAAGGAATTCCAGAAGCTCGGCTTCAAGATCTACGCTACCGAAGGCACCGCCAAGTTCTACGAGAAAGCCGGTGTCAAGTGCGAAGTGGTGAACAAGATTGCCGAAGGCCGCCCGAACGTCCTCGACATCATCCTGAACAAGCAGGTGAACCTCATCATCAACACGCCGTGGGCAAAGCGCGACGCCATCAAGGACGAAAGCGCCATCCGCAAGGCCGCCATCAAGTACAAGGTTCCGTACATCACGACCCTCGCCGGTGCCTACAACACCGTGAAGGGCATCGCCGCCGCAAGGAACGGACATGGTGCTGTGAAGTCTTTGCAGGAGTATCACGCAAGCATTGAAGAGATTTAATTAGGCGTGTCATCCTGAGCGGAACGCCGTAAGGCGTGAAGTCGAAGGATCCAGAACATTAAAGACCGTAGCAATAAAATGCTGCGGTCTTTTTTGTGTATATAGGGGAAAGCCTTCCCCTGGTTCGCACTTCGTTGCTCTCCACCCCTTCTAGTGGACGCTCAGTCGCCGCGCCCGCAACGCCCGGCTTACCCCGCCCACCCGCCCTAAAATGCAAAAGGACCTCAGCTTTATTGCTGAGGTCCTTTTATCATACTTGAAAAAGACTATTTCGAAATGAACCTGTTGACGAATTCCTGCGGGGTCATTACAGACAATGCGGAATTACTGTAATCGGAAGTGTTGCGAGTGATGATACAGTCGAACCGGTGATGTTCTGCGACGGAATTTTGAACGGCATCTTCAAAATCTTCCCATCCGCTATCGAGAGCCGCCCAAATGTCGACTTCTGATACGGAAGAAACATGGACAATTTGGAGTAGGTTGCGAAGAAGCTGTTTTGTTAAGGACGGTTTCTTCAATTCCTTATGTGCGATATAATAGATATCCGTAATCGCGGAAGCTGAAATGAATTCTTGGATATCGTCTGATGCTGCCTTGAGAACTGCTGCCGATTCGTTCACATGGGCGGTTCTATTCAGCAGAACATCTAGAACAACATTGGTGTCAACCATTATCTGCATACTTTTCGAGTCTCTCTGAACGGTAATCTTCTAGTGACTTTCCTGTATTGGGAATAGCACCAATAAGCGAATCAACGAGATCCGCTTTTGCATTCTTTTTTTCAGAGGACGCTACGACCGTATATGCGATAACAACCTCCTGTCCCGCTTCTAGCCGAACAGGTGGTTCTAGCACAATCTGCTGCCCATCGAAAAATCCTTTTGCAGTTGCTATCATGGTTTTACTCCGATAACGTTCCTTCTAAATATACCTTTTTACACGCTCAAAAGGCAACCCCCTTCCAAGTTGGAACAGCCATCTTCCTTTACAATTTACCTCAAAAATGCTGTTTTCGTCACAAAAATGCCCTCTTTTGTAAATTTTCTGTGCGTTCGGGTCATATTTAAGTTATTTTTAAATCGGACATATTAGAGAGTTTAGCTCTTGTTCTCTAAACGAAATCTGCAAATTTCACCTGTACGAGGACAAGGCGAACGCTCACGCAGGTATGCCGTTTTGCGGTATGCTTCGGTTTGCTGTACCAGCTTTTTAGCTGGTCTTTGGTCGTATATATGACCAAAAAGCAACAGCCCTTTCGGGGCGTGGGTCGTTTGCATTTATCGTACAAGGCATTGCAGAGCCCCGTTTAGGTAAACGCAACGATCTACGCCTTTTTTGTATTCATACAAAATCGGCTCAGTTCATTGCGGTTTAACTGGGGCAAACTCCATAGGTATTTAACGATGGAGGCTGTTATGGCTTGGAACAGAATTGGCAATTTCGCCGCATTATCCCTTGCATTCATCTTCGCTGCGTGTGGCGGAGATAGTGGAAGCAACGCATCAAATGATGATGTGAATTCCAGCACTTCGACATTGTTGAGTGCAGGAGATGGAAATAGTGTGTCTAGTGAATGTTCTTTAGGAATATGTAACGAGACTGCGGCAAGTTCAGCTTCGTTAGAAATAGATAACGCCAAATACGTCTTTGAATACTTCGAGAACTATACGAAAGGTAGTGTAAAGGGAGCAAAATCTACAATTGATGGTTATGAGCACCTTCGTTCATGTTCATGGGTGTATGGTGATTCTGTTCGGTGTCTATGCGATGGTGCAAGTTGGTCCGTATATGTAAGTTCTACAAATACTTTCTATTATTGTGATAAAGACGCTTCAGGAACTTGGATATGGAGGCCAATCCAAAGTGGAGATGGAGTTGCAATTAGAAAAGATGGATTGGCTTATAAGACCTATGTAGACAACCGAGATGGCAATACGTATGCAATAGGTTTGGTTGGGGGTAAAATATGGATGCTTCAAGATTTAAGATTTGATACAGGGTACGATAATTACTGCTATTATTCGTACGATGCCAATAATTATGCCGATACGAGTGAAGTATGCGAATTAGGACGCCGTTATTCGGAAAAAGCCGCTCTCGGCATAGATGATGCTTATTTAAATAATGGGTTACCATTACAGGGGGTTTGCCCGCAAGGTTGGCATGTTCCCGATACAAGTGAATGGGTGTCAACCTCAAATATGTCTAACGGAGTGAACATTACTGCATACTACGATCGTGAATTGGAGGAAATGTTGAATCATAAAACAAATTGGAACAATTACAGGATTAAAACGTCTATTTTTTTTTGGTCGTCAACTTATAATGAAAAGTTTAACTTTTTTTATCAAGCATTTTGGGGTTGGGCTACACATTCGTCTGAATATGATCCAGACCCAATGAAAGACATTGTGGGCATTCGTTGCTTAAAGAATGATGATGTCTGGTAGGCTTTCCACCATTTTAAAGGAGATTTGATTATGAGTTTAGTGAAACATAAGATGGAAGATGACGCAAATCTTCGAGGTGTTGCGTTCGATATCTTGAAAGAGGCCAAAGCGGCTGAAATATGTAATGCCCATGGGAAAGGGTATCTAATTGACGAGTCAAGAATTGAAAATGCATATAAACTCGGCAATTATAAAATTTCAAGAGGAGAGCTTCTTTGTGAAAGAAAAGAACTTTCCGATGCAATCAGGGACGTTTCTAAAGCGATGCCCACAATGTGCCCTGATTGCGAAAATGTGATGTATGGTGATGATTAGTTTTTATCAAGAAAGGAATGTTTATGATTTGTGATTCTACTTCTTCTGTGATGAATTTTTTTGCAACTGCGATTACGGTAATTGCGTTTGTTTTTGCCATTTTGACAATACGAGCAAATACTACGGCAATGAAAAAATCAAATGTTATTAAGGAGCAGGAAAATTCATTGAAGTACATTTATGATCGTAGAACGCAACTGCGAAATAAATTGGTTTGGCTTTCTCGAATTGTTCACCGTAATCCTGATTGGTGTATGCAGCAGATAGATGACAATAATCATCCGTATACTTTATCTGATTTTCAACGGGGTGATGCTCCTAAATGTTCTGAAGATAAGTGTTATAATACGATTTTGAATGAATTGAATTGGCTTCGTGGTGAAATGAAAATTTTGTTTCCCGACATATTTGAGAAATATCTGCATTACTGTGATTTGTTAGAAACAGCCTACACAACATGGACGAAACTGAAAGACCATACTGAAACAAATCATGACAAATATGAGAAAGAAATGTCTGAGGCTTATTATCTTTGGATTAAAATAGTATCTGAAGATATGCCCAATGTTATGGGGAAAGATTTCGTCAGAACTTTGCGTTAGGGATAGTGACCCTTTGGGGCGGAGACTTGCGGCAATCTTGTATTACTGTTCTTTGGAGCGAGGCGCCGTTTTATGAGGTTGGGCGGGAACGGAGTTATACAAGACTTAGAACTTTAGTTCTTAGTCGTTGTTATCCACTTTGTGGAGAACCGGGCAACCTATAAATAGCATGCGAGCCGAATGCAGCGAAAACAAGCTAGCTTGTTTTCATTGCTGAGGCGATGCTGCGGACACCGTAGGCGTCAAATATAGCCCGACCGCACATGTATGTGCGGGAACGCCCAAAAGAAGACCTTCCCGCACGGTGCCTCTGGTCTCCAAGGTTTGCAGCACCTGTAAACCCCTATTTTCTTATAAGCAACTCAAACCATCAAAGACCGTAGCAATAAAACGCTGCGGTCTTTTTCTTATATTTGTGAAAAGCAATTTTTATCCGTAAGGAAGCGGGAAAATGCACGTCTTAGAAAAAATTAGCGAATTTGTGGGCAAATGGATGGCGGTTATCATTTTGGCGATTGCTGCGCTTTCGTTGCTCCTGCCCAAATCAACGCTCTGGATTGAAATCAGCTGGGTGAATTACCTGCTGATGATTGTGATGTTCGGCATGGGGCTCACGCTCAAGTTAAGCGACTTTGCGCTTGTATTTGCACGGCCGAAGGAAATCACTATCGGGTGTGCGGCGCAGTTTATTATAATGCCTGCACTTGCGTTCTTGCTCTCTAAGGTGTTTGGGCTGGATGCCGCTCTCATGGCAGGCGTTGTGCTTGTGGGCACGTGCCCCGGCGGGACTTCCAGCAACGTGATTACTTATCTTTCGAAAGGTGACGTGGCGCTTTCTGTAGGCATGACCAGCGTGAATACGCTACTCGCTCCCGTGCTGACGCCGGCGATTACATATTTGCTGCTCCGCACCACCGTGAATGTGGACGTGATGGCCATGTTCCTCTCCATCGTGAAGGTCGTCATCGTGCCGATTGCCCTCGGGTTTATCATCAACAAGTTTTTCGGTAAATGGACTGCCCGTGCCGTGAAAGTCTTGCCACTCGTCTCGGTGATTGCGATTGCGATGATTGTGGCCGCAGTCGTCTCGCACAATTCATCGAAGATTCTCTCTACGGGTGCCATTGTGTTTGCCGTGGTGATTCTCCACAACCTGCTGGGCTACGGCTGCGGTTTCGGTCTCGGAAAGCTGCTGAAATTCTCGACACCCAAGACGAAGGCGCTCTCCATCGAAATTGGTATGCAGAATTCAGGCCTTGCCACGAGCCTTGCTGCAACTTCCTTTTCGGGGCTTGCCATGGCGACTGTTCCCGGTGCCATATTCTCCGTGTGGCACAACATCTCCGGCGCGATTCTGGCGAACATATTCCGTCGCTGGGAAAAATAGCCCGATTTGAATATGAAAAAGCGCCGTCCAAGGAAACGTGCTCCCATGAACCGCTCGCAAATGATGCAGGCGGTGCATTCGGAAGATACGCGGCCCGAACTACTCGTGCGGCGAGCGCTTTTTAAGGCGGGCTTTCGTTACAAGCTGCACCGTCGCGATTTACCCGGCTCTCCGGATTTATTCATCCTCAAGTACGGCGTGGTCGTGTTCATCAATGGTTGCTTCTGGCACCAGCACGGATGCAAGTTCACGAGCAAACCCAAGAGCAATCCTGAATTCTGGAACGAGAAATTCACGAACAATATCGTTCGCGACATCAAGACGAACTGGAAACTTTCGCTCTCGGGTTACCGCGTCGCCACAGTGTGGGAATGTTCCATCAAGAACGACTTTGACCGCACCATCGAACGCCTCAAGGCATTTATCAAAAGCGACGAAGAAACTATCGAGATATAGGTGTTTGTGGGGGCGTTTTTTAAGGTTTTTTCTCTTTTTATTTCTACATTCCTCTTATGCCGGAAAAAACTTTACTGCTCCTTGATTCTTACGCGCTTGCGTTTCGCATGTTTTACGCCTATAGCCAGAATCCTCTGGTGAACAGCAAGGGCGAAGACGTCTCCATGATGCATGGCTACTGGGGAGCGGTCCTCCGTATTCTGGCAAAGCACAAGCCAACCCATTTTGCCATCGCTCGGGACGTGGCCCACACCAAGACTTTCCGCCACGATCTTTATCCGGACTACAAGGCCAATCGCGGGCCCATGCCCGAAGAAATGGCCGCCCAGATGCCTCTTCTAGGAGAGAGCATGGAGGCCAGCGGAATTCCTCTGCTTTCGGAGCCGGGCTACGAGGCCGACGACGTGATGGCCAGCGTGGCTACCGCTGCGGTAGAGGCTGGCTTTGACCATGTGGTGATTCTTTCCAAGGACAAGGACATGTCCCAGATCGTGTCCGACAAGATTCACCTGTTCCATTTGACCAAGGGTGCCGACGGCATTGATTTTGGCCCTGACCAGGTGGTGGAAAAATACGGACTTCCGCCGGAAAAGATTCGGGATTACCTGGCGCTCATGGGAGATGCCAGCGACAACGTTCCGGGGGTCCCGAAGGTTGGTCCCAAGACCGCCATACAGCTGCTGAACGATTTCGGCGATATGGACAATCTGTACGCCAATCTGGACAAGGTGACCAAGAAGGGACTCCACGACAATCTGGAGCAGAATAGGGAAAAGGCGTTCCTCAGCCGGGAACTGGTGACGCTCCAGACCAAGCGTGCCTTTAGCGGGAGCCTTTCTGCCCTGGAGTACAACGGAATCCATGTGGATACCCTGGCAGAGATTTTCAAGGAACACGAAATTAACAGCCTGCTGCGCCTGCTGGAAAAAGTTCCCGGCAAGGCGGGATTCGTGCACGATGGCGACGATCAGCAGGGTAAGTTCCCTGAGCCTGCCGAAGGGAACTTGAATGGAATCCCGACAGACGTTCTCCCCACCTACATTTGCGTTGATACCGCCGAAAAGTTCCAACAGATGAAGGCTGAATTTGCGGCGGCTACAGAAATCGGGGTGGATACGGAAACCGACGGCCTGGATTCTATGGCCTGCAATCTGGTGGGGCTATGCCTTGCCGCCGCAAGCGAAGACGGCTCTGTTCCCAAGGGCTACTATGTTCCCCTTGCCCATACCGACGACATCGGGTTCCCTGTAGGCAATTTCGATAGTGCTGCCGTAAAGGAATGGTTCCTGACTTTTTGGGATGAATCTTGCGAGGTCGTTGACGGCAAGCATCGCCGTTCTTTCGTTTTTCACAACGCCAAGTTCGACTTGCATGTGCTTTCCCGGTCCTTCGGTCTTTCCATTCCGCAGATTACTGCGGCTAAGATAGTAGATACCCTCATTGCCGCCTGGATGCTTTCGCCGGGTCAGACGGGCCTCGGGCTGGATAACCAGGTGATGCAGCGCCTGAACCACGAGATGATTCCCATAGAAAATCTCATCGGGCGTGGCAAGAGCCAGATTCCTTTCAACCGTGTTCCCGTAAAGGATGCTGCCGAATACGGCGCCGAAGATGCGGTCTATACGCTCCGCCTCTGGAGGCCTCTGCTGCAAGAGCTCCAGAAGATGGATTACGAGAAGTTTTTCTACAGCCAGGAAATGCCCTTGCTGAAGGTGCTGTACCAGATGGAGGGTGTAGGGGCCTACGTGGATACGGCTGTCCTCAAGAACCTGGAAGTGGAGCTTGCCGGTCGCATTGAAAAACTGGAAAAAGAAATCTGCGACATGGCGGGGCTGGAATTCAACATCGGCAGCCCCAAACAGTTGGGCGAGGTGCTGTTCGATACGCTGGGGCTTCCCGAGATCAAGAAGCGCAGTACCGACGCCGCCGTGTTGGAAGAGCTCTCCGTCAGTGCACCGCACCCCATCGTTTTTGCCATCATAGAGTACCGCGAACTCAAGAAGATGCAGAGCACCTACGTGTCGGTGCTCCCGACTCTGGTGAACCCGAAAACAAAACGGATTCACACCAGCTTTATCCAGTGGGGTACGGCTACGGGTCGCCTTTCCAGCCGAGATCCCAACTTGCAGAACATTCCGGTCCGTAGCGATTTGGGCAAAAAGATTCGTGCCGCGTTCGTTCCCGAGAATCCGGACAATGTCATCTTGGCTGTGGACTACTCTCAGATTGAGCTCCGCATGTTGGCCCACCTGAGCGGCGACCCCGCCCTTATCGAAAGCTACAAGGAAGGAATCGACATCCACGCCCGCACGGCGGCGGCCATCTACGGGGTGGAACTGGATGCAGTTACCGCAGACATGCGTCGCGACGCCAAGGTGGTGAATTTCGGCATCCTCTACGGCATGACGGCTTTTCGCCTGTCTCGTGACTTGAAAATCCCTATGGCCCAGGCTAGGGACTTTATCACCGGGTATTTCGGCATGTATCAGGGAGTGCAAAAGTTTATCGACGACACCAAGGCATACGCCCACAAGAACGGCTATGTAGAAACCCTTTCGGGCCGCCGCCGTTATATCGCGGGCATCGACAGTTCCGACCGCATGGAATCCCAGATGGCGGAACGCATGGCGGTAAACACCCCGGTGCAGGGTAGTGCCGCCGACCTGATAAAGATTGCCATGATTCGCATCCAGGAACGCATCAACCGGGAAAATCTCCCCCTGAAGATGATGCTCCAGGTCCACGACGAACTGGTTTTCGAGTGCCCCAAGGACCGTCTGGAAGAACTTTCGTCCATGGTGAAGGCCGAAATGGAAGGGGCGATGGAGCTGAAAGTCCCGCTGGTGGCAAGCGTTGGCTTCGGGAAAAATTGGCTTTTGGCCCACTAGAAAGCACGAATGGCGATTGCTGCGCGAATTACGGGCGCAGACTTTATTGTATTTTTAAAGGGAGAGGTTTATTATGCGGGTATCTAAAATTTGCGGATTTTTGCTAAGTGCCTTTTTGACCGTAGGCTTTGTTGCTTGTGGCGAAACGGTTTCCTCTACCGACGCCAGTGCCAATGGCGGCCTTGACGCCGTTCCCGGATACCACCCCGGAAAGGTCTATTCTTCTAAGGCAGACCTGGTTTCCTCGTCGTCTCAAGCGCCTACGTCTGGTGCGGAAAGTTCCGCTACCGAGGGAAGCAGCACTTCTGAGAATTCCAGTTCTTCCGAAGAAACTTCCAGTTCCTCGGTGGACTTTTCCGAGTCCAACATCCAGGTAGACGAAAGTGGTGTTGCGGTCATTACGGAGGAATATTTGGATGACGTTGCATCCGGCAAGGCGGCGGAACTCGACAACTCGTGGGACCTGTTGGAAAACCAAGGCGAAGACGTAGAAGGGTTTGTAGGGAGCAGAAGCTTGAAATTTACCGTGGACGATCTGGATTTTGCGCGGGGTCATTACTATTGCTTGACGGAATCCCAGGAATGGTTCGAAATCACCAAGGAAAAATTGCAGGAATCCAAGCTCCCGTTCCTGTGGGATGGTCCGGCATACGAGGCCAGGGCGGGCTTTACCCTGGATTTTGCTAATGTTTGCGAATCGGTCTATATTGCAGCAGAATAGATTGAAAAAAACGTCAAAATTTGTCGAATTTCGCCAAATTGCGTACAAATGTGTGAAATTATTCACATAGCTATTGCTATTTTGTTTATAAAAATATATGTTGTATAGACCCATTGTTCGGAGGTTCTATGCAATTGACAAAAATTCTGTTGCCAACTACAGCTCTGACTATAACCATTGGGCTTTTTGCCTGCTCTAGTTCGGTTTCCCCTTCGGAAGGCTCGGATGATGCAATTGCTTCCGAAGAAGACGGCCTGGAACCGTTTATTCCCGGCTTTGATCCGGGCAAGTACTCGTCCAAGGCGGACGAACCTTCTAGCTCTACTAGCGATGTAACTTCTAGCGAGTCCGAAGTACAGTCTGCTACTTCCGGTGACGAATCTTCGGAATCCGGCACAGAATCGGCTTCTTCTGGTGATGAAAACTCCGCTGCTGCAGGAGGAGAATCTTCGGCTTCGGGAGACGAAGGCTCTGTATCCGGCGACGAATCCTCGTCAAGTACAGGCGAAGTGTCTTCGGCGTCTGGCGAGAAAGTTGATTTTTCGGGATCACAAATCACACCAGATGAAAATGGCAACGCTACCATTACAGAAGAATTTATGGAAGGTGTGACAGATCAAGATGTACTAGATGATTTGGACAAGATTGCCAATGGCGAGACTGTAGATGGATATGAAGAGTCGGATCAGTTAAATTTCAAAGTTGATGATTTTGATTTTGACAATTATGATTACTTCTGCTTTACTGGAGAGCAGTCTTGGCTGAAGATTACACAGGATCAGCTGAAAGAGTCTGGTCTGCCCTTCTTGTGGAATGGAAAAGCTTATGGGTTAAGGAAGAAGTATACTCTTCGGTTTGAAGATACCTGTGATGCTATATATGTGAAGAGAATAACGGATTAAATTTATTTAGAGCTTGAAAAAGTCCCTTGGTTAAATGCTGAGGGACTTTTTTATTCCCGCTTAATCACGTCTTTTTGGGCGGTCACATGGGGCATGAACCGCTTCATGAAGGGGATAATTCCCAAGTATAAAAGCATGGTGACCACGAAGACGAAGGCAAGGCTCGCGTTCTTTGACCAGTGGATGTGAAATTCCCGTAGAATCTTGATGACGGCCCACTGGATCCAACCGTGGGTTACGAGAATCATAATGGAGTAACGCCCGAAGTAAGAGACCAGAGGGATTTTCCCGATGGCTTTGGAAAGCAGTAGGATGGCGAGGGCTCCCGAAAGTCCGCATGCGTAGGTGCTCCAGAAGGGCAGCTGGAACTTGTTCTCCACATAGCTTACCGTTGAGTCCGACAGTAGGTATATCAGGCCAAAGCCCAGGAGGGCCAAGGGAATGTTCAGTTTGTCCAACTTGTTCGGTTTCAGTAGTGCCGTATAGCGGAAGGCGAAATGCCCGGCACAGAAATAGGGAATGGCCGTCATGGCGGTGTCTATGAACATGGGCAGGTTGATGTTATACCGCCCGAGGCAAAATCCGAGAGCGCCAATGCCTAGCGACAAAGCGACAAGTCCCCCGTTAGAGA
Organism: uncultured Fibrobacter sp.; assembly: GCA_946415675.1. GTDB lineage: Bacteria > Fibrobacterota > Fibrobacteria > Fibrobacterales > Fibrobacteraceae > Fibrobacter. The sequence continues at coordinate 20,038 of CAMKTL010000051.1, forward strand.
ATTTTGGCGGGAGCATCTTTGCCACAAGGAAGATCCCGTAGAAAATCAGGTTGGTCCAGAAAAGCCCCAGCAAGAACCAGATGGGAAAATTCGGGAACTGTTCCTGCCAAATGAAGGAATACCACACGCTACAGCCGGGGTTTGGCCGCAGGTGGAAGTGGGCGAGGATGAACGGCAAAATGCAGGAAGTGGTAATGAAGAAGAAAACGAAGGGAATCAGCAGCTTATTGATTTTCCGCAAGCAAAAGTCGAAAAAGCCGGCGTAGCTCTTGAAGAACAGCCCCGACAAAAAGAAGTACAGGGGCATGCGGAAGGTAGAAAGGGGTAGTTTTAGTGGGTAGGTGTCAAGCCCCCAGGTACTTGCCACGTGGTGCCACACCACCAGCATAATGCACATGCCCTTGGCCAGGTCCACGAAGGCGTAACGGGGTTTTTCAACGGGGCAGGGCATAGTGCCTAATTACTTTTCCAGGAATTCGAAGATGCGGTCTTTGTATTCCTTGAGCTCGTCGAATACAGCGTGGCCACGGCCCTCGTACATTTCCAATTCGCAGGGGGTTCCTGCCGCCTTGAGCTTGTCGGCGATGATGAGGGAGGCCTGTGGGGTGACTACCTTGTCGTCTCCGGCGCCAAGCACCAGGGTGGGGCACTTGATCTTATGGAGTTCGGCGATGGTGTTGACGGTATCGCAAAGGTCCGCACACAGGGCGAAACGGTCCATTTCGGCGTCGGTGACGTCTCTGTACATGGCTTGAATGGCTCTGCGGTAGCGGTCGGCGAAGGGCTTTGAAAAACAGTCGTCGATAAAGGCGCTCACCAGGCCTTCGCCATCGTGGGCGCGGGCGAGGCGGGCCCAGTTGCCGATTAGCTCAATCTGGGAGGGAACCGCCTTGGATGTAGAAGAGGCAAGCACAAGCTTGCTTACCAGTTCAGGATACTGGATGGCGATAATCTGGGCAATCATGCCGCCCTGGGACACGCCCATAAGGTTCACACCTGAAAGCCCCATGGCCTTGAGGGCCAGGGCCTGGTCCCGTGCCATGTCGTTCAGGGAATAGCCGGGCTGGATATTCTTTTTTCGGTCAAAGAAGTAGAGCGTGTATTTTTCGGTGAACACCTTGTAGGGAACCTGCAGGGCATCGGCGGATTTCATGACGCTCTTAATGGCAAGTCCAGGAATGACAACTAGGGGCTTGGGGCCGTTTCCAAACTGGGCGTACTCCATTTCGAATCCGTCGGTGCAGACGGTATGTACAAGATTTTCGCTCATAGTGTAAAGATAGATAGAAAAACCCCGCCCCCTTGGAAGGGGCGGGAAAATTTTTTGGCCCTTCGACAGGCTCAGGGACCTTATAAGTTCACTGACTTGGCACTTCGCTTTCAGAGTAAAGTTAAGATAGATGTTACCTTAGTATAACCCTAGCGCCAAGACCCTCAAGATCTTTCTTGATTATTTCAGCATTTGCCTTTGGAACATTAGCCTTCACTACGCTATTACTTTTATCAACTACAGCCCTAGCTTCCGCCAATTCAAGGTTTGCAATAGAACGCACCGCTTTAAGCACATCCATTTTTCTTGCGCCACAGTCAACAAGAACCACATCAACACAATCTTTATTTTCAATGTCTTCCGGCACTTCTACCAAGTTTTCTTCAACAGGTGAATCGCTTTCAATTTCATCACCTGTAACACCTTTGCATTTGAACACAATCAATTGCAAAATACCACAAAGAGTTGCTAAGATTGTCAACCCGACAAACGCCAACAAGACATAAGCCGTTTTTTCACGAAATTTCATCACATCAAATTGAAGTGAAATAAGTATTGGCACAACTGTAAACACTGCGGTAATAATACTGCTACCAGTAAATCGCTTTATTGTTGGATGCCGAGGATTAAACGTTTTTTGCAAGCAATTACCCACGACTCCTAACGCAATAAGAACTGATACACACGCGGCAAGGAACAGTATCAACATCACTATTTTTTCAGAGATTCCCCTTAAAGTAAACGTCTCGGAGTGCCAACTGCTACCCGTAATAAGTTCAAAGGCTTGAACTGCCGGGTCAAAAAGCCACGCCGAAACACCCGCCAAAATAAGAAGGACCCAGGCAAAAGCACACAACACACCCATATCAAGAGAATTTTCTTTTTCCTTCTTTTGCTCTGCAACTTTCTTTTCTTTTTCATTGAGAATTAAAGAAGGTTTTTCAGATTGACCAGCAGATGCGTTGTCCGCTTTTTCATGACCTATTGCTGTCAATTGAGCCACATAGTCTATACCCAACAAATCCTTCACCCTATCAAAAACAAACTTATCAAATACCGTCAAATCCTCAATTTTTTTTGAAGAACTAAGTTCATTTGGCACATAACACATCAAACAAGCCATTTCAATTAGCGTTTCTTCATATTCAGGGAAATATTCAACGCCCCAATCATAATACTTGTAGAGATAAGGTGTCTTTTGTATTAGCCCAAGAAATATTTGCGGAATATCTGACTTAGGAATTCTACCTTTTTTCAAATTTTCAAACAAAGCATTATTTTCATCACTCATTACACAATTAGGAGCAATGAGGTTCCTTTTTTCAAACAAATCAAGAACAATCACGCTAATGTCTGTAACAGCTTCAAAAGCAATTCTAACATACTTGCGAATCAAACTTTCATCTTGGAAAATTTTTTTCATAGCATCTTTTGCAGACGCATTATCTAAAGCATTTCCGATACTATTAAAAATGCTATGACCAATGCCAGCGGCTGCGTTCATTGCCCCAGCCGCAGCCATTCCCTTTACAGCACCTTCAAAACCGAAACCACCGCCAATGACTCGACCACGACTTTCTTTTCTAAGTTCACGATATTGTTGTGCAGAAGCATTCGCCTGGAGAATTTCATCAAATGGTTTTAACAACTCTTCCATATCCTCACTAATGGAGTTATATTGATTAAATTTCGAAAGCAAATCCTTGTCGCTAAAATCATAAATTTTGTTATCCACGATGAATTTCATCGTGGGTTCAAAAAACATATTTACGACAATTTGAATGATAGAGCCATTATCCGCAATTAAGTCTTCGTAAGAATTAATTTTATTTAAATAGGCAATTTTTGTAATTTCCTCGGCAGCATCAGCAAAAAAACCAAACCGCCGTATGATGTTAGCACGAGCAATTTGTTTGTCCGTAAAAGTGATTGTTTTATCGAAGAGCGTAAATTCTTTGCTCATACCTTTTCTCCTTCGGTCAATTGACCATCTAAGTAAATCCGGCGAAATTCACTCTTGTTTTGTAACGGACGCTGTCTTTTTTTGAAAGAAAACAAAAAAAGGCGTAGATCGTTGCGTTTGTCATCTTGGGGGCTCTAGACTACCTCTAACCGATAAACGCTAACGACCCACGCCCCGAAAGGGCTGTTGCCCATGGTCATACGACCAAAAATCAGCCGAAAAGCTGATACGACAAACTGAAGCATACCGCAAAAACGGCATACCTGCGTGAGCGTTCGCCTTGTTCTCTCGGTTAGTGAAAATTGTCTAGATTTCCAAGATGAGAACAAGAGCAAAACTCTTTTTCTCTCTAAAAATAACATAAAAATGGACAAAACGCTCAAAAAGTTTACAGAAGAACGCTGTTTTGTGCAAAAAATGCGAATTGGAGTAAAAAAACAAACGCCCTTTCGCAAGGAAAGAGCGTTTTTCCGAATTGTTTTAGATTACCACGGCGCTTCGGCCCTTTGCTTCGACAGGCTCAGCACAGGCTTAGGCTCAGGGACCTTATGCTTTCACCGTCGTGAAGCTGAAGGCTTCGCCGTCGGCGTCGTTGGCTTCGAGGCCATCGGCAGCGGCAGCCCACTTGATGGCGACAGCTTGCGTCTCGCCGGCGATGTAAGCCTCGTTCTCCGCGACGGCCTGCTTGAAGACGTCGCTTGCTGAGAACAGTGTCACTTCGATTTTGTCGGTGATGGCGTAGTTCTGGTCCTTACGGCGGTTCTGGATGCGGTTCACGAGTTCGCGGGCCACGCAGGCGCGGCGGAGTTCGTCCGTAATCTTCAGGTCCAGAGCCACGGTGAAGTGCTGGTTGGCTTCCACGGCCATGCCATCGGCCACGATGCGGTTGAGCATCAGGCAGTCGGCACCGACTTCACCGAAGTCGAACTTGATGGTTTCGCCATTCTGCAGAGCCTTGATTTCATCGACGCTCAGCGAATTCAGCTTGGCAGAAATCACCTTCATGTTCTTCGCGTAATCCGGGCCCTTCGCCTTGATGGCGAGGAAGTTCGGCTTGGCGGAGAGCTTCACGAGCTTGGTCTCGTCTTCGAGGAACTTCATTTCGCGAACGTTGAGTTCTTCGAGGATCAAGTCCTTCATGGTCTCGGCGACGTTCTTTTCTTCGGTGCCATGAGCAACCACCGTCATGCTGGCAATCGGCATACGGTTCTTTACGTTGTTCGTAGCGCGAATCACGCGGCCCATTTCGACCATGCCACGCACCATGGCGATGCGTTCCACGAGCTTTTCGTCCATGAGGGACTTGTCGGCGCTCGGGAATTCGCAGAGGTGCACGCTCACCGGAGCGTTGGCGTCCACTTCGCGAACGAGAATCTGGTAGATTTCTTCGGCGAGGAGCGGGAGGAACGGAGCGAGAATCTTGGAGAAGTCCACCAGCACCTTGTACATGGTGGCGTAGGCGGCGTTCTTGTCGCCATCGTTTTCGGACTTCCAGAAACGGCGACGGCTGCGGCGCACGTACCAGTTCGTGAGGTCATCCACCGCGGCAATCACGGCGGGCACCACGTTGTACAGGCGGTAAGCCTTCATTTCCACTTCGACCTTGGCAGCGAGATCCTGCAGCGTTGCAAGCATCCAGCGGTCAAGTTCATTATCAGACTTCACTTCCTGACCGGGCTTCCAGTTGAGCTGGCCCTTGGCGGCGTCAGCGTTGTGGTTCGAGACAAAGAAAGCAACTGCGTTCCAAAGCGGCAACATCACCTGCTTCACGATGCCCTTCACGCCTTCTTCACTGAAGCGCAGGTCTTCAGCCTTCAAAGCGGCGGAGTTGATCATGAACAGGCGGATGGCGTCGGCACCCGTACGTTCGATGAGGTCGTTCGGGTCCGGATAGTTGCGCTTGGACTTACTCATCTTGGAACCGTCTTCGGCCAAGATAATACCGTTCACAATCACGTTCTTGAAAGCGGGCTTCTGGAACAGAGCGTTCGAAAGCACCGTCAGCGTGTAGAACCAACCGCGGGTCTGGTCGAGGCCTTCGGCAATGAAGTCCGCCGGGAAGCTGCGTTCCACCAGTTCCTTGTTTTCGAACGGGTAATGGCGGCTGGCATACGGCATGGAACCGGATTCAAACCAGCAGTCGAAAACTTCCGGCGTACGGCGGTAGACCTTGCCGTTCTTTTCGATGGTGAGCTTGTCGACAAAGTGCTTGTGCAAGTCGTCGAGCTTCACGCCGGTGAGCTGCTGCAGTTCTTCGATGCTGCCCACGGCAATCATGTCGCCGTCGTCGCTGAGCCACACCGGAATCGGCGTACCCCAGAAGCGGTTACGGGAAAGGTTCCAGTCGCGGGCGCCTTCGAGCCACTTGCCGAAACGGCCGTTCTTGATGTGGTCCGGAACCCAGT
>CAMKTL010000052.1:0-24816 GCA_946415675.1 uncultured Fibrobacter sp.
GTGCCGAAGGCCACAGCACCGACGATACCGAATGCGGCGGCTCCTACATTATCGAAGCCCTCGGCGGCGACCGCGTGGTGAATGGCAAGCACCAGTATGACTTTATCACGACTGCCTTCAAGATGGCCCGCGAACGCTGGCCGAAGGCCGTGCTTATCTATAACGACTACAATACGCTTTCCTGGCAGATCAACGAAGGTATTGAACTCATTCAAACGATTGTCAAGAATGGCGCTCCGGTCGATGCGTACGGCCAGCAGGCTCACGACTGCAAGGGCATGAGCAAGAACGATTTTGAAAGCAAGATGACCCGCATTCATAACGAGACGGGCCTTCCGCTCCTCGTTTCGGAATACGATATCGGCGAAGCCGATGACAACAAGCAAAAGAATGATTACGCAAACCAGATTCCGTTCATGTGGGAAACTCCCTGGGTCGCGGGTATTACCATCTGGGGCTATATCAACGGCTCTACTTGGGTTGCAAACACCGGCCTTATCGAAAAGGATGGCCGCAAGCGCGCCTCCATGAACTGGCTCGAAGAATACTTTGCGAACAACTTGAACAAGGGCAAAAACGATGTGACCTTCACGCCGATTGAACCCGAACCGCAGATTCCGTTCAAGGGGCAACCGATTGATATTCCGGGCAAGGTCGAAGCCGAAGATTTCGATATCCCAGGCAAGGGCGTCAACGACGACGGCACGAGCAACCAGTCTTATGGCGACGACTCTGAAAACCACGGCGACAGCGACTACCGCAAGGACACCGGCGTTGACCTCTACAAGAAGGCGACCGGCGTTATCGTGGGCTACAACAGCGAAGGCGATTGGCTCGAATGGACCGTGAACGTGAAGGAAGCGGGCGACTACACGATGTTTGCCGCCGTGGCTGCCGCAGGCTCCACCTCCAGTTTCCAGCTCTCTCTCGATGGCAAGGCTCTTACCGACGTAGTTGCGGTTCCTGCCGCCAAGGAAGGCGAAGAAAATTACGATGACTACAACAAGGTCAAGGCCAACGTGACGCTCCCGGCGGGTAAGCACATCCTTCGCATGGACGTGACTGGCGCCTGGTTCGATGTGGATTACTTCACCTTCGTGAAGGGCAAGGACGCAAAGGACCCCGAACCGATTGAAAAAGGTGGCGAATCGGATGCAATCCGTTCGAACATTCGCATGGCAACTCCGGAACTCGCTGATTATGATGTCTTCGACATCAACGGTGTTCGCCTCGGTCGCATGAGCGCCTACTCTGTGGATGAGGCCGTGAACATGCTCAAGCATACGAGTGCCATTAAGGTTCAGGGCATTTATCTGCTGCGTTCCGTGAAAAAAGGAACAGTGAAGTCTGTCCGTATAGCCCGCTAAAAGATATCCTAATCCATAACTCCTGAAAAGGGAGCCTTAAAATACCTAAAGGCCTTCGAGGTAACACTCGAAGGTTCTTTTTTGATGTTTCTCTGTCATTTGTTCTACAGTTTGTTTCGGCATGGTTTGAACGTAAATTTTCCTTTATGGATTTTTTATCAAGGGAAGATAAAGTTATCTGATGCTTTTTCTGAAAATAAGAGAATATGTTCAGAAAGGTATATGGGATGTTTAACTCGTTGGGATGAGAGTAATGATGAGAAAAATCATTAGGGGTTTTGTATCCGCCGCACTTCTTGGTGGTGCAGTGAACGCCTTTGCAGGGCCTGGCCTAGCCGATGGTGGAGCCAAGTTCCTCGGCAATATTACGACTCGTGGCCAGGTTCGGAGTGACTTTGGCACTTATTGGAACCAGATTACCGCTGAAAACGAATGCAAGTGGGGGTCTATTGAAGGTTCCCGCGGTCGTTTCAACTGGAGCGGTTGCGATGCTTGCTATAACTGGGCTAAAAAGAACGGTGGCAAGTTTAAGTTCCACGCTCTCGTGTGGGGCGGCCAGTATCCGAATTGGCTGAACGGCCTTAGCGCCGACGAAACCAGGAAGGCCATTACGACTTGGTTCGATGCCGTTGCAGAACGTTACCCCGATCTCGAAATGATTGACGTGGTGAACGAAGCTATTCGTACCGGCAACAACAACTATCATTCTCCCTACGGAAAAGGCAACAATATTATTCCGGCTCTCGGTGGCGATAACGGCGGCAATTACGCGTTCGTTACTACTGCTTTCAAGATGGCCCGTGAACGTTGGCCGAAAGCTATCCTCATTTATAACGACTATAATACTTTCAGATGGCAAATAAATGAAGGTATTCAACTTGTGAACCAAATTGTCAAGGACGGAGCCCCGGTTGATGCTTATGGTCAGCAGGCCCATGACTTGACCGACATGAACGCAAACGAATTCAAGAGCGCCTTGAACAAGATTCAGACAAGTGTCAAGAATGCCAAGGGTGAACCGATGCCGCTTTTCATTACCGAATACGATATCGGTACGGATAACGACAACCAGCAAAAGCAGCGCTATTCCGAACAAATTTCTGCATTCTGGGAATCTCCGCAGGTCGCAGGCATTACGCTCTGGGGCTATATCTACGGTGCCACCTGGACGACGAACGGAAACTCCGGTATCATCAAGAACAATCAGGACCGTCCGGCCATGACATGGCTCAAGGACTACTTCAAGCAGCACCTCAAGGATGGCAAGGACAACACGGGCCTTTTCGCTCCGTATGTACCGCCTGAACCTGTACCGCGCAAGCCGTTCAAGGGCTCTGCGTTGCCAATCCCGGGCAAGATTGAAGTCGAAGACTTTGATATTACTGGCGTCGGTGAAACTGATGGCGTGAGCAACGTCTCTTATAACGATGGCGATAGCGAAAATCATGGTGATTCCGATTACCGCAAGGCTGATGCTCCGGATGCCGACCTTTACAAAAAGGCGACTGGCGTTATCATGGGCTATAACAATACGGGCGACTGGTTTGAATACTCTGTTGACGTGAAGGAAGCCGGCGACTACACTGTGTATGCTTCTGTTGCCGCAGATGGCTCGGGCGCGTTTACCCTCTCTGTCGATGGAAAGTCCGTGGGCGAGGTTGCTGTGACGGGTTCAAGCTGGGACACTTTCCAGGATGTCAAGGCTAACGTGACGCTCCCGGCAGGCAAGCATATCCTCCGCATGGCGGTGACGACCCAGTTCTTCGATATTGACTACCTCAACTTCGTGGCCGGCAAGGACACGCCGAATCCGGGTGGCAGTGGAAACGAAAATGGCAACGAAAATCCGCCGGGTCCGGGCTCAGACGCTATTCAAACGAGCATCCACATGGAAACCCCGGTATTGGGCGACTACTACGTCTTTGACGTGAACGGTGTCCGTATCGGTCGCTTGAGTGCCTATACCATGGACGAAGCTGTGACAACACTCAAGAATTCCAGCGCAATCAAGGTTCAGGGCGTTTACCTGCTCCGTTCCGTGAAGAATGGTGCCGTAAAGTCTGTCCGCGTCGCCCGCTAAAAGAGTTCCTAATCCATACTCCTGAAAAGGAGCCTTAAATACCCAAAGGCCTTCGAGGTAACACTCGGAGGTCCTTTTTTGACGCTGCGTCCGCCTTAAAGTGTTTTTCGGGGGCGGCTTTAAAAACAATCCGTTATGGACATTTTATCCACGGTAATTGGTTGCGTTCAAAAACTAATCAAAAAAAACGGAAATATGTTTAAAATGGTTGTATGGGATTAAAACCCCTATGAGGATGTGGACTATGAAATCAAATTTCATTAAAGGTATTGTATCTGCAGCGCTTTTGGGCGGTGCAGTTAGTGCTGTTGCCGGTCCGGGCTTGGCTGATGGTGCAGCTAAGTTTGTCGGTAACATAACAACTCGCGGTCAGGTCCAGAGCGACTTCGGCAAGTACTGGAACCAGATTACCGCAGAAAATGAATGTAAGTGGGCTTCTATCGAAGGCTCCCGCGGTCGTTATAACTGGTCGGGGTGCGATGCCTGCTATAACTGGGCTAAGAACAATGGCGGTCACTTCAAGTTCCACGCATTGGTGTGGGGCTCTCAGTACCCGAACTGGTTGAACGGCCTTAGCGTTGACGAAACCAAGAAGGCGATTACCGCCTGGTTCGATGCGGTCAAGCAGCATTACCCCGAAATCGAAATGATCGACGTGGTGAACGAGGCTATCCGTACGGGTAACAACAACTACCACTCAGGCTACGGCAGGAACAACAATATTATTGGCGCTCTCGGTGGCGATAACGGCGGTAACTACCAGTTCGTGACGACCGCTTTCAAGATGGCTCGTGAACGTTGGCCGAAGGCAATCTTGATTTATAACGACTACAATACCGTTCAGTGGCAAAAGAACGAAGGTATCGACCTTATCAACACCATCAAGAAGAATGGTGCTCCGGTTGACGCTTACGGTTTGCAGGCTCATGACATGATGACTCAGGGCGGTGGCGCTGGTGGTACTGGTGGTGGCGGCGGCTGCTTGAACATCAATACTCTCAAGAGTGTCATTAGCGAAATTTGGAACAAGACCCAGACTCCGATGTTCATTTCTGAATACGATATCGGTACTGATAACGACAACGTCCAGAAACAGTGCTATCAGGAACAGATTTCCTACTTCATGGAAAATGAACACATTGCCGGTATCACCCTTTGGGGATACGTCTATGGTGCGACATGGGTGACCAACGGCAACTCCGGTATCATCAAGAACGGCAATGACCGCCCGGCAATGACTTGGCTCAAGGATTACCTCTCCAAGAACAAGGGCGTCAATACGACCGGCCTCAACACTGGCGTTGTCACTCCTGTGGATCCTGTTCCGCAGGAACCGTTCAAGGGCTCTCCGATTGCTATTCCGGGCAAGGTCGAAGTTGAAGATTTCGATAAGCCGGGCCAAGGCAAGAATGACGACGGAACAAGCAATGAATCCTATGGTGACGATTTCGAAAATCACGGTGATTCCGACTATCGCAAGGATACTGGCGCCGACCTTTACAAGAAGGCGACTGGCGTTGTCTTGGGCTATAACAATACTGGCGACTGGTTCGAATACACCGTCAACGTTGCCGAAGCTGGTGATTACACCGCAATCGCATCTGTTGCTACAGAAGGTTCGGGTACATTCACGCTCTCTATCGACGGCAAGTCTATTGGCGAATTCGAAGTCTCTGGAACAAGCTGGGACGAATTTAACGATGTGAAGAAGAAAGTGACGCTCCCGGCAGGTAAGCACGTGCTCCGTCTCGATGTAACGAAGGAATACTTCGATATCGACTACATCAACTTTGTAAAGGGCGAAGTTGCCGATAATCCGGGTGGCAACGGTGGCGACAATCCGGGTGGCAACGGTGGCGACAATCCTGGTGGCAACGGCGGCGATAATCCGGGTGGCAACGGCGGCGACAATCCGGGTGGAAATGGCGGTGACAATCCGGGTGGAAATGGCGGTGACAATCCGGGTGGTAACGGCGGCGACAATCCGGGCCAAGCCATCCAGACGAAACTTCACATGGAAACCCCTGTCCTCAGTGCTTACGATGTGTTTGACGTGAATGGCGTCCGTCTCGGCCGCATGATGGCCTACACCATGGACGAAGCCGTGACTACGCTCAAAAACACAAGCGAAATTAAGGTTCAGGGCATCTATCTGCTCCGCTCCGTGAGGAATGGTGCTGTGAAATCGGTCCGCGTCGCTCGCTAAAAAAGTTCCTAATCCATAACTCCCCACCCTTAAGGGGAGCCTTAAATACCCAAAGGCCTTCGAGGTACCCTCCTCGAAGGTTCTTTTTATGCCCGCAAACAGAGCTTTTCGAGGTGTTGACAAAACTCCATTACATTTTGTCAACGATAAATTTTTGCGTTTTTGGGGCGATTTCTCAAAACAAGAATATGTTTATATAGGTTGTATGGGTTGTATCAACCTATAAGGATGTGGATTATGAAATCAAAACTTATTAAAAGTTTGGTTACCGCTGCATTTTTGGGCGGTGCCGTTAACGCTGTTGCTGGTCCCGGCTTGGCTGATGGCGCAGCAAAGTTTGTCGGTAACATTACGACTCGCGGTCAAGTCCGTAGCGACTTTACGCAACTGTGGAACCAAATTACCGCTGAAAACGAATGTAAGTGGGCATCCATTGAAGGCTCTCGTGGCCGTTACAACTGGAGCGGTTGCGATGCTGCCTTTAATTGGGCTAAGAACAACGGTGGCCACTTCAAGTTCCATGCTTTGGTGTGGGGCTCCCAGTATCCGAACTGGTTGAACGGTCTTAGTGCCGATGAAACCAAGAAGGCAATTACCGCCTGGATGGACGCTGTCAAGCAGCATTACCCCGAACTCGAAATGATTGACGTGGTGAACGAAGCCATCAAGTCGGGTGGCAAGTACCATTCCAATTACGGCTCGCAAGGCAATAACAACATTGTTGCCGCCCTCGGTGGCGACAACGGCAACTACGAATTCGTGCAAACGGCATTCAAGATGGCCCGCGAACGTTGGCCGAAGGCAATCTTAATCTATAACGACTACAATACCGTCCAGTGGCAGAAAAACGAAGGTATCGACCTTATTCAGAAACTGAAGAAAGGGGGAGCTCCGGTGGATGCCTACGGCTTGCAGGCCCACGACATGATGAGCCAGGGCGGTGGCGCTGGCGGTACCGGTGGTGGCGGCTCCTGCTTGAGCATCAACACTCTGAAGAGCACCATTGAAGAAATTTGGAACAAGACCCAGATTCCGTTGTTCATTAGCGAATACGACATCTTCACAAGCAATGACAATGTCCAGAAGCAGTGCTATCAGGAACAGATTTCCTACTTTATGGAAAATGAACATATTGCCGGTATCACCATTTGGGGCTATATCTACGGCGCTACATGGAATGACGGTACATCCGGTATTATCAAGGACAACAAGGACCGTCCGGCCATGACTTGGCTGAAGGAATACCTGAAGTCTAACAAGGGTGTCAATACGACGGGACTTGCTACGGGTGAAGTGACACCTGTGGAACCTGTTCCGCAGGAACCGTTTAAGGGCTCTCCGATTGCGATTCCGGGCAAGGTCGAAGTTGAAGACTTCGATAAGCCGGGCCAGGGCAAGAACGAAGACGGCACAAGCAATGCCTCTTATGGCGATGATGCCACGAACCAGGGCGATTCCGACTACCGCAAGGACACTGGTGTTGATATCTATGAAAAGGCAACTGGTAAAATTGTTGGCTACAACAATACGGGTGACTGGCTCGAATGGACCGTCAACATTGCAGAAGCCGGTGACTACACTGCTATTGCTTCTGCCGCTACGAAAGGCGAGGGAACATTCACTCTCTCCATCGATGGCAAGTCTGTTGGCGAATTCTCGGTTACAGGCGAGAGCTTCGATGACTTCGCCGACGTGAAGCAGAAAGTGACGCTCCCGGCAGGTAAGCACATTCTCCGCATGGATGTAACGAAGGAATACTTTGATATCGACTACATCAACTTTGTAAAGGGCGAAGTTGCCGACAATCCAGGCCAGGGTGGCGACAATCCGGGTCAAGCCATCCAGACGAGAATCCACATGGAAACTCCGGTACTTGGCGCCTACGACGTCTTTGACGTGAACGGCGTGCGTCTCGGTCGCATGAGAGCTTACACAATGGACGAAGCTGTGAACACGCTCAAGACCACGAGCGACATCAAGACTCAGGGCGTCTATCTGCTCCGCTCCGTGAAAAATGGCGCTGTGAAGACGGTCCGTGTCACTCGCTAAAAGAAATCCTGATTCATAATTCCTCTAAAGGGAACATATCCAAAAACCTTCGAGATTTACACTCGAAGGTTCTTTTTTGCAAAAAAAGAAGTCGTTCCTATTGTTTCCATTTCGTTATGGATATTTAGTCAATGATAAATAGTTGGCATGCTGGATATTATGGATAATTCGGAAATATGTTTATAGAGGTTTTAAACGTATGAGGATGTGGAAATGAAATCAAAATTCATCAAAGGAATAGTGTCTGCTGCGCTTTTGGGTGGAGCAGTTTTTTCGTATGCAGGTCCCGGTATTGCCGACGGTGCTGCCAAGTTTATTGGTAACATCACTCAGTCTGGCACTGCTCCAGGTCCTAATGACCAATTTACCCAACTTTGGAACCAGGCTACAGCCGAAAACGGTTGTAAGTGGGGCTCCGTAGAAGGTACCAGGGGCCGCTATAACTGGGGCGCCTGCGATGCCGCCTATAACTGGGCTAAGAACAACGGAGGTCACTTCAAGTTCCACGCATTGGTGTGGGGCTCCCAGTATCCGGGTTGGTTGAACGGCCTCAGCGTTGATGAAACCAAGAAGGCGATTACCGCCTGGTTCGATGCTGTTAAGGAACACTACCCTGAAATCGAGATGATTGACGTGGTGAACGAGGCTATCCGTACGGGCAACAACAGCTATCATTCTCCCTACGGCAGGAACAACAACATCATTCCGGCACTCGGCGGCGATAACGGTGGCAATTACCAGTTCATCACGACGGCCTTCAAGATGGCCCGTGAACGTTGGCCGAAGGCGATTCTCATTTATAACGACTACAACACTGTCCAGTGGAATAAGGATCAGGGCATCCAGCTTATCCAGACCATCAAGAAGAACGGTGCTCCGGTCGATGCATACGGCTTGCAGGCCCACGACATGATGAGCCAGGGCGGTGGCCAAGGCGGTACTGGCGGCGGCGGCGTCTGCTTGAACATCAACACGCTCAAGAACATTACCAAGGAAATTTGGGACAAGACCCAGACTCCGATGTTCATTAGCGAATACGACATTGCAACGACCGATGATAACATCCAGAAACAGTGCTATCAGGAACAGATTTCGCACTTCATGGAAAACGAGCACATTGCAGGTATTACTTTGTGGGGCTATGTCTATGGCCATACCTGGCTCGACTGTAACGGAAAAGCTCCCGGATGCTCCGGCATTGTCAAGGACGGCAAGGACCGCGCCGCCCTGGCATGGCTCAGGGAATACCTGAAGACCAACAAGGGCGTGAATACGACTGGTCTTGCAACAGGTGATGTGACTCCGGTGGAACCTGTTCCGCAGGAACCGTTCAAGGGTTCTCCGATTGCCATTCCGGGCAAGGTCGAAGTTGAAGACTTCGATAAACCGGGTCAGGGCAAAAACGAAGACGGCTCCAGCAACGCCTCTTACGGCGACGACAGTGAAAATCATGGTGACTCCGATTACCGCAAGGACACGGGCGCTGACCTTTACAAGAAGGCTACTGGTGTTGCGCTCGGATATAACCAGGAAGGCGATTGGTATGAATGGACTGTGAACGTGGCGAAGGCTGGGGACTATACCGTGTTTGCCTCTGTCGCGACAGAAAATTCGACTTCTAGCTTCTCGCTTTCTGTTGATGGCAAGGTCGCCGTTGAAAAGGTCGCCCTTTCCGGTTCAAGTTTCGACGATTTCAGCAATGTAAAGGCTAACATCAACCTCCCGGCAGGCAAGCATATCCTCCGCATGGATGTGACCGGTTCCTGGTTCGATATCGACTACTTCAACTTTGTCGAAGGCAAGGATGCTGCTGATCCGGAGAATAAGGGTAACGATAATCCCGGTCAAGGTGGTGACAATCCGGGCCAAGGTGGCGATAACCCGGGTCAAGCCATCCAGACGAAAATCCACATGGAAACTCCGGTGCTTGGCGCCTACGATGTCTTTGACGTGAACGGTGTCCGTCTTGGCCGCATGAGGGCCTATACCATGGAAGATGCTGTGCAAATCCTCAAGACTACGAGCGAAATCAAGACTCAAGGCATCTACTTGCTCCGCTCCGTGAGAAATGGCGCAGTGAAGTCCGTTCGTATCGCTCGCTAAAAGAATCCCTAATCCATAGTTCCCCTAGTCCAAGGGGAACTTAAATACCCCAAAGCCTTCGAGGTGATTCTCGAAGGCTCTTTTGTTCAGTGAAAATGAAGCCGTGCACTTTCTACAGGATAGTTTATTTGTCAAGGAATTCTACGCATCCGTAAAGGGATTCCAGCAACGGGTTTTCTGAATCAATCCTGTTCCATGTCTGCATGGCCTTAATGACGCAGGGCCTCTTATGGCCTTTGATTGTAAGGTTGCAGTTGAAATGGAATGAATCGTTTGTATGCAGCGAATCGAACAGCAACTTTGAAAAACTGTTCCAGTTGTCCCGTCCGAAGGTGTCCCAGAATAAACGTTTCCTTTCCGGTTCTACCATAATCTGCGGAGCGTCGAGAATTTTGGCCCCGTTGGGAGATAGCTTCAGTACGGATGGACCATACGTGTATTCGAAAACAATTCCTTTTTGAAATGACTCGAAAAACTTGCTTTTTTTGTGTTCGTTGTTGTATTGTTGAAGTACAAAGTCGTCCGGAATTTCTCCGTCGTTTTCAAAGAAAAATCGTGCGATTTTGGTAAAGTTATCATCGCTCAATCGACCGTTATCTTTTTCGCTCATCTCGGTAGGTAAACTGTCGGCGACATCGTTCAGGCTTTCCAAAAGCAACGGGTTGAAGACTCCACATTTGTTGTCGCGGATCATGTTGAGCGCTTTTTCGTGGGAGAACGCTTCTTTGTAGCAACGTTCGTTTGTCAGAGCGTCATAGACGTCGGCGATAGAGACGATTTGAGCGGCGATGGGGATATCGTTTCCTTGGAGCCCATCGGGGTAGCCTTTCCCGTTCCAGCGTTCATGATGCCATCTGCAAATTTCGTAGGTGAACCTCATCAACGACTCGTTCTTGAAGAACTGCATGCCTTCGAGCATCCTGGCGCCGTTCACGGTGTGCTGTTTCATGATTTCGAATTCTTCCGCAGTCAGCCATCCGGGCTTGTTCAGAATCTCGTCGGGAATCGTAATTTTCCCGATGTCGTGCATTGCCGATGCAGTCGCGATGGTATTGATGTCTTCTTCGGTGATGTTGTATTCGTTGGTGCGCTTGAGCAGGGCCCGGAGAAGAATGTCGGTAAGCATCGTGATGTGCCAGATGTGTTGCCCGCTTTCGCCATTGCGGAATTCTACAATATGGCTTAAAATGGAAATCAGCATGTCGCTGTTTCGGGTCCTTTCATATATTTTATTTGTAACCAGCTCGGACAGCTGCATCTGCTTGACGTAAAGGCGGATAGTATTGCGGACCCGGGTTTGGACAATCATCTGGTCGAACGGACGGTAAATGAAATCTGTGACACCTAGTGAAAAAGCCTTTCCCACTTGTGCACAGCCCGTTTCGGCAGAAATCATGACGACCGGAGTTCCCTTGATCCAACCTTTTTCGTTCATGACTTCAAGGACTTCCAGTCCGTCGCGTCCAGGCATGACGATGTCCAGTAAAACAAGCGTAATGTCTTTTGCTTTTTTCTCGAGAATTTGAATCGCCTCGTCACCATCCTTGGCTTCGATAATGTCGTATTCGTCGCAGAGCAGGTCCGAAAGAATGGATCTGTTCATGGCGTCGTCATCGACAATTAAAATTCTTGCCTGCTTATTGCTCATGGTCAGATGTATATTTTCTCGATTCTTAGTACCGGGTGCCGGTATATTTTTAATTTAAGAAAAAAGTCGCAAAAGGGGCGATGTCCCCTGTGAATTTTCTAAATTTTCACTTCGAAATGCCGAAACCAGCGAATTACTTCCCCGCCATAGACGGCCTGCGCCTGTTGGCTAGCCTCAATATCGTGATGCTCCACTTGGGCAGTTCTAGCGCTATTACTTACTTGTCCGACTGCAAGTGGCTAATGCCTATTATTTCGGCTCCCGCCTTTGCTGCAGGTATTTTTTACGTCCTTGCCGGGTTCCTCTTTGCAAGCAAGTTCAGCGACCCGGAACGCCGCATACCCGTGATTCCCTTTATGTTCAGCCGCATTGCCAAGCTTTACCGGTTGCACTTCTTCATGACACTCCTCATGTTCGTGGTCGTCGTGTTCAAGATGAGCGGATATGCGCATGTGCCTAGCTTTTCCGAAATCGGCGATTGCGCTGCGGCGGGGCTTTCGAAGATGTTCCATCCATGGCGGAGCTTGCTTATGCATCTCACGCTCACGTGGTCCATCGTTCCTGATTTGGGCATGAAGCTGAATGAGCCTTCGTGGTCGTTGACGAGCTTTTTCCTTTGCTACGCCATCACGCCGTGGGTGAGCCGCTGGCTGTTTCGGCAGAACCGCCGGACGCTCTGGGTGTTGTTCGGTGCCGTTTTTATTCCTGGAATCATCTGGGCGGTCGTGTTCGGTTGCACAAACAATCTTTGGTTTAGCGGTTTTGATGCAAAGTACCGCTTTTTCCACATGTTTGCGCCGGTGCGCGTCTTTGAATATCTGTTTGGCATGGTACTTTACCGACTTTACAGTGAGGGCGTTTTCGATTGGCTCAAGAAAGACTACGTGAGCGGCTTTGCGCAGGCGATTTTGCTCCTCGCTTTGTACGGTAGCCTTTTCCTTATGCGTCCGGGCATGAACCCTGGCTACAATTACTTTATGCACCATAGCCTCCCGATTTTCATTTACGGCATGTTCGTGCTGAGCCTTCTCTCGGGCAAGGGCTTTTTGGCGTGGTTCTTCTGCATCCCGCTCGTGCGCCGTGTCGGTCGCGCCTCGTTCTACCCTTATTTGATCCACCTGCCCATTATCACGTTTGCGTGGGGCATTTGCAACTTGAACTGCCCGAAAAATACCATTCTTCTGCTCATTTTTATCTATACCGTGAGCACGCTTTACATGGAATTCAAAATCTGGCGTAAGAGAAGTAGGCGGTTAGCGGTGAGCCGTGAAGAGCGTCATCCTGAACAACGTGAAAGATCCACTGCTAACTAGAGACGTTCTTATTGCATCCACTAGTAACTACTAACTAGTAACTAAATAAAAGCGTTCTAAATAGCTTTTTTTGTCGATGCTCGGCTTTGTTTTGAAAAAAATAAGTGTATTTTATATCAGGGAACAACCGCAATGGGTTGTTTGGTGAGAATTTGTAGGAGAAAATACCATGGATTGCCTCGAGACTTCGGACTTGACGCATGCACTCCTTTCGAGTGCGGGTGTTGGCCTATGGTCGATTGAGCTTGACAGTGGCAAGCCTCCTAGAATGTATGCCGATAAAGCCTTTCTCCAGATTTTAGGTTTACCCGAAGAAACGCTCCCCGAAGATCTCTATAACTTATGGTGCAATAACATTGACCTTTCGTATTATGAAGCGTTTGCCGAATCTATCGAGCAAATGACTCGCGGTGAAATGTCAGAACTGGAATACGCTTGGAATCACCAGTCCCGTGGAATTATTTTCATCAGGAGCCATGGGGGCCGCAATAACGAATATACGCGGGGCGTTCGTCTAGAAGGTTGCGGCGTTGACGTGACCGAGCAAATTGATTTCAAAATACATTTGCAAGAACTGGACCAGTATTCCGATATCGCGAACACGCTGGGCGATGGCTTTGACAACATTTACTATGTCAATATCGAAGACAATTCCTTTATTGAATTTAGCGCCCAGGGAGTCATGAAGACGCTCGATGCAAAAATGAGCCAGGATTTTTTTGAAGGGCTTGAACTGGCGCTAGAAAAGGTTGTTGTTCGTGACGACTGGAGTGCGGTCAGGAATTTTATTTGTAAAGACAATTTGTTGAACGCCTTGGAAAACGATAGGGCGGTGTCTGTAGCGTTCCGTTTCTTGATTGACGGACAATCGGTGTTTTACCGTTTGAAGGCTGCAAAGACTCCCGATTCCGACAACCACATCGTCGTGACTCTTGAAAACGTCGATGAAGAGGAGACCGCGAAGGCCGAACGCCAAGCGGTTGCGAACCGCGACATGGCTGTGATTTCCGGCCTGTCCGATGACTTTGGCTGTGTTGTTTATGTCGATTACGGGACTCTTGCCGAGGCGCATTATCGCTTTGACCCTTTGTTCGAAAAGTACATCCCCGGCTGGTCCAGAATCAATAATTTTGGGACACGTTTGGAAGTCCTTGTCAATACCCTTGTGCATCCGGCGGATCGCGAGGCGTTCTGCATCGCAACAGAACCGGCCAAGGTTCTTGAAATGGTCGATAAGGAACACTTGTACTTTGTCAACTTCAGGTTGCAGATCAATGACGAAGACATTTACTATCAAATTAAGTTCGTCAAGGATGAAAATTTTAAAAATCATGTAATTGCCGGCTTCCACAGTGTCGATGCCGAGACCAAACGCGAAATGTCGAACCTCGAAAAAGCGGAACTGGCAAACAAGGCGAAGAGCGCGTTCCTTTTCAACATGTCGCACGATATCCGTACGCCGCTAAATGCGATGATTGGCTTTACTGACATGGCCATCAAGAATATCGAAGACAAGGGCAAGGCGCTGGATTGCCTGGGTAAGTCCAAACTCTCGAGTGAACACCTTCTGTCGTTGGTCAACGATGTGCTGGATATGTCGCGCATCGAAAGCGGCAAGGTGGAACTGGACTTGAACCCCATTAACATCGACGAAAGTGGCGAAGACTATGTTCCCATGCTAAAATCGCTCGCCGAAAAGAAGAACGTGGGCTTTCAGTTTGTACGTCACGATATCCAAGACCGCTATGTCTATGTCGATTTTCTGCGATTGAACCAAGTGCTCATCAATATAGCCTCGAATGCCGTGAAATACACTCCTTCGGGCGGGTTCGTCTCGGTCGATGTGCGGCAGATACCGTCGGACCGCGAAGGCTACGGTATGTATGAATTTGTCATTAGTGACACCGGCATTGGCATGAGTGAGGAATACCAGAAACACCTTTTCAACGAATTTTCACGCGAAAGAACTTCGACGGTCAGCAAGCAACAGGGAACTGGCCTCGGCCTTGCCATTTCCAAGCGCATCATCGACATGATGGAAGGAACCATCGATGTCAAGAGCGAAGTGGGCCGCGGTTCTACGTTTACGATTCGCGTGCCGTTGCGGTTGCAGGAAAATCCGGAAGCTGTGGAACAGGTCCGTTTTTGCCATTCCGAAAAAGAATCGATTTCCTTCGAAGGTTTCAAAGTTCTCGTCGTCGAAGACAACGACTTGAATCTCGAAATATCAAGGGACATTCTTGAAAGTGCTGGAATCGTTGTGGAATCTGCACAGGATGGTTCCGTTGCGGTTGAACTCCTGAAAAAGAATGGTCCCGATTATTACGGTTGTATCTTGATGGATATCCAGATGCCGGTGATGGACGGTTTCGAATCAACGCGGACGATTCGAGCGATGTTCCCGGACAAGCATATTCCGATTATTGCTTTGTCTGCAAATGCCTTTGACGAGGACCGTCATAAGTCGCTAGAGGCTGGGATGGATGGACACTTGTCCAAGCCGATTGTCGTGGCGCAACTCGAAGACGCGCTGAAGAAATTCTTGCATTAGCTCAACTGTTTTATTCCGGCGATGGCGGCAATATAATCCAGTTCAACCTGTTCCAGAAGGTCCTGCGATTTTGCGGTAAAAGAACCCGGCCTCAAGTTTTCGGTCAAATCGCTGCTTGAACTTGCAAGCTTGCTCAATCCGAGATTAGCCGCGACGCCTTTTAATGTGTGCGCTGCGCGAAACGCTGTCTTGGCATCATTATTGTCAAAAGCGTTCTTGAGCTCGCCAAAACTAGGGTCGTTGAGGAAAAGCCCAAGGTACTTTGCAATGCGCGATTCCAGGCGGAGCCTGCTAAGGACATCGTCAAATGATTCACCAAGGGAACTGTAAAATTCGAAAAGTGTCATAAAAATTTCCTTTATTTTAAAACGTCGATATGCCCATAGACAGATGAAAGGGTGGGGTTGTTCTTGATATTTCCTTTCCATATTTGAATATACGAAACTTGGCAGGGGACGTCTTTGCCGTCTATGGAAAGGTGTATCCGGGTGAGGATGAGACCATCTTCAAGGACCGGGTGATTTTGTAGAAGATTCTTTATTTTTTTCCAGTTGTCGTTACGGATGCCTGATATTTGTGCTTCGTCGTCTTCGGTGATAGTCTTTGGAAGTCCGAGTTTCTTTGCTGCGGTTGGGGAAAATTTCATGATGGACGGGGTATAGGTGTATTCAAACAAAATGCCGTCTAGCATGGACTCGAAGAAATTGCTTTTCTTGCGTTCGTTGATGAATTGCTGGAAAGCCTGGTTGTATATGGGGTGATTCTTGTCCTTCATCATGGAATCGGCGATGTAGAAGAAATCCTTGTCGGCCTGCCTGTCCCAGTCGAATGTTTGCAGCGAATGGACGAGCTTGTCCGCGATGGCGTTGAGACATTCTATCAGGAGCGGGTTGAAAACGCCGCATTCCTTATTGTTGATCATCTCGAGAGCCTTCTCGTGGGTGTAGGCTTTTTTGTAGCAGCGTTCGCTCGTAAGTGCGTCATAGACGTCTGCAATCGAGACTATCTGGGCCGCTATCGGGATTTCGTCGCCCTTGAGCCCGTCCGGGTATCCGCGTCCGTCGAAGCGTTCGTGGTGCCAGCGGCATATTTCGTAGGCGTATTTCATCAGCGGCTCTTTTTTCCCGAGAGGTACGGCATTAAGCATCTGGGCGCAGTTGATGGTATGCCCTTTCATGATGTTGAATTCTTCGGGAGTGAGCCTGCCCGGCTTGTTTAAAATGGAATCGGGGATGGTAATCTTTCCGATGTCGTGCATGGACGATGCCGTACCGATAATGCCGATGTCGTCCCTGTTGATTTTGTACTTGTCGCTTCGACGTAGGAGCTCGCGTAGGAGCATTTCTGTGATGGTGTTGATGTGCAGGATGTGGAGTCCGCTTTCGTCATTGCGGAACTCGACGATATGGCTCAGCATGGTCACCATCATGCTGTTGTTGCGCGTCTTTTCGTAAATCTGGCTTAGGACCAAGTCCGAAAGTTTTTTCTGTTTCGTGTAGAGGCGGATGGTGTTGGTGACTCGGTTCATGAGGACCATCTCGTCGAACGGCCGCTCGATAAAATCGGTGACGCCGAGCGAATATGCACCTTCGATGAGCGAATGGGAATTTTCCACCGAAATCATGATGACCGGAATTTCTTTAATCCAGCCGTTCTTGTTCATGATGGAAAGGACTTCCATGCCGTCTTTTTCGGGCATGACCATGTCGAGAAGCACCAGGGAGATTTCGTAGGTTTTCTCTCTCAGGAAAA
Source organism: uncultured Fibrobacter sp. (assembly GCA_946415675.1). Classification (GTDB taxonomy): domain Bacteria; phylum Fibrobacterota; class Fibrobacteria; order Fibrobacterales; family Fibrobacteraceae; genus Fibrobacter. The sequence goes on from CAMKTL010000052.1 coordinate 17,070, forward strand.
TGAGTGCTTCGTTGCCGTTTTTGGCTTCAAGAATATCGTATTTGTCACGGAGAACGTCGGACAGCAATGTTCTGTTCAAGGCCACATCGTCAACGATAAGTATAAGAGGGCGCTTTTCATCCATATCCGTGTTCCTTTTTATCCCAAAACAATATACCCTAAATCTATATATTTTTAATGTTTTGACGTAAGAAAAATGTAACTTTCTTTTTTGGGGATGTTTAAGAGTGTGATTTTACGCATTTTATCAAGAGTTTTACAAAACTAGCCTTGATTTTTTCAGGTGTATCAAACTATCTTTTAGATTGGATGGGTGAAATCTTTTTTAAAAAAGGAATTCATATGAAAAATTTGGTAAAAGCCATGTTTGGCGTTGCTGCAGTTGCTGCAGTATCGACTTATGCAGGAAGTTTCCCATTCCCGCAAAACATGAAGTATCCGCACGGCAATATCATCGAATATGCCAATACGGATGTGATTAAGCAACACTACGATGCCTGGAAGAAGGCTTGGTACAGTGCCAGCCAAGGCTGGGTCCTTGCTCCTGAAGGAACTTGCTCTACCGTTTCCGAAGCTATTGCTTACGGTATGTTGATTTCTGTCTATATGGACGATCAGACCGTGTTCGACAAGCTCTATGGAACTTGGAAGTCCAATGGCGGTAACGGCGCCGGTATGAACTGGCGTGTTGGTTGCCAGGGCGGTTCCGGTTCTGCATCCGACGCTGACTTCGACGCTGCTCTCGCTCTCGTGATGGCTTCCAAGCAGTGGGGTGGTTCTTACCTCAACGACGCCAAGACGCTTATCAGCTGGATTGCTACTAACGATATCAATGGCGGCAAGATTAAGCCGGGTAACCAGTGGAACGACGCTTTCAACCCGAGCTATTCTACTACGGCAAACTTCCAGCTTTTCCAGGATGTTGCCGGCGGTTCTTGGTCTAGCGTGATTTCTCAGACCTATACCGAATTGAGCGCTTGCCAGGATGCTACGACCGGTCTTGTTCCGGACTGGTGCGACTGGAGCGGTCACAAGCCGACCAAGACGTCTGCGGCTGTTTCCAACGACATCGGTTTCTACGATGACGCTGCCCGTACTCCGTGGCGCATGGCATGGGCTTATTACTGGTATGGCGATACGAAGGCCCAGGCTTTCAATAAGAAAGTTGTCGATTGGCTTATTCCGACGACCCGCACTGCTAGTGGCGTGAATTCTGGTTATGCCTATACTGGCGGAAAGTACATCGCGGATGAAAGCGATATTCGTAACTTCGTGTCCTCTACGTTCTCCGGAGGTCTCGGCCTTGCAACATCTTCTTTCGATACCGAAGAAGCAAAGACTTACCTGACCACGGTTTATAAGGTTCTTGTTGAACAAAAGAGCTGCGCCAAGGCTGAAGGTTGCGGTGAAGGTTCTAACCCGGGTGAAAAGTACTATCCGGCTACTTTGAACATGCTCTACCTTCTCCTCGTGACGGGTAACATGCCTAACCTCTATAAGACGGATGGCTTTACCAAGTTCACTCCGGACCCGACCAAGGCTCCGTCCATCAAGGAAGGTGATGGCAAGCATTTGGAATTCGGTGATACGACTGTTGGTGTTTCTGGTCTCTGGAACTGGGGTGCATACCACGACAAACTTGGCATTGGTACCAAGATGGTTCCGGACTCTGGCTCATCTCCGCTTTACCAGTTGGATGACGGTTCTATCATTGCTCGCGCTTCCATGGAAATCGGCCCGGAACCGGAATGGACTGAAGAAAAGGCTAAGGCCGGTCTCCTCAAGTATCCGTCTGCCGGTATCGCAGTCTCCTTCAAGAAGGACGATTGCAAGAAGGATAATAGCTGCGGTGTGGACTTCAAGGCTCTCGGTGTCAAGTACATCCGCGTGACCGCTAAGACTTCTGGCCCGATCCGCATGGCAATCCTCAATACCATCACGGACGAAAACGAAAAGAATAAGGTTGAAAACGCAGGTGCCGGTTCTGAACCGGGTGTGTATGTTGACAATTCTTCCGATTATAAGGAAGTTGTCTATGATATGACTCCGCTTGACTACGGCTTCAAGGGTACCGGTACTAAGGACGGTGCAATTGACATCCTCGACTGGGTTAACAAGAACAACGCTCCGGAAGGTGTTAAGATTCTCCAGAATATCAAGGGTATCAAGTGGGAAGTCAAGGACGCCAAGGGTGGTATCGGTGAAATCTCCATCAAGGCTGTTGAATTCCTCGATGATTCTAAGCAGGTGATTGATTATACCAAGATCACTGGCCTCAAGATCGAACCGAAGGTTCAGCCGAAGGATACCACTGTTACTCCGCCGGGTCCGGGTCAAGCTATCTACAAGGTTTCCTTGTTGCCGAGCTTCAGCGTCCATACCGCTGGCATGCAGATCCAGATCAATGGCATCAAGGCCGGTAGCGTGTTCGGTGTCTATGACATCATGGGCAAGGTCATTTCCTCTGGTATCGCTCTCAGCGACAACATGAATGTCCGCGTCCCGATGGCCGGTTCCTACATCGTTCGCGTCGGTTCTAACATGCGCCGCGTCAACGTGAAGTAATCCGCGTCAAATTTGAATTGCAAAAAGCCGAGGCGAAAGCCCCGGTTTTTTTTACGTACTTGAGTGTCGAAGAATTTTATATTAATCGACATGAATATTGTTCAATTCTCTTTTATCACCCCGGCCTGAGCCTGCCCCGGACATGTTCCGGGGTGCCGGGGGCGGTTTTTTTTTGAGAATTTGCTTTTGTCGTTTACTATAAAGTTAAACGTGATTAAAGGACTTGCCGTTCGCTTTGATAAGCGAATTCTATTAGCTTTTTGCCTTCTTCTGAAGCGAAATATTCGACTAGCTGGTGCAATTGCGTTTTGGGGTTGTCCGCATCGTAGTACATGCAGATATCGAAACGCAGAGGATAGTCTTTTGAAGTGGGCGGGGCTCCGTCAATGGTGATGCAGCGCGTCTGGACGGAAGCGTACATTCGGGCGTAATACGACCAGAAAATGTTTCCGATGCTGTTGGAATCGTCTCCGACAACGTTAACGAGATCCGGCATTGCTTCGATATCGCTTTGTGGTAAATTTGCCGGTTCTCTTTCCGTAATGCCGAGGTTAAACGCATTGCGGCTAACGTTTTTTTCTGCAGTTAGCTGGTAGTTATGGATGGCTTGGTCTTCGCCTCCGACTTCTTGCCAATTCTGGATTTTCCCTAAGTAGATATCCTTGAGTTGCGATAAATTAAGTCCTTTTACAGGATTGTTCTTGTTTACTAGAATGGCTAGGGGGTCTTGAAAAATGGGAACGCTTCGCAGCCGCTTGATTTTTTTCTGGACCTGCTCCAAATTCTTTTTGCTGGCTAATGATACGTACATGTCAATTCGCCCTTCCGCCAAATCCGAAAATCCTTTGCTGTTGGATACTTTGTCTAGGCTTTTCCTTTCGGTAAAACAGTGCGGCTCAAATATGTTTTGACAAATCCCAGCCATTGCTGGGTAAAATGCGGATGCGGCGCTGATTTTCAGTTCGTCATCTGTTATTCGAAATGAAGTCTCGAATTTACGGAGAATGTTGTCTTTGCGAAAGGGAACGAACTTTATTGTGGGGACTACTAATAAATTTTCTTTATTCATGGCCCCAAAATATAAAAATTATCGCGAAACTTTCTTTGTAATGGCTGCTTGGCCTTTGGCTTCGGCGCGGATGATATATGTACCTTTGGGGTAGTTCTCTGGCACGGTGAAATCACGGACTGTGCCGAGGCGGTTCCCGTTCAGGTCGAACAGCGTGAACTTTGTATAGACTGTGCTGTTCTGCTCGCTGCCCAATTGTATTTTCGGGAGGGCCGTTGAGGTGTCCTTCGTTAAGTCTGTTGGGGGTGTTGCAGTTGTGTCTTGGGGATGCGTTGTAGAATCGCCTGCGCTTGCTTTACGCACCGTGAGACTCTTTGACATGAATTCGATGATGTAGGAGCCGTCGCTTTCGGGGGTAATCTTTTGTCCGTCCTGTTCGACGACAACGTTTTCGCCGACGCTTTTGGTGTCGATTTTCACGCGCAGTGGAACGCTTGCCGGCATGTGTTCGTGCGGGATTTTCCAGCTCACGGTGAAGCCGTCATCGGTGGCGGTCGAGGTCGCGGCATCGACGATAAAGTGGGCGCGGTAGTAGGCGCCGATGGTGCCGAAGGGGGCAATCCAGAGCTTGTCTTCGACAGCACGCTCGAAAATCTTCTTGATGTCGGCAGGGTCAATGGCGTAGTCGTCGCCTTTGTCGTCGGTGACGCCGTGGTTCAATACTACAAGCCAAGTGCCGCCCTTGATTTGGACTTCCCACGGCTCGGCGCCTGCAAAGTTCCCGATGAACGCGGCCGTGTCCATTGCCGTAAGCATTTCGGGGATCGAGGCTCCCGAACGCGTCCAGATTTTTGCCTTGAGCGCAAGCCAGTCCGGTTCCACGTCCCACTCGTTGCGACCGTGCCATCCGCAATCGCGGTTGATGAAGTGGCGTGTGTCGATGACGCCTTTGACTTGGTCGTTGTTTTCGCAGAACGGTGTCGCAAACGATATGACGTTAGTGCTTACGCCTTGATCGGCGAGAACCTTTTCGATGTTGTCTGCAAACTTGACAATTTCTTCGTTCAGTTCTTCGTTGTTCGTGATGCCGCTCAGGTGTCCGTGATTCTTGGCGTGGTTCCCGATTTCGTGCCCGGCTTTGGCGAGGGCGGCAAACCCGGCAGCGTTCTGCTTAAGGCCATTGCCCATGTCCGTCAAGAAGAACGTGACGTGGACATCCGGTAACCCGTCGAGAACGGGCTTTAGGTTTTGCACCTGGTTTTCAAGCGCATCGTCAAAGGTAAAACTCACGGCTCCCACATGGCCGTTCCAAGGAATAGTTTTGATAGGTGCTGCCATGCTGAATCCTGCAAGCCCGAAGGCGAATGTGCATGCCGTAACGGCTTTTATATTTGAAAATAATTTGTTGTTCATATCCACGTCCAAACAACTTTTTTATAAAGATAATATAGAATAGTGGGGGTGTGAGGTCGCGACCTCCGGTCGTTTTGAGGTGTGGGCACGGGGCTTACGCCCCTCAGAGGTATGAGGTGTGAGGGTAATGTAATAGGAAATGCTAGTGGTTAGTGATTAGTGGTTAGTAAGCGGTAGGCAGTAGGACAAATACGTAAGGCGAGAGAAGCGGCGGAGCTCGCACCGACATTTCCGAACCTAGTATTTGGTAAATGAGCGTAGCGAATTTACAAGTAGGCGGTGAAATGCAATTGGTAACGTATCTATGGTAAGAACTGTCCCGAAGCAGTCTTCTTCAAAGCGAAGCGTGCCCATCGCCCAGAGCGAAGCGACCTCATAGCGAATTCACGAGCGACCCCATACCCAGCAGTTCTATCTACAGATCCCAAACTCCTTCAACCTATAACCTATTACCTACAGTGGGTGTGAAATGAAGAATGAATATGCAAAAAATCTCGGAGGATTGTCTCCGAGATTTTGCTTATAAACGAGTTCGACAAACTTGTGGTTACATGGCTTCGAGCTTTTTGCCCTTGGTTTCGTTCACCAGCTTGGCGACGAATACAAAGCTTATGGCGGCGAAAGCCGTGTAAATCAAGTAAGTCGGGCCTACGCCGATGCCGTGTTCGCCGACGAGAACGGGGAACGACCAGCTGACCAAGAAGTTTGCACCCCACTGGGCGAGGCCGCAAATGGAGATGGCGACCGCACGGATGCGGTTGTTGAACATTTCGCCGAGCATCACCCACATCACCGGACCCCATGTTGCAGCGAAGAATGCCACGTAGAAGTTTGCCGCGAGGAGGGCGAAGATGCCGCTGGAGCCCACGAGGTTGCCGCTTGCGTCAGAACCGAAGAGGAAACAGCAGGCGAGAGTGCCGAGCGTGACAGCCATACCCGCAGAACCGATGAGCAAAAGCGGCTTACGTCCAATCTTGTCGATGAGGAGAATCGCGGCGATAGTCATGGTCAAGTTGATAGCGCTGGAAATCACGCTTGTGAGGAATGCGTCGCTTTCGCCAAAGCCCACACTCTGCCAAAGCATGGAACCGTAATAGAAGATAACGTTGATACCTACAAGCTGCTGGAGAATGGCGAGACCGAGACCCGCCCAGACAATCGGTGCGATGCGCTTTTTGCCTGCGATGGTTTCCAAGAGGTCCGAAAGTTTTGCCGGCTTGTCGCTCTTGAAGGATTCTTGGATTTCGATGGCTTTTTCCTTGATGCCGACGCTAGCGATAAGCGAAAGGACTTTCTCGGCTTCTTTCATGCGGCCCTTGCTGACAAGGTAACGTGGAGATTCCGGAAGCTGCCAAGCGGCAATGCCGTAAATGAGAGCCGGGATTGCTTCGACCCAGAACATCACTTTCCACGAGTGGATACCCATAATCATATTGCTTGCGGAACCTGAGATGCGAACGATGATGTAGTTCGAAAGTAAAGCCACGAAAATGCCGATAACGATGGCGAACTGCTGCATGGAACCGAGTCGCCCGCGCAAATGTGCCGGGGATGTTTCGGCAATGTAAATCGGGGCGATGATGGATGCCACACCGATACCCACACCGCCAATCACGCGCCATGCGATGAAATCGTAGATGGTGAAGGGAAGGCCAGACCCGATAGCACTTATGAAAAAGAGGACGGATGCCGCAATCATGCATCGCACTCGTCCAAATTTATCAGCTAGGCGGCCGGCAAAGTATGCCCCGACGGCAGCGCCAATCAGTGCAAGCGAAACTGCAAGCCCGAGCTGCATGTCGTTGCAGTTGAAATATCCCTTGAGTGCCACGTTGGCACCGTTAATCACGGACGAGTCAAAACCGAATAGAAACCCTCCGATGGCAGCGGAAAGGGTTATCATGATGACGTGTCCAACGTTGTAATTGTCTTCTACTGCCATTTTTGTACCTCTTTTTTTATTTTGTCAAATGGGTTAGTCGCTAATATAGCTATCAAGGAATTGTAAATTCAAGGTTTACGAAAGAACTCGATATTCCAAAAAGGACTAACGTTTTTCTTACATGAGTCGAAAGTTGCGTGCCTACTGCTCCCGTCTCGTTTATAAGTAGATATATATAATTTTCTTATGACGGATGATTTTTTTGCAAATTTTCTGAATTTATTTTTGGCGTGTGTGGGAATGGAATGTAGAGCTGTTTTGAAGGTGTGTTGGGTTCAAAAGTGGGTCTGCAATTTGCTTCGTTTTACTCGCCCTATGCAAAAGTTTCTAAATTTGAACCCGAAAAATTTAACGTTAGGTTGCGTTGGCGATGGATTGTGCAATCCCTTCGGCAAGCTCACTTCGGCCATGCTCAGTGCAGGCAGGGATCTTACAAGGTCAGTGAGCCAGTCGAACCGCTCGTCTATCGTCTAGCAAAACCCTTCCGAGGTTCAAAAATGTTTCGTGAAGTAAAGAAAGAAGAGACGTTGCGCAAGCGCCAACTTCTTCGCCTCGGTCATGGGAGCCTGTAAACAGTCTCCCGCGACTCTCGGCTTGCGAAGTTGTTCCGCAAATCGAAGAGCGCGTGCTTTCCCTTTTGAATTCTTAGTCAGTTTTTTCTAAATTTCCCGCGTAAATTTTATAGAGGTTATTATAATGGCTTTGTTTCGCGAAGTAGATAAAAACGAGACGTTCCCTGATATTGAGGAACGTGTTCTTTCCTTGTGGGATAAGGATGAATCGTTCAAGAAGTCGCTGGACTCCCGTCCGGAAACTGA
>CAMKTL010000053.1:0-24368 GCA_946415675.1 uncultured Fibrobacter sp.
GCACAATTTGCCATGACCGAGGCGCAAGTCTTGCGCTTGCGCAGCGACTGGTAAGGCGAGCTAAAAAACCTATTGCGCATTTTTTGCCTGTTTAACGGGCTCCATAGAATGATGGCGAAAATTTTGTTGCAAAAAGGTTTATATTATAGTTATCAGAAAAAAAGTAGGGGGGAAGAATAAATGGATTTTGATCAACTGCTGCAGCATTATAAAGCAAAAGCTTGCATCGTTTCCGTCGAAATTTTTCCGGATGGAAGTTACGGGAATATTCGTGTCGTGGCGGGCAATAAAGCGCATTGCGACGACATGGCCGCGTTGAACCATCCATTCGTGCCGGATTCCCCGTACGAAATGTGCTTCCCCAAGAATCAGAATTTCGAGGAACACTGCTTCCGCTGCATACGCGATGGCAAACCGCTCCATGCCTACGTCGATCTTTACATGATGGGGCTCTGGCTCAACATGTTCCTCATGCCGTTGGATTCCGACCGCGAGAATGTCGGCTATTGCCTCTATTGCTACGACGTGACGCCCAAGGCGGATTCTTCGGCGATGGCGGATATTTCTGCGGAGATCGCTTCCGATGTCTTGAAGGCCTGCATCAAGTTGCGCGGCTCGGGCGATATCAAGCAAGCGTTCAAGGAAGTTGTCGAAGACATCCGCTCCATTTGCGATTCCGATGATTGCTGCATTTTGTTGTGCGACGATGAAAAATGCAGTTGCTCCATTTTGGCTGAATCTCTCCGTAAAGGCTCAAACTTGTACCCGATGAGCCGCTATATTGAAGGTTTCTACGCTATCATGAAAACTTGGCCGGATACTTTGGCGGGCAGTACGTGCATCATTCTGAAAGATGAACGCGACATGGACAAACTGCGCGAACAGAATCCTGTTTGGCGTGCTTCGCTTGATTATGCAGGCGTGAAATCGGTCGTCTTGTTCCCGCTCCGTTATGGCGGAAAATTGCTCGGCTACATGTGGTCGCTTAATTTCAATATCGAAAATGTGTTGAAGATAAAAGAAACGCTTGAACTTACGACATTCTTTATCGCTTCTGAAATCGCTAGTTATAAACTTTTAAATAAACTAGAGGTTATGAGTACGATTGATTCCTTGACAGGAATCAAGAACAGAAACGTGATGAACAACCGCGTTGATCAAATCGTCGAAGGCCAAGACGCAATGCCACAGGCCGTGCTCTTTGCGGACTTGAACGGACTGAAACGTATGAACGATGAACGCGGACATGTCGCTGGCGACAAGATGTTACGTAAAGCGGCTTCGATTTTGGAAAGCGTTTTCCATGATGGCGAAGTGTATCGCGCTGGTGGTGACGAATTCATGGTACTCGTATCTGAAATAGCCAAGGACGAGGTCCAGCGCCGTGTTGACAAAGTTGATTTCTTGTCGAAAATGACGGAAGACGTACGCTTGTCGATTGGCGTATGTTATGGCGAAAGCGATATCCGTACGGCAATGCGCCTTGCAGATGAACAGATGTACGCCCAGAAGAATATTTATTACAAAATTCACCCGGAACAGAAGTATCGGTAAGGGCTTGAATCCATATTTATTCTGCAGTAGCCAAGTCCTTTAATCATCTTCTTTGCATCGACTTGCCAGAATTTATCCTCAGTACAAGTAATCTTTTGTTAGAAAATTTAGTTTCTCTTAAAAAAAGAATCATTTAGACTAACAAATGAATATTTTCAGTGGACTGTCAAAAAAATTTTTACTAAATTAAAAAAATAATAGACAGAAAATGAATGAAACAAGAAACCATGCATAATGTTTTTATTACAGCCGTCCCAGCCTATCAAAATCGTCAAGACAACATTTACATCAAACCTAAAAATGGGAAATTTTTTTCATGAAAATAATTAAAGTTGCGCAGATAATAGATTCTTTTACCCTTGTGATAAATGCAGGCCTTGCTGATGGTCTCCGAAAAGGAACTGTTGTTATGATTTACGACATCGGCCCCCATATCATTGACCCGGATACGGGCGACGACTTAGGCGCTTTGGAAATCGTAAAAGGAACCGGAGTTATTTCCCACATCCAAGATAGAATCGCCACTGTAGAATGTAACATGGTGGAAAATGAGCCTCGCAAAATAATCAGACAATCCGTTCCAGGAGCCTTATCAGGACTCGAAAAAATGATTGGATCCACAAAAACTGGAGAAATTCCCGTTCAAAGAAAGACCTTCACAGATCCCCAAATAGGAAGTCTCATCAAAATAATAAGGTAACTTAACTAAAGTTACAAGTATCCAAGTTTCCTAGAAAACGTTGAAGTTTAATCAAAAAACGCGTTTAGCCAAAGAAAGGCGTATGGTCTCCATCTTTGATGAAATCCAGCTCTTTCTGCTAAACAGTTATCAGCCAAGCAAGCCTTGCTAGAAGTGCTTTTTAGGGCAGTAATGTTCTATATTTCATTTTATGAGACTGCCTCGCGAAACACGTACTTATGTTGCGATTGACTTGAAGTCGTTTTTTGCGTCTGTGGAGTGTGTGCTTCGCGGGCTTGACCCGCTGACGACAAATCTTGTGGTTGCGGATGCGAGCCGTACGGAAAAGACGATTTGTCTTGCCGTGACTCCGAGTCTCAAAGCGTATGGCATTCCCGGGCGTGCACGCTTGTTCGAGGTAAATCAGAAGGTGCGCGAGGTGGAACGGCGCACGGGCGAGAAGGTCGAGTTCCTGATAGCAAAGCCGCAGATGGCGAAGTATGTGGAGTATTCGACCCGCATCTATAAAGTTTATCTGAAATACGTGAGCGAAGAAGATATTCACGTCTATTCCATCGATGAATGCTTTATCGACTTGACGCATTATCTTTCGTTGTATAAGAAATCGGCAAGGGAATTGGCGAAGGATATGATTCGCGATGTGCTTGAAACGACCGGCATTACGGCGACGGCGGGAATCGGGACGAACCTTTACCTTTGCAAAATTGCGATGGACGTGATGGCGAAACATGTCGCCGCGGATGCGGACGGCGTGCGCATTGCGGAACTCGACGAGATGACGTACCGCAAGGAACTTTGGGGCCATCGGCCTATCACGAGTTTTTGGCAACTGGGACGCGGCATCGCAGAGCGTTTGGCTCATTGCTATTTGAATAACGGTCGCGGAATTTTTACGATGGGCGACCTTGCACGTGCGAGCGTCAGGAATCCCGATGCGCTTTACAAAATGTTCGGCGTGAATGCAGAAATTCTAATTGACCATGCATGGGGTTACGAACCATGCGGTATCGCCGAAATCAAACGGTATAAAGCCAAAACGCATAGCATTGGCGGTGGCCAAGTGCTGAGCTGTGCGTATGACTGCGCCAAGGCGAAAATTGTCATCCGCGAAATGGTGGAAACGCTTGCGCTAGACCTTGTGGAAAAAGGTCTTGTGACGAACGGCCTCACGCTCCATGTGGGCTACGACCGCGAAAATGTGGATAAAGGAATTTATCACGGAGAGACGGTCATCGATGGCTACGGCCGCACGATTCCGAAGCCTGCGCACGGGACGGCTCCGCTTTTGAATTATACGTCGTCCGCTTCGACGATTGCCGAGGCGGTGATGAAGCTGGCTGACCGCATCATGAATCCGTCGCTTACCGTCAAGCGTCTGAATCTCACGGCGAATAACGTATTGCATGCCGCGAACGAAAGCTACGACTTGTTCACGGACGTGAAGAAGATTGAACGTGAAAAGAAAATGATGCAGGCGCAAATCGCCATCAAGAAACGCTTTGGCAAAAATGCCATTTTCAAGGGAATGGACATGCAGGAAGGCGCCACCACGCGCGAACGCAACGAACAAATCGGAGGACACAAGGCATGATATTAGACGAAAGAACGGCTCTACGAGCCTACAGACGAGAGACTAAAGAATGTTTTAGAGGCGATGATGCCTGACTATTTTTCTCTCGTCTTTCGTCACTCGTCTCTCGTCTAAAATAATCCTTAACCACTGCATACTTTTTACTAACCACTAATCACTTACCACTGCATTATGCTCGACAATTACAAAGACATCATCGACTTGCCGTATCCGAGGGATGACTGGAACTTTTTGATGAAACATCCGCGGATGTCTATTGCCAACCGGGCGAAAATCTTCAGCCCGTTTGCGGCGTTGCGTGGCCATAATGAAAAAATCGCCGAAACTGCCGAACAGCATTTGGATGCCAACCGCGACGAGAACATGTGGGAAGATGTGGATTCTTGATGAGGAGATTCCCACCTAAAGGTGGCCATGCGCACTAAGGCAACAAGTTGCTAAGTGCTGTCCGCCCGCTCGGTGGCGGGAATGACATTACTATATGTAAAAACAGAAAGCCTTCGGTTTTGTAACCGAAGGCTTGTTAATCAAGGAATCATGAAAATCATTTTTGTTGCGTTTTAAAATCTTAGCCGCGAGGTGGCGGGGGAGGCATTTTGTCCTGCAGCTTTTTCATACGCTCGAACTGCATGAACTTGAACTTTTCTTGTTGTTCCTTGGTGAGAATCTTGTTCAAGCCCTTGACTCCGTCAACTCTGAGGTTGAGCAATGCTTCTTGAGCCTTGAGGATATCCTTCTTGGCTGCTGTGATTTTTGCTTCGTCGTTATTGTCGAGAGCGTCGCGGAGGGCCTTTTCGGCTTCCTTCTTTTGCTTGCGGAGAACCTTGAACGTGGAGTCCACCGAACGGCGTTGCTTTTCCAGCGCTTCCTTCTGTTCGTGGGAAACCTGCAGCACGGAATCCATGAATGCTATATCCTTGATAGCGTTGAACTTCTTTTCGAACGGCTTGGGTTCATTGCCATCTTTGAACGGCTTGCCTTCTTTAAAGTGCTTGCCGTCCATGGGAGGTCTCATGTGCGGACCATGATGGAACTTGTCTCCGCGGAATTCTCCATGGTGACGCTTGCAACAGTCCATTTTTTTCTTGCAGCAATCGCCTGCCTTGAAGTCGCATGTTCCTTTTTTAGAACAGCAGGTGATCGCCTTGTTTGCACATGACGAACAGCCGGAATTGTTGAATGCGAAGGCTCCGATAAAGAAGCCGATGGAGCAAGCAAAAATAATGATGCTTGCAATAAGGATTTTTGTTGAGTCTTTCATTATTTTGTCTCCTCTAATAAATAGCTGATGGAACTGTATGTGTCTAAATTTTCAAGTTCGTCGTCGCTCGTTTCGCCGAGGTCGTTGTACCACGAAACGAGTTCATCGCTTGCGACACTCTGGACGAGAAGCGTTTCTTCGTCCATGCGGCTGATGACCGTGAATGCGGTGATGAATGCAATTGCGATAAAGCTTGCGGCAAGTGCGTACCTAGTCCGCATTTGTATGAAATTAATGAACTTGTTCTTTTTAGAAGAATCGAGTCTTGCGCAGACCGTTTCCCAGGAATTCTCCCTGGGCTGGATTCTTTCGAGTCTTGAGAAATCGATTTTATTACGCATAGTTCAAGTTCTCCTGTAAATAGTTCTTGACAACGGTCCTTGCTCGACTGAGTCTTGCCTTGATGGTCCCTTCGGGCATGTTGTAGATTTCGGATAAGTCCTTGACGCTGAGTTCTTCGGCGTCCTTTAGCCACAGCATGCTCCGTGTTTCGGCAGGGAGTTTCGACAATCCAAATTCTAAAAGTTCCGGGTCGTAATCTATTTGTTCCTCGTGCTTGCTCCCGATGGCTGATGTCATCAGAAGATCGATGTGACCTTCTTCGAGTTCTGCGTGCCGTTTTGAGGAACGCAGTCTCATGAGACATTCATTGACGGTAAGGCGAAACAGCCAGGTGTTGAGAGCGCTTTCACCGCGGAAGTTCTTGATCTTACCGGGAACGGAAACGAAAATGTCCATCAGTACGTCTTCGGCTTCGTCGCGGTTCTTGAGCATTCTGAACGCAAGGTTCAGTACGTTTGTACTGTGGGACTTCCACAGCATGCCAAGTGCTTCACGGCTACCTTGTTGAATTTTCTTTATGATGACTTTCTCGTCCATTTCGTTATTTTTGATGCGTGGGGTGGATGGTAGGTTGCATGGTTGCAAAAATTTTTTTTGAGCGTTTCCAATAACCAATGACTAATATCTAGTAACTATGAACTAGTAACTCGGAACCATTTAATTATATTATACGGCGATGCAAAAAATTCTGTTTGAGAAATTGAAAGAGGCGTTTTCCTCTGTTTTGCCCATCACGCTTATCGTGTTGCTGGTTTCTTATACTCCGCTTGTTACTTTTTCGTTGAAAGAATTGGTCGTCTTTTCTGTCAGTGCGATTTTCTTGATATTGGGTATAGGTCTTTTTAACTTGGGGGCGGACCTCGCCATGACGCCGATGGGGGCGTATGTGGGTGCCGGGCTTACCAAGTCGCGCAGACTTTTGCTGCTCGTTTCGGTGTGCTTTGTGATGGGCGTGCTCATCACGGTCGCGGAACCGGATTTGTCCGTGCTTGCAGAACAGGTCAAAAATGCGGTGCAGCCGCTGCTATTGATTTCGACAATTGGCGTTGGCGTCGGCATCTTTTTGGTACTTGCGATTTTGAAAATCGTGTTCAAGAAAGATCTTTCCCTGATTATCATCTTCTTTTACATGGTGTTGTTCATGCTCGGGATGCTCATGGTGTCTGTCGGGCGGGACGCGTTCGTGCCGCTTGCTTTTGATTCGGGGGGTGTGACGACGGGACCGATTACGGTGCCGTTTATCATGGCTCTTGGCGTGGGTGTCGCAGGTGCGATTGGCGGTAAGAACGCTTCGGAAAACAGTTTCGGTTTGATTGCGCTTTGCTCCGTGGGGCCGATTCTTGCGCTGATGGGGCTGGTCGTGTTTTCGAAGGGCGACTTGACTTACGAACTTTCGATGGCGGCGTATTCGGTGGATGCGAGCCTTGGCGAGCATTTTTTACCGACCGTGATTGAAGTCGCAAAAGAGGTCCTGGTTGCACTTGCATTGATTGTCGTGTTCTTTTGCGCCTTGCAATTTACGGTGCTCAAGCTTCCGAAAGTAAAACTTGTGCAGATTGGTTTTGGCATTTTCTATACATTTGCCGGACTTGTGATTTTCCTCACGGCAGTGATTGTTGGGTTCATGCCCATCGGGTTTGAAATTGGCCGCGAATTGGCGACGCGCCCGCATGCACTTGTGATGGCTGGCTTTATCATTGGCATGGTGGTGGTGCTTGCAGAACCTGCGGTACACGTGCTTAACAAGCAGGTCGAAGAAGTGACCGGCGGCCTTGTGACGAAGCGTTCCATGCTCATTGCGCTTTCGGTGGGCGTCGGTATTTCGATTGGGCTTTCGATGTTGCGTATTATTATCGGGTTCCCGATTATTTATTATCTGCTGCCGGGATACTTTATTTCGCTTGGGCTTTCGTTCTTTGTGCCGAAACTTTATACGGCAATTGCGTTTGACTCTGGCGGCGTGGCAAGCGGTCCTCTGACTTCGAGTTTTATCTTGCCTTTGGCGATAGGTGCATGTTCCGTAATTCACGACGGAGGCAATTCGATTTTGAATTACGCTTTTGGAATCGTGGCGATGGTCGCGATGACTCCGCTTATTACCATCCAGGTGCTTGGCTTCAAGGCGATTGCGGCAAAGCTTTTGCGAAACAGGATGATGATGCGTCGCTTGCAGGATGCGGATGACGAACAGATTATTGATTTTGTGTAGAGGCGGCGATGATTGATACAGCAATGAAATTGACGAAAAAATTGGGTGTGCGTAAAAAAGTACATTCCAAGGTCTCGATGAATCGCCTGAAGATTCTCGTGACAACAGTAATGCGCTCGAAGGCCGACTTCTACATGGACTATATCCAGTCATTCGGCGCGAATGTGCAGTTTGTTCTGTACGGGCACGGAACCGCTCCGCGTGAAATCATGACGGCGCTTGGGCTTGCAGACCCTGAACGAGCCGTAATCGTGAGCATCATCGGTGAAGACCACGTGCCTGCCGTCTTGGAATGCCTTGAAGAAAAGTTCAAGACAATCGTGAATGGAAAGGGAATTGCCTACACGATTCCGATGGCAAGTGTGATAGGCAAGTCCGTATTTAATTTTTTGAGCGATAACCGTTCTCAGGTGAGGGGAGGATAATCATGGCTGCGAATAGTCACGAACTCATTATTTGTATTGTGAACAACGGATTCTCCGACACTGTGATGGAAGCGGCGAAAGATGCCGGTGCACGTGGCGGAACGGTGTTGAACGCTCGTGGAACTGCAAACAAGGAAGCGGAATCGTTCTTCCATATTGCAATCCAGCCCGAAAAAGAAGTGGTGATGATTCTTGTGCCGCTGAACGTAAAAGATGCAGTGCTGCATGCTTTGTACGAAAAGGCTGGTCTCAACACGATGGGGCAGGGGATTGCTTTCTCGCTCCCGGTCGATAACGTTGTTGGGCTTACGCCGTGGAAGGCTGATGCCAAGACAGCGGAAGAGAAGAAGTAAGGGGTGTTATATATCTAACAACTCACGCCCAATTTTACGAATCTCTTTGCGAATGAGCTTTTCACGTTCTGCGGATGGATTCTTGAAGCCGTTCATGTAGGCTGCCATCAATGACTGCTGTATTCCTAATCTTCTTGCAACTTCGGACATATTAAGCGATTTGAATTTTGCTGAGCCACGCAACGGATGTGCTTGCGGTTCAAAAATGCTATCGTAAGACAAATCCTCGTCAATATCATCCCATCGCAAACCGCCAAAAGACAATCTGAAAGCTACTCGCTGTTTGGGACTTGCAGAACGTAGCCGTTCTGAATCACGGAATTTCAATAAGGCTGTCCGTCCGTCCTTTGCTGTAAGCTTTATTCCGCCTCTTCTCTTACGAGTTCAGCGCATTCGATGTCTTTTTTGTGCATGTCATAAATCCTTTTTTATTTAATCTATGACATCATTTTATCTTCGTCAATAGGGCGGAATGTCGTAAATGAAAACAAGAATTATTGAAAAAAATCACGTTTTTTAAAGAAAAAATACGTGTTGACAGATTCTGTCATCCGCTCTTTATATATTGAGTAGGAATAGCAAAAAATAAAGGGCGAATATGGAAAAGGACGTCTTAAAAACAAGCTACCCTAACGGAAAACCGAAACTCGAATGTCCAATAGTAGATGGCAAGAGAAACGGTCTGTGCTATTTCTACTACGAAAACGGAAATATTTGCCGCAAAGCGGTGTTTAAGGATGATTTACTCGATGGCGTCGAAGAAACATACCATGATAACGGAATGCTCCGTTGCAAAATTTTATTTAAACAAGGGCGGCCTGCTGACGGTAATGTTGTTGTTTTTGACGAAAAGGGAAAACCGGTTATAACCGAGTTTTGGTCAAATAGCCGATGCCGAGCTTTTGACATACAAGACAGATTGATTCGTGAATATGGGCTTTTCAGCACAAGTTATGACGGATTATACAAAAGTTATTATCCAAACGGGAAAATTAAAATTTCCTGCGAATATAGCCTGGGCAAAATAGAAGGCTCATATAAGTCATTTTATGAAAACGGATGTATTCGAGAAGAGGTCTTTTTCAGAAATGGCATGCGGGATGGATTAGAAAAGAGATTTTATGACACTGGCGATATAATGTTTGAAACGCCTTACATAAACGACAAAATTGAAGGGATTCAAAGAAAATACAATAGAATCGGGCATCTCGTTTACGAATGTCCCTACAAGAATGATGAAAAAGATGGTATTGAAAAATGTTTCTACGACAATGGAAATGTACGGATAGAAACACAACTGAAAAATGGGCGGCCAGAAGGATTTGAACGGGAATACTACGAAAGTGGCGCTTTGAACTGGAATTCTTTTTTCAAATACGGACATAGAGACGGAATGCAAAATGAGTTCTACGAAAGTGGAGCTCTGAAACGGAGTCATTTCTTCAAAAATGGTTTGATGTACGGTCACGAATACACCTATACAGAAAGTGGAATCGCAATTCTCGAATGTACTTATTATGCAGGTGCTTTAATCGGAGACGAGAAACAGTTTTACGAAAACGGCCAACTCCGGACCTGCCGTCCGTACAACTATGGTGTCGTTGCCGATGGAATTGTTGAAGTCTATGCCGAGGATGGAAGCGTCCTGGAGCATGAACATTGGGAAAACGGTCTTTGTTCCGTATTCTACAATAACGGGAACATCAAAAAGCTTTTTGGAATAAAAAATGGCGTTTATGCAGGGATTTTCAAAAGTTTCTTCGAAAATGGTCAAATCGGCTGCGAATGCTTCTACAAAGGTGGTGAACTCGATGGAGTGCGAAAACACTTTTTTAAAAATGGAAAACTCGCTTTTGAATGTCCTTTCAAAGATGGCAAAAAGCACGGATTATTGCATGTGTATTACGAAAACGGAACTCTTAAAGAGGAAAGTCTATTCATAGACGATTTAATTCTAGGTCCATCAAAAACATATTATGAAGACGGGACGTTAGCGCAAGAGACGTTCTTTGGCAAGTACGGTTTAGAGGATGGTGCCGAACATTCTTACTATAGAAGCGGAAAATTGCGGAGCGAGACCTTCTATGTTCACGGAAAAAAGGATGGTGTTGAAAAATATTTCTTTGAGTCCGGCGCATTAATGTGTGAAAGTCCTTATCGCAAAGGGGTTCCAGAAGGTGTTGCGAAAGAATATAAAGAAGACGGAACTCTAGAAAAAGAAACTCCTTACGAAAATGGAGTCAAGCAAGGTTTTGAAAAAGCTTTTTCTGCCAATGGGTCTTTCGTAAGATCTACAATGTATATTGATGGCGAAGCCTGCGGCTCTCATATTACACAATACTATGACAATGGTTCTGTATGTCGCGAAGCTGACATGAACGGATTCTTGCCTGATGGGATGGAATTTGTTTATCACGAAAACGGAGCATTACAATCGAAATCGCAATACAAAAATGGAAAGATTGTCGATGGTGAATATGAAATTTACGATGAGAATGGCTTACTTCAAGAAACATTCGTTTGCAAAAACGGAGTAGCTAGGTTTTATCATGAAAACGGTTGCTTGAAAAAGCAGGTATATGTATTTAGAACTCAATTTAACGGTCTGTGTCAGGAATTTGATACCGAAGGGAACGAAGTTCGTTCTTATTATTGTTGTAACGGAGACGAATGCGAATCGGAAGAAAGCTTTTTAGACAGCACATTCGAAGAATTGGCCGATTCAGTCTTCTTTTATTACGATGGACAAAGACCAGATTTGGATGAAACATCGTTAAAAACATTCTTTCGTGAAATCTACGAATGGGTCATGTCTCTCCCCGAAGCTCAAAGGGTGTACAACAATTACACCGAAATTTTAGAAAAATCCGCTGATGAGGAAATTCCTTTGGAACTGTTTGTTAGGCGGCTTGTCAGGGAGTTCATATTACGCCTGCGGCTTCCGAACGAGCCCGCCATTGAGACGGAGATGATTGAGAAAGTTATGGAGTTTTTTCAAAAAAATGATTTATAAAAATCCATATGAAGGATAAGATAATGTCTATAAATTGTTGTGAATAACATATTCCTTCCATAAATTCTATTAATTTTTGCCCTTCTTGCTGTTTTCTCGTTGATCCATCAGAATGTATTGTAAATTCATTCTTTTCAAATCATCCATAATTGCAGACCGCATTTTGGCTGAATTCAATTTTGAATATTTTTGTAACAGATTATCCTTCCAAGTTCTGTCCGCACGAGGATTCAAGCTTACCTTTGACAACTTTTCGTATTCATGGAATTTTTCCGTCATTTCTTTAAAAGCTGGTAAACTGTTTTTATTTTGTTGCATTTTCTTTGCTAAAGAAATTATATGATCTACAGAAATATCTCGTTTATCCAAAGTCCGAAGTGGCACCCTAGTTTTTCCATCTCCTTTATACGTGTAAAGTTCAAACTTATATCCATCGTTCAAAACAACAATTATGCGTTTATTTTGAAGCAAGCATATCTTACGGACGAAAGAGAAAAGAAATGTCGCATTTTTTGACAACACACGCATATTTGCCAAACCATTCTGCATCCATGTATCAAACGCATTGTCCTTATTCTTGTGGAAAATGTCGTTAATGAGACGGGCTGGAAACAGCATGTCGATATTGGGGTAATATCTGCTCTGAGTTTTAAGCCGACTCTTAAAAGTTCTCATCAATTCTTTTTGTGTAAACTCTTCCGAAATATCACCACTAACAACTTTACTTTCTTTTTCAGGAATATTTTCGGGCTTCGTTTTTTTTGTTACTGGTTCAATCTTTTTATAGGTTATTTCTGATATTTTCCCAGATTCTAAATCATCACAATCAAATTTATCACGTAAAAAATCGTCAAATTGATAAAAGCCGCTTCCAATATCGGTCCACTTCTTTTTTTGTATTCTCTTTTGTTTATTTATGAAATGAACAATTTTTGTATAAAATTTTAGAATATCATTCTCTGATTTACTTTGATATACAGAAACAATGGTTTCAAATTTTCCAACACCAAAGACTTCGTTATACCCATTACGTAATTGATTTACATAGGATTTATATGAGGCAATAGAATTTTGAGTTGACAGAACATCGTATTCGTCAAGCCAATCGCCAAATTCCTTCTTTAGCTGATCAAAATTATTGTCATTAGACAATTTCTTTTGATTACCCTTAATTATAACTTTTTGCTTTGGCTCATCAAGAGACTTTACTGTAGGTTTCCAATCACCGTCAACAGATTTTTTGGAATTAACGCCGAGTATTGTAAGAATATCCTCAGCTATTGATTTTGCTTCAGGATGCACCCTATTAATTCTTTTTGAATCACGAATTTTTTTCAAAGCTTCTTTTATGCGACCGGCTCTCCAAATTCTATTAAAGGAACTTAATCGAGTTCGTGTTCCTTCTATTTTAGAATCAAATTTCTTCTTGAATAATTTTTGAAGCAATTTTTTCTGGTCAAGCCGTGACTTTGTGATCGTGTCATATTGACTCACAATGAACCAACCGCCGGCTGCTGTGAAAGCGTCTTCAAATTGTTTGTCGTTCATTTTACCTCCGACTTATAACTGATTTTTTTTCTATCCATTTCCCACAATTTCAATGGCAAAATTGTTTACTCGAGAACGCTGCCATACAGCATTTCCAGTCGTGTATAACATCATCTACAATATATATTTATTTCAAGCATTTTCTCCGCAAAAGCGACCTCTTGCCTAGCAACATCCATAATTGTATATTCATTCACGATAGCATTCGTCCTGCCGACTTGGCATTCGTTCCGGGCAGGTTGTTCCACTATCTGCTTGACGCCGACCTCCCTTTGTTTCGCTAGACAGGCGCGCAATTTGAGGCAGACACCCTATGGGGAAACTGGCCCCCTGGCGATCAACGTAGAGCCCCCCACTGCAAGTAGCAAGTGGGATCATTAATCTGTCATTAACAGGTTTGTGAACCGGTGTTCTGCGTTGTATGAGCTCATCTCCTGTTTGCAAACCACAAAAAACAGGAGCTTATAAATGAGCATAAAGCCTTTTGACGATCTCGACATTACGGACCCGATTATGTTCGGGTTAGTTTTCAGTAATACGCATATTGCCAAACCTTTTATCGAACATCTACTCGGCATCGAAATCGACCATCTCGAAACTCCGACACCAGAAGCGGTGCTTAGTTACGACGCGGAGCACAAGGGGGTCCGCTACGACGTCTTCGCACGTGAGACTAACGAAAATGGGGCGACAATCCGTTCCTTCGATTTGGAAATGCAGATGGTTGACACCAAGGAACTTCCTCAAAGGGCAAGGTATTACCAGAGCGTATGCGATGGCGTAGCTCTCTCCAAGGGCGATTTCTACACCAGTCTCAGAGAACAGTATGTCATCTTTCTTTGTCCCATGGACATTTTCGGGCACGGATATCCTGTTTATCATTTTGAGAACAGAGCACGGGAAAATCCGGAAATCACTTTGAATGACCTCACTTTCAAAAACTTTTATATATTTACAAAGTACGAGGAATTCAAGGACCCGGTCGTAAAAGCCTACATGAAATACTTTGCGACCAGAAACGCTGACTCCAGCGAAGCTGAAACCATCAAAAGCCAAGTGGCCTTCTACAAGACCGACACTTTCATAAGGAACAAATATATGACTTACGAATATGATCTTCACGAAAGCAAGGAAGCGGGAAAGGTAGAAAAAGCCCGCGAAATGGCGCGCAAATTGCGTGATGACGGCGTTTCTCTGGATATCATTTCTCGCAGTTCAGGGCTATCCATTGAGGAAATCAAAGCTCTTTAGTACTTTGCGACCAGGGTCGCGGATTCCAATGAAATAGAATCCGTCAACAGCCAGGTATCTTTATAAAAACAAAATCGGTCCGATTGGGCCGATTTTGCTAGTTTATTACAGTTTTTTGCTACACTTTCACGTTAAAGTAATCGATTTCGGGGTGACTGATGTAGAGGCCGCTCACGGAGGCTTGCGGGTACATGGCGCCGTTTTCGGTGAGGCTGATGCCTACGCTCTTGAAATCGATGAGACGCGCGATGTTGAAGATTTCCTTGATGTTCGGGAGCACAGGGTAGCCAACGGCCGGGCGGATGCCCTTCCAGCCGCTGGTGCGTTCGAGTTCCTGGCTCAAGTATTCTGCGCCTGCTTCGGCGAGGCGATCGGCGACGGTCTGCATGAGGAGCACGTCGTAATCGCTGCCGCCTTGTTCGGCTTTCAGCTTTTCCAAACGCTTGACGAATGTTTCGCTCATGGTCACGGCGAATGCACCGACGATATCGCGGAAAACGTCCTTGCCTGCGGGCGCAGCGAAAACGCTTGCTGTGTTCGCGTTGGCAGGGGCTACGTAGTCGCAGAGCGCAAGGCAAGTGCCTTCGGGATTCTGTTGGCGGGCGGTCGAAACTTCGACGAGGTCTTCGGCGGTGCCTGTGCGGCCCGTGTTGAAGATGACAGACTTTTCAGTGCCTGCGGCAGGGTAGAATGCCTGAACGGCGCGGAGCGCGTATTCGGGCTTTGTGAGCGACTTGATAAGCGCTTCGGCTTCGGCCTTGAGCTTTTTCGCTTCTTCTTCGGCGGGCTTGATTTTCCATGTGAAGAAGAAGTATTCCCAGCTGATGAGCGGGATAATTTTTTCGATAGGAATCGGCGGGAGTTTGCTTTCGCCCATGAACGGAGGCTGTATCGGCTGGTAATTGCTCCAGTCACATTTGAAACGGCGTTCTTCTGGTGTCGAGGCTGCTGCGGCCATGGCGTTTGCGGCTTCGGTCTTGATGCCGTTTTGTTTGTCGCGGATGCGCTGCTGTTCTTCGCGGTTTTCCTGAATCGTTTGTTCGCTTGTGGCGGGGTCCAAAAGCTTTTGTACGAGACCCGGA
Organism: uncultured Fibrobacter sp.; assembly: GCA_946415675.1. GTDB lineage: Bacteria > Fibrobacterota > Fibrobacteria > Fibrobacterales > Fibrobacteraceae > Fibrobacter. The sequence continues at coordinate 15,330 of CAMKTL010000053.1, forward strand.
TTGCTTGCGGCATCGCGCACGTGGAAAACTGGGCCGTCATAGCATGGGGCGATTTTCACGGCGGTATGCGTGGGCGAGGTCGTTGCGCCACCGACGATAATTGGTATGCGTTGGCCTGCTGCCTGCATGGCCTTTGCAACGGTGCACATTTCTTCGAGCGAGGGCGTAATGAGGCCGGAGAGGCTCAAGATATCTGCTTTGTTCTCAATCGCGGCCTTGACGATGACATCTTCGGGGACCATCACGCCGAGGTCCACCATTTCGTAGCCGTTACAGGCCATAATCACGGAGACGATGTTTTTGCCGATATCGTGCACGTCGCCCTTGACGGTGGCGATGACGATTTTACCACGGCTGGATGCGTTTGCGTCTTTGCCGGCTTCGATGTAGGGCTGCAAAATTTCTACAGCCTTTTTCATGGTACGTGCGGTCTTGACGACTTGCGGGAGGAACATCTTGCCTTCGCCGAATCGGCGGCCGACTTCGTTCATGCCGTCCATGAGCGGACCTGAAATAATTCCCACCGGGCTATCGCCGCGGTTGATGAGTTCCATCAGGTCGGGCTGTAACGTTGTAGAAGTACCCTTGAGGAGCGCTTCTTGCAGACGCTCTTCGGGCGTGGTGGGCTTGGCGTCGGCGGCTGTGTTGCTGGCATCGTTGGCCGCGGAACCCGCACCTGTGCTCATGGCGAAAATCGCCTTCGGGTCGTACTTGGTGCCCGCTTCCTTGGCGGCTGCGGCTGCAGCTGTCATGCGGCTTGCAATTTCGATGAGCGCTTCGCTGGCATCCGGTTCTGTATTGAAGATAACTTCGGTAATCGCCATGCGGAGTTCCAGCGGAATCGTCTTGTATTCGACAATTGCGCTCGGGTTCATGATGGCCATGCCCATGCCGTTCGGGATGGCGTAATGCAAGAACGTTGTATGCATGGATTCGCGCAAGTAGTTGTTACCGCGGAATGCAAACGAGAGGTTCGAAAGGCCACCCGAAATGCGGACGCCGGGGAGGTTGTCCATAATCCAGCGGACGGCACGGATAAAGTCAATGGCGTAGGCGTTGTGTTCCGCCATGCCTGTTGCGACTGTCAAAACGTTTGGGTCGTAAATGATATCGGATGGATCAAAGTGAAGTTGCTTCACCATGATATCGTAAGCACGGGACGCAATTTGTACGCGACGCTCGTAGTTCGTGGCCTGACCTTCTTCGTCAAAGAGCATCACGATCACGGCGGCACCGAGGCGCTTCACGGTGAGCGCATGCTCGATAAACGCTTTTTCGCCCATCTTGAGGGAAATGGAGTTGACGATGCTTTTGCCTTGAATGCATTTGAGTCCTTCTTCGATGACTTCGAAGCGGGAGCTATCGACCATGATAGGCACGCGGCTTACAGCAGGGTCCGATGCAATCAAGTTCAGGAACGTGCGCATCTCTTGCTTGGCGTCAAGGAGGCCATCGTCCATGTTCACGTCAATCACGTCGGCGCCGTCATCGACTTGCTTACGGGCGATGTCGAGGGCTTCTTCGTAATTTTTCTCGTTGATGAGACGGAGGAACTTCTTGGAACCCGCGACGTTGCAGCGTTCGCCGACCTTCACGAAATCGCTGGCGTTGCAGCTGTCAGCACCGTTGCTCGGGCGAACTTGTTCTCTGAACAACGGTTCAAGACCTGCGAGGCGGAGGCGCGGGCAGGTGACATATTTGGGCGCGGGTTCGCGGCGCTTGTAGTCGGCTGGCAATGCGTCAAGCATCTTGCGCATCGCGGCGATGTGTTCCGGAGTCGTTCCGCAGCAACCGCCAATCATGTTCACGAGCTTGTCGTCCAGATAAACTCGCATCAGGCGCACCATGTCTTCGGGCGTGTCGTCGTAACCGCCGAACTGGTTCGGGAGTCCTGCGTTCGGGTGGCAGCTGATGTAGCACGGAGCGATAGCGCCCATGCGACGAAGGTACGGCACCATGCCGTCCGCACCGAGACCGCAGTTTAAGCCGATGGAAAGCGGGTGCATGTGCATCACGCTCACGGCAAAGGCTTCGACAGTTTGTCCAGAAAGCGTACGGCCGGAGGCATCGCTCACGGTCATCGAAAGCATCACCTCGATTGGCTTGATTTCGTCTTCGGGAGTGCCGGCAGCTTTCGCGGCTGCAATGCGGGCTTCGTTCGCCTTGCTGTAGGCACTGAGGGCGGCCTTCGCGTTCAACGTGTCGAAAATCGTTTCGATGAGGATAGCGTCAACGCCTTCTTCCATGAGCACGGAAATTTGTTCCAAATACGCATCTTCCAGTTCATCAAAGGTAATCGCACGGCTTGCCGGGTCGTTCACGTCTTCGCTCATGGAGAGCATTTTACTCGTAGGGCCGACGTCGCCCAAAATATAGACCTTGCGACCGTACTTCTTGAAACCCTCTTCGGCGGCCTGCTTCGCGATTTTCACAGAGGCGCGGTTCATCTCGGCAATGCGATGTTCCTGATGGTATTCGTGCTGGCTCACGCGCTGGCTCGAAAACGTGTTCGTGGTGAGGCAATCTACGCCTGCATCCACGTAGCGACGCTGGATGTCGAGAATTATCTCGGGCTTTTCGATGGAGAGCATGTCGTTGTTGGCACCCTTGATACCGTAAGTTTGGATAACAGAGCCCATGCCGCCATCGAGCAGCATCATCTTTGATTCGAACGCTTCACGAAGAGTCATCTTAGTTACCGTTTTATGCGTATATTTAATTTTATGCATAAAAGATAGAAAATGCTAGAATTGCTGTCACTAGCTATATAATAATATATCCTATTTAAACGTGAAAGGTGATCCCCGATCAAGTCGGGGATGACAGCTGGGGTCGAGAATGATAGGTTGTGTTCGTGTCTCGAAAAAATTACAGTGAAAAGAAGCATCGACCAATTTATAACTATCTAATTAGTATAGATTTGCACCATGAATATACTTATTTATGCGCTTTTTGCCCTTTCTGGCTTTGCAGGACTCATTTATGAAGGTTCGTGGGCCAGGTACCTTAAACTTTTCCTCGGGCATTCGAGCTATGGTCAGGTGCTCACGCTCTGCATTTACATGGGCGGGCTTGCGATTGGTAGCTTTGTCGCGGGCAAACTTGTCGAGAAGGTGAAGCGGCCCCTGCTCGGGTATGCGGCGGTGGAACTTGCAATTGGCATTGGCGGTATCATTTACCACCCGATGTACATCTGGCTCACGGATTATTTTTACGATTCGAGCTATGTGGCGTCGCTGAGTTCGCGCGGGGCGGAGATTCTGAAGGTGGTTTTGGCGACGGGTTCAACGCTCCCGATTGCGATTGCGGTGGGTATGACGTTCCCATTCATTGCGGCGGGGCTCATGCGCAAGAGCGGTGCCGAAGTCTCGCTCCCGATGCTTTACTTTACGAACAGCCTAGGCAGTGCAATTGGTATTTTGTTCACAAGCTACACCTTGATTCCCGTGCTGGGTAACCATGCAACTTTGTGCGTAGCGGCTTCGATTAACTTTTTGCTGGCGGCGATATTCTGTTATATCGGCTATACGGCGCCTTCAACGCACGAAGAAGAACTCGAAGAGGAGGGCGCTGGGACGCTGGCAACGGCTGGCGGGGATGCGGCGAGAGTTCGCGAAACGCGTGCGGAACCGCTCAACGAAGATTATGCGGCTGAACACAAACTCCCGATGCCGCCGAAGAATATGTGGTTCTGGATTGCGGGGATTACGGGCCTTACTTCGTTTGTCTATGAAATTGTCTGGATTCGTTTGCTCTCGCTGTTGATGGGTTCGTCGAGCCACAGCTTTGACCAGATGCTTTCGGCGTTTATCTTGGGCCTTGCCATTGGCAGCGCCGTGAGCGGAAAGCTGTTGAAGAAGGATTCGCTCGTGGTGCTTTCGCTCGCGCAGATTTTCATGGGATTCTTTGCGCTTTGCACGCTGTATTTCTACAAGCCGTTCTGGGAAGGCATGAATGTCGCGAACCAGATTTTCAATACGACGAATGACGGTTATGTTTGCTGGAGCATTTTCAAGTACGTGCTTTCGATTTTCTGGATGGTGCCGACGAGTTTCTTCGCGGGCATGACGCTTCCGTTGATTACGTTGATTTTGACGCGTGCGTTCAAGAGCGAGGCCCCGATTGGCAAGGTCTATGGCTGGAATACGGTGGGTTCGATTCTCGGTTCGGCAGGCGGTGGGCTTTTGCTGTTGCCGCTTTTGCAGCTCAAGGGTTCGCTTGTGCTCGCTGCCGTGCTCGACTTTATGATTGGCTTTATCTTGCTCGTCATTTATCGTAAAAAGTTCCGCTATAGCGTGCTGTTCTACGTGATGACGGCGATAATGATTTTGCCTTCGTTCTTTATGAATTTTGACCCGCACATGATTACGTCGGGTGCATTCCGCGCTTACAAGAATTTGCATCCGGACGAAAAGATTATCGTGCGTGACGGCAAGACGGCGACAATCAGCTTCCACGAATCCGACGTGCATTATTACGTGAAGACGAACGGCAAGGCTGATGCGAGCATGAGCAAGAATCGTGAAAAGCCGATTGAGGGCGACGAACTCACGCAGGCGGCGACTGCATTTATGCCGATGGCAATGAAGGACAAACCTTACGATGCCGCAATGGTCGGATTTGGCAGTGGCATGGGTGCGCATTACTTGCTCGCAGACCCGCTGTTGCGCGACTTTGACTGCGTGGAAATCGAAGAAGAGATGATGAACCTCGCTCGCGGATTTTATCCGTGGAACGCCCGTGGTTACGATGACCCGCGCATTCACATTTTCATTGATGACGCGCAGACGTTCTTCCTCACGAACCGTCGCAAGTACGACTTGATGATTAGCGTGCCCTCTAATCCGTGGGTAAGCGGTGTGGCAAGTTTGTTCAGCCATGAATTTTATGCCAAGATGCGGCGTTACATGAAACCGGGTGGACTTTGGGTGCAATGGATTCAGACGTACGAATTTAATGATTTGCTGTTCCTCAACATCTTGAAGGCGCTTGACGTGACGTTCCCGTATGTGAGTTTGTACAAGGCGCCTGAAGAACCGGACATTATCATTGTCGCCAGTGACGAGCCTGTGATGCAGCGTGCGATTGGAAGATTCCATACGGATCCCGAACTCGTGAAGGAATTCAAGCGAATACATCGTGACCCGGATTTCTTTGGCGAACAGAACTTCTTGTTTACATCCAAGATGGTGAAGTCACTTTTGGATGGCGTGGAACCGAACAGCACGTTTATCCCGATGGTCGATAACAAGGCGGAAGAAGCTCGCTTTGTGCATTCGAATGCGCGCATTGTGCAGGTGTTCGACAGCTGCGAAATTTGCTGGCCGGAATATCTGGATTCGGCGGATTATGCACTACGCAGACCGGTGATTGTTCAGTCGATGCTTAAAGCGGGGACGGACAAGTATCGCGAACGTGCGCTGTTGGCGTATATGAAGGAAGTAGAAAAACGCATGAAAATTTTCGATGGTATCTCGGCTATGCTTGCTGTGAACAGCAACGATTCTGTTAAGGTCGCCGATTCTCTGTCGATTGCTTCTGCTAAAAATGTTGCTGATTCTGCGACGGCGGTGGATAGCCTCGTGCGTCCGAAATTCAAGGTCTCGGAATCATCGCCTGAATGGAAAAAGTTCCGCATGGAATATGTGGAATGGATGCGTGGCGTCCCGATGGAAGCGCGTGATACGAATAAGGTTTACGTAAAAATGCGGAACCTTGTGAACAAGGGTGCGTTGCCGGAATCGTTCGTGGATGAATTCAATATCATGGAAGCGGCCCGTGTAAAGGACTACAAGTTGGCTGCGTTCTATGTTGCCAATTTCTACGAGAAGTACGAGATTGGCGCGATGGATGAATTTTTCTTGCGCAACGCGATTCTGATTGCTTTCCTTGCGCACAACCCGACGCTCGCCGATGTAATCTATAAGGAAGCGATCAAGCCGCATGAAGAATTTACGCCTATCGAGAAGCTCTTGATCCAGAAGGAAATCCCGAGAATCCGTAGAAAGTAACGGCTTGCGCTGTCCCTGAGTAAGTGGTGCGTATCTTGTCATCCTGAGTAAGCGAAGCGCATCTCGTCATTCTGAACCCCGAAAGGGTTGATTTACGATACTAGGGGCTTTAGCCCCTTAGTAGAGTTAGGCTCTTTGGGCCAGAATCCAGTTAATTCTTGAAGTGTGAAAAGGCGATGCCCGTTCAAGTCGGGCATGACAAAATCATCATGCCGCGTTTGTGCTGTTTTTGTGCCGTTAAACGTCACTGGATGTTTCGCCCTGCGGGCTCAACATGACGGAAAAGAGCATTCGTCTTTCATGACAGAAGAACGTGCTATTGTCATTGGACTTGGCATGACGGAAATCTTTGTGCTAAACATGGCGAATGCATAAAAACAAAAGGAAGCGTTGGCGCTTCCTTTTAAATATTGTTATAACGATATTTCCTAAAGCCTATAACCTAACTCCTAGCGACCTATTGACTAGAACAGGAACGAAATGCCGAGGTTCGTGTAGAACGTGAGGAGCGTAGAATTTGTGAACGACTGCTCGACTGTCAAACCTTGGTTGAGAAGGTTCGTAAAGCACTGGACAACGCGGAGGTTGATATGCGTATTTCTCGTGAGCATGTAGCCACCTTCGATAGCGAGGCCGACTTCCATGTTCGTCGAAACGAATGTGTTCGTGCTCTTGGTCGTGTTGTTTGCGACAACGCCTCCGTTGGCTTCAGAAGTGAATTCCGTATCGCCCATCAACTTAAGTCCCAGGTGCAAACCTGCTGCTGCAAAGAAATCATATTGGTCGAAAGTGTAGCGGAACATAATCGGAAGCTCGAATAACATAATATTGAGCTTTGCCTTGTTCGTGTAAACTTCCATGTTTTTTTCGTAATAGTACTGGCGGTAGTTGAACGTGAGTTCTGGGACAAGGCTGAAGTTCTTTGTGAACATCGAAATTTTGATGATAAGACCTGCACCGGCATTCCAACCTGCTCCCCAGCCATCGGAATTGGAGCCGAGGAACGTATTGTAGCCGCCTTGGATACGTGCTCCGAGGAACACAGACTGAGAAAATCCTTCACTGCGCTGCTTGCTGATTTCGGAACGCGAAGTCGTTTGCGTCTTGTACCTTGCATATGCGCTTGCGTATTCTTCGTCGTTTGCAAATTCGCTGTCGGAAGTCCCGTCGTAAGAACCCGTGGAGGTGTTGCTTGTTGTTGAAGAACTAGGGGAATCGGCAGAAATCCATTCATCGTCATCGGATTGTGCGAAGGCGCTCGCGGAGAGCGCTAAAATGATGGATGCGAGTAGGCAAGATTTTTTTAAAAGCATGGTCGAATTATAACAAAACGAAGATGGTTCAACACCCTAAAAATATTTTATTAAGGGTGAAATGATAAGAAAAAATTGTTTACAGAGTGATAAACGCGTATAGAGATGCACAACGGAAAGAAAAAAGGGAAGAAATACCCCTAATTCTTTGCCGGGTGCGTTGTTTGGTTAAGTAAATTTTTTCTTACGTTCGTTTTCCAAGAAAATTGGTTTTCTATAAAGTAAGTAGGTATTTTATGTATAAGTTTTGAGTCAATTTTTAGGGGGCCGTTTTTATGCTCAAAAGGAATCATGTTTCTGTGCTGGCGGTGCTGGCATCTTTCTCGTTGTTGATGTTCTCGGCGTGCAGTGACGATGCTGGGAGTAATCCGACGCCTGTGGCGACTGAATCGTCGGCTGTAGAATCGTCGAGCAGCGTGGCTATTTCAAGTTCGGAATCTTCCAGCAATAAGGTCTCGAGTAGTTCGGCTCAAGAAATTGAGCGCCCTTCGTTGGAAAAGTTGAATGAAAAATGTATCGAACAACACGATGGTGTTAGTATCGTTGCGTTCGATGGCGTGAAAACGGAGTATTTTTGTTTGGGTGAAGCCTATGGTGCTGGTATCAAAGAAGTGTTTTCGATTTTGGACCATGCCGAAATTTCTCTTTATTCCTATGCAGAAAATGGATGGCAAGAAGTAAAATGCAATGCCGAGAATGAGGGCCGTAAGGAAATTTATGGTTTTCGGAATATGCGTTTGCCAGGCGCCTTATATTACAAGTGCGCTGACAGTCAGTGGGTGAAAATTGGAGCTGATGAATATAATGGCGGTTCTGTATCTTCGAAATCGTCAGGGACGTCTGTTTATCAGGTGGAGGATTTACCTAAATGTAAGGCCGATAACGAAAACTTTGTCGATTCTGTGCAAGTCGGACCCTCGGAATGGACTTATTACGAGTGCAAGCAGGGAACTTGGAAAGAATCTCGGTACCAGAGAGCGTTGAGGCTTCTCCCAAAATGCGATGCGGAACGTGAAGGCGTTGTGGACACTATACCAGTACAGCTTTCGGATTCTGCTTCCTATTATCGAAATAATTACTATTTCAAGTGCGAACAAGGGACTTGGATTGATTTGGATCGCGTTGCTCCTTTGGCTGCTGCGGTTCAAGCTCAGTGCGAGGAGAATCGTAATAGCGTCAGCCTCGCTTCTTATGATGACGTGCAAACGGATTACTGGTGTGGCGATTTGGTACTAGGTGCTGGCGGGGATCCGCGTTTCAATAGATTAAAAACGGCAAATATTGCGGTCTTCACTTATACTGATGCTGGATGGACTGAAGAAAAATGTGATGCTGCAAATGAAGGAAAAATAGAGAAATACCATTATGCACCTTACCATTCTTCAAAGGACTTGTATTTCAAATGCTCTAGCGGCAAGTGGAATAATTTAGGTGAACAGAAACCGGAATAGATAATATCGGTTTGATGATTTTGTAACGCTCTTTTGCATTCAGCTCCGCAATGCGGGGCTTTTTAAGTTTCTATCTTTTGCCTCGAAAATTTAATGAAGTTCTGCAAGCGGCAAGACTGTTGGGCAGATTTGACGAATTCTTTCGTCTCTCGTCTTTCGTCTCTCGTCTAGCAGAACCATACTGAGGTACAAAGCAAATGGCAAAGTATAATCCGCAAGAGATCGAAACCAAGTGGCAAGCCTACTGGGAAGAACATCAGACTT
>CAMKTL010000054.1:0-24161 GCA_946415675.1 uncultured Fibrobacter sp.
GCAAGAGTTTGCCTTCCCAGCCGATTTCCTTGGGTTCGGCCTTTTTCTTGCCGTCATTTTTTCCGGTTGGTGAGCTTGCCGAACCATTCTTGGATTCTTTCTTGAAGATTTTCACGATTTCGGCACCGGCCATGTAGCCGTCGTACTTGAGTACGAAAACGTCGTCGCTCATGGTCTCTTGCCAGTAGGCGAGCAGCACCTGGTAAACATCGTAAAAGTCCACCAGTTCAATGTGGCTGAATTCGTTTATCAGCGATTCCGAAAGTTCTATGATAAACTTCTTCACATCTACCGTGCCGTCGATGTTCATCAATTTCTTGGAAGACTTCTTGAGCCATGCGTCAAAGGCGTTGTCAATCTGTTCTGCGTAGGCCTTGAATTCTTCGTCGTTGAAGATTGCGCCGCGGATTTCGTCTTTTTCTACCTTGAGCTGGTAATAGCCCGCACGGAATTTCTTGAAGAGTTTGTTCTTGAGGCCCGGGAAAATATCCCAGTAGCGTTTTAAGGAATCCACGTCGCCCGCGGGGATGCCGCCGTTCAAATGGGCGTCAATGGACTGTTCGTCTTCGGCGTCGCCGCTGTCGATGTAACGCGGGATGTTCAGGTTGTAGCCGTTCTTGACCTTGATTTCTTCCATCGGGACAAAGCGCGCGTACTTGGGGTCGTCTTCGATGCGGTTCACGAATGTCTGCACAATCTTGTAAATGTCGCGTTCGCGCAGGCGGTTCTTGGGGCCGTCTTTTACAAAGTCGTGGCTTGCGTCAATCATGAAGATGCCGCCGCCCATCCCTTGGCGTTCGGCAGCGTCTTCCTTGTCCATCACGATGATGCAGGCGGGAATGCCCGTGCCGTAGAAAAGGTTCGCAGGGAGCCCGATAATGCCCTTGATGTAGCCGCGGTCGATGATGTTTTTGCGGAGGGTTTCTTCGGCATTGCCACGGAACAGCACGCCGTGGGGCAAAATCACTGCCGCCTTGCCGGTGGGCTTGAGCGACTTGAGAATGTGCAGAAGCCAGGCGTAGTCACCGTTCTTTTCGGGTGGGCGATCATCATAGCCGTCAAAGCGGCCAAATTCCTGCAAGCCGTCGGTCCAGTTCTTGAGCGAGAACGGAGGATTCGCGACCACAAAGTCGAAACGTTTCAGTGCGCCGTTGTCCAGGTATTGCGGGTTCGAGAACGTGTTGCCCGACTTGATTTCGCCACTTGCCTTGTTGTGGAGAACTAGGTTCATTTTCGCAAGGCCCGCCGTCGTGGTTTCTTTTTCCTGGCCGTAAATGGCGATGTCGAAGGGAGCTTCGTCTGCTGCGCGAATGAGGAGCGAGCCCGAACCGCACGCGGGGTCGTAAATGGTGGTGTTCCTGTTCTTGACTTTCCCCAGGCCGATGACTTTCGCCAAGATGCGGCTCACTTCTGCCGGGGTGTAGAACTGTCCCTTGCTCTTGCCGCTTTCGGTGGCGAAGTTACGCATCAGGTATTCGTAGGCATCGCCCAGAATGTCGTCGCCGCCCGCCTTGTTGTTGCTGAAATTGAATTCCGGGCGTTCAAAGATAGACACGAGGCCGGTCAGGGTATCGACCATGTCCTTGCCGTTACCGAACTTGGAATTGTCGAAGAACTTTGCGTTGTCGATAACGCCTGTCAAGTTGTTGGCTTCGGCGAGTTTCGCGATGGCCTTGTCCATCTTTTCGCCAATGTCCTTGTTGTTCTTGAGCGCGACGAGGTCGTCAAAACTACCGCCTGCCGGGACGTTGATATCGGCGTATTTTTGACCCTTGAACTTGTCGGTCACGTACTTCACAAAAAGGAGCGTCAGGATGTAGTCCTTGTATTGGCTTGCGTCCATGCCGCCGCGCAACTTGTCACAAGATTCCCAGAGCGAAGAATAGAGTTCGTTTTTCTTGATGGCCATATAATAAAGAATAAAAGTGGTAGGGTTATTATACTTTATAAATATATAAAGAATCCTGATAATTAAATTGAATTCGGTACAATTAGATTCTAAACCCATCGAATTCGATGGGTTTAAGAGGGTGGAAGAAGGGGTTGCATGTTTGCTAACGCCAACAAAATGCTTCCAGGTTTGTAAGGGCGGAGCATTTAAGCCCCCCAGACTCTTGCTTAGGAATGCCAATATTTCTATCTTGCGCCGCGTGAAGCGGATTCATAGGACTATTGCGAAACTTTTCGTGGTTAACGGTTACTTGCCAAAGCTTGGGCTTGCAGCGGTAATCGGTGGCGTGACGGGGCTTGTCGCTGTCGCGTTCCATTGGGGGCTAGTGCACGCTGCGGATTGGGTTCGCTTGCCGTGGACGCTTGGTATTTTGCCGTGGTGGGCTTTTGCTGCGGTTCCCGCGATTGGCGGTCTTGCTGTAGGCATTTTCATTTACAAGATTGCCCGAGCTCCCGAAACGGCGGGGCAAGGCACTGACAGGATGATTTATTCATTCCATCACCAGGGCGGTAACGTGCGTGCCCGTGTGGCTCCGGTGAAGTTCTTTGCGAGTATCGTGACGCTTTCGACAGGCGGTTCTGCGGGGTATGAAGGCCCGATTTCGCAGATTGGTTCCGGCATAGCCTCAACGATTTGCAAGTTCTTCAAGATGCCGCGGATGATGCGCGGTCAGTTCTTGCTGGCGGGTACGGCGGCTGGGCTTGGCGCAATTTTCAAGGCTCCGCTGGCGGGGGCGCTCACGTCTGTCGAAATGCTTTACCGCGAGGATTTCGAGTCGAATGCTTTTGCGACGTCCGTCGTTTCGTCGGTTGTTTCTTTTGCTGTTTATGTGGCTTTTGTGGGAACTGCGCCTTTGATTAGTGGAGTGCCCGCGTTCCCGTTTACGGGCGGCGTGGAACTTTTCGCCTGCGCGTTGCTTGGAATTCTCTGTTTCCCGTTTTCGTATTTGTACGTGCGCTGTTATTATGCGTCGGAACGCCGCTTTCATAAGTGGTCGATTCCTGCTTGGCTCAAACCCGCGATTGGCGGCGCGTTCGTTTCGCTTTTGATTCTTGCGTATCCGGAAGTTTCTGGCGGTGGTTTTGGCTTTATCGATGATTTGATGGCCGGTTTTGTGCCGCGTACTGCGTGGGGAGTGTTGCTTTTGCTTGGGGTTGTGCTTGCAAAGATTGTCGCAACCGCATTGACGGTCGGTTCGGGCGGCTCAGGCGGTGTTTTTGGACCGTCGCTGTTTATTGGTGGCGTTGTGGGTGCGATGTTTGCGGGAATCTGCGAACTTGCAATCCCGGGCGTTATCCGCATGCCGGAAATGTTCATTCTTGTCGGTATGGCTGCGTTTTTTGCCGGTGCAGCAAAGGCTCCGTTTGCTGGCGTCGTGATGGTCTGCGAAATGACCGGGAGTTACAGCTTGCTGCCGGGGTTAATGATTGCCTCTGTCATGCATGTGGCTTTTTCCCGCAATTGGTCGATTTACAAGAGCCAAGTGCTCAACAAGTTTGCGTCTCCGGCGCATCGTCGCGACATGGACCGCGAACTTATCCAAGCCTACGATAAAATCGCGAAAGAGTAAATTATCGAAAAATATTAATGTTATTTTCTGTAAAAGAAAACGGACTGGAATTGTCCAGACCGTTTTAATGATGTAGAATTTTTATTATTTTTTTAAACTGGCTTTGATGGCGAGAACATCGGATTCAGGGAGCTTGGAAATTCGCACGACCTTTTCCACGGAATCGCCATCTGCAAGCATTGCTGCTGCCATTTCGCGAGCTTTGGCATCAGCACCTTCAGTGAGACCTTTCGCACGTCCTTCCGCACGTCCTTCTTCGAGGCCTTCCTTACGGGCGTGTTTCTTTTCAACGTAGAGTTCATACTTGTGGTCGCTCATTTTCATAGCCTCGCTTACAAGAAATTCCTCTGTAAATATACTCAATTGGGCTTTTTCTTGCAATAGAGCGAATGGCGAGCCTTCGGGGACGGCTACGGGCGTTTCGTTGTTTAAACCATCGATTACACGGAGCCATTCTGCGATTCTGCTGTTGTCGGTGGTGAAATTCCCTTTCAAAAATTTGGGAATTTCAACGAGCGTGATCGTCTGCTTGTCGTAGAATTCTTCGTTTTCTTGATTTTTGAAACGAATACTGTGCCTGTAATTAGGTGAATTGGGGAATCCATCGAACATCTGGAGACTGATGAGGTTCAAATTCTGCAATGCATAATCTTCACCTTTGATACGGCTTGCAATGGTGTGCTTTGCCGTGTAAAGAACCAAACGTGCGTTGTATGAATCGTCTTCAATATGTTGTACTTCGAGTACAATCCGGTCGAGACGCTGGTCGGTTGCCACGATGTCCGAGGTGATGCTTTTACCGAATGCGTCGGGCAGGGCTGGGTTGATGTAGGCAAGGTTGTTGATGCAATCGCTTCCGATGAACCCAAGAACGGCATTGAGAAAATCAATAGTGATTTTTTCGTTCTCGGGACTCCCGAAAAGAATCTTGAATACATTGTCATTATAGATGTACATGAACTTGTAACGTTCGTTGTATTTTGCAATGCAAGCGGCCGTGTCGCCACCTGCTTTGTGGGTTTGGCTGATGTCCTTGAGCATTGCAGCGTATTGTTCTCTATTCATAGAGCTCCTATTCTGTTAAATAGTGGAAGAATATGTACGTCAAAAAACGTACACAGTTAGAGTGTATTTTGAGGTTGATTAATCTTTTAAAGCCGACACTGACCAGTATCGGGATATGTATCGCAGCGTATTCCGCATGGGTATTCCAAGGCCAAGGCTTTCACCAAGTCAATACCGGACCTACTACTGCGAGGAGGAATGTTCCCGCCCGTGGATGCGTACGCCTCAATCAGCGGGCCTTTCTCGTCGTATAATGAAAAATAAATAATCAAAAAACAACGTGCAATAGGTCGAGTTGCAGGTGTTAAAACACTAAAAATGCATTTTTTTACGTGAAAAATTGTATCTTATTTTATATGCGTCTCCGATTTCTGTTTTCCTTAATTTTTTTTGTTGGGCTTTGTTGCTTTTCTTTTTCTGCTTCTGCAAATCAAGAAAAATTTTGGGCCGAACTAGAAAAAATTGACAAACTAGACAAAAAGTTTTTGGGAGATACAAGGGATTCTTTGTTGCATGCTATAAAAGTAAAAGATATTAATGGAACTCGATATTATGTTGATGTTTTATCGGATTCGGCATATGAAGAGCACGCTTTAGATAAATCAGAGCTTATTCAGATTTTCTTTTTAACAGATCAGCTAGATTCGGCTATAATAACGCTTGCAAAAGAACGCGTACGTTCGATTGAATGTGATGATGAGGATGAACGATATTGCAGAGTTCAAAATATGTGGTTCTCTGCGTTTAACGATAATTTGACTGAATATCTTTATGAGAATATGGATTTGAGCAAAGTCTCTAATATTCAAGAGCAACTTAATCGCGTTGCAAATTCGGATATTGAAGAGGAATATAAAGAACTTGCGGAATTGATGAAAGATGTTATGAATGGTGAATTTCTGAATGTAAATAGGCCTTATGTATGCGATTCTGCTTGTCAAGCTTTTAACTATGGTCATAGAGAAGCTGGAAGGGCTTATCGATTTGGTTATGATCGTAGTTCTGCTGTTGAACGTGATACGCTTTCTTATGATTCATTGATTTCTAGATTAGACGACTATCAGAAACGATATCCGAATTCAAAATTCAACTTACTAATTCAAAGAGAAAAACATGATGCAGAATCTTGTCGAGGTATGTTAATTTATGTTGACCGATATTATGAATGGTATTATTATACGGGGGGCTTTGGGGCGGAAGCTTTTATAAGTCCATCAAATGGAAGTTATGAATGGAATATCGTCCTTCAATATCAAAGATTTATTTTAACAGTGAGTTACAGTTGGGATAATGACTATCTTCCAGGATGGAATATCCTTGCTGGTTTTGACGCTTTTGAAAACAAATATTTTAAGATAGTTCCTTTTATTGGTGGATACGATCCTTGGATGGCGGGTCTGCAATTAGAATTTAGACCTTGGATATCTAATCTTTATCGTGATGTTATTTCATTTGGATCATATTTTTCAGTCAAAGCAAAGTATGTGTTTAAATATGGCGAAAATGGTTGTGAATCGGGGACTGGTAAAGATGGCGTAATGCGTTGTTATGTCGATGGAATTCCTGCAGGTCGTGAAAGAGATAAAAAGCTTGCTAAGCATAGATTCTATCTCGGTGTGGGTTTCCATATTTGGTAATTGTAGAATAATGAGGATTATGTGTATGCGAATTTTTCTTTTATTTGTTTTGCTGTTGAATGTCTTTACGTTTGCGGCTTCGTTTTTAGATGAAAAGATGGCTGCTCGTCGTGCTTTTATTGAAAAACTTGATGATATAGAGAAAAAGCGTCTTGCGGATACGCGTGATTCTCTGTTGACAAGTCTTCAGGAAAATGATGTGAATGCTGTTGCTCGTTATATTGGTGTTTTGACAGATTCCGCATATGAAGAATACGCCTTGGACAAGTACGAGCTTTTGCAGATTTATCTTTTGATGGACCAGTTTGATTCGGCAATTGTTACGTTTGTTCGTGATTATGATAATCATTTATCTTCTTATGCACAAGGCAGATACGCTCATCAATATCAATGGTATTCTGCATTCGACGACAAGCTAATCGAATTTCTTGATGCAAAGATGAATTTGGCAAATCGGGACATTCTTCAAAAACAATTGAATCGCATTTCGAATTCGGATATAAGCCAAGAACTCAAGGATTTGGCTGAATTGATGAAAATGGAGTTCGCGCGTAATGTTATCAAAAATAAGTCTATCGCTTGTTTTTCTGAAGAAGTGAAAAAAGGAAAAATGTCAGAAGTATGTAGCCAAAGAGATGAAATTTATCAAATGCGTTATGGTGTTTGGAGTGAGGATTTCGTTGATAAGGATTCTGTTTATTACGATTCGTTGTTTTCCATGTTTGCTAGTTTCCAAAATAATTATCCCGATTCGGAGTTTAGAAGTTGGGCTATAAAGCACAGACATTTGGCAAATCAAACCCGTGAAAGAGATTTTAGACGTCAGCATTACTATTTGGATCGTTTATATACTGGAGGCATCGGCGGAGAATTTTTTATCAGTCCGTCGAATTCCGATTGTGAATTGAATATTGTTCTTCAATATAAACGTTTTATTTTAACGGCTAATCATGGGCAGGATCCTGATTTTCTGGATGGTTGGAATGTCTTGCTAGGTGTAGATGCTTTTGAAAATAGGTTCTTCAAAATTGTTCCGTTTGTGGGTGGATACAAGAGTTGGATGGCTGGCATGCAATTTGAATTTAGACCGTGGATTTCTGAATTAGGGGGTGAATTTCCAATAGGGGGCTATTTATCTTTTAAGGCGAAGTATGTGTTTAAATATGGCGAAAATGGTGGTGAAGCCGATGATTATAAAAAACATTCCAAGCATAGATTCTATTTAGGTGTAGGCTTCCACATTTGGTAGCGTTTAGAGTTTTTTCTACATTTCCCTCTATGCTTACCATTTCGGAATTCCTTCAAGAAAATTCGTTCCCTGCGATTTCGCTTTTTGAAAATGCTGATAACGAGGCCATTCATGTCAATGGCGCGTCGATTCCGCTTGCCTCGATGATGGTGTCGAACCGCTTCTTGAAAAGCCCGCAGAACATTCTGGTGATTGCGAAGGATTACCGCAGTGCCGAAGTCTGGGTCGAGAATCTCGAAAGCATGGTGAGCGAGGAATTTGTTCGCTTTTTCCCATCACTCGGCTTGAAACCTTACGAAATCAAGGTGCCGTTTGAGGGCGTGCTTGAAGAACGCTTGAAGTTCTTCCGCGATGTTTCGCATACCGAAAAGCCGTTTGTTGTTGTTTGTCCGCTGGATGCGTTTTTGATGAAACTCCCAGAACCTGGCGAAATTATGCGCCAAGTGCGCACGCTTCGCGTTGGCGACCAGCTGGAGCCTTCGTCTTTGCGCCCGTGGTTCCTCGATCACGGCTTTACGGAACAGCCGATGGTGAGCGGCGTGGGCGAGTTTTCGATTCGTGGTTGCATTGTCGATGTGAACTGCTTGCTTTATCCGCACCCGATTCGTATTGAATTTTACGGCGACGAGATTGAATCCATCCGTGCATTCGATATTTTCTCGCAGCGTTCGCTAGAGCAGATGACGCATATCGAGTTCTTCCCGATGGGTGAATTTACGGTGCCGGAATCGGTGATGGCGGGCGAGGATTGTTCCAAAGAATCGCTGTGGTGGCATCGTCCACATCACCAGCGTTTGGTGGCTAGCCTCTTGGATTACATGCCGCGTGCATCGCTAGTCTTTGAAGAGCTTTCGCTGCTTTCGGAAACGGCTTCGAAGATGTATGGTGCGTTCCGAGGCGCTTATGATGAAGCTCGCGTGACTGATGCAGGCATTGCAGCCCCTGCGGATATTTGGTTCAAAATAGGTGAACTTTCGCGTTTGTTTGTTGGCCGTGCGTCGCTCGATATGACTCGCGTCAAAGTCGATGATGGCAACTGGCACGAAATGCATATGCGTCCGCAGGACTTTACTTCGAACGGCACGGATGCGGTTGCCAAAGAAATTGAAGAATTTTATGATAAGGGCGGCCGCGTTTATGTGATGGCGCAGACGCTTGGCGGCGTGAACCGCTTGCGTGAAATTTTTGATGGCTTACCCGTCGAAGATTATTTTATCGGAAATTTAAGCGAAGGTTTTTGGCTCGAAGACGATAATGTCGCGTTCCTCACGGAATCAAGAATTTTAAACCGCCATGCAAATAAGGCTCGCAAGCACAAGATTGCGGGATCGGTGACGAATGCGTTGATGGTGGAATCGCTCAATCGCGGAGACCTGGTGGCGCACGAAGACCACGGTATTGGTCGCTACTTGGGGCTTGTCCGTGTAGAAGTCAACGGCGGTATGGTGGACTGCGCGTTGCTCGAATACGATGGCGGTGACCGTTTGAAGTTCCCGGTGTCGGACTTGCAGAAGATTGAACGCCTCGACCGTTCGGACGATGTGGAAACGAAGCTCGACCGCCTCGGCAGCAAAACTTGGGAAAACATCAAGAAGCGTGTCAAGGAAAAAGTCATCAAAATTGCTCGTGACCTCGTGGAACTTTATGCAAAACGCGAACTCGTCGAAGGCTTTGGATTCCCGCCTGATGGCAATATGCAAAAGGAATTCGAGGAATCGTTCGAGTACGATCCGACGCCAGACCAGCTCCGTGCAACAGCCGACATCAAACGCGATATGGAAAGCCGTCGCCCGATGGACCGCCTCATTTGCGGTGATGTGGGCTTTGGTAAAACTGAAGTCGCCATGCGTGCGGCGTTCAAGTGTGTGGCCTCCAACAAGCAGGTGGCGATTCTTGTGCCGACGACAATTCTTGCGGCACAACATTACGAAAATTTCTGCGAACGCTTTGCCGCTTATCCGGTCAACATCGCCTTGATGAACCGCTACAAGAGCGCGAAGGAAAAGAAGGAAATTTTCAAGCAAATTGCAGACGGTTCCGTGAACATCGTCATCGGAACGCATGCGCTGTTGTCGAACAAGAGCGAGTTCAAGGACCTCGGTCTTTTGATTATTGACGAAGAACAAAAGTTCGGCGTGAAGCAAAAGGAAAAACTCCGCCAGCTTCGCCTTGCTGTTGATACGCTCAGCATGAGTGCAACGCCGATTCCGCGCTCGCTGCATTTGAGCATGACGGGCGTTCGCGACATTTCGCTTATTAATACGCCGCCCATTAACCGCTTGCCGGTGGAAACCAAGCTCATGCAGCGCGATGACGAAGTCTTGAAGAACGCCATTCTCGATGAACTCGCTCGTGGCGGCCAGGTGCTCGTGGTGAATGACCGCGTGCAAACGATTACCAAGCTCGCCGAAGAAATCGAAGCGATGGCACCTGAAGCGAAAGTCGCTGTGGCGCACGGCCAGATGGAAGACCATGAGCTTGAACGCGTGATGGATGCGTTCCTTTCGCGCAAGTTCGATATTCTCGTGAGCACGAGCATCATTGAATCCGGCTTGGATGTGCCGAACGCGAACACGATTATCATCATGAACGCGCACCACTTTGGCATTAGCCAGCTTTACCAGATGCGTGGCCGCGTGGGCCGCAGCAGCGTCTTGGCCAAGGCGTTCCTCGTCATTCCGCAGCGTGGCGAAATCTCGCAGGAATCCATGCGCCGCCTCAAGGCTTTGGAGCAGTTTACAGACCTCGGCAGCGGCTACCAGCTTGCCATGCGCGACCTTGAAATTCGCGGTGCGGGCAACTTGCTCGGCCAGGAACAGCACGGCTTCATTGCCGAAGTCGGCTTTGAAACGTACGTGCGTTTGGTGCGCGAAGCCGTCGAGATGCTGCGCGGTGGTGCTCTCGAAAAGCCGATTCAACCGCGTGTGGAAATTGGCATCGACGCCTATCTCCCCGAGAATTACGTGGAAGATGGCCTCACGCGAATCTCGCTGTACCAGCGCATTGCTCGAATCACGACGCAGGCGGACGTGCAGAACATCGAAAGTGAATTGCAGGACCGCTTTGGCCCTGTGCCGACTCCCGCGAAGATGCTTTTGCTCGTGACCGAACTGGGGCTGTTGGCGGGCCGTTTGCGCATCCAGGGGCTTGCGCTCCGCAAGGGTGTTATTGTCGCGACATTTGCAGAAACGCCATCGCCGGACCCGCGTGTGCTGGGCGAAATCAGTAGCCTCTGCCCGTGTAGTATGCGTTATTTGGGCATGTCTCCGCTACAGGCGGTGTTCGAAGTCGGGCGCGGAACTCCCGTGGAAATGGCGAAAAAAACGCTGGAAGTGTTCCGAGCGTTCGCGAATATTCAAGTGCAGGCGGCTACCGTCCGGTCGGCAGACCCGTTACTCACGGCTCTTGGCGTAGGCGAGCCGCACTGATTCTAAACGGCTTTCGAGTTCTGCGACGCATTCCTCCGGCGAGTATTGCTCTGGATCCTTCCCCTCTGCGAGGGTCAGGATGACGGACTCGGCGCTATTTGTCATCCCGGACTCTTTGCTGCTTGTCTTTCCGGATTCTACACAGTTTGTCATCCCGGACTCCGTTCCGGGATCAGTTGTAGCAGAACTCGTAGCAACGTTTCTATCGACGATTCTTTGTGCGAACGTTTCGTCTGCGTCAGTTTCGAAAAACACGCGTTCTTGCGGGATAAGCGGAATAGTGGCTGCAGTCGATTTCTTGCGGAAACTGTCGGCGTGCAACGAAAACAGCGCACCGTAGGGGAGTGCTCGTTTGAGAAAAGCCACGTCCCCACCAAACCTGTGGAATATGGGGCGCGGAGCGCTATACAACCACGGCTTGTCTTGCGGAAACCCCGCCTTGGTCAAAAGTTTCAGCACCCGCATATAATCCCCAACGCAATGGATTTGCAAGTCCCGTTGAAGTTCCAATGCAAGTTCGGCCTGTTTCAGAAATACTTGGTCCTGAGAGCCATCGTCGTATCCTGGAAACCTCTTGTCGATTCCCGCTTCGCCGACCATCGCCCATTTATCCTCTTTTAAAATAGCCCGTAATTTGGCGAACAACTCGTCGTTAGCCTGCTGCGCAATCATCGGGTGGATCCCGTAAGCAGTCTTGAACGGCTTTCGTTCTGTCGAAAAGCGATTCCTTAATAGTATAACCTCTTCCCATTCCCAAGGTTTGCAGGCAATAGCGATAAAATCGTAATTCTTGTCTAAAAGCAGCTGGGTCAGTTGCTTTTTGTTGGGAAGACGGGCTAAATGGATGTGCAAATCTATCATGACGGCGTGTTTTTTCCTAAAATACATTGAAATTATGGAAAATCAAAATTATTTGCTTGTTTTTTGGAGCAAAAAAGCCTAGTTTAAGTCTGTTGGTGCGCCAACCTAAGTTTTTTGAACTCATTATTAAAGGAGTCGCTATGCGCGATTTACTAGAAAAAGCTCTGAATAAAGGTTTGACAGTCTCTTTTACATCCGAAAATGGTTTTGATGTAATTCGAATTTCTTCCGGCAACGATGTTGTTGCAAGTTGTAGCCTCGGCACGACGAGTTTCCGTGCTTCTGTCGAAGAATCTCTCCAGGCGCTTTTGCTTGACCTGGAACGCAAGGGCTTCTAGCGGCTTCGCCGCAGTTGTCAGTCGGCAGCAGACAGTAGAGTGAAATAGCAAAAGAAATCCTGCGAGGACATCGCAGGATTTCTTTTATGAGTTTTGAACGACTACTAATCTTTTACGCAGCGGATGTTCTGCATTTCTGTTTTGAGACTTGCGTAACCAGAAGTATATACGTAATTGTCGTTGAAATTGGCTACGGTTGAAGTCCAGAAATTCATTTGGAAATTTTTTAATCCAAAATCTTTAGACAACAGTTTGTTTAAATCAGAATCTTCAATTTTATTAAACCTGGTATGCCTTAAAAGACATTCCCCGTCATAAACGGTATAGGGGTTGATGGATTCCAAAAAGTCATCTATTTCGTCATTGTCGGGCAAATGCCAACCTGTGGGGCATGCTTTTAAAGCTTGATTCCAAGTGTAGAACTTTCCATAATTTTTACAGACCGCTTCATTTTCTTTGCAGTAAGCGGCATCTATGCTGTATTTGTTTTTACAACTTACAGGACTTCCGACAAATGGATGCTTGCATGAATAATCAGAACCTTTTTTGCATTCATATTCGCCAACCTTACACGATGCGTTTGTATCTACGACATCAAATGTGTAATTTAAGTTCTGGTCCATCCATGTTTTGCCGTTGACAACAACGGTCTTGTATGTTTGTCCATCGCGTTCATCGGTGAATTCACCGTATTCAAAATCTGGCAAGGCGGGCGCGGTTGGCAGAGGCGGATCCACCCAATCAACTCCGGCGGGTTCGTCTCTTACGCAACGGAGCGAACTCATGCTTCCGTGGAATTCTTTATAAACAGCAACGACTTCGTATACTTCCCTAACACCGCTATCATACGTTGCTTCGGTTGCGATGCTCCAAGTGAGTGTGTCTGACGTTGTCAAAAATTTTACTTGAGGTATCCTTTCGTACTCAAAAGTAAAACCATCCATTCCGTCACCCCACCATACGGCGTAATATCCAGCAGGGAGTGCTGCAAAACCGAATTCATCGGTGCCGTCATTAATTTCCCATCCTGAATTTTTGGCTTTAAGTTTTTGTGCTGTTCTGCATTTTCCGCCTATTGCTCTAATCAATTGTTCAGCTTCGGTTGGAGAGGGTATGTGGAATCCTTCAGGGCAAATTCCTCGTATTGTTCCTGTTAAATGGCATGTTGAATCAATGCCGCAACCTTTGGCTTGAGTTCCATATATTCCAGCACCATCGATGGCGATGTTCCACGGGTAGAAATGCTCGCTAGTGTCGGAGATTTCTTCATACTCATTACTTAACCACAGGGCTTCGTAAAAAGAGTTTTCATTGTTATACAAACCGTCTTCAACGAATTGGGTGACATCTAATTTGAGGTTTTCGGCCATCCATACCTGGTTTCCGATGACAGTTGTCTTGTAAGTTTTGCCGTCGCGCAAATCGACAACTTGGCCATCCGTGATGATGGAACCGTTCGAAATCATTTTGGGGCCTGTTTTTGAACTGGAACTTCCCAGAACCGCATCTGAGCTGGAGCTTGTTGCGTTAGCATCCGAACTGGAGCTTGTCACAGCAGCTTCGGAACAGGAACTAGACTTCCCTTGACTTGATGGATCTTGACTTGAAACATCTTGACTCGACATGGGAGGCTCGTCAAATGCAGCAACATTATCGTCGCCACAAGCGGTAAGCGCAATTGCTGCAGATACAGCAAGTAATTTTAGGAATTTCATCCATGTCCTCCTTAACATATATTTATCTGTAATATAATAAAAACACCCTGCTACTAACAGGGTGTCTTTACATGACTGATGTGGTTTCAGCACCTAGAGCCGAGCGGTCTTCCGTGAGCAACAAAGCCCCCGTTGTTAAACGGGGGCGGTGCGAGAGCGAGGCGATGACGCCGGTTCTCTGTTTGCGATAGAGCCGAGCGGTCTCTTTAGTTTATTCTACCGATCAGGTTGCCGGAGAGCATGAAGTCTCTGCTAGCACCGTAGTTGTGGAAACCAGCGGAGAGCGAGAAACGGTCCGTGAGAGCCTTTTCGAGGTAGAGAGCTCCGAGGACGTCCTTGACATGTTTCGGGTTGCCTTCGTAGTAGCCGTTCTTCTTGCGGTCGCCGACATATTCCGCTTCGAGAATGACACGGTCAACAGTCTTGAAGTTGAATTCCATACCACCCGTGAGCGGTACGACCATGTCGTCGGACAAGTCCATGAGGGCCACTTCACCGAACACAGTGAAGAAGTCTGGAACAATCGGCCAACGAACCTTCATAGAAATGTTGTGCTTAACTGTCGCATCGGCATCATAGACTTTGTCGAAAATGTTGCTGCGATAGCCGAGCTGGATTTCGAACTCATCAAGACTCGGAAGATCATGGAAGTTGAACACAGCACGGATGTCGCCCTTGTTCAGGTGAGGGGCCTTGCTAATCAAGGACAAAGCAATGTCGATGTTCTCGTTCGGGACGAAACCGAATTCAAACTGGTTTTCCGGATCCTGTTCGGAGAGGAATCCGTTCATGTAACCATCGATGTAGCCACCGAAGTAGTCCCCGTTCTTATCGGTGTTGTCCCAACGACCGACCTTGAAGCTGAACCAACCGTTGGTCTGGTTTGCCCATGCTTCTTTGAGAGAGAAGTAGTCTTCGGCAGATCCGGTTTCGCCTTTAACGTTGTCTGTCTTCAAGTCGCCAGGGTAGAAGGCAAGGGCAATCTTACCCTTGAAATTCTGCGTTTCGGCGAGGATGGCGAGGTTGGCTTCGCCGTTCCAGGTTTCGAAGTTGTCCGATGCATAATCTTCTTCGGATGTCCAGAAAACCTTGCCAGCTTCGAGTTCGAAGTCCGCGTTGATGTCGAAATCAATCTGGTTCACCGAGAAAACGGCGTTTTCGATCATCTTCTTTTTCTTGCGGGTAGTTGTAGATGCCGGTTCCACGGTGGCAACTTCTTCTGTCGTGGTTACTGCCGGAACTGCTACTGCCGGAGCGGGTTCTGCGACCGGAGTGGGGGCGACGACTGGTGCCGGCGTGACGGCCGGGATTACCGTAGGAGTTTGCTTAGCTTCGGGAGCCGGAGCTTGCGTTGTGGTTACGGGCGTAAATGCATTGACTGCCTGTGCTTTAGCGTCTGTAGCCTGAGCCTTCAAGTCGTTGGCTTGGGTGTTGATTCCAGCGGCCTTGGCTTCCATTTCGGCCTTCTTTTCTGCGGCTTGAGCCTGGGCGTTTGCGGCTTGCGCTTCGGCCTGGGCCTTCTGTTCGGCGGCCTTGGCCTGAAGATCTGCTGCCTGTGCTTCGGCCTGGGCCTTAGCATCGACAGCCTTGGCCTGGGCGCTTGCGGCATGAACCTTGGCATCTGCGGCCTGAGCCTTTACGTCTGCGGCTTGAGCCTTGGCGTCATTGACTACAGCTTTTGCCGATGCTGCGGCCTTTGCTTCTTCTGCGGCAGCCTTGCTTTGAACGGCCTGGGCTTTTTCCTTTGTGGCCGTTACTTTCTTCTTGGCTGTCTGGGTCTTGGCCTTTGCTGTAGCAGCCTTCGCTTCTACAGTGGCTTTACCGTCTGCAGCAGCCGCTTTGACGTCTTCGACCTTTGGAAGTGCAAATACGGACGCGGCCAGCAGGCACGTGGCAAGAAACATTTTCTTCATACTGGATCTCCTTGGTATAATTCTACGTTTAAATACTTATTTAAATGTTAGTAAAATTTTCTTCATCGTTATTTTTTCTACAATAAGGGCTACAATAATCTAACCTAATAATTTAAAAGAGGAACCTGTTTTGAAAAAATTTGTGTTGGTGGTGTTGGCTCTGTTTTCTGCAAGTTCGTTTGCTCAAATGAAATTGGATGTTTATAAGAAAAATAATGGTGAAATCGACGAAAATCGCCCGCTAGGGTACTTGATGTCTTCCGATGCAATCAAGGAACTACCTATCCCGAAGGACAGAATTCCTCACGAAACTTATGTAGATGTGCAAGAACAAGTTCGTGTCGGTAGGAATAAATTCAAGACGGTCACCAAGAAACAGAAAATTACGACGTACGAAGAAGTCGAACCGAAGGTTCCGCCCCGCTATGTGCCGGTAAATTGCAAGTTTGGCGATGTGTGGGTCAAGCGTTCAGAACTGGAACGCTTTATGATGGAATACACCGACTTGAGTGGAGAATATGTTTCTGAAACTGGTCGCGTTGTGTTGAAAAGTTCGCCGAGCAACGCCAGCCGTTTTAACATTATTGTCCAGAACGGCAAGAATGATGACGTGGCCGAAATCGAGATGGGCAATCTCGAAAAGAAAAACATCAACGGCCATGCGCGTTTTGTGTATAAAGAAGACGGATGCGCTGTTGGTGTCGATGTATATAACCGTGTCGTGAGAGTTGCTCAGCGTGGCTGCGAAGATTACAATGCCGGTGAATACACACTTGCGGGAAATTACCCGACGTTCAAGGGAAACAACCGCGTTGCCGAAACATTTAATTTGGATTCGTATAGCTTCTCTTATCCGAAATACTTGTGGTGCGCAAGCGGTTTCGATACATGTGAACCGCTGACGGATGAACATGGAACTGTGAACATCACGTGGAGCAAGGACGGTCATGGAACGATTGAGCGCAAGGCGGGCAATACGGTGCATACCTATCGCGCCATGGAACGCGTGATTCCGCATAAGCGTGATTATTTTATGGGCGAAAAGCCGATTGCCCTCAAGACGAAGCGTACGGACATGAGTGGCGAATGGATGAACTGGTATTTCTATCCGCGGGCAGGGCGCTTCAAGATGATGCGTTCGGGCCAGCGCTATGATGCCGCTTACATGGAAATCTACGAACCCGTTAAGGAAGATGATTAAGAGTGGGCTTCGCCCAAGCCCGTAATAAGTAAAAATGTACTTCTTGCGGGCGGGGCCCCAGCTCGGAGTTGACGCCTATGGCGTCAGCGGCTTCACTCGGTCATGAACGCCTGCTAGCAGTCGTTCGCGACTCTCGTTTTGCACGCTACTGCGAAGAAAAAACCTTGGCCGACGCTTTATTCTCTCGACGTGATTCTGATTATCTGTTGATTTGATTTAAGTCTCGCTTTTATTTATAAATGAATTATTTATTTTTTTTATGATTGTTTATTAATTGTAGTGAATTGTTGCAGAAGATTATGATTAAGTCGATTGAACAGAGCCGCATTTTGTTTTTGGATTCGGGGCCGCTGGTGCGGCTCCTCCAGATGCATCCTGATTATTACCCGGTTGTGTCGGGCGTATTGGATGGAGTCTATGAGAATAACGTGCAGGTTCTCGTTTCGTCTGTAACGTTGTTTGAAATCAGCAATAAGGCGTATGGCGCAAACGACGGTGTGCTAGCAAGGCAGTATCGTGAATTCTTCGAGAAGTCCGCGAATGTGCGCCTTTGCGAAGTGAATGCTGACGTTTCGCTCAAGGCGGCTGAACTTTTTGCGGCTGCTGCCCGCACGAACCACAAATTGACGGAAGGGGAGGCCATGCGCCTTGCCACTGCGTTTGTGAACGGTGCCGACTGCATCCTCACGGAATGCGCGAACTTCCGTGATGCTGCTGATGCGCTCGTCGTTACACTCGATGAAATTTGACGTTTTTTAAAGATTGTCTTGAGTTTGTTTTGATAGACTATTTTTTTTTGAATTAGCCTCCTTTTTGAGGGAGGTTTTTTGTATATTGCGGATAAGTTCTAAAGGAGGCCCTTTTGAAAATTTCTCCGTTTGTATATTTTGTACTTGCCACTCTTGTTTTATGCGGTTGTGGTGACGATAACGATTCTAATGTTACAAGTTATGATTTCGATGTTTCAAGTTCTTCTGAAGTAGCGGAATCTAGCGAATCAAAGCCTAGTTCCTCGTCTTTGCAGAAGTCCTCTTCGTCATCAAATAAAAAGTCTTCGTCTTCGGTAAAGTCATCCTCTTCTTTGCCCGCTTCTTCTTCGAATAATTTGTCGTCTTCACTTTCTTCATCTTCAGCAAAATCATCGTCATCTTTACCAAGATCTTCTTCGAGTCGCTTGTCTTCGTCTTCTTCGAGCAATTCTATATATTCTCATTTATATAGCATGTTGGCTGTCTTGTCAAGCTCATCCTCTGCCAATTCTTCGTCATCGGTTGCGCAATCCTCTTCGGATGCTTATAAATACGATTATATCGAGGATTCCAGAGACGGGAAAAAGTACAAGGTGCTGAAATTTGGTAAAAGACGTTGGATGGTCGAAAACCTAGCCTTTGACTACCAGTATCCCGGTGTAGAAACTAGAAATGCCAAGGAGCCTGATAGCGTTGAATTTTATGGTCGCACCTATCTTTGGAGTGAGGCTATGGATTCATCGGCCATATTTTCAACAACAGGTAAAAATTGTGGATATGGTAAACCCAAATGCCGTCCTTGTGGAGCGCGCGGAATATGTCCTTCAGGTTGGCATGTTCCAAGCCTTGCGGAATGGTTTGAACTTTTGGAAAATGATGATGAAGATAAATTGAATTTGTTTGCTGTTTATAGAAATAGTTATAGATATTTCTGGGTTACAAATGAATTTAGTAGTGATGAATCTTATTTGATAGCCCCCAAGGGTGGCCAAAAATATGAACTGATTTTTAACAGAAAGTCTATTAGCACGTATGTTCGTTGTGTCGAAGACGATGCTACGGGCAATGATGCTATGTGTAAAATGACTTGGCCTAAAGATGATGTAAACAAGGGAAGCGTATATGATGATGAAACCGGAATTTTAACGGATGAACGTGATGGTAATGAGTACAGAACTACAGAAATTGGGGATCAGATTTGGATGGCCCAAAATCTTAGATATGCCTATTTGCAACCGACATATCAATTGGACTCTTCGAGCTTCTGCCACGATCATGTTGCGTCTAATTGCAAAACCTATGGTCGTTATTATCTGTGGAGTGCGGCCATGGATTCTGCGGGTATCTTCTCTAAAGATGGAGAGGGCTGTGGATATAAATGGAAAAATTGCAGCCCCAAGCAATATACTCGTGGCGTGTGCCCTGAAGGATGGCATATCCCGTCTGCCGAAGAATGGAACACGTTGATTGAATTTGTGGGTGGAAGCTTGTTTGGAGGGCGTGATTTGAAGTCAAAAGGTGGCTGGAGTGGAAAGCGTTCTTCGACGGACAAGTATGGTTTTTCGGCACTTCCTGTAAGAACTTATATTACCGATCCCGAAGGACGTTCTGCCAGATTTATGGCCTATGGTTATCAGGCAAATTTTGTTTCTTCGACAGTACATGAGGACAAGAAATATTCGTATGAAATGACGATGTTCTATACGGATGATGTGGTTGAAGTTGATAGAAGTCTCAACTCAAACGCTATTTCGGTTCGTTGCCTGAAAAATCCGGACTGATATTTTCTAAATTTCTCCCCGTGAAATAATACGGAGTTTTTATGTCCAACTATTGTCCTGTTATCGGTCTCGAAATCCATTGTCAGCTTGCGACCAAGACGAAGATGTTCTGCGGTTGCGAAATTGAAGTCAACACAAGCCCGAACAAGCATGTTTGCCCTGTTTGCCTCGGTATGCCGGGCGCTATGCCTGTGCCGAACAAGAAGGCTGTGGAATATGCCATTCGCCTGGGCCTTGCCCTCAACTGCGAAATCGACTTGAACGCCATGTGGACTCGTAAGAACTACTTCTACCCGGACCTTCCGAAGGGTTACCAGATTACCCAGACGGGCGGACTTCCTGTGTATGACCATCCGATTTGCAAGAACGGCTGGCTCGAAATCGTGAAGGCCGACGGTACCAAGAAGCGCGTGGGCATTACCCGTATCCACATGGAAGAAGACGCGGGCAAGCTCATCCATGACATGAGCCCCTCCCAGAGCCATTTTGACGCGAACCGCTGCGGCACGCCACTTTGCGAAATCGTGACGGAACCGGATATCCGTAGCCCCGAAGAAGCCGTGCTCGTGCTGAAGAAAATCAAGCAGACGCTCGAATACACGCGCGTTTCTAACGCCAACATGGAAAACGGCAACATGCGCTGCGACGGCAACATTTCTCTCCGCAAGAGCGAAGACGCTCCGTTCGGTATCCGCGCCGAAATCAAGAACCTGAACAGCTTTACGAACCTCGAGAAGGCTCTGTACTGCGAAATGAACCTGCAGGCCTCGACCCTCGATGCCGGCAAGGAAGTGGAACAGTGCACCAAGCGTTATGACCCCAATGCTGACAAGACCATTGTCATCCGCTCCAAGGAAGACGCCCACGACTACAAGTACTTCCCGGAACCGGACATGGTCCGCCTCGTGACCGACCCGGCCTTTGTGGAAGAAATCCGCCGCACGCTTCCGGAACTGCCGGATGCCCGCCGCAAGCGCTTCATGGACGACTTCGGTGTTTCCGAATACGACGCCATGGTGCTGACCGAAGACCGCGACGTGAGCGAATGGTACGACACCGCCGCTAAGAACTGCAAGAACGGCAAGGTGCTCGCCAACTGGGTGATTACGGAACTCCTCGCCAAGGTGAAGGAACTCGAAGGCGGCCTCAGCGCCCTCAAGATCAAGCCCGAAGACCTCTGCAAGCTCGTGAACCTCATCGCCGACAACACCATCAACGGAAAGATTGCAAAGACCGTCTTCGCCGAGATGTTCGAAACCGGCAAGGATCCCGAAGCCATCGTGAAGGAAAAGGGCCTCGTGCAGGTGACCGACACTGCCGCTATCGAAGCAGTGGTCCGCGAAGTCTGCGCCGCCAACGCCGCCCAGTTCGCCGAATTCAAGGCTGGCAAGGTTGCGCTGAAGGGCTTCCTCGTGGGTATGACGATGCGCAAGTCCGGCGGCAAGGCTAACCCGGGCCTCGTGAACCAGATTCTCGACAAGCTCGCGAAGGAATAGTTGCTGAATGGGGTGGACGTCTTCGTTACGTCATTGCGAGCCCCGTAGGGGCGTGGCAATCCACGGCAGTTTATTGCTTGTGGTCTTGCTCGCCCTTTTTCTTGCTGCCCCCTCTTTCGCAGAAGAAAAAAAGATGGACTCGTTCGATAGCACGTACACGAGTTCACTAAACATGTCCGATGAACAGATTGAAAAGGTGTTCGGTGTCGATTCGACGAAACTGGCGAAAGGTCCGACACTCCAGGAAATCAATGAAGAAAATCCGTCTTACGTCAAACGCGAATACGACCACAAGCAGCAGGTCGTTGTCGGTAGCGTGGTGATGTTCTGCGTCGCGCTAGCCATGGTGCTGATGAACAATTACAACCCGAAACGGTAAAATCTCCCAACCACTAACCACTGTTTACTAACCACTATGAATTACATCGACGAAGCAAAACAGAATTTCAACGACCTCTCCAAGAATCCGTATCCGGGACGCGGCATCGTGCTTGGCACAAGCGCCGATGGCAAGTCCTACGTGCAGGTTTACTGGATCATGGGCCGCAGCGTGAACAGCCGTAACCGCGTTTTCGAAATCGAAACCGATACTGGTTTTATGAAGACTAAGGCTTTCGACGAATCGAAGCTCACGGACCCGCACCTCATCATTTACTATCCGGCTCGCCACACGAAGGACGTGCAGATTATCACGAATGGCGACCAGACGGACACGATTTACAACGCCATCAAGCTCGGCGGCACCTTCGAAAGCGCTCTCCGCACTCGCCAGTACGAAGACGATGCTCCGAACTTTACTCCGCGTATTTCCGGCATCCACTACAAGAATGCTGAACCGGCTATTTACAAGCTCTCTATTCTTAAGAGCCGTAACAACAGCGAAGACGCCGGCTGCGAACGCATGACGTTTGAATTCGAAAAGGCTCTCCCGGGTCTCGGCCATTTCATCAGCACCTACGAAACCGACGGCAAGCCGATTCCGTCTTTCAACGGCTTCCCGAAGCTCATGCCGATTTTCGCCACTGCCGAAGAAACGCTCAAATCTTACTGGGACGCTCTCAACGCCGATAACAAGGTCTCTTTGATGGTCAAGTGGATTGACCGCGAAACCTTCGAAGCGAAGACGATTATCGTGAATAAGAACAAATAGGCTATGTGCTCGCTCCCGGTGGTCGCTTTGAGCGCGTTCGCCGGAGGCTCTCTTTGAGGTATGGGGAAGCTATTTGCCCATAGCCCAAAGGGGGCTTTAGCACCCGAGCCCATACCCCATAGCCCAAACCTACCGACTTATTTCTCAACGACCTGCCCGAGTATTTGGTGCAGGCGTTTTTTGTTTCCGAATCCGTCGGGATTTTCGATGTAGTAGAAAATTTGTTTGATAAGTGCGCTTGTGTTGAAGTCGTACGAGGCGATTCGAAGCAAATAGCTTTCGGCGGAGTTGTCAAATCCGAACACGTTCGGGTCGGTCTTTTCGCCGGGCAAGTTGCACTCGCCTTCATCGCTGATTTCGTAGAAAAGTCCCGCCACTTCATCGTTCACGCAGACCCAGCAGTTGCAATCGGCGGGCACGTCCTTTGCAAATTTAAGGAGCTTTTTCTTGACGAGATTTCGGGCGTAAATTTCGACGGAAAGCCTTGGCGCTTGCGCTCTTGCGATTTCCTTGTAATCCCAAGGGCTTGCGAATTCGTCATCGGTGAAGGCTGTTACTTCGATGCCTGAATTTTGAAGTCCTGTGAGGCGGTCTTTGGACCAGGAACTGTTGTGGTAGGGCGAAAAATAACAGACTTTCTTGAAGCCTTTCTGCAAAAGGTATTTGCCCATCTGTTGCCCTGGAATTTCACCGAATGTCGAGTTGAAAAATGCCCAGTTGTTCTTGCTCAAAAAGCGTGGCGGAATGTCTTGCAGTGGCTGCTCCCACCAAACAGAAACGGGGTACTTGACTCCGTAAAAAAGTTGCAAGAGCGGGAGAGGCTTTTGCACGAGCAATGTAGAAAGCACCGCTCCGATAGCGTTCGGATAGTCTGTGAGTCGGCAGATTTTCCCGCTGCGGTCAATGAGCTTGCCGCTTTCTTCGTTGATGCCGAGCAGAATGAGCTTGAAATGCTGTTCGCCGGCGGTCTGGTAAACTAAGCGCAAAAAGTCAAGTTCTCGTTCGCTTTCGGCGGTAAAACCACCCCAGGAATTGCATCGCGTGACGAACAGAATCTGGCTGAAATTCTTAACGGTTTTTGTCTTTAACGGGGAGGCAAATGCGTACAAACGCCCTCTGCGAACGAGAATGCCCTGATTTACTTTATGAATCAGGAACTTGCGGAGAATCGTCTGCGAAACGTTGTAGCGGTCGGAAAGTTCTTTCGCAAGCGGCAAGTTCTTGTTCGGGTCGAGGAATCCTTTTTCCCAGTCGGTCGCAAATTCTCTTTCGAGTCGTTCAAGAATCGTTTCGCGGTGGACCGTCTTGGAAAGAAGTTGGGCCAGGTCGTCTGCGTTCGGAGCTTTGCCCCAGAAAAATCCCTTGCCGCGGATGCTGTAGATGTGGCCTTCTTCGGAGAGCTGCTTGAGCACGCTCTGGATGGTTCCCGACGAGACTCCAAACGTCTTCATCAGCTTGCGTACAGACGGGAGCATTTCCCCGTCTTTCAGTTGTTGCTGCAGAATCGCTTGTCGAATCTCGTTACGCATACTTTTACGCCATATTTCGGGCCGCAATCCATTCGTGGACGGCGCGCTCGGCTCGTTCGGCTAGAATCTCTTTCTTGTTCTTTTTCTTCAGGCCTTCGTGGTGGGGGAGCAGTCCGAAGTTGAAATTCATCGGCTGGAAGTCCTCGTTTTCTTCGACAAGGCGATTCATGAGGGAGCCGATGCAGCTTTCGTCGGGGAGCGGGTCGGAATGCCCGTGCAGAATCGTCTGCGCCATGTTCCAGGCGGCGTACCAGCCTGTGGCGACCGCTTCGGTGTAGCCTTCGGAACCTGTAATCTGGCCTGCAAACCATGTGGGCGGAATGCCCTTGGCACAGTCGAGTTCTGGGCGCAGGCGCAGTGTGGCGTCCAAAAATTTGGGCGATTCGATGAACGTGTTGCGGTGCATGCAGCCGAGGCGTGCGAATTTCGCATTGCGGAGCGCTGGCACCATCGTGAAGATTTCCTTTTGCGTACCCCACTTGAGGCGCGTCTGGAAACCGACCATGTTGAACAACGTCTTCTGCTTGT
>CAMKTL010000055.1:0-23306 GCA_946415675.1 uncultured Fibrobacter sp.
GAACCTCAAAATGCACTCCAAAGTGCACCTCAAAGTGCACTCCAAAAGCGTCTTGAAGCAGTTGCAGCTATGATTTTGGCAAATGGCTCTATTGCAATTTCTGTCATTGCTCAAAATTTGAATGTAAGCCGCGATTCAATTAAACGTGACCTCAAAAAGCTTGGCTACGCTTGGGAAGGGGCGTCGAAAAATGGGCATTGGGTGAAAAAGGAACCTACGTCCACAAGCTGGTAATAAACATCGGACTGGCGTCATCTGCTTTCTTGAAGCCGCAATGTTCGTAGAAGGCGAGTTCTTCGTTGTAGGCGACCACGACTACGCGCAGGTAATCCTTGTAGATTTCCTTGACGCGTTCCACGAGTTCCCTGCCAATGCTTTGGCCTTGATATTCGGGGCGCACGAGCAGGTAATGCACGTAGGCGTTCATGATGCCATCGTCCATTGCGCAAATCATGCCGACGAGTTTTTCGCAGTCCCAAGCCGAGATGACGGTCTTGAAGTTCTTCATCGCAATGACGAGCTTGTCGGGGAAATGCCCCGAGGACCATTCGACAGAGAGAAATAAGTCCTTTAAATCCTGTTCAGAAAAATCGTGAGTGTCTTTGTATGTAATGCTCATTTTTTTTCTCTTAATGATAATTCCACGTGCTAATTCCGCGCACATTCAATTCAGAATCTAGCAGTACGTATCCGTCAAGATTATAGCCGCCAGCAAAGAACACATATACGGTATCTTGCAAATCTTTCGTCGAAATGACATATCTATTGAAAAGGGTCATTGCAGTTGTAGTCGGGCGGTCATCTGCCATTCCAGATGATTCCGTAAGATTTACAACTTTGCCATTCTTTACAGCCATCAATTCCATTTCGTCATCTATAATGCCGCAGTCAGAAGTGTCCGGGATAAGTACCTCATAAAAAGATACGTTATCCTTATACCCTACTAACGGTTTGATAACGACATCGCTTGCCTTAGCTTTTCTTTTAGAAATAAGAGTTTCGTTAGAATCACATTTGCAAACAGTCCGTTTCTTTCTAAAGTACTGCTTTACAAGTTTATCCTTTATTTTTTGTTCAGCAGAACTGTTCATTGCAATGGGTTCTATTTTTTCAACATTCGTTCCAAACGGGACTGCAAGTAATGGGAGCATCCCTTTCCCATTTTCTTTCCATGTTTCTAGGGAACGATTTAAAGAATCAAATTGAATTTCATTTTCTATTGAACGCGAACTTTTCGCAAGTCCGATTTCACGCCATGTGCGATGCATAAACTTCAATGTTCCTGCATCGATGCGCTTGCCATCGGCGTTAATCACTTGCCATGATCGCTTCATGATTTTATGCGTGCACGACTTTACATTTTTGAAAATTCCACCAGCATCTTCGCCTTCGAGAAACTCACACGATGGAGACCATCCTTTATCCGTACGAATAAACGCCAAGCGGATATAATATCCATCATGTTCATACGTCTTGGGGTCTTCCACAAACCCAATTGCGGTAAGTTCTTTTGCAACCGCATAGAACGGCAAAAGCAAAATAAATAGACAAGCAAAAACAAAATATTTCATACAATTTAACACTTTATATTACTCTCTTTTGACTGTCGTTGTAACTTCCAGCGTATCAGCTTCGCTATAAGGAGTCTTGTATATCAATTTCCAGGTGAAAGAACTATCCTTTAAAGACAATACGTCCATCGCATAAAAATGACGTTCTGGAAGTGCAGGCATATTTGTGTATTTAGGATTCCCACAATAAGTTGGATAATTATCGCAATAACATGTATAGTGCGGAAACGAATGCATCTCAGGACAAGAAATAGAAACAGAATGTATTGTCGGCGCCGTTTTGAGATTCGAGCTTAAAGAATCTTTGCGTTCATTTTTTTCTTTTGACTTTGCAG
The DNA here is from genome assembly GCA_946415675.1 of uncultured Fibrobacter sp. Lineage (GTDB taxonomy): Bacteria > Fibrobacterota > Fibrobacteria > Fibrobacterales > Fibrobacteraceae > Fibrobacter. The sequence goes on from CAMKTL010000055.1 coordinate 1,907, forward strand.
ATTTTTTGGAGTCTTTTTTCTTTCCTGTTTCATAGAAAGTCACGCCTCTAGGCAAATCAATGGCAGTCAACTCATACGAAGACGAGAACCTTTTTGAATGAGAACAAGGGAAAGTTTTCTTTACTGAAGCAAATTGTTTTTTAAAATAAGCGGTGTCAAACGTTGCATATACAGGACGAGGGATATAACTCGTTTTCTTAAACAGACCAAAATTTAAATTTATGTAGGCCGTATCTTGATACGTATTTGTGTCCGGTTTATATTTCCGCGAAAGTGGATAACCTTTAAATTTATCATCGGGACACAGTTCTGCATGGCACTGAAATTCATCCCCTTTTATCTCGCAGTTAGAGGCTCGCCATACAGAAATTTTACCCTTGTGATCTTTAATGCGATAATACACCAAGGCATTTTCTGGAATACGATTGTTATAGTACAGAAAGAAAAGTGCTCCTGCAATCAAAATAAGCAAAATAGATAACACAATTTTCAAAACGAGCTTAAACTTCATATGGCATAACATATAAAAGTTACAAGGCTATAGCAAGAGGCTTCGCAAATACGCTCGCCGTTTTACCTCTTTTACCGTACTTGTTTTTCTCAAATTTTAATTGTATATTACGTTTAGCACCAGAAAGGGTGATGTTATTAGATCGCAGTCCGCGCAAGCGGGGCGGTCTTTATTTTTTAAGGGAGCAAAAATATGAACAAAATCAAACTTATCGGCATCAACACAGCAGGGGCAAAGCGCTTGTGGTATGGACCAGAAACAAAAATCGGTGTTTTCGCGTCGAGAGATTTTGATGCGAACGACTACCGCTTGGAGCAATGGGCCACAGAAATGGGACGATATCATCAATGCCTTGTGAGCACGTTTCATTCTGATGCGGAGCGTCGTATTTTAGACATCGCGCTTGCGAACGGAGCGTTTGCGGTCTGGATTCGCGGTTGCAACCTCCCCCACATTTACCGTGGCGCTGTTGAAAAAGCTATGGAAAACGACCACTTGCTGATGCTTTCGTGCTTTCACAGAAAGCACCACACAGAAGCGACTGCGCGTTATTGCGTGCAATTGGTGTCCATGTGCACGAAAAGGCACACGTTCTTTTTGAACGAAAACGATTCGCTGTTGGAGCCAGTTTATCGCAAGGTGGCCTGGTACTACAACACGAAAATTTTTTACGGACGCGATTAGCGCGTCTTTCGTAACAGCGATAATTGCTCAAACGATTTTTAAAAATATATCTTTAAAATATGATTACACTTCTCCAAAAATCTGTTTTCGCTCTTGCCATTTGCGGAGCGACTCTTTGCAGTTTCGCAGCAAATGCCAAACCTTACATGAACGCAGACGCTCTCCCGAACGCTCTCAACTTCTACCCTGCGCCGCCGGAAACCACTTCGGTGCAGTTCATGTACGATATTTCACAGTACATGTGGGGCAAAGCGATGCGAGCGGATTCCACACGAGCAGCTCTTGCGATTGCACAGGCGGAAACCAACTTGGACACAATGGTCCAGATGTTCAGCGAGCCCTTCGGCATGGAAATTTCTGCAAAAAAGACTCCAGCCATCATGAACGTGATTGAGCGCGGGATTGCAACACTCCGCCAGGTAGGCCGAGTCCCGAAGAAGCACTACATGAGGCGTCGCCCGTTCGACCGTTTCAACGAACCGACACTCGTCCCTAAGGACGAAGAATCTTTGAGAAAGAATGGCTCTTACCCGTCGGGGCACACGATTCTTGCGTGGTCCATGGCTATGCTGCTAGTGGAAATAAACCCAACTGCACAAGATGCGTTGTTGAAGTACGCTTATGAATGGGGACAAAGCCGCGTGATTGCCGGGTTCCACTGGCAAAGCGATGTTGACGCCTCGAAGGTTCTTGTGTCGGGAGCTTTTGCTAGTCTGCATAATGACGAAACATTCCTCGCCGACATGAAAAAGGCACGCACTGAATTCAAGAAGTTGTCTGCAAAGAAGAAGTAATTTTAAACTTTTTAACTTTTAGTCATAAAAGGGAGATGCCCGCTCAAGGCGGGCATGACAGAGGGACGTAACGTTTAACTCTACCGAGTTTTCACTCTTTTCTACGATAAACGTTCGCAAGAATTGCGCCCGAAATGTTGTGCCATACAGAGAATATGGCTCCGGGGACTGTAGCCATGGCAAGGCCCGAGAACGCGGTCGCGGCAAGGCTTGTGGCAAGCCCTGAATTCTGCATGCCGATTTCGATGGAGAGAGCCTTTGTCTTGGGCGTAGAGAATTTCAGCAATTTTCCAAGGCCAAAGCCGCAGCCGTAACCGAGCAGGTTGTGGAGAATCACCACCGCGAATACAACTGCGCCAGTCGAAAGAATCTTTGCGGCGTTATGCGAAACAACTGCGGCCACAATCATCGCAATCGCAATCACGGAAACGAGCGGCAAGACCTTCACAGCTCGCGCTGTCCATTTGCCAAAGAACTTGTTTATGACAAATCCTAACGCAATCGGCACGATGACGACCTTCACGATGGAGAGGAACATCGCCATCACATCGACGTTCACGGTGGTACGCAAAAGCAAGTACGTAATCGCCGGAGTCAGCACGGGAGCGAGCAGCGTGTTCACGCTTGTCATGCCGACTGAAAGCGCCACGTCACCTTTCGAAAGGTAAGTGATAACGTTACTCGAAGTGCCTCCTGGGCATGTGCCTACGAGAACCACGCCCGCCATGAGGGCGGCATCGAGCCCGAAAATCTTGGAGAGCACAAATGCGAGTGCGGGCATCACGACGAACTGCGAGGCACACCCGACAGAGATTTCCTTAGGTCGCGCAAACACGAGTGCAAAGTCGCTCAGCTTGAGCGTAAGTCCCATGCCGAACATTACGACCATCAAAAGGTAATTCACCCAACTAAGTTCAATCCAAAGCGTGGATTTTGGCAGGAACAGCGAGAGCGCAGCGATGGCCAGAACGACAACCGCCATCCACTTGCCGACAAATTCACTGATTTTTTCGAGAATGCGCATGTGTGTAAGCCTTGCGTTAATTACGTGAACCTAAAGCTAAACCTTATACCCGTACTTACGCAACTTTTCAACGTACTGCGGGTCGCCTAGGCGGGCCTTCGATTCGGCCATATACTTGCCGTTGTCCTTGTTTGCAAAACCGAACTTAATGCGGAGTGCGTTAATACCGCAAGCAATACCAATCAAAACACTCAATGCACCGGCAACAATTATTTTCATAGAATAATATCCTTTGGCGCATTGAAAATAAATTAGAATACCGCAAATAGCGGCTATTGCCAAAAGGAACAGAGTTCCTTTCACATAGACCTTCGCATTATTACTTCGCGGGTCGAATCCGTCAATGGCCACTTCACGCCAGCGTCTGTCCAAATATTCACTGCGGCAGGCTTTGCACTCGCGAATCGGACTACCGTACATCCAGGTGTTGCACGATTCACGATTTTTTGTTTTACATTCAGGACAGACCCATTCGGTATAACTTATTTGCATATAATTCCTCAACTAACTTTTTTTGGAATAAAAATAATTTTTTTAATTCGTCAAAGCAGGTCTAAATTTCAATAGTTTCTTCATCGCTTACAATAAAAGATTTGAGCCGCTCCATAGACCGATCAAAATCGTATTTAACGGAACATTCCCAAATGGTCGCAACGCGATAACCCAGCAACGACAACTCCCAATTCGTCTTGACATCACGAACAACATTATTCGTAAACTTATTATCCCAAAACTCAGAATTACTCTTGGGACGGCTCGTAAACTTGCAACCATGCTGATGCCAAAAGCATCCGTTCACGAAAACAACCACACCATATTTAAGAACAAATAAATCCGGCGAACCCGGCAAGTCATGGCGATGCAGTCTATAGCGGAACCCCGCCTTGAACAACGCACGACGTACCAACAGTTCCGGTTTCGTATCTTCGGAACGAACCGCCTGCATCATCTGCGAGCGGTTCATGGGCGGGCGCTTTTTGTGACGACGTTTCAACACGGCCTCGTGGCGGAATCAATCTTCAGTTCGCGACTATGGTTCGCGACCAAGAACAGCCCTTGCCAACTGGTCTGCACACGAAGTCGGCTTGCCACCGCAGGTGTTGCCAAGCAATTTCGCAGCAATATCTTCGGCAGTCATCCCCTCACAAAGTTTGGCAATAGCCTTGAGGTTCCCGTTGCAGCCACCCGTAAAACGGATATTGCGGATTTTATCGCCATCGCGGGTGAACTGGATTGTGGTGGCACATGTGCCCTTGGTCCTGAAAATTTCTTCCATAAAAACCTACTTGATAATCCTTTTTACACCAATGTAGAACTTTTTTACACTCAATTATCATAACATTTTTCTTTTTGCTATTAGATTTATTTGTAACAACTCCAGAACCGAATTCAAATGAACGACATACTTCAATTAGTATCAAAGCACAGAAGTGCCATAATGGGCTTTGCCATATTATGGGTTATGCTGTTTCATCTGCGAGTTCCTACAGATTTAGCCGCAGTGGATTTTTTTAGGTCTATCGGTTATGGCGGCGTAGATATTTTTTTGTTTCTATCGGGTTTTGGCCTTTATTATTCACTGTCTAGGAAAAATTTTGATATAAGGAAATATTACAAGAGCCGCTTTTTCCGCATTCTCCCTGAATTTTGGGTTGTGCTAAGTGTTGTTTATTTAGCACAAATGGATTTTAGTTTCAGAAGTTTTTCTTCCTTGATATGCAGAGCGACAACATTAGGCTATTGGATTGGTCTCCGCGATGAATCTTGGTTTATTTCTTGCATCGTTTTTTTGTATGCAATATACCCTATCTATTTTAGATTATTCAAAAAATACGGAATAAAAGCATCCTTCTTTTTCATCGGAGCAGGATTATCCTTAATGTTTATTTATGCATTAACTTGCATTCTTTGTTACAACAATAAAAACTTTGGCGGGTTTATTATACTGACATACGCAAGGATTCCGATATTTTTCATTGGCGCAATATTTGGCCATTGGGCAAAAGACGGATGCAATATCGAACTAACAAACAAATTAAAAAAGATTGGATTAAGTTCCGCAATTATTGCTTTCATCATTTTAATTTTCTTTATGAATTTTTTTCACAGCAAATTACAAACATGTTCGCTAGCATACCTTCCCTACATCGTCATAACTCCTGTGCTCTGCATACTCCTTGCAATATTTTTTGAGAAATATAAAACAGTTGATAAAATATTTACCGTTATAGGACTTATGTCTTTAGAATTATATTTGTGCCACATTTTTATATACAAGTTATTCTTTGATTTTATTGACTTTCTGGATAAAGATTCGTCGAACATTCTTACCATGCTAATTTCATTTTTGGCTGCATACGTCTTATATTTCATAAACAGAAAAATTCTGACAAGAAGAACCAATATCAGAATCAGGCCTTAGTTATCTTTTCAAGCACTTTTTCTATTCAATCGCTTTTATTACATTTAAAACATGAAGTTAGCCCCCTACCCTTTTGAAAAGAGACCGCTATGAAAATGAAATCCAGCGTCAAGAGTTTTTTGTGCGGAGCTGCGCTTGCCATCCCCGCATTTGCCGCACAGAACGTCATCGAGGTTGACGACACGAAACCGGGCGTTAAAATAGCCAACGGTTACGATTCGCAAGGCAACAAACACCACATGCTAGGAGCCGATCTCGCCATCTGGAATCCACCCTCTCGTTATTACGACATGACACCCGCCCTCGCCAAAGGCGGTTACTCGATTTTCCGTTTCCCGAACGGGAGCTTGAGCAATGACTACCACTGGAACGGTGCCGGCAAGTACGACAGCACGGGACTTTGGATTCCAAGCGATACAAGCTGGGCACCAGGATTCCTCGGCGAAACGATTTATCGCGGCACGACAAAAGACAACTACGGTTTCATCCGTCGCAGTCACCTTGCCGATGGCGACATGAACACGATGTGGTGGGGCGAAATACTCGACCCGAAGGATCCGCCTTGGGTTGTCATTGAGTTCCCCGAAAAGAAAGACCTCGACTCCATTATCATAGACTGGGGCAATCTCCGCCCGAAGTCGTTTGAACTTTCGTACTGGACCGAAGACTACGCCGAATATCCGGGCGTTCACCAGAATCTTGAAAACAAGCTTAAGAGATGGGGCACCGTCAAAGTCACGGGCAACCAAACTAAATACAAGTTCGCAACGACCCGCACACGCTATGTTGCTGTAAAATTCAAGACGACCGAACTTCCGTCAAAAGGCGTGCAGATTCGAGAAATGAAACTTTATAGCGGCTCTGACGATTTGCTCGCCGGGAACGATTACAAGTTCTTCGCGATGTCCACCCGCAATGGCGACAAGCCGCGCACCGACTGGACCAACATCAAGTGGCATTTCGAAGAATTCATGACCTACATCACCCAGCTTTCGAAATTGGTGTATGCTAAAACGGCTCAAGCAGTTATCTGCGTCAACGCAGGTACAGGCACGGCCAAGGAAGCCGCCGCTTGGGTCCACTATGCCAATAAAGTCAAAAAATACAACATCAAGCAATGGCAAATCGGCAACGAACTTGACGGCGAATGGGAAGAATCCGGTCCGCTTTCGGCAAGGCAATATGCCGCACGCTTTATCGAATACGCACGCGCAATGAAGGCTGTTGATTCGAGCATCATTTTGCACGGACCGCTCTTCAGTACGCACAAGATGCAGCAGAAGGGTGCAGGCCTCAACGATGGGAAATACTGGATGGCCGAATTTTTGCGCATCGTCGGTGAAGCCGAAAAGGCTGACGGCAAACGCTATCTCGATGTCGTTGACTTGCACACTTACCCGTACTGGGCACCGAACAACCTGAACGCCAAAGATATGCTCAAGGCGACGATGGATGTCGGCCACAACGCCGATACGCTGAACGCCTGGATGAACAAGTATCTCGAAGGCAAGCGCCGCGTGTTTCTCTCGGAATTCAGCACGTCTGTGCAAGGGAGCCAAATCTGGATGGACTACCCGCAAGCCGCCGGCATGGCAAACATTTTCGCACAATACCTCGTCCGCTTTGGCGACCGATTCCAGGCGCTCCCGTGGGATGCCTTCGGCAACGTTTTTGAAGGCCCTGACCACACGTGGGGAACCATCAGCATGACCGCCCTCGTTAAGGAAGGTTCCTGGAACCTCTGGGGAAGCCTTGAACCCACCGCCGAATATTACGGAGTCTATATGGCATTCAGGCGTTTTCTCGATGACCTTTTGCCCTTTGCAGTCGTTCCCGTCAAGAGCACGACCGAATCCGTCGTACCATACGCCGTTTGCAGTAGCTACAGATGGGAGGAAGATATCAATCCCCGCGATTATCGAGACGATTTAAACCGCTGTCACGTTTTACTAATAAACCTCACCGACACCAAGCAAATTGTGCAGGTTGACCGCAAAAGCGAAAAAAAGAAACCGGGCAACTATCGCACCGAAGTTGACGTATTCGGAGCAGAACAGTTCAAGTGGATTGGCGACCAAAAAGATGCTTACCCGTACCCGAAAATGGGACCAAGCGGTCGTTTGCTCGAAGGCAAGAACCGCGATATCGAAATTCCGCCATTCGGAACCGTCGTTGTCCGCATGAACGCATACAACCAAGCAAAGCCCTTCCCCCCACAGATTCTCGCCGCAGCTCTCGAAAAGAAAGTGATGACCGTCGGCGACACGCTCGACCTCTTCGTGACTGCCACGGATCATTTTTCACTACCGCTCACCGGAGCCAATATCCAAATCAAAAAGTGGGACAATAAAGGGACGCTTACCGTCCGCGCTACACCTGATGACGGCAAATGGAATTCGTCCATCGAAAGTTTCCACATTCAAGTCCCTGTCACAAATAAAGTATCTATCGGCAAGAAAGAAATTAAACTCACCGTCACGAACGAATGGAAATATAAGGACACGCTCAACATTCCGTTCCGCGTCCGTGGCGCTTACCGCACCACAAGCGTGATGGAGAATTTCGACAACGGTCTAGACAACGTATCGTGGTTCCCGGTCGTCAACGGCGACAACGCGACTTCGATGGATGCCAAAGTCTATAACGGCAACCCGCCCCTCGGCGGCTACATCCGTCACGACTTCATTGTCGAACAACCGCCTAATCTCGGCTGGCCGAACTACTCCGGCGCATACTACAACGTCCCCGAAGAAGTCAAGAAATCCGTCGGCATCGTTTTCGATTACGCCACAACACACAACAATCCGCAAGGCTACATCGAACTGCAAATCATGTCGAGCCAGGTCGAAGACTACGACGAATTCATGGTCCGCCTCAAGAATACGCGCGGCAACTGGGTTCGCGACACGCTCATCTGGGAAAACATGAAGCAGGAAGGCTGGGGCAAAACGATTCCGCAGCTTGACCCGACCAAAATCAAGAACTTCGCGTTCCGCGCACGCCACAGCGGCAAGGGCTACATCAGCCTCGACAACATCTACCTGCTCGGCGAAGACGGCAAGGAAGTCCCGATGCCGAAGGGTCTGAGACGGTTGAGATAAGGAGATGCGTTTCGAGATGTGTAAACCGATCCCGGCACTAAGGCCGGGATGACTTGAAAAAAAGTCAATCGGTGGCGGGCATGACAAAAACGCAGTCCTTACGAAATGAAACGCTGTCACCCCGGCCTCTGTGCTGGGGTCTGTTGTTTCATAATGCATAAACCGCCCCACCGGGCGGCATTTTTTGTCTTTATGGATGATCGGCAAAGCCGGTCATGACTCATATTAAGCGAGTTCGTTTACGTGATCGAGCACGAGCTTTTGAGCCACGCCATTGTACAAGACTGCGTCATAGTTTTCGCCGTTCTTGCCCACGCGCGATTGCGTCACAATGCCGTTCTGCGCACCCGTTTCCGTCGGCACAAAGAAAATCTTTCCAAGCGCATTCTTCTTTTCTTCAAGGTAATTCTGCGATACAAACCAATCGCGAATCGTCTTGAAGTAAATCTTTTCAATGTTCGAATCCGGCGGGAGCAAATCGTTCAAGCGCCTTGCAATTTCACTAACCGGCACCGGTGTTTCATCCACTGGGTAATTCTTAATTTGTTCTTCGGTCACGTGGAATTTTTCCTTCCCGGAACGTCCCGTCTCGCCAGATTCCGCACGAGCCTTACGCCTAGCCAAACGGTCATTGGCCTGGGTCACGCATTTGCCTATGTTATCCAAAATAAACTTTTGAGCATCAGCATTGCACTTTGTATAAATCGAATGATGCCCGCGAATATCCGCTTCAACTTTTGCAAAGCCAAGTTCTTCGCCACGCGGAGTCGGTAAGTTCAAGTCCTTGCCCTTTTCACCTTCTTCTTTCAAAAGAATTCCCTCTCTCGAAAGGACTTCGGCAACGTCGGCATAAACAAGCGGCATCATACCGCTACCTTGCGGAATCAAAGTGTTCAAACGGCGGACAAAGCCCGAAACAGAAACAGGCTCTTCAGAAATTTCAAACTTAGAAAGCATTTCTGGAGTAAGGACAAGTTCTTGAGTCGCCACTTCACGCACAGGACGCGGTTTAAGAACTTTCTGTGGCTTCGGTGCATTCAATTTTTCTTGCCGTTCCATATCCGGCATCACCTTTTGCTTTAAATAATCGGCCACATAGACAAGGCACTTGCTAATTCTTTCCTGGCGGCAAGCATCCGTTTCCGGTAAAGATTCCTCGGTCAGAGGATTCACACCACAAGAAAGCTTACGCAAGTACATTTCAGCTCGTTCAATAATCTTTATTTCAGCAGGCATTTTAAATAATCCTTCCTTAATCTTTTTCAGGCAAGCAATAATATAATTCTTTTAAGAACAAAAAAAAATCGGCGCGGCCTAAACCGCACCGACTTTCTACATATACACCAAAAACAAACTTAAGGAACTAACCATAAGCAAAACCAAGAACAAGGGCAAGTAGCGCAAAAAGTACCACTTGCTTGAGAATAGAGAAATCTTCCTTTTGCATAATTAGCCACCTTTTTGTTTCCAATAACTAAGGTAGAAATTAGGGTTTCAAATAACAAGGAATGTAAGAAAAACAACAATTTCGCCCTATTTAATAGTGATTTTCGTCAAAAGTGACTTATATCACATTGTCATTTCGTCAATAAAACTTGAAAAAAAAGCTTATCCCTGCGCATGTAAAAAATCTATTTCATAATAGAGGATGCAATTATGCTGAATATTAACGAAATTGGCGATTATAGAGATTTGCTAAAAAATTTTTTCGTTCAGAAAAAATTGGATTTTCCGCTATTTTCTTACAAGATGATGGGGCAAAAACTGGGTCTCGAAACAAGCCAGGTATTCCGCGTTCTTAACAAGGAATCGCACCTACCCGCACAAAGCATCCCGCTTTCAAAAAAGTTGCTCGGACTTAAAGGCCGCGATGGGGAACTCTTTGAAATCTTGGTGGCCGCATCACGAACAAAATCTAAGACAAAGAAAGACAAGCTATACAAGATGGCTCTTGCATTGCAAGATGTCAATCTTCGCAAACTCACGTCCAACGAACTTTTGTTTCTCAGCCGCTGGTGGATTCCCGTTGTCCGTTCCATCATCGAAATCAACGGTGGCAAAGCCGATGTCCGGACACTCGTCAAGCAGATTACACCAGCCATTTCAGAAGATCAGGTCAAGGAAGCCATCCGGGTTCTAAAAGAACTCAAGATGATTACCCCTCTTGCCTCCGAACGATATGCCGTCACAACAGTCAATTTCACGTCGGCAGGAGCATCCAAGATTAGCGCCATCCGCAGCTACCAGAATCAGTTACTGACGCTAGCGCAAAACGCTCTCGTCAATATTCCGCCAGACAAGCGCAACATCTCATCAGTCCTCGCCTGCGTCGATGACGAATGCCTTGAAGACCTCGTCGAAATGACACTGGAATTTCGGCGGCAAGTTCAAAAGCGCGTCGCCGATGTAGCCGCTCCACAAAAGGTGGTGCAATTCATCTTTTCGCTGTATCCCGTTGCCGACATTTCAGACAAAGAAACCTCTAAAGAAAATGCGAGGAGCGCATGAAAAATTCATTAGCGTTCCTCTTCTGCATTTTATTATTCGCCTGCTCCACCGATAAAGAAATAGCAGGTGCAAGCACCGTTGAAACAGAAAACGCCTGTATCATCAATGTTGTCAACATCGACGCGAAGCCAGTCTCGTACGCCGTTGCAAGAATCCGTCCGCTTTGGTATGTACAAGGGACATCTTCAAATTCGCAAAACGACGTACTGGAACTCACCGCAGATTCTCTCGGCAACATCGTCATGGATTCCGCCGATTTCGATAAAGGTTACATCGAAATCATAGACGGAAACGAAGGTGTATTCAGGGCAATCGCCGCAAGTGATTTAAAGAAGAACAAATTAACAACCGTGCAGTTAGAAGAGCTCGGTTCCGTCAGCGGCAAGGCAGATATCCCCGAAGGATCGGATTACGCATGGATTCAAGTTTACGGTACAGACAAGCTCATCAAGACGAACGAGAAAGGCGAATTCTCTTTGGATTCGCTCCCGCCGGCAAGTTATCAAATCCGCGCCGTCATATCCGAAGACCAGGCAGCTATCGGCGAAGCTTCCATCATGGTGTCTGCCGGCGAAAAGAACAACATCAAGACTCTTGCCAAGCCGGATATTGCCAATGAACAATTGGAACAATGGGCGCATTTGCGGGTCATCCCGCTAGATTCCACTATTTCGGATTGGATGCGTCCCATAGCCGACACGACCGTCGTCTTCGTCCGTCTTGATTCCGTGAACTTCGACTTTGGCGAAGCCATGAAGAACGGCAACGACATCCGCTTTACCGACCAAGACGGTAATCGCCTAGCCTTCAAGAAAGCGTACTGGAGCGATTCTCTGAAACAAGCCGAACTGCAAATCCGCATCAACGGGACCTCAAGCATCGAAGAACTCGTCATGTATTGGGGCAAGACCGCCGCATTAGATGCAAGCAGCAACGACATCTGGAAAGATCTACCCGACTCGCTCGTGACCGCCATCCATTCCATCAAGATCATCGACTTCGACAGTCAAAAACTCGAAACTGCATTCGACTACGGCGACGGCACACGCGATTGGTATTTCAACCCGCAGGATTCCAACGTAACGACGACGCCTTCTCGCGACAACGTCCAGGACGCATTCGAGTTTAACGACGAACGCCAAAGCTACGTTTTCCACTGGAAGAGCACTTCCAAGAAAAAAGGGAAATGGTCGATGATTGGCTCCCGCATCAACAGAAACCCATCAAGTCTCGAAGGGATTGATTCCATCGTTTTCTTTGCCAAGGGCTCCGGAGAACTCGGCTTTGCCATTGAAGTTTTAAACGAGCCAACCGGCAAAACGAAATACGTTGATTATCTCGGCTCTAATTGGAAACGCTTCAGCTTTACGCCAGATGATTTCGTCCCCGGTGACGGCGAATTCGGGAACATGGGCTGGGACTTCGTGAAGGCCCGCGTCACGACATTCTCCATCTGGATTGTCGATGACAGCGAAATGTGGATTGACGACGTTATTTTATACGGAGTCAACCGGGATAATTTTAATTAAGTAGGCAGTAGGAAGAAGAAACGTCATCCTGACCCTGTAAGGGGAAGGATCCAGTGAATTCTAGTCGTTACAGCCTATTCCTTGTCGCTAATGACCAATGACCATCGACTATCGACCAACTATTGACCATTGACCAATCATCAAATATCCTTCCCGCTTTTGGCTAGGAACGCAAGCAATATAAAGCAACCCACGATAACGCCAATCAGCGGAAGGTCGGACAACTGGCACAACGCCATTTTCAGCAAGCGAACTAATTGCGAACTTGCAAACGCATACCCCACGCTGCACAAAACAACAAACAACGCAAAGCGTCCCCAAAACGGGATGCTTCTTGTAATCCGTTTAAAATAATTGTTGATGCTGACGCCATACAGCATCAATAACGTCGCAATCAGCCCCACAGAAATCGAGTTCAAGTGAGCCCTCAAAAAGTTCGCAAATTGATGAACGTATGGTTGCATACTACAGCGCTTTCTTCACTGTCATCCCGGCCTCTGTGCCGGGATCACCATTCTCTATAAATTTAAACAAATCGCCCAACTGCGTTTCTATGCGAGAGCAGTCCCCGTCATTCGTAATTTCTCGAATCCGCAGGCCCGCAAACAACTCCGGAGCGCAAGCGCCACGCTGGTTTTCAATACGTCTCGACGCATCGCGTTCGCTTAATCCGCGAGCCACCAATCGATGCAAACGAACGTTTTCAGAAGCTTCTACAATCCAAAGTTCATCCAGCATTTCGACAAGCTGCGGAGCCCGCGAAAAAAGAGCCGCTTCTACAAACCGATAATTCTTTGCAGCGTCCGCGACTTCCGCCACGCATTTCGAAGTTTCCGAATCTGCTTCAAAAAATTTTTTTACCGCCGTGGTCAAGTACGGATAAACTATCTGTTCTAATTTTTCACGAGCCTCATCATCTACAAAAACGCGGTCGGCAATCAACGCACTGTTCACGCCCGTCGGCGTCAGACACGCCTCACCGAAAAAATCGGCAAGTTTCGCACGAAGTTCAGTACAGTCCCGGTAAAGTTCGTGAACCTGACGGTCGGCGTCCAGCACCCGAAAACCGCGCTCACGCAGCAACTCCCCCACAAAGGACTTGCCCGAGCCTATCGAACCCGTAATGCCAATCTTGACCATAACGCCTCAAAGTTAACGTCCCAGCGAAATCAGGCATAGCCCAATGACCACGCCCAGCATCGCTACAAACTTCATCTTGCTTTTGCGTTCCTTGAAAACGAGAATTCCCGCTATAAAGCTAATGAACACACTGGAACGACGCAAGACCGTGATTACAGAAATCAAGGCATCCGAATCGCTCACAGCCAAAAAATAGCAACGATCTGCAATAATCAAAAGGGCGGCCACCGCCAAGAACGACCAACGGAACTGAAACGGCGTCGTTTTCTTCCGTGTCGGGTACCATGTCATCATCGTCGTCAAGAACTGCACCACGCACATGTAAATGCTGAACCAGACCTGCACCGTCAAAGGCTCGAAGTTCATCCGCTGCAAAATAAGTTTGTCATAAATCCCGCTGCATGCAGCAAGCACCGTTCCAGCAAGCATTGCCACGACCCAACCGTTGCTAAAGAAATGTCCCATTTCCTTGCGACCCGCCATGCTCAGTCCGATGTACGAGCAAACGCAAACCGCTATACCCGCCCACTGCATCACCTGAGGGCGTTCGCCCAGGAACCCCACCGCAATCATAATTGTAAACAAAGGAGCAAGCGCACGAATTGTGGTAGAAATGCTTAGAGGCATATGAGCAATGGCGCTATACGTAAAAAGCCAGCTCAGTCCAACAATGACAGCCTTTCCCATCAAAAAAAAGTGATTGTGCAAAGTCAGCGGTTCGCAATGCCCCGTCAACAGCACCGGCAACATCAAAATAGCGTAAAATACACTGCAAAGTAACAGTACAGGTCGAACAGCGTTATCCTGAACCGATTTCTTTTTGGCCAAATCATAAAAGCCCAAAAAGACTGCCGAGGCAAAAGCCAAAAATAACCATGACATAGCGCGCCAAATTTAAAAATTGCATGCCAAACTTTAAAGGTTTTTCTAATTATTTAAACATAAAACAACCCAACAAGGAGATACAATATGGGTCTTAAAGGAAAAGCAACTTCACTCATTGAAGAATTCAAAGCCTTTGCATTCAAAGGCAACATCGTCGATATGGCCATCGGTATCATCATTGGTGCCGCCTTTGGTAAAATCGTCAATTCGTTCGTAAACGACATCGTGATGCCGCTCGTCACGGCCCTCATCGCCAAGTGCGGTGGCCAGGACGCAGGCGAAGGTGTCAAGGCTCTCGTCTATACGACCGCCGAAGGCGTTGCCATTCCTTACGGCACCTTCATTGGCGAAGTGTTGAACTTCTTGATTGTCGCTTTCGCCGTGTTCCTCTTGATGAAGAAATTCCTTGGCTTCATGCAGAATATGCGTAAGAAAAAAGAAGAAGAAGCCGCTGCAGCTCCGGCCGCTCCTCCTGAGCCGACCGCCCAAGAAAAGCTTCTCACCGAAATCCGCGACTTGCTGAAGAACAAGTAATATATAAGGGATAACACCCCGATAAAAAACTGCGGTTCACGCCGCAGTTTTTTTTTGCTGTCATGCCCGTCGGAGCCTGTGCTGAGCGCAACCGAAGTAAACGGGCATCACCTTCTTGAAAAAAGGAGATTCCCGCTTTCGCGGGAATGACAATCATTAAATTTTCAATTCAATCATCGCATCCGCCTTGAACGGCAAATCTTCCGCCTGCGGAGTCGCAATCACGACCTGGCATTCCTTTTCGCGAATGAGCGACACCACTGCATCACGGCGGTTCACGTCCAGTTCCGCAAAAATATCGTCCAATAGCAAAATCGGTTTCGTCAAATAGCGCGACGCCACATCCACTGCGGCAAAGCGCATGGCAACCGCCGCCGAGCGGCACTGTCCCTGCGACCCGACAGATCGCATCTCATAGCCCGAAGCGCAAAGCGCCAAATCATCGCGGTGCGGTCCGGCCATCGTCATTCCCTGCAAGCGCTCCACATATTCCAAGTCCGCAAGTTTCCGCGCAAACGCATTCCGCAACATTTCTTCGCTCGGCACGTCCGCAGCAGTTCCAGACGCCTCAACATCCGCGGCAGCCGCAGAACCTTCAACACCCGTGGCACAACCAACATTTTCGCCGGCACTTCCCGCAGCGACATAAGCCGCCCCCGCGGAACTCTCCGCAGCAACTCTCGCCACATCCGACGGGATTTCATCCATCATCTCATCCGACATCGGCTCCGCGGCATCAAGCGCATCTAGCGACTTGAGAATCGAGCTCTTGTACGCACAAGTGATTTCATCAACACCACCCGAAAGCTTGCGGTAATACCGAGTGATGATTTCGGAAACCTCTTTCGAGAGCGCAATTCGCGCCGCCCACAGCTTAGCGCCCAGCTCTATCAGCTGTTGCGTCAACACGCGGAACAAGTCTTCCCCGCCGACAGCCGAACCATTCTGCTTGAATTCCTTGAGCCATTTGTTACGTTGTTGCAACACACGTTTGTAGCGACGCAACACTTGCGCATTCGCCTGAGATCGGTAACATAGAATTTCATCGAGCCAATGCCTGCGAACCTCGGGCCCACCGCGCAAAAGTTCAATGTCCGAAGGCTGCATAATCACCGCCGGGCACGTCCCGAAAAACAAGGCCGGAGATTTTAACGGTTCCCCATTTTCGCGAACTTCGCTCCCGCGAGAAAAAACGCGCAACGCACGCATCCGCGAACGCCCATCGTCGCAAAATTCGCCACGCAAAATCAGTTCGTCATTTTTCCAGGTAATCAATTCCCGCAAGTCACGCGACCGGAACGAGAACCCCTGCGCAAGCAAATGAATCGCTTCCAAAATGGTCGTCTTTCCGCAACCATTCGGGCCGCAAATCACGTTTATGCCCGCATCGAAGCGGCAGTCCATCGATTCGAGACTACGCACCTTCGATATGAACACATTCGAAATCAAGGAATGTATCCCCGCAAACCAAGGCTGAACGGAGACCAGAGCCCAGCACTCGTCTCGTAAAGGAAGGCGTAGTTCACTTCCAACGGAAATTTCTTTCGACCCACGCGAATTTCAAACTTGTAACCGGCACCAAGCATCCAGTTCAAATCATCCATACCCAAGCGGAGCGTTGCCTTTTCAGGAACAATTTCGCATTCAAAGCCCACGCGTCCCGTCCAAACATGAAGCTGCGGATCAAACGCCAAAAGCGTATCGGCCACTTGATAATCTAGCGCTTCCATCCAGGCATAGACCGGCTTGCCCATAATCTTGGAGCGATAGCCAAGGCCAATCTGCAAAACCTTCGGGCGCACGCCCTCCGTAGATGCAAGCGAATTATCCTTACTCGGATTCTTCGTCCACTTTGCAGATAAGTTTTTACTGAAGCTCAAATTGCGAATGACAACAGAAGAAGACCATTTCGCATTCCATTGACGGAACCAAGCCAAATTAATCGTCACCGGACTGCGGAAGGAATCTTCCATTTCAATTCCTTCAAAATACTGGGCGACATCCAAATTGTCATAGCTCATCGAAAGCGAAAGACCGAAAGCATCCTGACGCGTAGCGCGATAAGCAAAGCCTAGATAAAACATCGAAAAAAACGGCTTTGCGGTACCCATCGTTTCATCGTCGTCATCAATCACTTTGAAATCACGATCGCCACGATAAAGCATGGCAAAACCCACGCCCATTCGTTTTCCAATTTTGCCTTCAATACCGAAGGCTCCGCCCAAGCGGTCCAAATCGCGTTTTTCGATATTCAGCGTATATCCAAGGTTTTCGCGGAAGCCAAGCAAAGCAGGGTTCCAAAACGCACCCGGCATTGAAGCAGTATCCGCAGAACCCGTATTGCCACGCCCAAGTTCACGGACGCCAGCGCCCATGCGCTCTACAAAACCGTCAAAGCCACCAAGTTCAGACTTTTTCGTAAAAGGGCCTGCCATCGAGAAATCGACAAACGAGCAAACCGCCAAAGCCGTAACTACAAGATTTTTCAAATTAATCATCTGAAGCTACCTCCAAGCGTCATCGCCTTGCCCCAACCGATATGGCCATGATTGTCCTTCACCCTGATATAATAAACACCCATCGTGCAATCCTTGCCATGGTCATCGCGTCCGTCCCAAAAATCTTCTTTCGGGTTCGAACTGCGCGAAGCATCCGCATTGCGAACAGCATCTTTCACAATAGTGCGCACCTTGCGCATATCGTAACTGAACACATCAATAGTAATCTTTGACTCTTTGCCAAGTTTATACGAAACAAGCGCTTCGTCGCCTGGCGTTATCACGGAAGGCACCATGCGAATCGAGCCCAGGTTGTTGTTGAGCTTTGCACGGTTCAGTACAACATTCCATGTTGCACCGGAATCCGCCGAAACCGAAACGCCGTTGCCGTAAGTCGCAATCGCAAGCCCAGTCCGATTATTCGAAAGCGGGAACGCGCACATCGACATAATAGTCGCCTTGCGGTCTGTTGCGCCAGTTTCGTAACCATACAGCCACTGGAGCTTTTCGTCTTCGTCTTTTTCCCAAGCCTTTACGCCAAGTGAATCCAGCTTGAGATAGCCACTAATCAATCCGCCAACAGCGCGAACCAGCACAAAGGCAGTCTTTCCGATAAAGGCGACATCGCTCACCGTATAATCGGCTTCGTCATAAATATCTTTCTTTTGCACCTTGCCTGCGGTATCCAAGAAATTCACCTTGGAAAAATCCTTATCACCATAACGGCGCCATAGTCCGCCAACGACATCGTCACCCTTTTTGGTAGCCGTCTCGGCGATAACTTGGAACGGTTCACCGCCCATCCAAATGCCGGTCACGCGGGAATCCTTCAGCGCATCCGATATTTGCTTAAGGCCGCTAGAAGACAAGACCCAAAGGCCCTTCGCCGTAGCAAGCCATAGGTCTCCCGTTTCCGGATGCAAGCGCACATCAAAAATTTCAGGATTCTTTTTCAAGTCCAGTTTTGTATTATTCTTGAGGACCTCCAACTTTTTCTTTTCCACATCCAAAATAAACGTCGTATCCGCGCTTTTCTTCCCGGAAACATCGTGAACCATCACGCCCAAGGCGCCACGGGCAATCCACAAGCGTTTCGCCGTCGAATCATAGGCAAAGCCACTCATCGCGTACATCATTGGATTTTTATCCAAAGTATCCAAGTCTTCGACAATCGACGGGACATCAATCGGATTTTCAATAACGTTACTTAAATCGCGTATTGTATAATAACCAGCAGGCAACCGATAACGGTCATCCTTGCCCATTGCAAACATCGGCAATACAAGCCCGAACTTAGAGCCGGCGTAGAGTACCGGAATTCTTCTCCGTTCGGCAAGGTCGTCTTCAAAAATACCGTCCTGGACCGCAGTCAACGTGTCCGTTGCAACCTGAGCTTGCTTTGTCGCTTCCGTCACCACGTTTCCTTTATCTGCAACCCTAAAGTTCAGTAACGTCACGCCACTATAGCTATTATCACGCGAAAATGCCCACAGCGCTCCATTTTGCCCCGCTGGGCCAACAGCAAACACATAGTTACTAAACAGAGTCTCGCCAGCATAAGCGTTCATAGACAACGTCATTCCCGCAAGAACACTAGCCGAGAAAGCAAGCGACTTGAACACCCCTGGCGTTTTTATCATGCTGAAATTCACAAATTACCTCATATCGATTTCATCAACACCTGGAACAGGCTTGTACTTGAAATCATCGTTTGAAACATCCTTGACCACTTTCATGTCGATAATGTTATACCACGAAGCGTTCCCCGCCGGGTCTTCCGTAAAGAGACGCACCGGAGAAAAATCCTTCTTCGAAAGCCACACTTCCATCTTGGTAAACTGCCCCGCATACTTCGCCGGGTCCAGTTTCAACGTCCAGAGTTTCTGTTTCGAAAGTTCCGCCTCGCCCATTTCAAGAGCCTTGCAGTTCAGGTATTTGAACAAAAGTTCCGACGGATGCAACGAACTCGACAAGTCTTCGACCGCTTTAATCAGCACCTGTTTCTGCTCGACATTCCACTGCCAAAGACTTTCGCCATCGCTGTAGAATTTAATGCCCGACATGTCCAACTTGAACTTGTCACCTTCAGTAACAACAAGACTCCCGGACTGGGTCCTTACCTCGGGGGAATCCGATTGGAACAGTTGAGCCTTGAAGCTAAGGCTCCAGGCCTTGCCCGACTTGAACCACGCCTTGGACTTTTCCAGTACCTGGTCTGCCGTCAACGCAAAAACACCTTGCGCTAACGCAAGTGACAAAAAAAGAAATATACGGGAGGAAAACTTCATATCCACCTTTATTAAAGACTTATTCAAATTTACAAAACTCATTCCAGCAAGACATAGTATATTCGTATTTTTGCGGTACTAGGCACAAAACATTGGTCTTGCAACAAAGATATTTCTATCTTTTGCACGTAAAAACCAAATAAACCTTTTTTGGAAGGATTGTATGCGTAAAATTATTTTGCCGATTGCCCTTGCCGCTACCGGTTTAGCCATGGCCGCAGACATCGAAATCAACGGAAACGTCGATTTTGACTTCGCCAGCTATTTCAACAGGGATTTTGACCCCACTAACGCCGCAAACCAGGATATCGACTTGTCCGTCACGGCAAACCTCGACGAAAATGTTTCTGTCACCGTCTATACGAACACAAGAAGCTACGCAACGAATGCCGACAGGGATGCCGAAATCCGCCACGGTCTCGCCCGTTCGACCGCGATTACCGATCTCGACAAGCGCTATACGGCATTCAACTTCGACGGCGTGGAACTCCGCTGGAAGCCCTTCCAGGACGTCAGTTTCGTCTTCGGTGACTTGACCTACGGCGCAGGAGCGTTCAACTACTACTTCTGGCGTGATACAGGTCGTTACGCAGTCATCTCCCGCGACGAGACCATCCGCGGTTTCGGTGTCGAAGTCGGCAACACCAAGTTCGGCGAAGGCAAGTTCTACATCGGCGCCACAGACGACAGCAAGAGCTCCATCGCAGCATTCGCTAGCTACGGCCTCAAGCTCGTGAACCGCCCGGACGAACACCTGACCATCACCCCGAGTGTGGACTGGGCTTTCGGTTCCGAAATCGGTCGCGGTTTCGGCTACACATTCGGTGCGGAACTCGACTACTCCAAAAGCCTCGAAGTGCTCAACTACAGCATCTACGCCGTCTATGGCCTGCACCCGTACAAGGGCCACGGAGTCCACTCCTTCCTCATCGAACCGAGCATGAACTACGGCATCTTCAACTTCGGCTTCAACTACTTCTACGCCATCGTCAACAAGGATGACGGCCCGGCTAGCGAGCAGATTTTCACGGACGACCAGATGCTCTTCGCCCTCGAACCGAGCTTCAACATTACGAAAAAGTTCACTCTCGGCGTCAGCTTCGAATACCACGATCCGGATTCCGAAATCGAAAAGGACGAATTCAAATTCCTCGGCATGAACTTCTACGTCTATCCGACGCTCAACACGAATCTCGTCTTCTGGTTCGGCTACAACTTCAGCAAGGACAAGAACCCGGTCGTCGGCGATACCAAGTTCGCCCTCGGCATGAGCGCCCACGCGGAATTCTAGTTAGTGGACAGTAGGAAGTAGGCAGTAAACAGTTATTGCAATAGAAACTGCACGATTGTCATTCCCGCGAAGGCGGGAATCTCCATTTAGCAAAAGTACCCCGGACGCCGTTGAACTGAACCCAAAAAGTTGGACGGTTTAAAGTTAGGATAAAACAGTGTTATGGGTCCGGTATTGCACCGGGCTCATTC
>CAMKTL010000056.1:0-21347 GCA_946415675.1 uncultured Fibrobacter sp.
AGAAGGCTCTTTTGAACCACCAGCCTAGCTGGTGGTTTTCTTTTATACAAAAAGCACCCCGCCTTTTCGGGCGGGGTGCAATTTCTCGCGTTTGATTGCTATAAATTAACTTAAACTTGCGTCTAAATTAAGCAGCCTTCACAATTTCCACGACCTTGGCGAAAGCTGCCGGATCGGCAACTGCCAAATCAGCGAGAACCTTGCGGTTCATGTTGATGTTAGCCTTGGAAAGCTTGTAAATGAACTGGCTATAGCTGATGCCGAATTCGCGAACAGCAGCGTTCAAGCGAGTGATCCACAGAGAGCGGAAATCACCCTTCTTGTCGCGGCGGTGTGCGTAGGCATACTGACCGGCGTGGGCAACGGCTTCGATAGCAAGGCGAAGGTTCGACTTGCGGCGGCCATAGTAACCCTTGGCGGCCTTGAGGATTTTTTTGCGGCGTTCGCGGGAAGGAACTCTAGTTTTTGCGCGTGGCATTCTTACTCTCCTTATGCTACTACAAGCAGACGCTTGACGTGATAGGTATCGACCTTCTTGACGAGTGCACCCTTACGAAGGTTGCGCTTACGCTTAGTGGTCATCTTGGCTTGAATGTGGCGCATACCAGCGCGCTTGAACTTGACATGGCCGGAACCAGTCACGCGGAAGCGCTTCTTAGCACCGCTGTGTGTTTTCATTTTAGGCATTTTTACCTCGTAGGTTAATAGTTAAGCCTCACCTGCTGCCTTTGGCTCGGTTACGGGCTTCGGTGCCTGGTCTTGTTTCTTACCGGCACCACGTTTCGGACCGTAGATAGAAAGCATAGTGTTGCCTTCCACCCGCGAATCCATTTCCAAATCGCCAAACGGGGCCAAGTCTTCCTTGGCGCGTTCCATCAGGCGCTTGCCGTAGTCCATGTGCGCCATTTCGCGTCCACGGAACTGCATGATAAGTTTCACCTTCATACCGTCCTGCAAGAACTCGCCCGCCTGCTTGATGCGGTACTGGTAGTCGTTCTCGGCAGTCTTCGGGTGCATCTTGATTTCCTTGAGCTTCACCACGTGCTGCTTGGCCTTTGCGGCCTTCGCCTTCTTCAGTTGTTCGAACTTGTACTTGCCGTAGTTGATAATACGGCAGACAGGCGGCTTAGCGTTCGGGGAGACTTCCACAAGGTCCAGTCCGGCGTCTTTCGCCATCTGCAATGCCTTGCTCGTCTCGATGATGATAGCTTCACCATCTTCTTTCACGAGACGAATCGGAGAGATATGGATATCTTCGTTGATACGGGTCCCATCACTGGGACGGTTGGGCATGCGACGATCGCGCGGATTAGGGAACAAGTATGCTACCTCGGTATGATTGTTTTGTTAATGCGAGCGTAAATTTAGAATTTTTTTCATATTTTTCCAACAACTTTTTTATGAACCCCTTTAAAAAACGCCATATTTTTGTATAATTGTTGTCGCTCGCGGCGGTAGCTCAATGGTAGAGCCTTAGCCTTCCAAGCTAATGGTTGCCGGTTCGATCCCGGTCCGCCGCTCTTGGACCTCCCTTTGGGGGGGTCTTTTTTTGTTCAAATCCACCTCCATGAGGCATCTTTTTAGAAATTTTTCAAAAAAATTCAGGGGCAATTCAAAAGTCCATACCTATAAAAATAACATTTCACCCACTTTTATAGGTACAAAACAGGTCATTTTCAACTCATTGAAGTGGTCATAAGACGGATTCTATCAAACTTGTACCTATAAACAACACAAGAAAACCAATTTTATAGGTACTTTTCGTACTTATTTTATGTGTAAAATAAAAAAAACACCTATAAAATGGTTATTTTCACAAATTTATAGGTATAAAAATTAAACATGACGTTTCCTGTACCTATAAATCCTCATCACTATCAGGTTTTATAGGTACCGCAACAAAAACTTAAAGCTATTATAGATTATTATTGTCCGTCTTTGCAGGTCGCCTTCGCGGCTTGGTAAGCCATTTCTACGCCAACTTCAGATTCCATGTTGTACATGGAGTAAGTCTTGGTATCGTTTGAGCCGTGCGCATCCTTGATGGTCACGATTAAGTCGCGGCCTTCGGCCTTGTAGATGTATTCAGCGTCGTCACCGAAAGCGTCCTTGCGGATAAAGTGCCATGTATTCACATCTTCCTTGACCATCTCGTCGCAAGTTTTCACATTCGTGCGATCTATACTTGCACTTGGCGAAGACGAACTGTCGTCGCAGGCAGTGAACATCAACGAAGATGCGGCTAAAAGTGCAAAAGCACCGGCATAAGATTTAAACATAACCATTCCTTTTTTTGTTTAAAACTACAAAATATCCCAAAATGAGGCCATGATTGAGCAGGCGAATTTGGATTAAAAATCCCTTTACTCAGAAAACGTAAACGGCACTGTAACTGTAGTTCGACCGTATTCGCCGCCTTCAAATTTCCATTGTTTTATATCGTCCAGAATCGCCTTTTCAAATTCTGGATATTCCGTAGTCGCCTCGATGATTTTGGCATTTTCCACATCGCCATTAGAAAGTATCGACCACTTCACAGTAACTTTGCCATCAAAGGAATCTTTACCGCTATAATAACGTTCCTTTAAATAATGGTTGTAAATAGGTTTCAACCGCTGCGGAGTATTTATGCGAATTACATTCATAATTTGACTTGACGAGCGAGCCTGGGTAACAGTCACCCCCTCAGCAGTTAATCTGATATCAATTCTGGCCTTGAGCGTGTTGTAATAGATTAGAGGACATTTCAACTGGCCAAGCTTTTCCTGAACCTCTTTTTCAAGTTCTGGATAATTGACTGACGAAGTGTCAATGAGAACACTATCTATACCGCCATCCTGACGCACCGTCATCGTCACACCGATTAAACCGGTAAGTCCAGGACGTTTTAAAACGTACTTGTCATAAATCGGGAGTACCTGTTCTTTTACACAACCAATAAATGCAATGTTTGAACGTTTCTTAGACAGACTTGTTCCATCAAACGTTTCTGTAGATACAGAAGCACACTGTTCCGTAGATTGGGGCGTATTTTTAGGCGCGCAAGCCACAAACATTGCGGCAATGATAAAAAATCCTATCCATTTCATAAAATTCCAACCTTTGTACGAAATATAATAAATGCTTATTATTGCATTGGAACCTATCGGTTCCCTGGCTCGGTAGTTCGACAAAAGGTCACTGAGCCTGCCGAAGTGCACCAACCTTAGCCCGACTTCACACCCCACACTCCCTAACCACCAACCACTGCTTACTAACCACTGCTTACCAACCACTGTTTACTAACCACTGTTTACCAACCACTAATCACTCCCACATAGCATAAAAATAGACTTTAAACTTTCCGGGAACTTTTTAAATTTGAGGGGTAAAAAAGAGGATTTCATGTTTTTTGAACAAGCAATAGCCCACAACCTCCCGAATTATACGAAGGAATCGGATTCCGCCTACGGCGAGACGCTCGCGCCGCTCGAATACAAGGACGAGCTCAAGGTCAAGAATGCCGCCATCCGCGAATTCTGGGAAGTGAACCGCCTTGCTCGCGGCCCGCAGCCGATTGTGGCAAGCCCCATGCCGCGCAATTACCGCACCACGTCCAAGCGCCAAGTCGAAATGAAACCGGGCGATTTGCGTTTCAACGAATACGATAGCATCTTGGAGCCCGAAGAGCACAATGCGATTTACCGCCTGCTGTTCGACAAGCTCATCACGCCGGCGTACAAGCCGCTCGCATACGCGCTCAACTGGATTATCATCCGTGGCACATACAAATACCGCGTCGTGATTTTCAACGTGAAAAAGCTGGACGCAAGCATTGTCCGTAAGCTCAAGCAGATTGCAGAAGTCTTGCAGCAGTGCCCGTACCACGTGACGGCAGCACACACTTACGTCGATACGACGGAATCCAATTACTATCTCGAAGCGAAGCGCCCGACGGACACGCTCAATTTCAAGCAGCTTTACGGTCCGCGTGAACTTTCGCTCGACCTCGGTCATTTTAGGCTCAAGTACCCGGTGACGGGATTCAGCCAGATTAACGAAAGCCAGATTCACAACCTCATCAAGTCCGCAAGCCGCTTGCTCGGTCTCGAAAAAGGCGACCATTTCTTGGATCTTTACTGCGGTTACGGTCTCTTCAGTTTTGCACTCGGTGAAGCCGCCAAGTCCGTACTCGGTGTGGAATGGGAAGGCCCGTCCATCGACTGTGCGAAAGCTTCCGCTAGATTCTTGAAAAAGAATTACAAGTTCATCGCAGGCAAGATCGACGAGACGTTCGTGCAGATGCGACTCCCGCGCCCGATTCCTGGCGAACCGGAACGCATTTTGCTCGACCCGCCGCGCAAGGGAACTGAACCCGGCGTGATTCGTGCGCTTGCTTTGCGAAAGCCCGTCCGCGTGCTGCACATTTTCTGCGGCACCGACGAAATCCCGGATGCACTCGCCGAATGGGAGCGTTTTGGCTACCGCGTCAAGGAAGTGCTGCCGCTCGACCTTTTCCCGGGCACGCCGCACCTCGAAACGCTCGTCGCGCTCGAAAAAAAGTAATTATAAAAGCGCCCGCTACCTTAGATTCATTTTAGTAAATGTTTCGTAATGGTCGCCGGTATAGTAGATATTGCAGTTTTTACTATAAACTAAGCGATTCTTTCCGCGATTAACCTCGAAGTAATCGACATCGGCTTCCTTGTAACTACCGCTTGGAAGCTTGCCGTCGCGATTTTGAAAAACATCGCCACCAATCATCACGCCCAGCTTTCTCTGCGGATTAAAGTTCCATCTTTCGAACGTGCGCCCCGTTTTACGCTCGTACAAGCGGATAGCCTCATTCTTGGTGACGTAATTAGGCGGCAAGTAGCCATTGTCACAAATAAACTTCGCCACTTCGTCTTTTGTGGTATATTGACTGCCCTGTACATCAACTTGAGCCGCAACTTCCTGATTCGAGTTTCCATCTGTACTAGGTTTTTCTGTCAGCCCGAAGAATCCCGCACCGGCAACCAAGATTGCACCCAAGGTAAGCTTGATATTACGAGACGAATTATTGCGACGAGAGCCTTTTTTATTTGAAGTCATAACCTTCCCTTGCTATATAAGTAAGCTACGTCAAGAATATAACTTTTTTTCTATCTTTGCCTTGGGGTATTTGATTATGGCAACATCTAACGAGAAACCGGCACTTTGGACACGCACGTTCGTGACGGTCGCCGCCGCGAATTTTCTCCTGTTTTTTAGTTTTTACCAACTGCTGCCGATTCTTCCGCTGTATATCATCGACAAATTCCAGACAGACAACGCAACTGCGGGCATCATCATTTCTCTTTACACCATCGGCGCACTCGCCTGCCGCCCCTTTGCAGGCTTTCTCGTCGATACGCTCAGCCGCAAGCCGCTCTACTTCTGGACGTTCTTTGCATTCACCGTCTGCTTTGTCGGCTACAAGGTCGTCGGGCTTTTGCCTATTCTTGCCGTTGTACGTTTCGCCCACGGACTTTTCTTCGGCATATCGAGCACAGCAAGCAATACGGTCGCGATTGACGCTCTGCCAGCCAGTCGCCGTGGCGAAGGCATCGGCTACTTCGGCATCAGCGTGAATCTCGCCTTCGCCACCGGTCCCATGACCGGAATGTTTCTTTACGAAGCATTCGGCGACACCATCGTCTTTGCAATTTCCATCGCCCTTTGCGTCATCGGGCTCATTCTCGTGCAGACATTACGCGTTCCCCGCAAAGAGAAAAAGCCGCACGCCCCGCTTTCGCTCGACCGGTTCTTCCTCACGCGTGCCGTCCCGCAGTTTGCAAACTTCATCTTTGTCGGTTTCGCTTACGGCCCGGTCACCAACTACATCGCCCTTTACGCCAAGGAACTCGGCATCGGCGGTTCAGGCTGGTTTTACGCCCTTATCGCCGCAGGCCTCATTTTGAACCGCATCATGACGGGCCGTCTCATCGACCGTGGCTACCTCATCCACCTCGTCGGTACCGGCATGACGCTGAATGTCATCGCATACTTTATCCTCACTTTCAGTCACGGAGTCGCCACATTCTTCATTGCGGCATTCCTCATCGGAACAAGCCTCGGACTCATCTTCCCCGGCTACCAGACCATGTGCGTGAACCTCGCCCGCCACGACCAACGTGGCACTGCGAACAGCACGTACCTCAGCGGCTGGGACATCGGCATCGGAGCGGGGATTCTCACCGGAGGCGCCATGGCGAACTACTTCGGCATGCACCGTCCCGTATTTCTCGCATGCGCCATAGCGCTAGTAATTGCAGACATCCTGTATTTCACATGGACATCGCGACATTACCTTAAAAACAAACTGGAAGGGTGATAATTAACCAGCGCGTTTGTCTTCGTACATTTTTTTGTCGGCTTTCACGACGCATTCCTTAAAGCTATTGATATCGCCGTTCCAACGAGCATAGCCCATGCTGGCCTCGATTGTGTAAGAAAGCGAGCCGCCCTTATCTGCAATAACTTCTTGCAAACAATCATGAATACGTTCAACCAGTTTTTCCGGAAAATCCGTCCGTGCAATCAACAAGAACTCGTCACCGCCATAACGGCAAAGGAATATCGAAAAACTCACGCGTTCACAAGCCTTCTTTAACGCCTGCGAAACAAGGACAAGCGCCCTATCCCCTTCGATATGGCCATAAGTATCATTAATCTGTTTAAAGTGATCAATATCGACCATCAATATAAACGAATTTTTCAAGTCTCGCACTTGATGCAAATAATGGTGCAGCCTATTACGATTATTGAGCATCGTCAAGGAATCTGTCGAAATCAACTGGTTCTGCAAATGCAAATAGACAAACAAAATAATGAACGTACACCAGAAACAGAATATCGGTGTCGTGAGAGCAAAGAAAACTTGCGCTCCGCCCGCAATAATGCAACCCGGCGTGTAGCTAGCAACAATCAAAAACGTCTTGATGTTCGGACTATTTTGCATCGAGCACCCGCGAACAAGGCCGCGAACCGTCGCTGACACAAAATAGACCACAGGGATAAGCGCCAGGATAACATAATAGAAAAAGCGCGGTTCCAAATTTTCTTTGAGCCAAAAATCCGGAGCAAAAACAAAAGACACAAGCAGAGCAAAGGACTCCAGCACAATCGGAATCCGCAATTTCACCTCGAATTGATGGATCTGCAAACGAGTCATCTCCGGGCGTGTACTGATTTCGGCAAACAAGAAACAACTATAAGCGACAATGGCCAAAATTACAGCATTAAGGAAATTCACCGCAAGAACGCTAAACGTATTTTTCGGGAAAACGCTATCGTTTACAAGCGCCCAAACAGAATCATTCAAAAAATAAATGATGTGCCACAGCACCAATTTCTGGAAAAGGGAGTGTTGCATCTGCGGTGTCGGCAATTTTTTGATGCTATAAAGCAACAGCATCAAAATGCAGGCGCACCCCACATTGACTTCCGCATAAAAACCAAAAACACTCATAGTAACAAAAATATATTAATTCCGTAAAAACGGAAAAAATTGCTCGTATAATTCCTAAAACAATAGAAGTGGGCTCAACCGGTCACAATCCGTTTCATATAGAACAGAAAGTATTTCAATATAATTCAAAAATCAAATTTTTATTCGTTTTTACAATATTTTGTTGCATCAAAAATTGATTTTTCGTATTTAAAAATTTATATTAACTATTAAATGAAACCGATTATTGAATATTCCGACTTCCGCAAGTACATGCGGGATTTCTACGAAGAACGCAAACTTCGCCATGTTTTTTCGTGGCGTGAGTTTTCCAAAAATGCCGGATTCACATCATCTTCGTATATGAAGGTCGTCTGCGACGGTAAAAGCAACCTCAGCCGCATCGGCGTAGAACGCACCGGGCAGGCGATGGGGCTAGTCGGTTTCGAAATGGATTACTTCAGGGCCATGGTCAAGTTCGGGCAAGAAACCGAAGACGAGAAAAAGAAAGCCGCCTACGCCGAAATGCTCGCCATCGCCAAGGAACACAAGGTCAGAGTCATCGAGGGCGACCTGTTCGATTTTTATGAGTCCTGGAAAAACCCCGTCTTGAGGGAGCTCGCCCCGCTAATGCCCGGAGCCACCCCCGGAGAACTCGCCAAGAAATGCTATCCGGAAATTTCCGCTTACGACGTCAAGCAATCGCTCGATTTTTTGACGAAAGCGGGTTTCTTGAAAAAGACCGGCGAAAACACTTACGTTCAAAGCGAAACATCCATCAAGGGTTCCCCAGAAGCAACTCGCCTCGCCATCCGTGAAATGCACCGCGAAATGGCAAAAATCGCAACCTGTTCGCTAGACCTCGCCCGTGCAGAGCGCAACTTCAGCGGCATCACCATGGGTATTTCCAAGGATTCCTACGAACAAATCGTCAAGGAACTTGACGAATGCCGAAGAAAAATCGTAAGCATCGCAGCCGGCGATAAAAACATCAACCAAGTTTATAGATTAAATTTACAGTTGTTCCCGCTTACTCGAAACGCCAAGGAGGATAATAATGATTAAGTTGTTTACAAAAAACTTTAGTTACAGTTTCTCCGCCATGGTGGCTTTTTGCGTAATCGCCTGCACATCTGACAACCCTAATTTTGTAGGAACAGCCGAAGAACCCAACCAGTTCGCCTATGGTAATGGCGAATCCTCCTCTACCAACATAGAATCATCAACATCAATTGCGGACTCGTCTGAAGAACAAAACCAGCATCTGCCGAATTCGTCTTCAAGCAAGAGGTCTCAGCATATGTCTTCAAGCAGGAGTCCACAACCCAAATCCGCAAGCACCGTTCCAGCCAGTTCAAATGCAAGCATTCCCTCCCCTCACGAAGGGAACTTTGGACATGCAGGCACCGATCCATTCCGTGAACAAACTCTTGACTATTACCTCCAGAAATACAAGGTTCCCGGCGAGACCTTCGACGAAAACGTTCTCGCCTACAACAAAACTTTTGAAGGTTGTGACGTAACAAATGAAACTTGTTTCGAAAGCCCAGGCATTGCCGAGTTCAGGAAAATCGGATTGCATAAAGCAGCTACTCAAAAAGAGTTCAACGAATTAAGTTTCATTTTCCCGACTGCAGCAAAATTCATGGGTGGTAGTTTATATAAAATTGACGGTTGCCCGCTCTACGTGCTGAATATCAACGAAACCTCGCCTGCCGTACACGTCCTCACAAAAATTTCGAAGGACACCCTCACAGTCGCAACGTTCTACGACAACTGCGATTACGAACGTCGTCCGTTTGACATGTACGTCGGATTCCTATTCTCGTACTGCGGAGAACTTTCCGAAAAACCAGAAATCGTCATAAAAAGTACACTCAACGAAGCCATGACGCCATGCGGCTCCGTGGAATACAAAGAGTACATCAGCCAAAAAATACTGCCGGTAACAGCAACGTTATCACCAATACAAGATTAAAGAGAAAAGAAAATCAAAGTACGTCCAAGCCGCACCAAGTAGGCGCCTGAAGTTTTGAACTTTGCTCGAAGCGCAGATTCGAAAGCATTACGCACGGCATTAGGCCCACGTAAATGTTCAATCTGTAAAGTTCCCAAGTAGCGGCCCTGCAAATCGAACACCGTTGCCAAACCCGATGCGTTCACAAAACTGTCTAAGCGAGTTGCGATAGATGTCGTGCCCGAACTCGACGAAACGCCTGCCGAGCTCGAAGGTGCCACGGAGCTGCTCGATTTCGCGGAACTGCTCGAAAGTCCGTATTCGAATGCGCCGAGGTCAGGTGCTTCGCCCACAAACGGGAATCCGAGATTTTCGCCCTTGTCGATGGCTCGGCTCCCTTTTTTGAGTTTCAGGAAATCTACGTTGGGCAAGCTGCCATCAGCGTTGCGCGGGCCCAAGATTCCCGCGATGGTCGAGAGGTCCTTGCCGGTCACGGTCATGCTCGGGTCGTCGAGACTCACGAAGTCGTCTTCGGTCAGGTCGAGATTCAAATTCCAAGAGTTATTTTCGCCGGCGGGGCATTCCACGTAATGGTCGATGTTCTGGCTTTCAATCTTTTCCCAGCATTCCCCGATTTGCGAATTCTTGTTCGGGAAGGCGATGTTGTTCTTGAGCACGTGTGCGTTGTCGCCGGTGAGGGGCGCAATTGCGGCAAGGCGGTTCCCTTCGGAATCGTAGAGTGTCGATGCCATGGTAAATTCGCGGTCCTTGTTCATGTACGACGTGTTGTTGAGCCACTTGCTGCCCACGCCGGTGTAGTTCGCGTAAAAACCCGTCGCCTTGTTTTTCCAGGCGGCGCAGAACTTGATGGTGTGTCGTCCACCACCGAGGGTGCTCTCGCCCATCTTGATACCGTGCCCGTTGCCGTTCTTCGGGTTTCCAAGTCCGTAGTCGCTGTAGCCGTTCCCCATCGCATAGCAGTTCTCCAGCACCACGGGGAATTCCTGGTTAATGAAGTCGAAACCGTCATCGCTGTTCCACCAGGCGCGGCACCCGATGAACTTCGTGGTATCGCCCTCGCCGGGTTTCTGGTAATGCGCGCCGAAGCCGTCGGCATTTTCGCCGTCGCCCTGCCAGCCCAAGGGGTCGTAGTTGTCGTGCGCGTCGCAGTTCAAGAAGATGTGCCCACCGCCGTCCGGCACGCCGTCGTTTGCGAAGAATCCGGGACCCGCATTGTGGTGGCTGTCGATCTGCTCCAAGAAGATGTGCTTGCTCGCGTAAAGGAATACGCCGGAATTCGAGTTATGCTTCATGGGCGTGTTGCGGACATCAAAGCCCTTCAAGTGCAAAAACTTTGCCGAAATCACAATCGGCGAGGTGTACATCGCGCCCTCGGGAGTGCCGTCGCTATGGTCCGTGCCTGCGGCCACGGGGAGGTTCGCACCGTCAAAAATCGGGCGCTCGCCCGGGTAGGCCAGGTAATGGATGCGGTTGTCGTCGCTCTCGCCGCTTGCGGTCAGCAGGATGCCCGCCGTCATCCTGTACCGTGCGAAAAAGACCGTATCGTGCAGGTCGTAGATACCACCGCGAATCCACACGGTATCGCCCGCGTGCACCACGGTATTCGCCTTGTTGAGCGTCGCGAAGGGCTTGTCTTTTGTACCCGCCGCGCCATCGTTGCCGTCGGTCGCCACGTAATAAACCGCACCGAACGCCTGCGTGACTGACAGAGCCACCGTCAAAACCGCTCCCAAAGCAAAGATGAAATGTTTTCTCATAAACACCTGCAACAACTTCTTGTAATATACTCAAATTTTCAAAAAGCAGGTGTGAGACGCAACGAAGCATCAGGTTATACACAAAACCCCACTCTTACTTGAGTGGGCGTGATTATAAGGGCGGGGTCGGGGCTGTAGCTAGGGGACAACTGCACAAGGCGAGTATCGCGACAGACCGCTTGCGGGCTGGCATGATTGAGCCGAGCAGTTGGGACTTTAGTCCCATACTCCCCCCTCCCATATACAAAAAAGACCGCAGCATTTTATTGCTACGGTCTTTAATGTTCTGGATCCTTCGACTTCGGGCTACGCCCTTCGCTCAGGATGACACGCTAATTACACCTCTTCAATGCTCGCGTGGTATTGACGCCTACGGCGTCAGCGGCTTCGGCTCAGCCATGCCAGAGAGCAAGCACTCTGTCGCGGCATTCGCCTTGCACGCTACTCCTGCAGACTCTTCAGTTAAATCTCTTCAATAGAAGCATGATATTCCTGAAGAGATTTAACTGCACCATGGCCGTTCCTTGCAGCGGCGATGCCCTTGACGGTGTTGTAGGCACCGGCGAGGGTCGTGATGTAGGGGACCTTGTACTTGATGGCGGCCTTGCGGATGGCGCTTTCGTCCTTGATGGCGTCGCGCTTTGCCCACGGCGTGTTGATGATGAGGTTCACCTGCTTGTTCAGGATGATGTCGAGGACGTTCGGGCGGCCTTCGGCAATCTTGTTCACCACTTCGCACTTGACACCGGCGGCTTCGTAGAACTTGGCGGTACCTTCGGTAGCGTAAATCTTGAAGCCGAGCTTCTGGAATTCCTTACCGATTTCGATAGCCTGTTCAGACAAGTTAACCTTGTCGGAGAGGCTAATCAACACGGCACCTTCGTTCGGGAGGAAGGAACCTGCGGCTTCCTGGCTCTTGTAGTAAGCGAGGGCGTAGTCGTCGGAGAGGCCGAGGACTTCGCCGGTGGAGCGCATTTCGGGGCCGAGAACCGGGTCCACCTTCGGGAACTTGTCGAACGGGAACACGGCTTCCTTGGCACCGTGGTGGTTGAACTTCTTGTCCTTGAGCTTGAGGTCTTCGAGCTTGGCACCGAGCATCAGGCGGGTCGCGAGGCGGGCCATCTGCGTGTTACAAACCTTGGAAACCAGAGGCACCGTGCGGGATGCACGCGGGTTGGCTTCGAGGACGAACACCTTGCCGTCTTCGATAGCGTACTGCATGTTCATGAGGCCGCAAACGTGGAGGGCTTCAGCAATCTTCCTGGTGTAATCCTTGATGGTTGCCAAGTTTTCCTTGGTGATGGTCACCGGCGGGATGATGCAGGCGGAGTCACCGGAGTGGACACCGGCAAGTTCGACGTGTTCCATCACGGACGGGATGTAAACGTGTTCGCCGTCAGAGAGGGCGTCGGCTTCGCATTCGAAAGCGTTGTGGAGGAAGCGGTCGATGAGGAGCGGACGATCCGGGGTCACGCCCACGGCCTTCGCCACGTATTCGCGGAGCATGTTTTCGTCGTAGATGACTTCCATGCCGCGGCCGCCAAGCACGAAGCTCGGGCGGATCATCACCGGGTAGCCGCCGATCTGCTTGACGCAAGCGAGGGCTTCGTCGATGTTCGTGGCCATGCCGCTTTCCGGCATCGGGATGCCGAGCTGGTCCATCATCTTGCGGAACAGGTCGCGGTCTTCGGCGATGTCGATGGAGTCGATGCTCGTACCGAGAATCTTGACGCCTTCGTCGGAGAGGGCGCGGGCGATGTTCAGCGGAGTCTGGCCACCGAACTGCACGATGACGCCGGCCGGCTTTTGACGCCTACGGCGTCCGCCGCTACGCCTCGGTCATAAAAATGAACGAGTTCATTTTTGCGACACTCGGCTTGCAGGCTTTTCCTTGTGGTAAATCTGGAGCACGTAGCCTAATCATTTGGGCGTTCCCGCACATATATGTGCGGTCGGGCTATATTTTATGGGTTGCGTGGTTCACTCCGTTCCCGCCCAACCTCATAAAACGAAGCCTTGCTCCCGAAAACATCAGGACGAAACCGCCCGCAAGTCTTCGCCCCAAGGGGTCACTATCCCTAACGCAAAGACGTCCACACCGCCTTCAGACTTTACCACTCATCATCTTTTACGCACCGAACTGCAAGACCACAAGTTTCAGAAAGTGACGTAAAGCCCATTCCCGTCATGCGAGTATTGGCGTGAATGCTAAAAGCCCATCTCATATTTTCTGATTTTGACGGATAAACCTTCTTTGATGTCCAAAAAAGAGCTTGAGTTCCTTCTCCTTCAAGCGTATTTAAAATCAATCCCGTTTCAGTTGTATATCCCACAGGTACTGCAGAAAAGCCATAATCATCGGAGCCATAAAAAGTCTTCTCTTCACCATCATATGTTACATATTCTTCTTTCCAAATACGTGAAGCCAATCTCTCCGCACCATGCAAGGACTTTAATTCAGCAAAATCAGCCGAGTCAGGCAAATG
Organism: uncultured Fibrobacter sp.; assembly: GCA_946415675.1. Classification (GTDB taxonomy): domain Bacteria; phylum Fibrobacterota; class Fibrobacteria; order Fibrobacterales; family Fibrobacteraceae; genus Fibrobacter. The sequence goes on from CAMKTL010000056.1 coordinate 13,672, forward strand.
CCATCCTTTAGGGCAAATACTCATGGCATCCTCCCAACTAAACAAACATCCTTTTATGCTATATTTCTTGGAGTTGTACCCACGACATTTTGTACCTAAATCATACATATCCTCAGCCATCCATGTCCTCGACCCGATTGTGACCGTTTTATATGTTTCTAAATAAATTTGCATTTCGCCATAAGAAATTGCAGTGTTCAAATACGCCCAATTTGCTTTTGCACTTGACGATGAGGCCGCTTCGATCTTTGAACTTGAAGACGATTTGACTACGCTAGAGTAATAATATGGATTATAAAACGAAGAAGACGATGACGGTGAACTTTGTTGCGAACTTGACAAAATAGTTGAACTACTTTGAATTTCATCCTGTTCGAGTTCGCTAATCGAATTTGAGAAGGCCGTCCAAATCCAACCACCCACAGCATCATTAAAGACGCATACATAATCGGCGTTATTCTCATTGACATGAGCACTAACGCCACGCAATCCTTCATTGCAAGGCTCCTCCGCTACAAGCCCATTATAAGTATTGAACGACAACGTTGTATTGTTCATATCGTCATTCTCATTTGCAGAAATAGCAGACGTATTCCCTGATTCATTCGAACAGGAAACAAGCTGCACAAACAGGATGAGAGTTTTCAAAACACTAGAAAACCTATTCATTCGCACAAACCTCCTTATTTAACCATTCTATTCACTCAAACACCAAATTTCATTTCCATCCGAAGATTGAACTGACAAATTTCTTATATTAGGATTAATTCTGAATGAACATGTTTGGCACTCGTACCTATCAAGGATATCCATCCAATCCTGGCTAACGACACCCCTTCCATCTCTTACATCTCCATATTCCACAGTCATAAATTTTACAAGCGTTTTCTGTCCACATACAGGACATTTATATATCCTTGAACAAGGAAATAGTTCTTCAATATTCTTTACTTTAACATTTTTTTCTTTCATAACATCTCTATTTATTTTTCGAACTAGAGATCTTTGCAAGCAGTTCTCTTTATCGTCACAAATTTTCATATCCTTCATTACTAGTGGATTTCGATACGCAGCACGTCCCATCTCTTTCAATAGAGCAATTTTTTCATAATCAACATATTCTTCACTTCTTTTAAATTCCCCTATTATTTGATGAATAGGATCTATGCCACAGTCTAAAGATTTATAAGACCATAAATTCTTTTTTTCGGAATATAAAGTGGTTGCAAATATTTCATCTACTAATGGGAAAACTTCATGTCCTATGAACCAGTCAAACGAATGATAACTTAGATAAAATAAGCCCTTATGCCAAATTCTATTGCGCAAAGAATTTATCTTTTGGAGAGTTTTCTTCTTTTGTTTTAAGAAAGAAAATTCATCCAGAAGGGCCTCATTATGTTTATACTCTTTTTGAAATTCTATTATTTTTAGCAACCTCTTTAAAGCATCGCTAAACTCAACAGAATATAATTCAAATTTAGGATTATCAATCTCTTTAATTTTACAATACATGCCAACAATATTTTCATCTTTCATTCTTATCGAGAACAATGGATTTATTTTTTCCAGGACATCTTTCAAAATTAATTCAAAGAAATGTTGAAAATGAGCGATGCACATAAAATATTTAATTCTATATTCGGGAATATCGAAATTCGTTCGCTCCCGTATCTTCTTAAAATCAACAAGCGATAGAGAAGAAGAAATTGACTGATATGTCTCAAAATAACTTTGAATTGCCGATTGCAACGAAACAAACGCAGCTAATTCATCAGTTTTCCATCCACTATTTTCAAAATCATCTAAATTCACAAATTTCTCCGTACATTGAATAAATTGCGTCAATCCATAACACAGCGGACGCTATATCCCGCAAATTTTCCGTCATCATCCAACATCGCTATAGAGTATTCCAAGCGCATAACATCAGCCGAACTAGCATATTTTTCAGAACTTGTCCAAAAAAATGTTTTTGTTCCTACTCCAAGATAGACGCCAAAATCGACTTTACCACCAGCAGGAAGTGCGGAAAATCCATATTTATCCGTTCCGTTTCTGCCACCATCCCATCCCGTTTTGCTAAACAATACTGTAGAAGCGTTATCTTTTCCAGCAGTTGTCAACAAAGCCTCCCATTCATCACTACTTGGCAAGTGCCATCCAGTAGGGCAAATTCCATGAACAGGATAAGTCGGCGAGCATTTTTTCCCATCACCGCACCCAACAGCGTCTCCACTAAACCATCCTTCACCATCCATTGCGGCAGTCCAAGTGTAGAGCCGTCCATATTTAGCACAATTTTCTTCTTGATCATCATAGCAATAACTATCATCGGTTTCGAAATTCAAATTTTGAGCCATCCAAATCTGCTTGCCTATTTTCACAACCTTGTATGATTGACCATCACGAGAATCTATCAGTGTTGAGCTATAACTAGATGACGAACTACGAGGAGCTACAGAAGAGCTACTCGAAGTGTTTTTTTCAACATCCACAGCAGAACTTCCTTTAAGACAACGAATTGAAGTTCCAGTAGGAAGATCCATATACTTTTTATTCATACCTCCAAACGACACGCCATCTTTTTCGCCATTTATTGAAACATAATGCACACTCATGGAGTCGTTTTTTACAGTATCAGCCATAAAAACAGTGCCATCACCTATAGCGTTAAAACTTTGTCTAGCATAATACGACCCTGCTGGAAGAGCCGAAAATTCGTAAGCATCTACACCATTTCCAAATTCATTCCAGCCCGTAGCAGACTTGAGCATTTTCCCTGCAACAGAAGCACCTCCGACAAAATCAATTAAAACATTCCATTCATCTATTGTCGGAAGATGCCACCCTGCGGGGCAATGGTTTGTGCCATAATAGAGGCGACCATATTGGGAACAATTTTCGTCCTTATTTCCATAGCAATAACTATTTTCATCATTATAATTCAAATTTTGAGCCATCCAAGTCTGAGAGCCAATTGTTACCATCCTATAAGATTGATCATCACGATCATCAATAAAGTAATCGCCATTTATATCAAGAACACTACTTGAAGACAAACTGTAATTTGACGAACTACTTTTCTCTGCACTAGAATAAATTTCCATTTTACTAGATGAGGAAACTTTGGATTCATTTTTTTCTACAACAGGACAAGAGCCACCTTGATTTGATTGCCAAGACCATATTTCCGATGTAGCATCGTAACAACAAAGGTATTCTTCGTTTATTGAACTCACATACGCAGCGACCCCATTAAGCGATTGACCGCAGGGACGCTCTGCAATAAGCCCTTCATAAGTTTTATAGGTAAATGTCGCTGATGTGCTAGATTTAGGCTCCTCACTTGCAGCATTGCTTCCAGAATCTCCGCTGCAAGCGGCAATGATAAACAGAAGAGATACCGCGACAAGCCAATTAAATTTATTTTTAATCATAAAAACTCCTTTTTCTTATTACTTAACACACCTAACTGATAGAGCACTTCTTTTATTAGAACTATATATATTATCTCCTAAGCACATAACTACTGCTTTCGTAACAGCCTCATTGCAACTAGTTCCTAAGCCATCGGAGCGACAATTCCCCGCACCTACTTCGGTAGCACTCCAAAAGCAGGTTCCAGACCCATCTTGTACAAAATTTCCATTTTCATCTTTTATGCCTACAGGAAGTGCAGAAAAGCCATAGACATCTGTTCCATTTTTTCCTTCATTCCAACCTTTTAAAGATTTCCCTTTTTCACTGCCTATTGATTTTCTTAATTTGTTAAACTCGGCTTCCATGGGCAATCTCCATCCTGGAGGACAAATGCTTGGAGTTCCAGTCATATGTCCACAAGAAACCCCATATCCACATCCCCTAGGCTCTTCCCCAACCCCCCAATAGTTTTCAAGAAGATCTTCTAGAATTTCTATAGAATCTTTTGCTGCAGCCCAAGTATAAAGACGACCTCCTAAATCACAATTCGACTTCACATTATTATAGCACCAGCTACTTTTTAAAAGGCTTTTCGTCAAACTGCTATCGGCATAATTCAGATTTTCCGCCATCCATTCTAGATTTCCAATTTTCACTGTTCTGTATGTTTTTCCATCCCGATAGTCCGTCATTGTTCCATAGGATATACTAGGATTCAAATAGTTTTCTATTGAAATTCCCCAAATCCACACCTCATTCAAACCGTTCCATCTCAAATCTTTGCATTTATAATACGACGCATCTGTTTGGCTAGTTTTAACCTCGCCTTCACGTTTTGTAGTGCAACCATTTAATTTGAGCGTGGTATCATTTTTGTTAGCATTCATCCACTTATTCAGTTCCTCATCGTATTTGTAGAATACATTTGTACTGTCCCCTTTCTTGATTTCACCATCAGCACCTTCAGCCCATCCCCGTGTATCAACTTCTATTGTATCGGCAACAACCCATTTACGTGATTTACAAATGTACCAATAACGAATCAAAACATTTGAAAATTGGGCAATATCTTTTTCTCGTTCAAGTGTACATCCACCAAAACCTTGTTCTTCAGCAGACGGTTCACGCCATACACCTTGTTCCGCATCATAAATGTATCTCACATCGGTCACATTTCCTTTTTTCATTTCTCCATCCTCTCCCTTTCCCCATTGATATGTATCCATTTCAATATAAGAGGCTTTACGCCACACGGTATCTTTACAAATATATCTTACTTTTTTCTCATAATTAGAACTGAACTTATTGGTGTCCGCAAGAACTTCTCCCTCACGGGATTTCGAGCAAGTCCCTAAACCATAACTAGCATACCAATAGTTGCGAATATATTTTTCAAAATCAGGGACCGTTCCTAATTTCCACTTTTCAATATTATTTCGAATAGAATCAAGTCCACCAGTCAAGTCTTTTGTGGATGCCCAATCCGCAATTTTCGCCTGAGCAGATTCATCCCATTTGCCAGTTTTTTCAAAGTTCGTTTCAAATTCACTTAACAGGCTATTTATATCCGCTACGTTCAAATCTCGTTGCATCATAATGCTAATAGCCATCAATACGGCACTACCATTATTCTTGCCAAAAAGATTTAGACCCTCGAAATTTTTGACATCATCCTTAATTCCAAAAATTTTCAAGACTTCACTTTCAGCTTGTTTTTTTGCATCGGAGAAGTTTGTCCCCTTAGACACCAAATAAGCTATTCGTTTATTCGCCAAATGCGTAAGCACATTTATATTGACGTTGGATTGATTACTTAAATCAGCAAAAGATTTTAAAGTAATCTTGTCACTAGTAAACTTGCCCGTAATTTCACTCCTGTAGCTCCCATTTGCTAGAATTGTCACATACGGACTTGATAGTGTGATATTCGAAATTTCAAAAGCACCACTAGTATTTGCAACTTTGCCTGTATAGTTGCTACCAGTCTGAAGGAAAGTCTTACTATCGAACTGACTAAGACTTACTGTAGAACCAACATCAAAAGGTCCTTTTTGCGCTAGGCCAGAAATAGTTTTATTTACAATTGGCGTTAACACCGGTTCGTCATCTTGTGCACTTGAAGAACTACTAGATTTTTTTTCATCTTCACAAAAATCACAGAGCGATGACGACGATAAAGGCGTTGACGACGAACTTATGGATAAATCGCAGGCCCAAATGCCATCATCACAATAACACCCCTCCCATGTACTAAAGAACGGATTGTCTTCGCAAGATTTATCACCAACAGCCGATTGATTTGACTTACTACTAGATGACTGAGATTCCCCCATTTCAGAAGCAGACGCATTATTTCCTGAATCACCACCGCAGGCGGCGAAGATGAGCATAAAGGATAACGCAGCGAGATTGCCAATTTTGTTCCAAGCCATAAAAGCCTCCATCGTATACACCTATGGAGTCCGCCCCTGTTGAATCACAATGACCAAAGCCGATTTTGTATGGATACAAGAAAGGCGTAGATCGCTGCATCTATCTGGATGGGGCTATCGACTGCCTCTGAACGATAAACGCAAACGACCCACGCCCCAAAAGGGCTGTTGCTTTTTGGTTATACGACCAAAACCCGATTAAAAAATCGGTACAGCAAACCGAGATATACCGCAAAGCGGCATACCTGCGTGAGCGTTCGCCTCGTCCTCGTTCAAGGAAATTGTCGATATTTCATCCAGAGAACAAGAGCTAAACTCTCTAATATGTCCAATTTAAAAATAACTTAAATACAGTCCAAACGCACGAAGAATTTACAAAAGAAGGCATTTTTGTGACGAAAGCTGCATTTTTTAGGTAAATTGTAAAGAAAGATGGCTATTCCAAGGTGGAAGGGGGTTGGCAGTTCAAGCCCAATTAATATATATTTTGAGTAGGAATCCCCATAAACGGAGTTTTTATGCCAGAAGCGTTGTCCATATACGAAACCTTGCCCCAGACGGCAAAACAAGAGGTGAATGATTTCATCTATTTCGTTGCTGCACGCATAAATTATGCCAAGGTTTCAAAAAAAGATTCTTCACAGGGCTTAACGGCCTTGAACAATCTGAAAAAATTCCGCGGTCGCATTCCTGCCAAGTTCGACATGAAAGCCGAACTTGCTGCTGCTAGGGATGAAAAATACGGTGTATGAGAATCCTCCTAGACACAAATGTGCTGCTGGATTACTTCCAGCACCGTGAAGGTTTTACCACATCCGAAAAGATACTTCAAGCATGTGCGGACAATTCCGTTTCTGGTTTTGTCGCCGCACATTCTTTTCCGAACATGTTCTACATCTTGAGAAAATTTTATTCCGATGAAGAACGGCGTGAAATCCTCACCAACATCATTTCATTGCTGAACGTAGCCGAAATAAGCCATCCTTTAATCGCCTCGGCTCTTTCAAGAAAAGACTTCCATGATTTTGAAGATTGCCTGCAAGACGAATGTGCAGCAATGGTTGGCGCCGACTATATCGTCACAGGCAACATCAAGGATTTTGAGAGAAGTAAGGTCAAGGCAATTTTGCCAGAAGATTTTCTTCAACGGCTTTCTATTTAGATAAAGTTATTCATTCAAAATTTAGCGCAATACCGCAACCGTTAAGGTTGTGGTATTTTGCATTTTAGGGCGGGTGGGCGGGGTAAGCCAGACGTTGCGGGTGCGGCGTCTGAGCACCCGCAGTAGGGGTAGCGGAAGACCCGACTTGGGTGGGGAATACATAAAACGCCCACTCGAATGAGTGGGCGTGATTATAAGGGCGGGTCGGGGCTGAAGCTAGGGGGATTCCTCCCCCTTCGTCTTACGGCCCTTCGGCAGGCTCAGCGACCTTCAGGAACCTTACACTTCTTCGATAGAAGCGTGGTACTCTTGCAGGCTCTTCACAGCGCCATGTCCGTTCCTTGCAGCGGCGATGCCCTTGACGGTGTTGTAGGCACCGGCGAGGGTCGTGATGTACGGAACCTTGTACTTAATGGCGGCCTTGCGGATGGCGCTTTCGTCCTTGATGGCGTCGCGCTTTGCCCACGGCGTGTTGATGATGAGGTTCACCTGCTTGTTCAGGATGATGTCGAGGACGTTCGGGCGGCCTTCGGCAATCTTGTTCACCACTTCGCACTTGACACCGGCGGCTTCGTAGAACTTGGCGGTACCTTCGGTAGCGTAAATCTTGAAGCCGAGCTTCTGGAATTCCTTACCGATTTCGATGGCCTGTTCAGACA
>CAMKTL010000057.1:0-19091 GCA_946415675.1 uncultured Fibrobacter sp.
TCATCAAGGCTGGCGTTATCGACCCGGCCAAGGTGACCCGCACGGCCCTCAAGAACGCAGCATCCATCGCTTCGATGATTCTCACGACTGACTGCGTAATCACCGAAAAGAAGGAACCGAAGCCGGCAGCGCCTGCCATGGATCCTTCCATGGGCGGCATGATGTAATCAACTGCCAAGTGCGCGCGAACCGCGCGCATCTAGGCCGCTAGAATTTCATATTCTAACTCCACTGAAAATCCCGACTCTCACGAGCTCGGGATTTTTTTGTATGCATCACCGTCATTCTGAGCGTAGCGAAGAATCCAGTCATTTTGGGCTTTCGCAATACAAGACTTAACTGGGTCCTTCACTTTGTTCAGGACGACGCAGAGCAAGATTTCACTGGATTCTTCGGGCATTCGCCCTCAGAATGACGTTATCAAGAACAGTCGCCTACTCTCGTCATCTTGAGAATTACCCTCAGAATGACGAAGAGCAATTTTACAGCAGATAAAAACTCAATCCGCTTGTAAAGCCGAAGTTCGCGAAGCCGCTGTCAACGAATGTCAGTATGGCGCCAGCGCTGAACTCAATCTTGTCGAACCTGTGTCCCAGCGTAACATAGTGCGAATGAATTGTGGAAATACATTCGCTTGATCCATCTACATCGGGACACGGCCCAGTGAAGCTCATGGTATAGTTAGCAAAGATATTGTTGTAATAGACCCCTGCGAACAGACCTGCTAGAACGCCCGAGTAAAAATCATTTTTTCTTTCTGCAAAAGGAGTGCATTTTTCGTCTAATATGTTTCCATCGCAATGTTCCCCAGCATAATCTAGACGGCCGTATTGATGGTGGAGCCCGAAGAAAAATCCATATTCAAATATTGACTTGTTCTTTCCGAACATGAAATAATGGTATATGCCGTCCTTGTACCCGACGCCTCCCCCAAAAAAGACATCGTCGGCCTTGTACAAGAAATCCGCACTACCAGTAAAATCGACACCGCCCATTTTATAGAGCCAGTCCACTTCTTTACCCTCTTCCAAAGCCTCTTCCGGGAAGAACCTTACTTTCTTTTTCTGGTTGACGTTGAGTTTGCCGGTGGCGCGCAGCATAACGGAATGCGGCTTTTGATAAGTATTGGCTCCGTGGACATCTGGAGATTCCGATACTTCCATGTGCAGTTTATGGACATGCGTGGTGGAGCACCCCGTAAAAGCGAGAGCAACCAAGGAACAGAAAAACTGGACAACAATTTGCTTAGAAACCATGGTTATAAAATACGAAAAAGAATCTTGACAAAACAACATCATGAAAAGAGTCGCACGAAAAAAGGAGCCACACAGGCTCCTATAAACTATACGTCATTCTGAGGAGCGAAGCTCCGAAGAATCCAGTGAATCTTGTATTGCGAGGCTAGAAATAACTGGATTCTTCACTTCGTTCAGAATGACGAAGAAGCAATACCAAACTGAACCAGCTATTCCGTTCCTCGCAATGACGTTCTTTAGAACATCTTGCGGGTGCTGCGCACGGTCGGCTGCGGTTCTTCTTTACCCTTCTTGCCTTTCTTTTTCTTCTTGTTGGCGTTAGGATCTTCGTAGCGGTTGTTTTCCACCACGCCCTTGTTGCTGAACAAAGTAGCGTTGTCCGCAGACTTTGTCTGCGAGAAGTGGTTGCCATCGCACTTCTCGGTCGGGCCGTAGCCTGCCGTGTAGAGACAGTAAGTTTTTTCGGAGCAGAACTCGCCAGCGATAAGGCCCGTATGGTTGCAGATGCCACGGCTAATCACGCCCGCAGGTACCGGGAACGGAAGCTTCGGCAAATCCTTATGCAGCTTGGACATTGTCGCCATCCAAATCGGGAGAGCGTCTTCGGTACCCGTGTGACCGGCACCCATGGTTCCCGGACTGTCGGAGCCAATCCAAACGCCCATCGTGTATTGTTTGGTAAAGCCGATGTACCACGCATCCGTATAGTCGTTCGTCGTACCGGTCTTGCCACCGCTCGGATGGCGGAACCCGGACCCCCATACGCGGCCAGCCGTACCGCGGACGTTCACGTCCTTGAGCATATCGACCATCAGGTAAGCGGACGCAGGCCGCAGAACTTCATGTTCCACCTTCGAATTCTTTTCGAGAACTTCGCCATGCCTATCGACTATCGATTCAATCATGTAAGGCTCGATGCGGTTGCCCCCGTTCGGGAACACAGTGTAAGCGGATGTCATTTCCATCAAAGTCGCACCGACTGAACCTAGCGCAAGGCTCGGGACTGCCTGTAGCGGAGCCCTCTTGATGCCGAACTTTCGGGCATAGTTCACCACGTTGCTGAGGCCGTACTTCATGCCGGTCAAGATTGCGGGCAGGTTCTTGGACTTGTAGAGGGCGCGGCGGAGCGTCATCTTGCCTTCGAAGTCGTGTTCGAAGTTGCCCGGGCGCCAAACCTTGTTCGGGTGTTTCGGGTCCGGATCGGGAATCGTCACCGGCTGGTCATCCACGGAGTCGCAGGGGCTTGCGCCGTTATCCATCGCGGTCGCATAGACAATCGGCTTGAACGAGGAGCCCGGCTGGCGCAAGGACTGCACGGCGCGGTTCCACTTGGACTTGTTGAAATCGCTGCCGCCCACCATCGCACGAATGGCACCCGTCTGGTTTTCAATCAAGATAGCGGCCACTTCGGCATGATGATAACGGTTACTATCCGGGAAGCGCGCGAACTGCCCCCGCTTATTGCGAACCGTATCCCCTTTAAGATATTGCCTCTTGAAAAGCGTATAGACGCTGTCGAAATGCGCGACGATGCTGTCTTCGGACATGTTGTATTTTTTCGTGAGCAGGAGCCTGCGGACCGTGCGGTACTTGATACGGCGGCGCACCCTTTCAATCTGCTTGTTGGCCACGCTATCGAGATAAGCCTGAATATCAGGATCAATGGTACTGTAAATGGAAACGCCATCGGCATAGAGGGAATTTTCGCCGTATTTCTTTTCCATGTACTTGCGGATTTCTTCGAAGAAGTACAAGCCCGAACCCGTTTCCGCAGAAGCTTCTTTCGACGCCAGGACTATCGGCTGATCAATGTACTTGTGATATTCGTCGTTGGTGATGAAGCCGGCATCGCGCATGGCGTAAAGCACCGTGTTACGGCGACTCAAGGACGTTTTGGGATTGCGGTCGGGGCGATACCTTTCCGGGCGCTGCAACATACCGGCAAGCACTGCATACTCGGGAACGCCAAGACTATCCAATGGTTTACCGAAATAGAACCTGGCTGCAGCCTGGAAACCGTAGTTTCCGCCAGAAAGATAAACCTCGTTCATGTAGAACTCGAGAATTTCTTCCTTCGTGTAGGTCTGCTCGATGCGGATGGCCGTCATCATTTCCTTGATTTTACGGGAAATCGTACGTTCCGGCGTAAGGAACAGGAGCTTTGTCAGCTGCTGCGTAAGCGTGGATGCACCGCGCAACTTGTTTCCCGACCGGATGCTTTCGATAAGCGCCGACGGAATAGCCCAAACGTTCATGCCCCAGTGCTTGTAGAAGGCGCGGTCTTCGGTCGCCATCACGGCCTGGATAGCCTTCAGCGGAATCGAGTCGATAGAAGTCCACTCGCGACGCTCGACGAAATACTTGTGGGCAATCTGTCCATCCTTGTCGTAAATGTTAGTCACGAGCTTCGGGTTAATCTGCTCCAGCTGCGAAAGCGACGGCAATTGCGGCGAGTAGTGGATAAACACGATGACTATCACGATAACCAACAAAATGATTGGAATCATGAAGATAAAGAACCAACGGAAAACCTTGTTGGCGAAGGCTATCTTCAACAAACTCCAAATTTTCAGCCATATAAGGGAACCATATTTCTTTATGGTCGAACCCAATTTCTTCATGAATTCTTTGAACTTTTTCATCTTAAATTACACTAAAAAGGTTGCGGACAAAAATAGCTAAAGAAAAAGGGGTGTTCAAATAAAGGGGGCTGGAAATGGCCTCAAAAACGCGACATCGAGACCTTTGTGCCCTATTTTGAAAAAAAAACACTTTTTTGAGCATCAACCCTTGACATTTTTCCCTACAATTCTATATTTGGGCACGTCAACGAAAGAAGACAAAACGCGGATGTAGCCCAACTGGATAGAGCGTTTGGCTACGAACCAAAAGGCTCCAGGTTCGAGTCCTGGCACCCGCAGAAGGAAAGACCAGTCGCAAGATTGGTCTTTTCTGTTTTTCGTTTCACGAAATCGAGAAACTGGAGCCGCCGTGAGCCAAAAGCGACCGGTATCAACCGGTCGTGTTGGCGAGAGGACAAGCCACATCCCATTTCTCATAGCATTTTAGGCTCGGCCGGTCTTCATACTGCTCCAGGTTCGAGTCCTGGCACCCGCAGAAGGAAGACTCAACGAATGTTGGGTCTTCTTTTTTTATTCGCGACTTCGAAACAACGAACGCAGAGCGACACTCCCCCGCTATGTCATTCCGGCCTCTGTGCCGGAATCGCCTTTTTTTGTATGTTCTTTCCATGAAACAACACAACTACTACGTTTATTTACTCACTTCTATGGACAATTCCGTGTTTTACGTAGGAGTTACAAACGACTTAACACGTCGCGTACTAGAACACAAAATTCATAAAAATGACGGTTTTACAAGCAAATACAACATTACAAAACTTGTGTATTTTGAAATATTTTCCAATATTTTTGACGCTATAAAAAGAGAAAAACAACTAAAGCATTATAAGCGTTTATGGAAAGCAAATCTTATAAATAAGGACAATCCTGACTGGAACGATTTATCAAGTCAAATCGATATCACAAAAGAAATGATTGTAAACGCCAAGTTCTCTCAAGAAGGTGACCCCGGAATAAATCCGGGGTGACAGTAAGCAGGCCAAGGTGACAGCGTCAGAATGACGCAATAGGCCAGCCCTCAGAATGACGCTTTCAACGGCACGTTTTTTACAGTCCCTTAGGGTGGAAGCTTTTTCTGTGCGCTGGGGTATAGCCTTGGCGACGGATGGCGTCGAGGTGGGCTTTGGTGCCGTAGCCGGCGTGCTTATCAAATCCGTATCCCGGATAAAGTTCTTCTAATTTGTCCATATAACGGTCACGGAAAACTTTGGCAAGGATGGATGCGGCAGAGATGCTTGCAATACGGCCGTCGCCTTTGACGATGGGCATTTGCTTTTCGGCGGGAACGCCACGAATTTTGAGGTTGCCATCGACGGCGATTAGAATGTTAGACGGGAAAGGTGATCCCGGCACAAGGCCGGGATGACAATTAAAAGAGCCTTTGACTTCGATGGGGATCTCGGGGGCGGTTTCGTTCAAGCCGGGAAATCCGAGGGCCTGCAACGCACGGCGCATCGCCAAAAAATCCGCTTCGAGAATGTTCATCTCGTCAATTTCTTCGACGCTCGCACTTGCAATCGCATAGCACGCACAGGCATCCTTCACTTGTTCAAACATCGCTTCGCGCTTGGGGCGAGAAAGCTTTTTGGAATCGTTCAGCGTCAAGAGCGCATCAGGAGACTTGAGCACGGCAGCACAAGCGACAACGGGCCCTGCAAGCGGCCCACGCCCGACTTCGTCAATGCCTATGACAATCGCAGCGCTGTTATTGGCAACATCCGCGCAGCTCGCATCCGAGCCAGCAACATTTCCCGCAGAAAACAAATCCGGCTCACCGCCAAACGCAAGCGGATTCGCGGCATACTTGCGCAACGCCACCTCCCCCTCTACCGGGGATTCAATGTTTTCGAGAAATGCAGGCAGTTTGAATTTCATGGCTACGCAGTGGTTAGTGATTAGTGGCTAGTGGTTAAGAAGGAGTTGTAATACAAGACTTCACTGGATGGGGCAAGCCCCAACCTCTTTGGCTCGGTTATAGCCATGCAAGCATGGCTGCAACACTCGCCTTTCGAGGTTGTCTTCCGGCTACGCCTCTTAGCATGACGCTGGCATTAATGCAATCCCAGCGATTCAGCGTATTCCTTAATGGTCTTCCAATACAGTGCGTGTTCCTGCACGAGGACGCGGGCAGCAAGCGTGTCGGGCGTGTCGTCCGGCAACACAGGCACCTTCGTCTGCGCCAAGATGCGACCGCGGTCGATTTCCTCGCTCACGAGATGCACCGTCGGACCAGATTCCGTTTCGTGCGCGGCGAGCACAGCCTCATGGACGTGATGTCCCCAAAAGCCCTTGCCTCCAAACTTCGGCAACAGCGACGGATGGATATTCAGAATGCGGTTTGGCAAGCGTTTGAGCATGCAAAGCGGAAGCGCCTTCATGTAACCTGCCAGAATCAGCAAATCCACATCGTACTTGTCGAGAACCTCAAGCATCGCAGCTTCGTACGCCGCCTGATCCGGATGCGTTTTCCCGGAAATATGATAAACCGGAATCCCGTATTCCTCGGCATGATGCACCGCACCGCAACCACCGTTGTTCGTAATCAAAAACTTGCACTGGGCTTCAAGGTCACCCTCGCCAATGCGGTCAATAATCGCTTTAAAATTACTTCCGCCACCGGAAGCCATGACGCCTATTTTAAACATGGGCCAAATATAACTAGTTACTAGTTAATAGTTAATAGTTGTTAGCAATTTTAGGGCAAAAAATCTAGTAACTAGTAACTTAGAACTTAAAACTCGTATCACTACTTATGATCAATTCCAGGTGGGGTACGGAGATAATAGATGAGGCACGGGACTACAATGCACACGACCCAGACGAAGAAATTGAGGTAGATGAACCACGATTCAAAAGTCACTTGAACTGGAATCACGTACGCTTTCAGCAAGGAGAAAACGACAATGAGGAAAACGCCGGGGAGCATGTAAGAAATCAACTTTGTCATACCCTAAAGATAGTTCAAATTAAACACAATTCATGTAAAAAGAGTGAAAATTCTACGTCGTCCTGAGGAACAACGTGACGAAGGACCCAGTTATTTCCTGTTTTACACTCGTCATTCCGAACGAAGTGAGGAATCCAGTTATTTCTCGTTTCTCAATACAAGACTTTACTGGATGGGGCAAGCCCCAACCTCTTCGGCTCGGTTATATCCATGCAAGCATGGCTGCAACACTCGCCTTTCGAGGTTGTCTTCCGCCTTCGGCGTCAGGATGACGCACTCGTCTTTCATCTAATTACTATCTTTCCACCCGTATAAACCTTTAAATATCGGATCTCATTATGAGCATTAAAGATTATCTCGCCGGTGCAAAACAGGCCGGAACCGTTCAAAAATTGATGACCCCGGGCCTCGCTGTTGAATTCATTCAGCCGTGGTACACCCCGCTTTCGACAACGCCTTCCACCACGGGTATTGCCGTGGGTGGTATTGGTTCTACGTTCACCGCAACGCCTGCAGGCACGACTCCCGTGATGAACGTGATGCCGGGCGTCCAGGTTCGCACAGAAAAGCCGTCTGACCTCCGCTTCAACAACTTCTTCTTCAAGGAAGCCGTGCTCAGCGCAAAGGCAGCCCTCGTGATTGGCAACTTCGCCGCATTCGGCATCTACAACAACAACTTCCCGCTCCTCGACGAGAGCGGCGCACGCGTTTTCGGCGACGCCGACATGAAAGACCAGAAGAAGGCCGAAGCCAAGCTCAACAAGGTGCTTGCCGACAAGACGCTTTTTGCAACGAACAAGGCCGCTTTTGAACGCTGGCACATCCAGTTCAGCGACCGCACCCAGGCTTTGATCGCCGCAGGCAAGGACGTTGCCGCCATCAACCGCGCCGTGCTCATCGACTTCTTCGACGGCATGGTTGGCGAAAAGGCAGCCCGCGAAGGCGCTCTCACCGCCGCTTGGGCAAATGACTCCGAATTCCTCGGCCAGCCGGGTTATGACGCCGCCAAGATGAAATATACGGCCCTCTATCCGGTGAGCGAAACGGTCTATGAAGGCAAGGGTGTCGCCATTACCAAGACGCAGTCCAGCTACGTGACTCCGGGCGACGAACGCCTCTCCAGCCTCCCGGTGAACGCCACCGTCTTCACGCTTGAAAACAACACCAAGGAAACCCGCGAAGTGACGATTGTCCAGATTCAGGACAGCATCACGGGCTACATGGCGAAGAAAGACCGCCAGGGCGTTCAGGACTCCAGCTTTGTGCTTGTGCCATCCGCACGTTTCCCGAAGGGTGTGCAGTTCGACAAGGAACTCGAAGATGGCCGCTCTGTTCGCGGTATCGAATTCTACAACGAAAAAGCTCTCGTCGAAAGCGACTTCAACGGTTGCATGGGCGTGAGCGTGGCTTGGAACAAGAAGGACAACCTCAACGTTTCCGTGAAGCCGATGTTCTATCAGGACGACGCGAAATCCGTCTTGAAGGCAGCCCTCCAGAGCGGTCGCGTTGCCAATTCCTGGGTCAAGAACGTCTATAGCGGTCGTGAAACGATTGCCGGCGCCATCGCCGTGACCGCAGTCCTCAAGCCGAAGCAGAAGGTCTCCTTCCAGTTCAACATGGTGCTCGACTTCCCGGAAATCAAGCTGAACAAGCTCACTTCCGCCAAGAAATACACCGCATTCTACCCGGAAGCATACGGCCGCGTGGTCGCCCTCCTCACGGAAGCTCTCGCCGCCGACAAGACTTTCGACGCTCGCCTCAAGGCTTTCGAAAACCTTGTTCCGAAGAAGCCGGTCGCGAAGCTCTACAAGACTGCCGCCAAGCAGGCCGAATTCAAGAGCCTCGCCATCAACACGCTCAGCTTCCTCGCCGAAGCCACCGTGTGGGACAAGGAAGACCGTTTCCTCGTTCGCGAATGCGCCGACTATCCGTTCTTCAACTCTCTCGATGTGTATTTCTACGGCAGCTTTAGCTTGCTCGCCCTCATGCCGCGCCTCGACGGCGTCGTGATGAAGCGCTTTGGCGATGCCATCCTCGCCGTGAACGAAAACCGTCGCCGCCACCACGAATTTGTGAACCTCCCCTACGCCGACCTCCCGGACCCGAAACTCGAAGGCCCGCGTGCTGTGCGTGGCGCCGTGATTCACGACCTCGGTAGCCCCTTCGACGCCGAACCGGATGCCTACGACTGGCACAACGTAAAGGAATGGAAGGACCTCGCTCCGAAATACGTGCTCATGGTCTATCGTCACTACCACAAGACGAAGGACATGCAGTGCCTCGCCGATTGCAAGGAAGCTGTCTATGCCGCCATGGAATACCTCGAAAAGATGGTGAACCCGGGCGAAAACTTCCCGCTCACCCACGGTACTGATGACACGTTCGACAACCTCTGCAGCTACGGCATTTCCGTCTATTGCGGTTCCCTCTGGATTGCAGGCCTCCGCGCTGCCGCCAAGATTGCAGAACTCCTCGGCGATAACGAACAAGCTGCCAAGTGGAACGAAAAGTCCGAAGCCGCCAACAAGGAATTTACCGAGTCACTCTGGGACGAAAACGAGGGCTATTTCCGCTTCTTCATCACTCCGATGGAAATGAAGGACTTGAACGTCGAAAAGTACGGCGAACTCCGCGAAGCCGTGAAGGAAACTTTGGAACTTCCGGAAGACCCGAACGCCGGCGTGAAGGCCATCAACGAATGGCTCTGCGCAGGCGAGATCCCGGACGGCGAAGAACTTTCGAAGAACGAACTGCGTGGTTACAAGAAGGCCTGGATTACGGCACTCTGCAAGGACGCGTTCACCGAAAGCTGGAACGCAAAGATTGCAAACGACAGCGATGACGTGTTCGCCGATACGATGCTTGCTGACACTTACCTCCGCTTGCTCGACCTCGAACCGATTACCGACAGCAAAAAGGCAAAGTCTAACTTGCTCAGAATTTTCAATACGAACTATAAGGCCAATAGCCCGCTCATCGGTGCCGCAAACCTTGTCCATAAAGACGGTTCTCCGCTCGACGAATTCAACTTCCAGGCACACGACGTTTGGATTGGCATTCAGTACAGCATCATGACCGCCATGATGTTCCACGGTTTGGAAAAGGAAGCCTCCGTGCTCGCTGATTCCATGATCGGAAACCTCTATGACGAAGCACGCGTTCCGTTTGCTGCACCGGAAGGATTCAACGGTTCTTGCCGCCTCCACCCGGAAGCTCTCGTTGCAAAGTTCGGCCTCAGCGCAACTGCCGCCGACAAGATGCACAAGGAACTCCTGAAGAAGGGCGCACTCCTCGCCGACTCCCGCATCAGCCCGAAGCTCCCACGCAATCTCGCCGCCTTCACGAAGGCTTTCGGCGCCATTGCCAAGAGCAATAAGGTCGATGTGAACGAGCTCTTCACGCTCCTCCACAGCACGGCACTCAAGTACACCGCTGGTAAGTACTTCCGTCCGGGCATGGTTTTCGCTCTGCTTTACAAGTAAGGAGAACGTCTAGGCTTCGGTCTACAAATTGCACGCGAACAAGACCTTGGTCTTCGACCAACGATTGTTCGCTTAGCAATTTAAGACCTTCGCTTTTACAATGTTTAATTACTTATAAGCTCCGTTTTTGCGAGTTCGCGTTGCTTTACAAGTAAACATAAGCTACGGGCACTCACCGGTCAAAAGGCGATATACCGCAAATTGTAAAAACAAAATTTACGCGGGTCAAACGACCTGCGTTTTTTTCATGTAATTAGTTCGAAATCAACATATTACCATTTATCTTCATCAAGCAACCTAAACATAAGTCATTTTCCAGCATCCAACATAAACAAAAAACAAATTTTACATAATATTAACAACAACATCTATTGAAATCATAAACAAATTTAATTATCTTACGTTTGCTGAATTTACGAATTATTATGCAATTATCAAACAATTGCAATAAAATAAATTCAGATTCCATAAAAAAAAAGGAAAGGAGAAAAAATGAAAAAATATTATGTAGGCTTGCTATTAGCAGGCCTGGTTGGTTGTAGTGACAATATCGAAAGCGGTGAAGCTCAAGCAGCCACAAATCCACAAAACGAAACCGCCACTACAGAAGTTGAAGCATTTATCGAAAGCATGGGTGATTCCATTCTTCCCTACTTCGAATTCAACGATGATGGCAGCCGTATTGAAGATTTGCCCAACCCTTCATTTTTGGCAAAGTCAGTCGAAAGGCAAGAACTCGTTCTTAATTCTCTCGAAGAGTACTATGCTTTGGAAAGCGAATACGCAGAACGTATTGACACAGATCATGAATATTCTCGTTCTATCGCTCGTCCGTTGGACTACAATTGCCAAACATCTTTACTCGCAATGAACGCCGATTATAAAACAATCAAGCTTGCAAGCGGCGACACGATTCTTTCAGACAAGAAACTTCTCGAAAGTTGCGAATTCATCGGTATTAAATGCGATGAAGAAAAATGCGATGAAGCGTCTGAGAAGGATCCTTACTTAAAAGTAGTAAACGTTTTGAAGAAGGAATCGAAAGAAAATACCGACTTCAAATCCAGCGTATCCGTCGAGATTTACCCATACCGAATGGATGCATCTTCGTTCGTCACCAACGTCAAATACCTGTACTCTTCAGCAGGTTCCGAAACCTATTTTAAGAAAAGACAACGTGTATGGCGCGGCATCATTAAAGGCATGGTATGGCGCTGGGCTTCATTCGACCCAGATCGCAATGGCGTACGCACCTACTGCTTTAACGGATGCAAGGAAGAGTTCGATCAAAACAACGGATTTCTCAACTTCGGATGTTCCGAGGTAAAACATGCTACTGATCTTGACACTTGCTGCGATACCGAAGACATTACCGTACGTTGCAAAATTTCACTTCCATTTAGTGGAGGCGTTAAGGTCACAACAAACTTTGACGAAGACGGCGTAACATCCGTTGAAGGAAAACCGAACAAAGCAAAAGTTAAAAAAGTTAAAGAATACAACGGAGGCGTTATCGGCATGCACTACGTGCGTCATGGGGACAACTACTTTAAAGCAATGACAAGCAAGAACCTCCCCGATAACGTTATTTCCAAAATTACTAGCAAATACACTCTTTCTTATAGGTAAGGACATTTATCTTGAAAAAATTGGTTTTGTTTCTGATGTTGCTTACAAATTTATGCTTTGCAGGCATCAACGCAACCTTGGGTTCAAGCCCATCTAGAGGTATCCTAAGCATCGGTTATTCTTTTTCCAACGATCATATTTCAGTCAACGCACATCTTCCGTTCTATGATTCAGATTATGATTTTGTAGGCGGCATTGGCGTAGGCTATCATTTCTTTGGCAAAACCGGTCCTTACGCGTTTCATTCTTCTGAATGGATTAACGGAACCATTAGTGATTTTTCCTATACCACCAACGGAAACAAAACCTCTAATATAAGAGAAACAAGCAGGGACATAAACTATTGGCGATTGGTCTTTGGATTCGGTTACCAACACATGATCACAACTTATATTGGAGCTTATTTTGAAGCTGGTTTTGAATTCTACGCTGGTAATGGTAGCTACAATACCCATTTTGACGTTGACAAAGCCACATTAGACAACGACGAAATTCGCCTTCCGGCAGGTTTTGGTCTAGTGTTCTCCTTTTAATTAACGTCATTTCAAGATAATGGTAAAAAAAAGAGGGGTTCCCCTTAGGAGAGCGCCTCTTTTTTTTGTATTTTATATAGAAAATATTCGAGGTTATATGAATCGCATCACAGCACTCTTGATAACATTCACAACATTCTTGATGTTCAATGCCTGCGCCACGTCCGATCCGCGAGGTTATCAGCCCATAGAAATCGGGAACACCGCAAATGAAACGCAAATGGTACGCGAAGGCAGAGACACCCAAACCTACATGATGTCAACAATGTCCACACCATCAAACGCAGAAAGCACCTACATGGGGGAAATGCCCGAGGCCAAGGTTCATTACGAAAAAAAAGAAGAAAACATCCAAATTGATAATAAAATCGATTTCGGAAAGATTTAATTCGTTTTATATTCTGATTTCAAGCGAAAAACGCACCCCGGCAGGGATGCGTTTTGTTTTTCCAAGGAGTCTATTCAGCTACAAAAACATAACAGCGTCTTTTACAGTTCCCAGTTCGGGACTTTCGAGTAAGTCACACCTACGATTCTATACACGACCGACCCGAATTTTACATACTTAGCACCCGTTTTATCGAGGTCTATGATAATCTTGTGCGTTTGGAACGTGCAAAAGCATTCGGTAACGTTGCGCGTGTCATAGTAATCCAGGAACAGCGTATCACCGACAACCTTTTGTGAAATCTTTGCATCGATATCGCAATAATCCTTCACATGGTCTATTTCCATAAGAGACCTTCCGTCTTGATAGATTATCAAAGTAGCTTCGGGATTCGCAGCAGGAGCGACTTCGGTTTCTAGGCACTTACCGCGGGTGTATCCATCACGGTCAAGGATATTCGAACTTACATAGTATTTCATTTCGTCGTACTTGACGATACGCATTTTGTTGAACGCATTTTTGCCATCACCGACAACAAGAACTTTTGCGTTCGTGAATGCATCTTCTGCCTTGACATTGAACGTCAAGCGCGTCGGGCAAATGCAATCATCGCTCTGACCATTCGCAAGAGCCACATTCGGTTTCACGATAACAGTATCGCCGGACGTAGAGACGTCAAGACTTACGAAGCTAGCGCCGCAAGCAAACCGGGCTCTTTCAAGAATAAACGTCACGGAATCCGAGCCAGGTTCCATGTAAGCTACCGGCGGAATCGCATAGTCGCCTATACCTTCGTTCAAGTCGAACCTGTTTTCGGACGGATCCCTTTCGATACAATAGCCAGCAACATCCGTCGCAACTTGATGAGCGGGAGCAGCGACCGCCGAAGAAGACGATGCAACTGTTGCGCTGGACATCGGAAATTCTGACGATGACGAAGGAGCAATTACATAATGCAATTCTGGCGCAGGAATGACCTCGTTGTGTTCAAAGGACACATACTGAATATAAGTCCCCCCTTCTTCAAACCCAAACGAAACTTCGGCAGCACAAGAACATCCATACGAAAAACCCTTACTTCTAGACACCCTCGCATAGAGTGTATCGCCGGAAACCAAATAGGCAAAACTGGCCACCGATTTATCACCAGAATTTACGCCAGACATGAACGACTCGGCCTGTTTCTTATCGCAAGGAATATCAAAGTAAGAGCCCTTGAGTGTAAGAACCGGGATTCCCGCCGGGGTGTAAAACTTGTATGCCGAAGGGGGAGCAACATCAGACGATTTAGAAAGGGGATCATCAACGTGAACAACATCATTAACGCAAGTCGCAAGGAATGGTATTGATTGCGGCGTAACGCTTTCACTCGAAGCAGGCGCTGTTGCGGACGATGATTCCACGGACGCACTGGACGCGGGTTTCGCAGCGCTGGACTCAAAAGCCGGTGTGCTAGAAGTTGCAACCGTTTCGCTTGATGCCGGGAGAGTCGCGGACGATGATTCCGCAACCGCAGAGCTTTCCCCGTTTCCCGTAGCAGGCAATGCACTCGATACAGGGTCTTCGACGCACGCTAACAGCGCAAGCGAAAACGCCGCCGTGCAAACAACCAACTTATTCATAATTCCATCTCCTTTTTTAAAATTCTTAATCGACAATCAATGGTTCAACTTTAAACAGCATTCCTTGGAACGACAGATATCCGATATGCTCATTTCCTCGAGCCACACGAATCTGATGATATTCGATAGTGCATGTACATTCGGTCAAGTCCGTGTTGTAGTAATCGACAAACAACGTATCACCATTCCGTTTCTGTGCAATCGTCATTTTTCCAACGGAGCAATAGTCCTGCACATCAAACAATTCGATATAAGTTTCTCTTTCGGGATGGTACACCAAAGTGGCCAAAGGAAGCGTTGTAGCATCTGTTTTTTGGGACTTTTTCTTGTAATCACGGCACTTGCCACGACTGATACCATTTTCGAGCACGACCTTATTTTCATTTTCCGCGCCATAGGCACCGTTCATCAAAAGGTATGTCGATCCTTCATTATGGTTGAACACCAAATACTTGGTCTCTAAAATTTGGCTATTCTTCTTGATTTTAAACGAGAGTCTTGTGGGACAGACGCAATTCGTTGCAAACAAAGCACTTGGATTTATCGGATCAACGTATAAAGTATCTCCAGATGCAGAAACATCTAAATCGCCTACAGTCACGCCACAGCCAACAACAACTTTATCTATAACAATCGTCATAAGATTGTCATCGCCCACATACTTCCTTGCAACAGAAGAGGTTTTGCTAGAATTTTCCAGTTCATCCAGGCGAACAACAAGATCCGACAAGTCATTCGCCGAAGCGTTCGTATCGACAACGATGGCATCGCTGGAATTTTTATTGCATGCGGCGACAATGTCGCTTGCCACTTGATGTTCATCGCAGAATTCACCTGGCAGGCACGAAACCGAAGCCTCACTCGAAGAGGACTTAACGCTTGACGAAGATTCCGGAAGCGGATCCGTCACAACCTCATAGACGTTCCCATAACGGACATACTTGGCACTCATATCAGCCACATCAAGATCAATCGAAAAATCATAGATGCACAGGCAATTCGTCGGGAGAGCCTGTTCATCATTCTTCACGATAATCAAAGTATCTCCTGAGCGTTTTTTAGAATACGTCACTTCGCCTAAATAACCGCAATAATCGCGAACGTCAGGAAGCACCACATGAGTGCCGGTAGAATCATTAACGAGATACGCTTTGCGAGTTTCGTCTACCGAAGCATCTTTCGCTAGAGCATCGAAAGCATTTCTCTTGCACGCTCCGAGATGAAAACCGCTCTGTCCCTTGCCAGAAACGGAGGAACTCGAATTGAACGGGTCGGAATCGCTGCTCGCAATTTCGCCGCCGCCAAGAACAGGAGCCACCGCAGGCGCATCGTCGCTGCAAGCGAGCAACGAAAGTGAGAGTGCCACAGAGAACACCGCTGGAACAGCTGCCGTAAATAAAGCAGACTTTTTCATGATAAACCCCCTTTAAAAAGGTATTTATTCTTTAGTTTTTAAAATTTGAATTTGTCCAAACTCATCCGAACTGATATAATTTGCATTCGCAAAACCATTCTCGTTCTTTACATCAAACGAAATACGTGACCGGCAAAGACAATTGACAACCGTGCTGGATGGGTCCACTTTAATGCTTGCAAAAATCGTGCTGCCACCGGTCGAAGAAACACTGACACTTTCAATAATCACACCGCAAGGAAGATAAACTCCATCAACATCAATCCTGATAAAGCTGTTATCCAGGATTTTCATCGTTGCATGCGGTTTATTATTTCCAGAAGACGTCGTATCGACGAGATTGACTTCGATGGTAGATGCTACCCTGCGCGGTGCATTTTCCATAACGCCGTTATCATTGCATTTTGCAGAAACATTCGAGATAACCTGTACATGCGACACCGGGTCAATTCCCCATATTTCTGAATCGATAATCGGCGTTGTACGGTCATTTTCACGGCTAGGTTCTGTGCGTAACGTAACAAAATTTGTTTTAGAATAAGTTGTTTCCGATTTTACTTTGAACAAAAACTGATAGTCGCAAAGGCACCGTTGAGCATTGGAACGGTCAAATTCTGCATTGACCACAAGCGTATCGCCCGATGTCGTAATTTCCAAGCTGTCAAGAACCCAGCCGCAAGTTAGCTGAACATCCCTAATCAAAAATTCTGTGGAATCGGAGCCGACTGTACGGATAGCACGCATGTTTGGCTTTTCCGCTGGCCTGAACCCAGCATCTTGCGTAGCATCGAAATTTTGTAGAGTGCCACACTGGCCAACGGCATTCTTTATCACCAAGCGGGCTTCATCCGCAGCTGGCGCCAATGAATCTGTAGCTGGAGCTACCGACGAAGACGAAGCAACCATCGCACTAGAGGCCGGAACGGTTGCACTTGAGGCCGGGGCCGAAGCGCTCGATTTAGGAGCTGCAGCGCTCGATTTTGGAACCGAAGCGCTCGACGCAAGAACTGTCGCACTCGACGCAGGAACGTCTGCACTAGAAGCAGGAACCACCGCAGAGGACGATTCGGCCACAAAAGAAGAACTTTTCCCCCCCGCAACTAGAGTTTCTGGCAAAGCGGGAGACGAATCGTCACTGCACGCCAACAGCGCAAGCGACAGCGCTACACCGGCAACAATTAACTTATTCATACTTTCCTCCTCTTAGGAATCCTCTCATAAATTTTTCTAGCTACCACTGATTCTGAAGATACACCGAAGCATTGAGATATTCGCTATTGCAGTTGGTTTCGACTTCGTTCATAAAATCGGCCAACAGCGTAACGAAATTGGCAGAAGTATCTGTATAAGAGCAGAACAACTCCAGATTTCCGTTACTGTCGCATGCGCTAATCGTTTGCAGTTCTGCACCACTTTTTGACTCGCACGCGTCCTTGAACTTCTTGGAAATGTCTTCGCAAACAGCGCCCAAACCTTTAAGATTCAGCAATTTTTTTACGTCTTTTTCTGCTAGAATCCTAAACCTCAAGGTGTAGCTTTTGTCGTCATCGGCGCAATACGAAACAGCTCCCTTTTCTTCTTCGTAAACCGATGCATTCACCACATAAGTAGAATCCACACCATTTTTCGGAGATACTATATAGTTATTTGCGTTGTTCGCATTGAAATTGAAATATTTATGAACATATACATCGACAGAAGCAACAGAATCCAAATTCAAAGTAGGGTTTATCGATTCACTAGAAGAATATCCTTTATCTTCGCGTGTTTTGGACATCTCCGTAGGCATACTATCGGAACTCCGACTTGAGCTGGACTCAGAGACATTCACAGAGGGCGAAGAATAACTGTTTTTTTCGCCTTCGCTTGACGAACTGGTCACGGTCACTTGCGGAAGACTATCCGCAGAGCTAAGACCTTCGGCAAATGCATTCGGATCAACGGTTCCGCCGTCTCCACACGCCCCAAACAGCAACAAAAAAGTTCCTATGACAAAAAAACAACCTTTACGCATGCCTTCCTCCGTTTATTTTATCTGTCATCGGAAAAAGTTGAAAATTGATACGACATACCTGATTGACATCTTTATACGCATTCGCGATAGCCAAGACCTTTTTACGGCAAGCATTAATTTCATCGACGATTTTTTTATAAGCTTCGTCATTCACGCTAAACGTGATTCCTGTAAAATAACGTTCATCGGTCGCATAACGGTCAACGGCTCGCGATGCCATGTTCGCCATTTCCCTGTGCATGGAGCGGATAGCAATCGGCAAAGCCTCCTTGGAGCCAATAACGGTCTTTTCTGTTTGCGAATAAACTTTCTCATCATCCTTTTTCAGGAACCCAGCCTTGACAAGGAAACTCAAGACATCGCGGACTTCTTCGGCAGAAACATATTCCTTGCAGACTTCGGCAATGTCGCGCGGGCACGCCCCCGGCATCATCGGCGCAAGTTCACGCACCACAGGATATTTCCACGATTCATAATACTGGAACGCCTCGCTATCGACAACGCGAACCTTATGTTCCAACGCAATCCTATCCATTTCAAAAAGGGCAGCCCTTTTGACGGAATCCTTATCGGCATTGCAAAATTCAACGAGTAACCTAAAATAATCTTCTTCGTAGCAAACAAGCTCCATGGCCTTTGCGACCTGGGTTGCCTTGATCTTGGAAAGCTTGCTTTGTCCCATACACACAAGTTTCAAGAAATTCGGCGACGAAAATCCAGCCCGTCTGCAGAATTCACGCCACGAGAACGCGCCAAGCCTTTTGCGTTCGTCGTAGTAGTCCTGCATATACAGGTGGTAGTCCTTATATTCGAGTATCGATTTCATACCTATAAAATACAGTTTTTTTCAAGGTTCGTCAATAGCCGTATTATACAAAAATCTCGTTTTTCAGTCAATTTAAACAAGTAATCATTCAATTTTCATCATAAATTTCTCTAAATTATACAAAGTGTATAATACGCATTTCAATTTAAAACTTAGAGGTTCATTGGTAGAGCCAAGACTTCCCTAGCCCAAAAAATCCCATCTTTCTATATTTGGTTGCACTATGAGCTTAAAATTTGATACTCCCATTACCGAAGTTCCGCTGTTCCACCAGGGTAAAGTTCGCGACATGTACGACCTGGGCGACAGCTTCCTGATGGTCGCCAGCGACCGTCTTT
>CAMKTL010000058.1:0-18802 GCA_946415675.1 uncultured Fibrobacter sp.
TGGGCAAGAACCAGGAAAGCTTCGACAAGCAGTACGTTCGCGACTGGCTCGAAACGCTCGACTGGGGCAAGACCTACCCGGGTCCGGAAATTCCGGCAGACGTGGTGAAGAACACGCTCGCGAAGTACGAAGAAATCTTCGTGCGCCTCACCGGCAAGCAGCCGGAACTGTAAGTTAGTAGACAGTAGGAAGTAGACTGTAGGAAGGGTTTCTTTCTAGTAAGTCATCCTAGTCTAGACTATTTGCAAAACGCGCAGACCTTCGGGTCTGCGTTTTTTTGTGTTGTCATCCAGAGGAAATCACATTCAACGTCATGTTGAGCGACAAAGTCGCGAAACATCCAGTAAAATCTTGTATTGCGAAACAAGAAATGACTGGATCCTTCCCCTACGGGTCAGGGTGACGAGAATGTGGAACATTCAGAAAAGCGACAATTATTCCAAATAATATTCACGGAGTGCATCAATGGTCGCTGTAGGCACATGCATTCGCTGCGTGATGAAGTTCAATAGCGAACCGTATTCCGCATTGATACGCTTGAGCGGAATTTCGAGATACTCGCGTTTGACGCTCACCAAGAAATGCAGAATGTCGAGTTGTTCTTCCGTCATCCCCGAGACACGGCCTTTGGCAGTCATCGCCTCTAGCGGCTTGCGGTACGAATTTTCGGATTCAGTGTAATCATCTAAAATAGCATTGTCGTCAGCACCGAGAGCGGCGAGCATCAGCGCGGAGCAAAAGCCTGCACGGTCCTTGCCCGAGGTGCAATGAAATAAAACAGGCGCCCCTTTTTGAGCAAGAACCATTTCAAAGACTTTTGCATACTGCGAGCTCGCATATTCGCTATCGACAAAGTAATTATAGAGCTTATCTTTTAGCGTATTTGCAATCGGATGGCGGGCTATGCCAAAAAGGAATTCCATAAAATCGACGCCCGTCGCAGGCACTACCTGATCCTTGTTGAACGCATCGCCATGCATGGACTCGTCCAGAACAGGAATCATTGCCGACTGCATTCCGTCAATTAGCTTGTCCGGTTTACGCATATATTCAAAATCCGAACGCAAGTCAATGACAAGGCGAATGCCAAAATCGTCACGCAGGCGGAATAGGTCATGCTCCGAAGCACGCGACAGATTGCCGCTGCGGAAAAGCGCATTCTGCTTGACACGAGAAGCACCCGCAGGGATGCCGCCAAGTTGCCGAACGTTGTCAATCGACTCAAACTTTAAAACATTTGCCATAAACTCCCCTCATATTGACTTTGTCATGCCCGAAAAAGCGGGCATCTCCCATTCTTTTTTTGAAAAGGAGATTCCCGATTAAATCGGGAATGACAATATTCTCCTACTGCCTACTTCCTATCGCCTTCGGCTACAGGATGACGCATTTGGCCTCCCTACTCGACCAAGCGCGTCACTTCCTCACGATTCTCAGAACGCCTTGCTTATTGTATTCGGGAGCATCTTTCGAGAACAGGCCTTTGGTTTCTTGGCGGAACACGTATTTTTCATCATCGCCCCAATCAATAACAGAACCCGACTTTGCAGGAACACCGTCCCCGAACAAACTTTCCGCAGCCATCATCAGCGCCTCTTCCGGGTCTTCAATTGCGGTCGAAATGCACAAATCCGGGAGCGAAAACGTTGCAAGTCCCAGCGTATAGAGAGTTTCGCCCGAATCAATAACGTTAATCCACGGGTCCATCGGACATTCGCCATCGCCAAACACATCCTTGAACGCTTCGACGGTCCATGCTGTACCGGATTGTTGCATATAAACGCCAATTGCGCCGGCGGTAAACATTTTCAAAATGGCGGAATTCACCATTTCAACATCGTTCATGCTCTTTACGTTTCCAAGCAAGAACAACAGTGACTTGTGGCCAGCAATAGCCTTTTCCTCTTCTTCAGTCAAGTCATTGTGCTCCTTGAAAATATCCAAAAGTTCTGCAGAGGCGCCCTGACGAATAACGTTAAACTGCACGCTGCAACCGGGAATCATCAACGTCTTTGCAACGGCCTCGACCTTGACGTTTTCGGTAATCGCAAATGTTTCATCGGTAGCAACGGGGAGCGGAAAAGCAAGCACAAATTGGTTCATATTCATCTCTCTTTTATTTTTTGAACAACATTTTCAACAGCATCGCGAAGCAAGTTTTGCTTTTCGGCCATAGGCATCCGGATGCAAGAATCAAAAGCACTAGTCAACGTTTCGGCAGACAAATCATCTTCCTGGATTTCAGCTGCGTATCCCGCTTTCGACAAATCATGAGCAAGAACAATTTGTTCAAACTGCCCCGGCGTCGGTACAAAAATACATTTTTTTCCAAATTCCGCCATATCCATCACGGTACTGTAACCACCGCGGCTCACCACGAAATCGGCCCGTTTCACGACATCCGCAAATTCATTTGTCGCAAGATGCGTCCAGAATTCAATATTTCCTTCTTTCCAATTTTTAGAGCCTAACGAAGGCTTTCCAAGAATCATCACATGATGTCCAGGAATTTCAGAAAGAACCTTGCGCAACCGTGTTTCAAGCCGTGTCCGCGCCGGTTCCACACCAGAAACAATGGCCGCAACCTTGTACCTTTCACGGGGTTGCACATTCCACTCCACGCTTGCGGAGTTCGCCATAAATTCAGACACGCTCATCAAATCGACATCGCTTTCAAGTTTGGCATCTTCAGCTTTTTTCTGCGATTCGACATACTCCGAAAAACGCGAAAGCGGCCCAACGTAACGCATCGGCTTATCGCCAGGGGTCGCCCCCGAATGTGAAAGCGAACCTGCATAACCTGGGAAAAATTCCATGTCAGGCACCCAGACTTCATCGAACTTTCGCATTATGCCAGAATGCCAAAGAACGCCAACGCCTTCGAACGCCGAGAACGCTTTCGGGAACGCAATTCGACGTTGGTGCGTCATGTAAATGCTATACGCGTTCTTGGAATAAAACGCAAAGCGGTTGTCCGAAAACAGCACATCGTAACCATGGCGTTCGACCATTTCTTCGGCAAAATGGTGCTCATAGCGCATAATAGAATTTAAGTGTACGCTGTTCTTGAGCAGCCAAAGCGCCATATTGTATCCGTGTTTCGGATAAACTATATTGTAGCTTGGAGCCAGCCGTTGCCGTAAATCGGGGAAAACCTCGCGAAAGAAATTCGCATTTGCATTGACGACAGCCAGTTCCACCTCGGCGCCCGCCCGCAAGAACTCGCGGACTACGGGCACACAACGCGTGGCATGCCCCAGTCCCCAATCGAGCGGTGCTACAAGAACTTTCAATTTTCCGCCTCTAGCCAAGCGTGCGCCCAGTCGCCATGGTCGCAGTCCTTATTGTCGCCCATCAGCACACGCAAGTTAATGGACTTTGCACCTTTGATATCCAATTTTAAACGTTCCTTGTCCGTCGTATAGAGTTTCTTGGAACGGTAAATTTCACGGTCATCCGCTTCGACAGCAAAATAGGCGCCATCGCCGCAAGCACTTTCATCGTCAAGCCCGATGACCACATTCAGCCAATCGTAATTGCGGGAAAGCGAATATTCGAGAGACGAATTGGCATGGCTACCGATGCCGTAACGGAACGGTTCACCGTCCAGCGTAATCTTGTGATGATCGACAGTCGCATTCATCTGCGGTTCGCCCCATTCCTGGTAGAAACGGGACATCTTGAGAGCCGAGAGGAGCGCCACGTTATCACCTTCGACAAAGAAATCGCGGTACGTCACGAGCGTATCTTCGTCAGGCATATAGCAGCTCAGCACAACGCGGTTCATGCCAGCCCGAATCTTTGCAGAATCCAAGAGCAACGTGTCCGCATTGTTCGAAACGAGCATTTGCGCCTGTTCCTTGTCGTTCACCTTGTAATCGCAGGCAATCGATTCCGGGAAGCGCTTGTTCACAACAATCTTGCCATCGACGGCATCCGTGACCATGAAGTTCTGCGCGTAATGCGATACGCCCTTCTTCGAAATAATCTTGTAAATGGCTAGGCCGTAACCGAAATCCCTCGCATTCATCAGCACGCGTTCGTTCTTGTAATCGCTCAAGATATCGTCAATTTGGTCGGTTGTCTTGAAGCCCACCACGCGGCTTGCGCGGTTGACCTTTCCGTAGCCGTCCTGGCCGCGAACGAGGTAAATGTTGCCACCGGACTTTTGCATCCATTCCGCGAACTGTTCGGTACTCCAATTTCTAAACGTACTTTCGCTGAAAGAGGTATGCCCAGAAGCCAACATCTGCCAGGGCCTTGCGTAAATAAACACTGAATTTTTCGGATACTTCGCCAGTTCCGTATTCAAGAAATCTTCTTCGGTCAGGAGTTTGTTCTTGTAATAGAGCATGTTTGCCTTGTAGCTCGGCGCATGGTAAACCATCAACCCGACAGACAAAATACACGCAGCACCCATGACAATCTTTGCAGCAGCGTCATCCTTCATCTTCGTCGTAAAGAGAAGCGCATCGTAAAGCCCGAGCGCCATCAGGAGAGCAAACATCGGAAGCGCCACAAGCACATAACGCTGGTTGATATCAATCGTAAACGTCCCGGACACGTTCAGGAGAATCACGAAAATCTGCAAGCAGAACGTGATGCCCAGAATGAACCCGCGGAAGTAACGGCGAGAATAAATCATGCGGAACAGGAGCCACACTGTCGCCAAAAGCAAAATCACGGTGAACGTCGTGTAGAACGGATTTTCCATGATGCCGCCAAAAGCCGTATCCTGCTTGAGGTTCATCATGACTTCGATGTTCGTCTTCAAGTTGAACCAGAAGTTCTCCAACGAATGGGCCGCATGTTCGCCACCCTGGAAGTCATAACCGCGATACGCCGCCATCGTATTGATGGAAGGCCAGCTCACCGCAATCACGGACGCCACAAAGGCCGGCAAGCGGTACGGCTTTTCGATGAAATAACGGTAATAGTAAAGAGCGAACGGGATAAACGCGAACACTGTCTCCTGACGGGTCTGTGCAAAGAAGCCCAGCAGCGGCACCGTCAAAAGGAAATGCTTCCACGTGACCTTGTTCGTCGGCACAAAAGCGTACCACGCCATCAGCACCGCAAGCAGAAGGACGTAGAGAAC
The DNA here is from genome assembly GCA_946415675.1 of uncultured Fibrobacter sp. GTDB lineage: Bacteria > Fibrobacterota > Fibrobacteria > Fibrobacterales > Fibrobacteraceae > Fibrobacter. Next base: position 5,099 of record CAMKTL010000058.1, read on the forward strand.
TTCGGTCGATGCAGACCGCGACTGCAACAGGTAAATAGGCATGCCGCCCAAGAACGCCGTCGCCGCAAGCGCAAGTTTATCGCTCTTGAACCACTTGCAAAGCGCAAGGAAGAACGCAATCAAGCTCAAGATGTAGAACGGGTAGTTCACCGTCAATGCCGTATCGCGATTCGGCTCCATGAAGTTGAACACAAGCGAATAGACAAAACCAAGCGCCTTGCCCTTGAAGTTGTTCACCTCCGTCTTGCAATCCAGAACGCCGTCCGTCCAGACGCCCTCATTACAGACGCCACCCGTATGCTTGTAATACATCTGGAGTCCCATGGACTCCCAGCTCGTCTCGTCGCTCAACACGCGGTGCGTATTGCCGATGTTCCCGAAAATGAACACAGAGAACACGATGAGCAAAAGCGCAAGCCCGCAAAAGCCCTTGCCACTCGGCAAGAAACCGCGGATATGCTTTGCCACGAACGGTGCGTTGACTACGACACCCACCACGAGCAAAAGGAACGTCAAGAGTATGGAGTAATACCCCCACTCGATATCCCAGTGGCGTGCATACGACACAGATAAATTGTTAAAGATAAGGAAAGCGGATACAAGCACAAAGGCCGTCGCCGCCAACATGACATTCTGAGGTTTATCCCAGTGAAGGGAATCCTTCCATTCCATAAAGGACTGACGCAAAGACTTCTGCTTCACATCGTCCCTTCCCAACGTTTTGTTTTTCATAGTGCGCTAAATATAAAATTTATACAGAAATTCCAAGGCGTTCCCTGGCTATTTTCTTGCCAGTTTGTACGTCAAATTTACCAGAACCTAATTTGGGCAGTTCATCCAACTTAAGCACAGCCCCCGGAACCATCAAGGGAGGCAGCCCGATTTGGCGCAACATCGTCTTGACTTCGTCCTCGGACTTGTCTCCCGAATAAAGGAGCACAATCTTTTCGCCCTTCGCGCCATCCGGAACCGGAACCGCAATATGGTCGATTTCTTCAAACAAGGGGCTTTCGGAAATCTTGAAATCCACGGCACCGAGGCTCACCATTTCGCCACCGAGCTTGGCAAAGCGGCTATAGCGATCGACAATCGTCAAAAAACCGTCTTCGTCAATGTGGCCCTTGTCACCCGTCTTGTACCAACGGCGCCCATTGAACATGGCAATTGCGTTTTCGGTACGCTCCGGGTCGTTCAGGTAACCCTTCATAATCTGAGCGCCGCCAATCAAAATCAAGCCGTCCGTGCCAAGCGGGAGTTCTTCGAGCGTATCGGGATCCACAATGCGGAACTGGCAACCCGGCATGGGTACGCCCACCGTTCCCGGCTTGTTGCCCACCACGACCGTCTTGTAGTCGTCGAGCAAGAAGTCCTTCGTGTTGACAGAGGCGACCGGCGTTGTCTCTGTGCAGCCAAAGCCTTCGAAAATTTCGAGTTTAAACTTGGATCTGTAAAGGTTGCGGACATCTTCGCGAATCTTCTCGGCACCCGCATAAATGCCGCGCACATGTTCGAACATGAGCGGATGGATATAGCGGCTAGTCCCCCACATGCGAAGGAACGTCCCCGTCGCAACCATAATCGTCACCTTGAATTCCGCCGCCATGCGGCCAATCAGGCGTACATCCGTCGGGTCGGGGCAAGTTGCCACCGGGACACCTTCTACCATGCAAAGCATAGTCGTAATCGAAAAACCAAACGCATGGAACATCGGCAAAAGCCCAAGGAACACGTCTTCCGGCCCGACATTGATGACGCTTGCGCACTGCTTGATGTTGCCCATCAAATTGAAATGCGTGAGTTCCACGCCCTTCGGCGTCCCTTCGGAACCGGAACTGAAAATAATCGTCGCCACATCGTCAAGGCTCACCTTCTTGAAGAAGCGCCATTCGAGATACCATGCCGGGAGGAGCATCACACGCAAGAAGTTCAGAATAAGCGTCGGTTTCTTGACAAACTGCTTGCCCAGGTCTTCCATGTAATAGACCTTGTAATTGCAAAGCAACTTGCCTTCAAGATCGACGCCCTTCTGTTTTAGCTTATCTACAAACGCATGGGCGGTCACAATCGTTTTTACCCCTGCCACCTTGCAGCAGTAATCCATCGTCTCCGGCGTGCTGGAATAGTTCAAGTTGCAGACGGTCCTTGCCTTGACAAGCATCGCAAGGTTCGTAAAGATTCCCGGGCCCGAAGGCGGAATCAATATGCCCACGCACTTTTCGTCCTTGCCGAGAAGTTTATCGAAAATGTTGGCAAACGTAAGCGCAGCCGTCGCAAGGGAATAACCCGAGAAATGCTTTCCGTCGGGGCTGAACACCAAGGGAGAGTTTTTACGGCGCTTCGATGCACGAATCCAGCTGTTCGGCACCGGACGGAGCCTGCGGATGTACGCCTCCCATGCAGTAATCGATAGTTCCTGGATGGAACGCAACATCTGCACGTTACCGCAATCGACAGGCACGGGCTTGCCGAACGCGACCGAGACAATGCGGCCACCGCTGTGCACGATATCCTGATACCCGGCACTCGCCATGGAATAGGAACTCCCCCACAGCCCCTGCACGTAAAGCGGCAAAAGCGTGAGTTTCGGTACATCCTTGATAGCGGAACTGTAATCCAGGCGGAAACGGTTCACGTTACCCGTCGGCGAAAGCGCATTTTCGGGGAACACCACCACGGCCTCGCCACGCAAAAGCGATTCATGGGCCTCCGCCATAGCCTTCTCGGGGTGCGCGAGGTCCAAATCAATCACGTTCATCTGCGAAAGAATCAAGCGCACGTACCACTTTTCGTACGAACGGCGGCTAAGCACAAAGCGGAGCGGACGCGGGCTTGCCATCTGGATAAGCGCCCAGTCGATGTAAGAAATATGGTTACTGACAAGGAAAACAGGGCCTTCCCACGGCAGGTTCTTGAGACCGTTGACGATAAACTTATAATGGAGCGAAAGCGTGGTGCGGAGCAGCTGGCGAAGCAAAGACTGCGGCATAATCCACAACGCCCAAACAGTCGCCGCCGTGCAGAAAATTCCAAGCACAAAGAACAAGTCCATGCGGTCCAGTCCAAGCAATCGCATTGACAAAATCGCAAGCACGTCAAACGCAATCACGCATACGTTCTGCACCATGTTGTTCACTGCCAGCACATGGCCCGCAGACCTCGGCTTCGAGTTGTACAGGAGCAACGCAAACATCGGGAGCATGTACATGCCGGCGCAAAAGCCGAGCAGCGCAAAGGCTATCGCATTGTACGGCCTCGGGATAAACGGAATCAAGAAAATCAAAATGGCAGAACCCGCCGTCCCCATCGGTACAAGTCCCGTCTCGATAAAGTTGTTCGACATGCGCATCGCAAACGCAAAGCCACCAATCAGGCCAATAGCGGCACCGATAATCGTATAGCTCAGGAGAGCATCGACACCAAAAAGCGACCCCGAACTAAACTGGTCCTGAATCACGAACACCATGAGGAATATCAAGACCCAGAACATCGAAAGTCCGATGATGGACTGCCGGATACCGCGATTGCTCCATGCCTTCCAGAACTTGCGACGAGCAAAGACGAGATTCCAATAGCGGTTCCACGGGAACTTCATATCGGGGTCGAAGCCACCTATCGCCGGTAGTCTCAACGCAAAAAAAGCTCCCAGCAACTGCAACGCGCCAACAGCAACAATTACCGATAGCCACGCCCCGTAATAGCTCGCAATCGCAAGCCCGAGCAACGTCAGCACAAATGCGCTAAACCAGACAATCATGAGGACGCCCGTTCCATACGCGAGATTCCTCACGCCCATCAGTTCCTTGAGGTAACCGCCACGCGCCGGAGACTGGAACGCCTGCAGAATAAAGAAAAGTCCCACCGATGTAATCACCAGCGGAACACTTTTATTATAAACGCCAAAACAGAAGAGAGCGATCACGGGTATAGAAAGCAGCGTTGTATATAATAGAACGCGTTCCTTGGGATACTTGTCCGAAAAATAGCCTGCAGGGGTCAATAGCAAGATACAGGGCAGCAGGAACAGCAAATGAAGAACGTAAAATTGCCAGGATCCTGTCGCCGTGAGGCCCATGCGATTAAAGACTAGCTCCATCGTTCCAACGATTATTGTAGAAATAGCCACTTGGGAAAAAGCTAGGCCATAATAGGAGAAAAAACCTTGGTTCTTTTTCATTACATGTTCCTGAATCTGTGATGGTCAAAAGTTAATACTTTAAAGCAATCAACGCCATTTAGTAATGTAAAAATAAACATGGTATGGATCCATTGCATTTCTGATTTACGCCAAGGAACACCGAACATATCCTCGCCCGACCAGTTTTTGTAAAAAAGCCTTTCATTTCTATATAATACACTTTCTTTCAAAAAAAACAATTTTCATTAAAAAACAAAGAAAAAATTTCAATTTTTCCAGTTTTCTTCTTCAAATTATACACTTCTCTTATTTATATTAATCCAAGGAGTATTTGAGCTACTTGGAAAGGAGTTAAAAATGTTTTACAAGCACTGGAAAAAGATTTCTCTTGCACTGACCGCCTTCTTTTGGGCTAGCTGCAACAACAACACTACTGTAGTAGAACCTCCTCTTTACGGATGCCCGCCCGAAGGATGCGGCAATCAACCCATCAGTTCCAGCGAGGCAAGTCCAGAATCCAGCTCCAGCGAAGCGACCGTGCAGTCCTCCTCTAGTAGCGAAGCCGTTTCTTCGAGCGGCACCGCCGAAAGTTCCAGCAGTTTCGTACTACCAGTGCCCGCATATGGCGTTGAAGCAGTTCCCTGCTACGAAGACAGCAAGGGCGTCAAAACGAACGGCGAAATAGCACAAAAGAAATTCTATTGCGTTGACGGGGTGACCTGCAAGGAAACCGAAAGGGGAAGCTACATGAGTGAATACCCATGCAGTCCTGTTGACGATGGCGACCTCAAGGGTGCCGTAGCTTGCCCCGATTATGGCGTTGTTTACGTCACCGAAAAGACTTACGACTGCGACGGCGTTACCTACAACGAAGCAGAATTCCGCTCCCGCTACTTCAACGCAGGGATTAAGCCGCCAAGTTCCAGCAGCACAGAACAAAGCTCCAGTTCCGCCAAAGTGACATGCGCCCCTGGAGATTCTACGGTAACCTATTACCCACCATCATACTCTGCAGACATCGCAAAAATGAACGCAGAAGAACGGGCAAAACGCGCAAGCGTTAGCAAAATCGACAGCACGATAAAGACTCTGCCATCAGTCCCGCAGTGCCTTGCAAACTTGCGCCAAGAACTCGACATGTTCGTCGCTCTATACGGAGCACCAGTCACATTCCCCAAAGATGAGGTTTGCAGCGACGGAACAACACGCCCAACAAAGGAATACCTCGACTATCTGAAAATGAAAGAGGAATGGGAAGCGAACAAACCAGCACTAGACGAAGAATGCCAAAAGATTTACGAAGAAAAGTTGGAGAACATTCAGAAAAGAATCAACAAATGCTTGAATCCATTCGGCACGGATCAAACCTAACGAAACTTTGAATCTATGTCCTTATGGCATAGATTCAAAATGTTTTTATAACCACCGCCCCCCTGCAACCTATTACCTAACACCTAAGATCTAAACATGTTCTACAAGTTCCTAAAATTCCTCTTTCTCTCGACGCTCACGCTCGTTTGGGGCGGTTGCGACACCAAGGACGATGCAGTAGCCGGTTACGGATGTTTCCCGACCAAATGTTACAATACAACTGCCACAGACAAAAACGGCATGACCATAAGCATCATCGAATGTGAAGACGGAACTAAATACCTGAAGAATCCGGGACTTTACATCGAAGATCCTAAAAGGGAAGAAACATTACCCGACGACATCCAGATCGTAGCTCCAAACACAGACGAATGCGGAGCGACGAACTGCAAATACGATTCTGTCAAAATCTGCATCGACGCAATCACCGTAGATGAACAAGGTAACGAACACGGAATCGGCGCTTGCCACGCCAACATCGAATGCCCGGAAAAATGATATTTTAGAGTTTAGAACTTAGAGCTTTGGTTCGGCAAGCTCACCAACCGAAATAAGGTCCCTGAGCCTGTCGAAGGGCCACCTAAGTTCTACCAACTACAACCTACCAACAACAACCTACCACCTAGCACCTAAAAATGAACATCCGCAAGCACTGGAAAAGACTTTTACTCACGACCACAGCCCTCTTTTGGGCAAGTTGCACGAGCGAAAACGAAAATACGTTCCCGACGATTGGTCAGGACACGCCACACGCTGTTGACCCTAGTGCAAGTTCTGACAGTCATATCGAAAGTTCTAATGAAAAAGCCGTCGAAAGCAGTTCATCCGAAGCCAAAGCCCCAAGTTCCAGCAGCGAGCTTACGCAAGTCATGCCCGCCTACGGAGTCTATGACAAAGTTTCATGCTACCTCGATGACAAAGACAAAGGAATAAAGGCGAGCACGAGCAGTCGAGGAGTATTCGAATATTCCTACCACTGCGAAAACGGAGTGAACTGCGTAGCAAGAGACTCGGTAACGGGTTACGAGCCAGAATACCCATGCGAAGAAAACAGCATCACAAAACAAATGATATGTCTTGATTATGGCGTAATAGCGACCACCGAAACAACAATTTTCTGCGATGACGGCAAGACCTACAGCGAAGAAGAATTTCGCAAGCAATACAACAGGCTCTATACGATCAAAAACAATCAAGATGAATCGTCCAGTTCCGTAGCAGAAAGCTCCAGCTCCGCCGATGTGACATGCAGTCCTAACTTAGACAAATTTTTCTCCGTAAGCAAAGCCGACCGTTACTCTATAGACAATGCAGCCCCAGACGCATCAAGTCAAGCAAAATTTGAAGCAAACAGAAAAATAACAGCCATTCGCGATAGCCTCTCTAAAGACACCCCAAAATGCCTTAAAGACATGCAAGAAGATTTAGAACGCAACTTTGTCGCAGTGTATGGTGCACCATATGCAAATCGCCTCCCCGCAGAAGAAACATGCAGCGACGGCACCACGCGCCCAACAAAAGAATACCTCGAACAGCAGAAATTTGACGAGGAACAAGCAAAGAAAAAGCCTCAATACGATGAAAAATACAATGAGGTATACAAAGAAGAGACCAAAAAACTCGACAAGAAAATAAATGATTGCCTAAATCTCGAGAAAACCGAAGAATAGGATAGCTATGTTCTACAAACACTGGAAAATAATTGCACTCGCCCTGACCGCCCTGATTTGGGGCGGTTGTAGTGACGATTCTTCAAGCAATAGCAAAGAACCGATTGCCTGCGAACTGGACCATATGTGGAGCCCCGACGACCCTTCATGCACAAAGCCTTACTCATGCACAGAAACCTACTATTGCCATGACAAGGTCGTTTGCTTCCTGGAAACCGACGATAAGACGAAAACTTTTGACTGTCGCGACGAACAAGATAACAAGACTATCTACACCGAAGACGAATTCAAATCAAAATACTATGTAAAAAGTGAGCGCATTCATTAGAAAAATATTCATTTTCAACTTCTATTTATATAATTTAAACCTAACCACTATTTACTAACCACCAACTGTTCTTCTATCACCTAAAACCTATCACCTACAACCTAAATATGAACATCCGCAAGCACTGGAAAAGACTTTTGCTCACGACGACAGCCCTCTTTTGGACAAGCTGTACGAGTGAAAATGACAGCGCGCTCCCGACAATAGCTCAGGACACGTCATCCGCTGTTGACCCCAGTGCAAGTTCCAACAGCAATACAAAAAGCTCTAGCGAAAACACCGTCAAAAGCAGTTCTTCTGATGCGGTCGCAAGCAGTTCATCTGAAGCCAAAGCCCCAAGTTCCAACAGTACCGTTTCTAGACCTTACAAACTTGCAGGCGACACCACAGTAGCGTGCGCCCTCAATTTTCGCAATGGGAAATGTCTTTATCCAATCAAAAGAACTCTTGAAGAACTCAAAGACAGTTTAGAAAACAACAAAACTTTACCTTTAAGCGAATTAGAGTATTTTGAAGATGAATTAGAAGAATATGAGCTAGAAGATGATCTCGGTCCTCAAACGATGTATGGACCTCTAGCATTTTTCATCGATCAAGACAATTGCTGGGAGTATGAGAGAATTCCCTATTACGACTGTTCCAACAATGAAATATACACACTTGAAACCCATGTAAGAGACAAAAAAATCATTTACACTAAAGAAGAATTTGAAAAAAAATTTCCCGAAAAAAACAAATCCAGTTCAAGTTCTTTATCAAGCAGCTCAGCAATACCATCTCCACTCTGTCAAAAAAGTGATTTTATCCGTTGCACCGACGCTACCGATTCTTTAATCAAACAAATAGATTATCTTATTAACAACATCAAAACAGAAAAAGGCGATTCTCTTTCAGACAACCAATCTAATTGTCTAGAAAGACTTCAAGTGCATTTTCCAAGCAATTGTACTGGTTATCTAGCTCTAAAGCAAACCTGCGACGGAGAAACAATTGTGAACCCACGTTATCAGGAAATATTAGATTACAATGAAAAAATAGCAAAAAGGAATATTGACAATTGTCTAAAGGAAACAGAGAAATAGCGTTCAAAACCTAGCCATCAACAACTAAATTATTATTTTAACTATTACCTACCACCTAAAGCCTAATTATGTACAAGCACTGGGAAAAAATAGCACTCGCCCTGACCGCCTTTTTCTGGGGTGGCTGCAATGACAATTCGTCTTCTAGCAACGAGCCTACAGCATGCACACTTACTATAGGGTGTCCCGAATACGGAGTTGCGGGCTATTATTGTGAAGACGGTCTTCATCCGAACGATAACGGTCAAAACTGCACCTACCAACCGCCTCCAAAATGCCAAAAATATTATCGTTGTGAAGACGGTGTTTCTTGCTGGGCTTATGAAGATGAAACCACTCTAAATTGCACCGACAAACAAGGCAAAGAAATCAAATACACCCAAAAGGAATTCGAAAAGAATTATTATGAGGAAAACCGCTATTAGTTTAGTTATTAGTTATTAGTCAATAGTCAATGGTCATTAGTCATTAGATTAAAGTTTGGCGGCTTCGCCGCGATTATACACCTACCACCTAAAACCTATTACCTACAACCTATTATGCAACTCTCTCTTAAAAAGAAACTCGCTCTCGAAGCTTATCGCCTTTACCGCCACAACGAAATCAAGGCGCACCCGCTCACTTACTTTTTCTGGGAATGCACGCTCCGCTGCAACCTGCACTGTCTGCACTGCGGTAGCGACTGCGTCAAGGACGCCATCCCCGACATGCCCCGCGACGATTTCATGGGCGTACTCGACAAGCTCGCCCCGCACATCGACCCGAAGCACTTTATCGTGGTGATTACCGGTGGCGAACCCTTGATGCGCCCGGACCTCGAAGAATGCGGCCAGGAAATCAAGAAACGCGGCTACCCCTGGGGCATGGTCACGAACGGTCTTGCGATGACTCCCGAACGTTACACGCGACTCCTGAACGCGGGGCTGCGCTCGCTCACCATCAGTCTCGACGGCCTCGAAGCGAACCACAACCATTTCCGTGGCGACCCGCATAGTTTTGAACGCGCCGTACGAGCCATCGACATGGCCGCCCACACGCAAGGACTCACCTTCGACGTGATGACGTGCGTGAACCGCGAAAACCTGAAGGAACTCCCGAAGATTCTCGACCTGCTTTTGAAAATTGGCGTAAAGCGCTGGCGTATCGCGACGGTGTTCCCGAAGGGCCGCGCCAAGGACAATCCACTGTTCCAGCTCACGAACCAGGAATTCCGCCAAGTGTTCGACTTCATCCGCGAAGTAAAATCGCTGAACGTCATCAACGTGAACTACGGCTGCGAAGGATTCCTCGGCAGTTACGAGAAGGACGCCCGCAACTACCCGTTCTTCTGCCGCGCCGGCGTGAACGTCAGTTCCGTACTTTGCGACGGCAGCATCTCAGCATGCCCGAGCCTGCGCGGCGACTACATCCAAGGCAACATCTACAAGGACGACCTCTGGGACGTGTGGCAGAACCGCTATCAGGTGATGCGCGACCGCAGCTGGGCGAAAATCGGCGACTGCAAAAAGTGCAAATACTGGCGCTACTGCGAAGGCTCCAGCCTGCATCTCCGTGACGAAAAAACGAAAGAGTTGGCTTACTGCCATGTAGCGAGACTTGAAGCCGCTGGTGCGTGATGACAAATGCGTAAGGCGAGCGTCGCAGCCATGCTTGCATGGATATGACCGAGCCTAGCATTTGGTACTTGAGCGAAGCGAAAGTACAAAAAACTAAGGAATTAGCCTACTGTCATGTTCAACGATTAGAGGCTGCTGGGGCGTAAACACATTCCGTCATCAACGCCCCGCATCTCGTCATCCTGACGCGAAGCGGAAGACTACTCAGAAGGCGAGAGTCGCAGCCATGCTTGCATGGATATGACCGAGCCAAAAAGTTGGGGCTAGCCCCATCCAGTCAAGTTCAGAACAAACATCCAAAAGAAGGAGAAAACTTATAATTTCGTTCATCCGCAAGCATTGGGGATACTAGCGGAAAACGGCGGTCCTTCCGTTATCGAACTTGAGAATGACCGGTTTTCCCTGTGCCGTAAAGCAACCGTTCCAAGTGCCACGGTACAGATAAATTCCATTCATGTCAAAAGCCTTGTAGCCGGTTCCCGGCTGAACGTTTCCCACGCCCTGAATTTCCTTGCCAAATTTACGTGGCAAAGAAGTCGTACCCGGATTTTCGGATTCCGCATTCAGCAAAACCTTTTTTTGCGGAAGGCGGGCAACGTCATCTTCAGAAAAATCCGGTGAACCGCTCCCCCCCCAAAGGATCTCTCCTTGGCATGCCGAGATCATTTCCTCATCGCAAACCTTTTTATGGATAATTTTACGTCCCTGAACATCTCTCGCTTCCGGCAAGATACGATCCAGCATACGTTGGGCACTATCCTTTGTCATCTTGATAATACCCCACTCCTGCCACTTCATAAACTCATAACGCAAAACAGCCGTCATCTTGAAATCATATCCCGCAGCGGCTTGTCTTTGTTCGTCCACATTCAAGGATTTAAAAAGCTGCACCCTTGTGATTAACGGATTGAAAAGAACTGCGAATGTGGTATCCATCGTCGAATAGTACGCAAGACCTCTGTCCTGCGAGCAGTTGATATAGGTCGTATCCACATTGCAAATCTTTGCGGTATCTACTTCCAAATACCCTTTTTCGAACTGGAACTCCGTCCAAATAAGGTTTACGCTGGACCACGCCGAAGCAGCAAGAAACACGATGCACGCTAATAACAGTTTCATACCACGCCTCCATTAAACCAAGTCCGAACACTCGTTATTAATTTAAATTCTTTCGCGACCTTTAGCAAATCCGAATTGACAATTTGGCCCCTCTAAACGATTTATTCTTGAATAAAAAAACACATGGTCTTTGCGGCCATGTGTTTTCAATTTCAAGCAACTTTCAAGAACTTACTTTGCTTCGAAATAGTAAGTCTGGACCGTCTTTCCGTCCTGGGTGAGCTGGATAATCTGCTTGCCCTTCGGGAGGTCGCCAGTAATCTTGAAGAGGTTTTCGGCAACGTATTCGACCTTGAGGTCAGTGCCCTTGTCCTTAACCGGGAACACGCCGTTCGTTTCGCCAGCGCCAAAGCCCTTGCAGTCCTTGTGGGAGGCGATCGAAGCGACAACAGCCGGATAGGTCTTTGCCGTGAGAGCAGTCGTCACAGAGGAAGCATTGCGATAGAAAACTTCGAGCTTGCCTTCGATGACACGCGGATCCGGGAGGTTCGTGACCTTCGTGACAACCTGAGCGGCAGGAGCCGGTTTGTGCTTTTTCTTGCCCTTCTTGCCCTTCTTCGGGACGCCAATCTTTTCGGCAATGCTTGCAGTAGCGCTTTCAACCTGCTGCGGCATCGACAAACGGTAACCGACGATAGATTCGTCGCAGTTGGTAGAATAGACGACCCACTGGTTCGAAATCTTGAGCGGACCTTCGGCAGTACCCTGGTACAGGCCCGGTTCTACCTGAGAATTGTAAATGTAGAGACGAAGCGTTGCATTCGGATTCTGTTCCGTCGTCGTGACCGTGGTACGGGTCTTGACATACTTGGAGCGGCCCGCATAAACGCGATAAGTTCCAGGAGGAACCTTGACAAACTTGAACTTACCCTTGCGGAGTTCTTGGTTAAACTCGTACTTTTTCGAAAGGGTGGTGAAAATCGTGGAGTCCATACCGACGGTAGGCATTTCCAACGGCTTACCGGTGAATGCATCGCAAACTTCACCTTCGATAGTACCAGTCTTTTCGCAACCAGTCATAGCGAGTGCGATGATGGCGGCGGCACAAATGCTAAGTTTCTTTTTCATTTTGCGTCCTCTAGGGTTAATAAGAGAAAAGCCTCCCTAATTAGGGAGGCCCTAAACTTTAGAAGATTAAGCTTCTTCTTCAGCCTTGACCGGTGCAGCCTTGCGAGTCTTACGCTTTGCAGAGGTGATGTTAGCACCGCCACCATAGCGCTTGTTGAAGCTGTCGATACGGCCAGCCGTATCCACGCGATGCTGCTTACCCGTCCAGAACGGATGGGTATCAGCCGTAATTTCAAGAGAAATTACGCTATATTCAACACCATCGATAGTCTTCTTTTCGGCGGAAGACTTCGTGGAGCGGGTGATGTATTCTTTACCCGTATTCGCATCGACGAACACGACCGGTTGATAATTAGGGTGGATACCTTCTTTCATTATAAAACTTCCTGTGAAGTAAATGTTGAGAGCCAAAATTTAGTTGTTTTTCGGGAATTTGGCAAGCGTGGACTCCATTTTTAGTATTTTTTACAACATGAAATCTCTATTGTCGCTCTGTTTCTTGTCCTGTTTTTTGCTTTTGGCCTGCGAAAAAGACCATCCGACCATTAAAATCATCCAAGTCAACAAGAAAATGGTCCTCGAAGAATGGCCCGATAGCAACTATATTGCCTCGCTGGACTCCATTTTGGCACTAGAACCGGTCAAGAAAGGCAAAGATTCCGTCGATGTCAACCTGACCATGAACTCGTCCAGGATGCCGACTTTCAAGTTGCCGCCGTCTGTCACCGGGAAACCGGGCAATTCAAAGAACGCCTCGTCGAAGAAAAACGACAAGTCCGCCGCCAAGCACGCATCAGAGGTCGCAAAACCCAATCATTCTGCAGAAAACTTTGCAGCCAAATTCTCGAACGCGCTCTCGGCACTCCAGTCCGACCCGTCTAATAAGAACCTCTACAAGACCGTCACGGCAAACGACGGAGAAGACCTGTTCAAGTTGCTCCGCAGGACTTACGGTGCCGGAACGCAGAGCCTCCCCCGCTTTTACGTGCTTTCGTCATTGCAGTCCGTCAACCCAGGTGTGTCGTTGGAACACTTGAACGCGGGCGACAAAGTGAGAGTTCCGAGACTCTAAGACCCACCACCTACAGCCTAGATTAGCGTTTTCACCCCGAAACCCAGCACCTATTAGCAGCAATTATTATTGCTGTTAGTGAGATATTCCATCAAAAACAAATGAATGATTAACAGAGCGAGAATATAGCGTCGGCCAAGGATGGGGAGGGTGCAGGGAGGGGCCCGTGCGGCCTTCGCAACTCCGAGCTGGGGCCCCGCCCGCATAACGTACTTTTTTCGTTTTTTCAAAAGCTTTTTTCTT
>CAMKTL010000059.1:0-18182 GCA_946415675.1 uncultured Fibrobacter sp.
CTGGGGCCCCGCCCGCATAACGTACTTTTTTCGTTTTTTCAAAAGCTTTTTTCTTAAAACAGCGTTTTCACGCCGAAACCTAGCACGCCGTCCAGATAGTTGCACCCATTGCGGAGCGCATAGTAAATGCTAAAGCTCCACGACTTGCGGTACTGAGTAAAGCCGATACCGTAATCATGCTCGCGAGCCCAACCGTGGAACGGTGCCATCCGCCTGTAAAGCCCCGGCTGGTAGAACACCTCAATCGACAAGTCGTAGCCGTCCTGCCAAAGGAGAGCCATCTGCGAAAACCCGTATGCACGGGTCCGCATAAAACGGTACATCATGCCCTTGAACGAATCCATCCCACCCAGAGCGAACAAGTCTTCACGAGCAAACGAGCCGCCTGACGGAAGCATCGTCCCTGCAGCGGCGGAATACCGCGCAATGAAATTTTTCCACACGGGAACGTAATGAATAAAGGAGGATTCCAAGCGCAAGTAGCTGTCGAGCGAATCGGGACGGTCCATCATCCACGCCAGCGATACGTCGAAGGAGGTTCCGCGCCGTGGCAAAACGCTACGGTCAAGTGAGATATACGACAATTCGAACGTAGAACTTTTCTCGTCGTTCCCAATACCGACAAATGCAGACACCTCAAAATTAAACCCGACGTTCCGCGAAACGCCCACCTCCAGCCGCGAATTGCGCGACAGCGAATCGTCTTCGAAGAACCCGCGCACAAGCACATCCCACGATGTCCCGAAAATAAACCTTTCGCGATACGAGCCCTCTAGGCGGCGGGAATTCTCCTGCGATGTTCCCTCCAGACGTAAGTCTCGTCCCGTGCCCAAAATGTTGTACAAAGCGAGATCGACATGCCCGTCCCAGACATTTTCGTCACTCGAATACGTGAGAAAACCTTCTGCATAAGATATAGCCGTCGCACGCATGGAATACGCAGGGATAACGCGATTGCGTACGGGGTCACGGAACAAGCGAACATCTGAAGTTTTATCGTAATATCCCAAACGCGAGAGCCTACCATCAGAACGGCTCAAATCCGAAAGCGATACAGGGCCATCAATTTCAATTCCCGTAAGCTGCCTAAAGACTTCTATATCCGTTGCTCCCGAATCCAGATTTTCGGGTTCGGCCCACACCCAGGCGCTGCCGCGCTCGAACAGGCAACGCATGACGCCTGCACCATCGACTTCCACCTGCAGCTTTGCACCGAGGAATCCGTGGTCCTCGTAATAACGCAACAGCTTTTCCTTCGCCACATGCCAAGAATCGCAAGGCGCCCCGACAATGTCCCCCATCGTAAGTTCATCGAACTCGCTGTGTTTACCGTCCCATTCGATTCGTTCAATACGGCACGAGGCATGGCCAAAACCGGCACCGAAAAGGAGCGCCGTAAAAGCACAGAACAAAATATTTTGCCACCACCGCATCATACTAGAAATACGCCTTCGCCTCGCTCGCCAGTTTCTGGAACACATTTTCTTCGGCATCGCCAAAGCGCAAAATGTACCGGAGCGAAAGCGACAAAAAGTTATTGACTTCTACGGACACCATCGTTTCGAGCCTGTACGTAACGCCGTCGCCAAATCCGGACATCATCTGGTACGGGATAACACCGTCATGTTTGTTCATTTGTATGGACGCAAACGAAACATGGCCATCGACACTTCCCTTTTTCTCGTAACCAACCCGGATTTCTTCTTCCCAGAGGTGCGCCCCGAAAGTCACATCCATATCGTCTTCGCCGGAACCTTCCCTGTAGCGGATGCGCGGAGTCAGGCTGAATCCCGCAGGCAATTTCCATGTATAGAGCCCCGCAATTTCCCATATATTCCAATCCAGCATTTGGAGCGATGTCAGATGGACTTTCTCGAAAAGGTTTTCGATACCCACATAATGGTCTTCATTTATTTCAAACCCGGCCGTAAGCTTATGGTCGAACATGTCCTGGTAATACCCGGTAGAAGACATTTTCTTTTCGTAATTTGCACTCGGATTGTACGTTGCAGACAAACCGGATGGATGATTCCATGCAAGGCTTGCTTCCCACGAGACCGTTCCCGCCGTTACGCCACGCAAAGCGGAAGGCACTACCGGAGGGAAATAAATCTTTTTACCAGTCGTATCTTCGGCCTCGGAATGGAACGATGCACTAAGCGTGATATCGCGCAAGAAACCTTGGGTAATGCCAAGCGAAACTCCGGGATTCCATTCCAACGAGGCTTCAAAGGTCGCATTCGACGAAAGTACAGCACCAACAGAATCGTTGCGCCCCATGCCTTCATAGACAAAGTCACCATTATCAACACCCTCGATAAATGCACCCGTGAGGCTATCGTAGCGCACATCGCCCGTTCCTTTCGCTACGGCCTTGTAAATCGCCGTATAGGTCTGTTCCGAAGACATCCCGAACTGGTAAGCGACAGAGCCCTGCACGCCCATGTCATCATCGCCGAAATTCGCCGACAAGTCACCAATCCAAGAATCCGACGTTCCAAGCGAATCCGACACCACATGCGAATACTGCAACAAATGGGACAAGTTGAACCGACGGAAGTTCGCTTCTGCCGACTGCGTCCACGTCACGGAACTTACGGAATCACGCCAATCCTCGCCGCTCTTCATTTCGTGCTTGCGCACGGTGAGCGTCCCGACGGATTCCTTCACGTTCCATAAATCCTCGTTGAGCGTCGCGCCGACTGCAGTCTTTACGTAACCGCGCTCCGTCTTATGCCCTAGCGAATCCCGCACCGAATAGCGGACATCGCCGCTGCCGAACGGCCTAAAGAATCCCTGCAAGAACTCCGACGAGAACGTTCCCTGATAACGTTTTTGCTCGACCTCTTGCGAACTCGAAACGTACGATGCAGCAAACTCACTCACAGCCTCCGAACCGCGGTGCACAAGCGAAAGCTTCGAGCGAGAAGAATTCCAACGTTCGTCGTCGCCACGGCGATAGCCCCACTGCACAGAACCGAACCAGTCCCTGCCGAGCCGAATCCGGAGCGCAAGTTCATCAAAATGCAAATCGCCCGTCAATAACGTACTGTCCAAATCCCAATCGTTACGCAACGCATACGCATTCCAGTCCCTGTCGCTCCCGCCAAAATCCGAAAGCGCAAAACCTTCTTGAACAAAGTTTCCATAAACAGAAAGCGCCACCGGGAACGTCTGCATGTCCTGCGTCGAATCCGTAGTCACATACCAGCGGAACGCACGCCCGCTCGGGCCACCAATGTTATTCGAAACAGTATTCGAATCCATGCGGTTTAAACCCAATTCCAAGTCGGCATAAAAGCGATGTTCCGCCTGCAAACGGAGGCGGGCTCCCAAGCGCTCGGACATTTTCGGGCGGTGCAGTTCCTGAAGCGACTGCGAACCCGAAAGTTTCCCGCCGCGGTCGTTTTTCAAGAGTTCGTAATCGGCACTGTCGAGCGTATTCTTGCGCATGCGTTCTACATCGTTTTCCAAATGGAATCCAGACACATCGAAGAACACGTTCTCGAGCCGGAGGCTTCCGCGAAAAGCGTACATCGTGTAAATGTCATCGCTCACGTAGGCGTCGTATTCTACGAAGATTTCATCATCCGTCCCCGGAATAATCCCGTTTTTAAAATCCAAAAGGCCACCCGCGTAATTCACCTCGTAATCGCGGTCACGAACGAGTTTCACACCGTTCAGCCAGACCTTTTCAGAATTGGGAACAACCGAAATAAAACCGCCCGATTCGTCCAGGTGATAACCTTCGCGCTGCCCTTGCACGCCGCTAAACGACCAAGAATAACGTGTGACCTCGTCCGTTCCCCAAGCGCCGCTCACCTCGGACCCGCGATAACGCAACGTCGCCATCGCCCCCAGCGAAGAACGTTCGAACGATGTCAGCCCCATCGAATGGTCATCCCACGTAAAATCGCCCAAGTGGAGCATGGCGTACGGAGATTCCACCCTAAAATAAATCTGATCGACATCCTGGAGCGTTGCCGTGGTCTGGTCTCCCGCCTTGCGATCGACATCCGACAAAAGCGCGTCTATATAAACGCTATCGGTAAGCCGCCCTTGAATCGAGAGCCGCAGTTCCTGATCGACCTGAGTACCGCCGTCGCCCACCGTCACCTGCATCGTCTTGTAGCCGTGCGTCTCGATTTCGGCACGAGACGAATCCTGCGCATCCGAACGCACATTCGAAGACGCAGCCGAAGTCACGGCATTTCCTGCATCACCTTCATCAAGCGATGCACTTTTTTCAAGAATAGAAGGGTTCCAAACAGGGAGCGAATCTACATCCAACGCAAAGGCTAAACTGACAAACAGCAGGCCCAGACAGGGAATCGACCGCATACAAAATTACCGGGAAGGAGTCACAATGCGGAACTGCCTACTAGCGAGCAGCTTCCGGCCAGCCACCAAATCGACACTCCATTCCCCAAGTTCAACCATGTCCGAAGCAAGCATAGAACTACAGACATCGCCTGTCAGGTTACAAGGTTCCGCATAAATGGTATCTATCCCCTTGTACCAAATGTGGACAAGCGAATCTTCCTGGTAGCTGGCAGAATTCGTGACGACCGAAAACACGTAAAGTCTCGTATTTTCTTCAAAGACGCTGTCGGTGCCGAAGGGTTCCCCGTTCACGATATGGCGACAAACGGAACTAGTGGCCGGTGCAAGTTCTGTGTCTGCGGGATCCGAAAAATTAACGCCGTCGTCAATAAAGAAAGCGACAAAGCGGTGTACAAAAAAAGTACAGAAGACAACAATCGCAAAAACGGTCGTCTTCCTCAAATTCCTCAGTGGCGGAAACTTGCCTGCCACAAGACCTCCTACCGGACAAGACTGCTCGTATTCTGCGTAAACGCAGGAACGGCTTCCTCCAGTTTTTCGACCAACAGACGGTTGAAATCATCGATGCGGTTCGGAAGCCTGCCCGCATTAAAGACCTGAACAAGCAACAGCGACTGGTCAACAGGGGAAATATAGACAGAACGATTTTCGCCCGTAAACGAAACGGACTGGAAATTTTCTCCGCCGAGCATCACGCCAATCTGGCGCGAAGAGTCAAAAGCCGCAATGCTGAGAACGGCAAGGGGCGTTGCATCTAAATCGGACCCGAGGGTGCCGACTTCGGCAACAATGTTTCCATCACGATGGCACAGAACAACATATTCGCACTTAACACTCGCTTGGTATGCGGCCATCAACCGACGCACTTTATTAGCATCATCTGAATAAATTGTATAATCGCTCATATTCGAATTACACCAAACTACAATTAAACTTTACGTATCTTTCGGCTTGTACGGGCGCAAGACGATTTCGTCATCATCCGTCGAAGTTTGCTTTTCGACAACGCGACCGAACGTCGGCATTCTAGGAACGGCAGTCGCCACACGCGGACGTGCAAACGGCGAGGACATGGCGCCCTTCTGGAACAAGCCTGAACCAGCACCGCCGGAGTTCCCCATGTTTGCGGACGGCTTTGCGGCAAACGATGGCATACGGAACGGCGATGTAGGCTGTTGCGGAGTGGCAACACCGATGTTTTGAGCACCGCCTTGTTCTGAGCCATCAACAGTACCGCCATCTTTTGTAACGGACACTTCATGAATGCCCGTATTGCCTGCGCTAGCGGCGGCCTTACGCAAAAAGCCCTGCTTCACGTTGAACTTTTCGATAACCAACATGGCTATCGTCTTAAGCGTTGTCACGACGCCCTTACCGTTATGGGCGGTTGCCGGAAAGAACGGAATCTTCTTGTCCGGATTGAGCTGT
Source organism: uncultured Fibrobacter sp. (assembly GCA_946415675.1). Taxonomy (GTDB): domain Bacteria; phylum Fibrobacterota; class Fibrobacteria; order Fibrobacterales; family Fibrobacteraceae; genus Fibrobacter. The sequence continues at coordinate 5,773 of CAMKTL010000059.1, forward strand.
TCGTTCATCTCGTCCAGGGTAAAGACGTTTTCCATGTCGCGCTTGTTATACTGGAGCACGAACGGAATATCGTCCAGGTTCATGCCGTAGTCCTGCAAGTTTTGACGAAGATTCTGGAGACTCTCCAAATTTTCGGCCTGACGGGAACGCTGGGAGTCCGCCACAAAAACGATACCATCGACTCCGCGAAGCACAAGTTTACGTGTACTGTTGTAATAAACCTGACCAGGTACGGTATAAAGTTGAAAACGTGTCTTAAAGCCCTTGATGTCGCCCAAGTTCAAAGGTAAAAAGTCAAAGAACAAGGTCCTATCACCTTCTGTAGCAAGCGAGACCATGTCCGTTCGCTTATCTTGGGGCATTTTCTGGTGAATCACCTGGAGGTTCGTAGTTTTACCACTAAGACCAGGACCATAATAAACGACCTTACAGCTTATTTCTCTTGTAGCAAAATTAATAGACGACATTATAATTCCTTGAAACCCAATATCTAATCTAGTAAAAAAAGTTCACCAAACTAAAAAATATTTTTTTATTTCGGCTTTTTTTAAGCAAATTCAACATTTTTCCAGATTAGCATTGTATATCACATCATCAGTCGTCCCAGTGTAAATATTTTTCAACATTTGTTTCATAAACAAAAAACGCCCGATATGCTATAGCATACCGGTTCGTTTTCAGCAAAACCTTCTAAAAATTTTTAATTAAGCGAGGCCGTTGATGACCTTGGCAACCTTGGCCTTGTAGTTGGCAGCACGGTTGGCGCAGAAACCAGCGCGGTGAGAAACGGCAGCCTTGTCGAGCATGCTGAAGAGTTTCGGCATTTCTTCGAGGGCAGCAGCTTTCGTAGAAGCGGTACGGATAACCTTGAGGCTAGCACGGATAGCGCTACGAGTGGAACGGTTCATTGCGTTGGCCTTTTCGGCCTGGAGCAAACGCTTTTTGCAAGACTTGTGTTGAGGCACCTTAAAATCTCCGGGTGAAAACCTACTTTAAAAAATGTTAGCACAAAGATAGTAAAAGTTTGGAAGTTGTCAAGGGGGGTTTTAGACGAGAGACGAGAGACGAGAGACGAAAGACAAAAGACGAGAGATTAAAGCATTTCGTCATCCTGAAGGGAGCGCATGCGACCGATAGGATCCAGTGAAGTTTTAGTTGGTAGAACACTAAGTTCTATATTTTACACCATGATTCCGTTCATCAACGTACGTGCGCAGCGCGAAGCTTATAAGTCAGAATTTTTGCAGGCCGAACAGCAAGTCCTTGACAGTGGATGTTTTATCGGGGGACCAGTGGTCCAGGCGCTAGAAAGAGAACTGGCCGATTTTTGCAATTCCGACTGTTCGGGCCCCGAAACCAGGGCCATAACATGTGCCAGCGGAACGGACGCACTCACCATCGCTCTCATGGCCCTCGGACTCAAACCGGGCGACGAAGTCATCGTACCAGATTTCACGTTCATCGCACCAGCCGAATGCGTCATGCGAATGGGTGGCGTTCCAGTATTTGCCGACATCGACCCGGAAACGCTCCAGGTCAGCGCCGAAAGCATCAAAGCGCGGGTTAGCGAAAAAACTCGCGGGATCATCGCAGTCAACTTGTTCGGCCAGTGCGCTCCCTACCGCGAAATCAAGGAAATCGCTAAAAAACACGGTCTATGGCTCATCGAAGATTCCGCCCAAGCGTTCGGAGCAACGCAATGCGGACAAAACGCCTGCACGTTCGGGAATATTTCCATCACGAGCTTTTACCCGGCAAAGCCGCTCGGTTGCTACGGGGACGGCGGAGCGCTTTTCACAAGCAACGATGAACTCGCACAAAAAATCCGCCTCATTGCGAACCACGGCAGTCAGACGCGCTACGTTCACGAGATTTGCGGCATGAACAGCAGACTCGACGCCATCCAAGCAGCGGTTCTCCGCGTGAAACTCCGGCATTTCAAGGACGAGCTGAAGAAGCGCGGCGAAAACGCCCGCAAGTACGACGAATTTTTCGCGGAATACAACGGGAGAATCGCCGCAGGTGCGGACATTTCGGGCGCAAGCGCAAGTGCAAAAATCACACCGCAGAAAATTGCCGACGGCAACACCAGCACCTACGCCCAATACACAGTGCTGGCAAACGACCGCGACGCCTTTATCGCTCAACTGGAACGCGCCGAAATTCCCTACTGCATCCACTACCCGATGCCGCTGCATGAGCAGCCTTGCTTTGCAAAATACCAAACGGACTATATCGCAGGAGCATTATATGGTCCTCCCGGTATCATCAATACACTCCCGCCCAACATCGTCGATGAATTATTAGAAAACACAAATATACATGCCGATCGAGCTGCGGAACATGTCGTGAGCCTCCCCTTCTGCGCATTTACGAACGTGGAAGAGATAATTGCAAGACTTAAGAAAGTAATGTAGGTATGAGGTATGGGCACGGGCCTACGGCCCTTTCAGGTATGAGGTATGAACTCGGTCGCCGACGGCTCCCTTTGAGATTATTGTAATTAGAAACGCTCAAAGCCTTGCAAAGCAAGGCGACCTCACAGCCCAAAGCGAAGCGACCCCAAAGGGGATTTGCCCCGACCCCATAGCTCACAGCCCTACAAAACAAATTTCTCGATAACTTCGGCGATTCCCGAGTGGTTGTTGTCGTGCTCCGTTACGTAATCTGCAACGGCCTTCGCCGCCGGTGACGCATTCGCCATCGCCACTCCAACACCCGCCGCTTCAATCATCGGGCAATCGTTTTCTTCGTCGCCCACGGCAATCGTATTTTCAATCGGCTCGTGATAGAAGTCCGCCATGTAGCGCACCGCAGCGCCTTTATTCGAAAGCATGTGCGAGAATTCGAGCATTTCGGGCTTGCTGAACACATCAAAGAGTTTATCCGCAGTCACGGTCCGCATGTCGGCTCGAAAATCGACAAGACTTGAATGTTCAAACGGCGTAATGACGTTGACCTTGATTGGTGGTTTCACCACGACATTTATCGGGCCGTTCACATCGCGCCGTTCGCCGTAGTACGTACGAATATCGTCAACAACAACATAATCCATCTGCATCAAGCGGCAATACGTCCTGAGCTGTTCCGTCTCGTATTCCGAAACGACTAAATCGCCAGCGTAAGTATGCGCATGCATTCCGCGCTTGTGCGCCTCGTCCATAATGAACTTCACCTGATCCACAGCAATACGGCGCGTCAAAATCGGCGTTCCCGTTCCGCAGTCGTAAATGAGCCCGCCATTAAAGCTCACCAAAAAATATCCCTGTTTCAAGAAGCCATACTTTTCCGCAATCCGCTTCACGCTTGTGAGCGGACGCCCCGTCGTCATCACGAACTTGTGGCCCGCGTCTATCATCGCGTGTATAGCAGCCATATCCGCGTCGCTGATATTCTTCGCGTCGTCGAGAAGCGTACCATCCAAATCAGTAAAAAGAAGTTTCATGGAAGTAAATTTAGTTACTAGTTCATAGTTACTAGTTAATAGTTACTAGTTACTAGAGGATGCAATAAGAACATTTCTAGTAACTCTAAACTCATAACTGTGCCGATGGCACCCTAGTAACTCAGAACTTAGAACTCAACTTACTATATTCATTTTCATGAAAATAGATGATTTATTGAACGAATCTAAAACCGTAGCCATTTTCGGGCACGTCCGCCCCGACGGCGATTGCGTAGGCTCCACCCTTGGACTTTACAACTACATTTGCGACAACTATCCGACAATCAAGGTTCAACTGTTTTTGGAACGCTTTCCCGAAAGCTACAAGATTCTCCCCAATTCAAACAAAGTTTGCGAAATTTACGATGACAATTCCGCACCTGTCGATTTAGCATTCCTCATAGATACGCCTTCGTTTGAACGCATCGGAGCCAACGGCGAAAAATGCCTCAAGACCGCAGGCAAGACCTGCAACATCGACCACCACATCAGCAATCCGCTGAATCTCTGCACAAAAAATTTTGTCGAAGTCAAGGCGAGTTCCGCAAGCGAAGTCCTGTTCTTTTTGCTTAACACGAACAAAATAAGCAAGGACACCGCAGAATGTCTCTATCTTGGAATTGTTCACGACACAGGCGCATTCAAATTTAGCTGCACCGGGCAAAAGACGATGGTCGCCATTGGAGAATTGCTCGACAAGGGAATCGACTTTACACGCATCATCAACGAGACCTACTATACAAGGACATACATCCAGACGCTCGTCACCGGATTCGTGATGCAGAACAGCAAGCTTGCGCTTAACGGCAAGGTCGTCTATAGTTACCTCACCCCCGACGACATGACCCGCTACTCCGTAACGCCGGTCGAATTGAGTAACATCATCGACACTTTACGCGAAGTGAGCGGCACCGAAGTCGCCATATTCCTTTACCCCGTCAATGGGGAATACAAAATCAGCTTGCGTAGCAATTATGTTGTCGATGTCAACGCCATTGCCAAGAATTTTGGCGGAGGCGGCCACATTCGCGCCGCAGGCGGAAACTCCAAGGAATCCCCCGAAGAGACAATCAAGAAGCTTTTGTTGCTCATACAACAACAATTATCGTAACAACGACATTAAATAAAAGTCCACCTTTGTTTTTTGTATATATTTTAAAAGAAGGAGGATATTTCATAATGATTCGCAAGATAATTCACGGCCTAGCAGTAGTCCCCTTTGGGGTGGCAGCCTTTTTAGCGAGTTGTTCCGACAACGCCAACGATCCAATTCCCGCGTTAAGCGAATATTCTAGCGATTCAGAAACGATTCTGTCCAGTTCCGAAACGGACGATTCCTATTCCGAATCACTTTCCTCCAATTCCGAATCTAAAGGTTCCTGCTCGTCAAAGGCTTCCTCGAGTTCAGCAAAGACGCCCTCGAGTTCGACAAACGTTCAATCCAGTTCGGCAAACGCTTCCACCTCTTCAGCACAAGGATCTTCGGACTCTGCGACCTTAAGTTCCGCAAACCAGAGCTCCAATTCAAGCGCATCCAGCTCCACCACCGTCAATTCAAGCACGGCAAAAAATTCATCCAGTTCAACAGCAACTTCGTCAAACACAACGTTATCTAGTTCCGCAGGCGCTAGTTCCGCGGGCGGCAACAGCAACTCTTCCATTTTCGAACCGATTGTGCGTTCGTCCAGCAGCTACAGCAAATTACGTAACGAGCCCGAAGACGAACGCCACAAGATTTACCGCCTGCTCTACCCTGTCGAAAACGGAACGCTCGACACGGGCTATTTCGACCAGGGCGGCTGCGAAATCCAGAACAATGGATCCTTTACATGCCGTCAAAAAAGTTGCGTTGAATATGTCGGAGGATACATCAGCCTCCATAGCGAAGGAATGTTCCCCGGAGACGGGAGCGAAAAACACGCCCAATATTTCCGCGGGAGCACCGACGAGACCAGACTCATTGACATCAATCTAGGCGACAGCGCCCTCACGTCGTACATTCCCTACGCCGACATTCCGGAATTCGACATAGACGACATCAAGAGCAAACTTTCGACACTCCCGGCAGCCACGTGCACCACATTGATACAGTTTGTAAGTAATTATAAAATGAGCGCCAGCGGGTTGCCCGAAGGTTTTGTCTTGCACCTAGACGCCAATTTCGCACTCAAACCGACAGAGCGCGTGACGGAGCCCTATTCCATGGTATTCCCGAAAGAAGAACTGGACACCGTCAAGGCGAACATTTCCATCAACGAAAACCGCATTGCACACGGCTACACGTTGTTTAACGAAATTCAATATGCCAAGGAAACCCTCTTCTCCAAGAGTTCCATTGAATACAACACCTATGTCAGCGACCAAGGCTGTGGCATCGTAGCGCACACGTACAATCCTATGCCCTCCGGAATGGCCGGTCTATGCCAAGGCTGGATCATCCCCGAAAGAGCACGGAATTTCTCGGTGCGCCTCATCAACACCTCAGACAAGACTCCGGCTTCGTTTACATGGAAATTGACCTACATGGACCAGTTTGGCCGTGGCAATACAATCGACATCACGACGCAGCTACGATAACGCGCTCGTCAAACGACAAACAAGGCAATCGCGAGCAAGATAAAAACGCAACCGCTGAACCAGTTGAGGTTGCGGTTTGCTTTTGGCGAATTCAAAAGATATTTCTTGACGGTCCCCGCCAAAAGTGCAATCGAGCCAAAGACAATCATTGTCGCCACGATAAATTCAGCGCCGAAAATCGCAGTCTGCAAACTCGGGGGAATCGGGCGGTCCAAACGCACCGCAGGCGGAATCAGTGAAAGAATAAACAAAATCACCTTCGGGTTCGTCATGTTCATGATGACTCCGCGCAGGTAAAGCTTGCGCGCCGAAGGCAGGCCATGTTCTGCGGGCCTAGATCCTTCGGGGCTTTGCCCCTCAGGATGACGTGATGAAGACTCAGGATGGCATGAAGCCGCCGAGCCCGTTTTGTCGTCTAAATCCACAGTTCCAGCGCGGACTTGAAAGCTCTTGTACGCGAGGTACAGCAGGTACGCTGCGCCAAGGCACTGAATCACAAAAAACGCCATCGGGCTAGCGGCTATCAAAGCCGACACCCCAAGTACCAGAAGGCAAATCTGCAAAGCAATCCCGGTACAAAGCCCGAGAATAATGCAAAATCCAAGACGCGCCCCGTACGTCGCACTCTGGGCAAGCACAAATAAATTATCCGGTCCAGGAGCAATCCCGATTACAAGAGCAGCAATGAAGAATTCAAGCATGTTTAGGTTACAGGTTATAGGCTATAGGTTTTAGGCTCTTCAGACGTCAAAGTCGCAATTGTTAGCTACAGTTTATTGTTACAAAAATTTTAATTTTTCTAGTAACTAGTAACTCAGAACTAGTAACTGCACCGAAGGTGCAAATCACAATTTGCTCAAGAAGGCATCGACGTCGAGATCCGCAAGGTCCTTCTGCAACGCCTCTAGTTCATCGTCCGTAATCGCCGAGTGTTCATGAGCGCGTTCATCGGCACGAGCGTTCGAAACATCCACCAGTTTCTTAAGCGAATTCGCCACCTCGCCCACGGTACCGTCCTGACGCATCACGACATCCAAGACCTTCGAAAGTCTTTGGCGCAACCTTGCAAATTCCTCGCGGTCCAGCTCAGAAACCTCCCCATGATAGCACATCAAGGGAGTCTGGCACCTAGCACACGGAAACACCATCATATTCGAGAAGTCTCCGTCTATCTGGACCTTAAATTTCGTTCCGCAATGCGGACATTCGATATCCATTTCACTCATATATCTAAATGTAGAATTTTTTACAATTCCTAGCCAATACAACTACAATATTTTATTTTTACACCGTCCATCAAGCTTTGTGAACCCGTTATATAATTTTTCTATGTAAAACTAAACAACACTTTTCGCCTAAAAAGGGCGAAGCCCGAGCTCTTTTCCCCAAACCTAAAATATGCTCTGCCACTGGCTTTATCAAACAACTCACATCGACCTTTTCGACGGACGTCTGTTCCGCGCAGGCTCTGCCGCCATGCTCTCCATCATCTTGGTGCTTTTCTTTATGCCAAAGTACATCCGCTTTTTGCAGAGATTGGACGCCACCAGCGATTTCGACAAGGACGGAAAGACAAAATCGCCCCCGATTATGGGAGGTCTCCTTCTCGTCGTCATCGTGGAAATCGTATCGCTGCTTGTGTGCCAGATGAACGGCTACACCATTTCGACACTCGTCATTTTAGCGCTGTTCAGTGCCGTCGGCGCCACCGACGACATGGCCAAAATCCGCGCCAAGCGCCTCGTGAATCAGGGCAAGCTCAAAGCCGCCGACTACATGGACAAAGCAGACGGCATATCCAGCACACTCAGACTCGTTCTCTACTTTTTATTCAGTTTTGTCGTTGCCGTTTTCTGCTACAAGTTCATTCCCGAACTCAAAGGTGACTTGACCATTCCGTTCTGCCCGATTGACGTGTTCCAGATTCACCTTCCCAACTGGATTTTCGTTGCATTCATGACGTTCGTCATCGCGGCATCCGCAAACGGAACGAACTTCACGGACGGTCTCGACAGCCTCGTTTCTGTACCGATTCTCACCAGCATGTTCTTCGTGGGTCTTGTGGCCTACGTTAGCGGAAACTTTATCTTCAGCCAGTACTTGAGCGTGCCGTATCTCCCCGGCTGCGATGAACTTTTCCCGCTGGCGACCTCCATTGCTGGCGCGTTGCTCGCTTATCTGTGGTTCAACAGCCCTCCGGCCGAAATATACATGGGCGACGCCGGTTCTGTCGGCTTTGGCGCTACCATCGGCATCATGTTCATCTTGGTACAGGCGGGACTATTCCTCCCCATCGTTTGCATCATCATCATCGCCGAAGCATGCTCCGTGCTAATGCAAATCACCTGGTTCAAAATCACCAAGAGAGCGACCGGCACCGGCAAACGCATCTTCCTTTGTGCGCCACTCCACCACCACTACCAAAAGAAGTGGGACGGACGCTTCCCGAGCAAGCCCCTCATGAACTCCAAAATCGTATGGCGCATGCACTTAGTGAGCATTTTCGCCCTCATCTTCAGCATGGTCGTATTCTTTGGTATAAGGTAGAATGCGGCTTCGCCGCAGTTACTAGTTATCTAATAGTTACTAGAAAAGCCCCGGCAACGGGGCTCTTGCTTTACTTCGCGAAAAGTCCAGATTCAGATATACTAATTCGAAATTTACTTAGTCCTTGACGCAGCGGACGCTGAGCGATTCATTTTTGTAATCAAGTTTCACGCTCGGATCGTTTAGTTTAGAAGATCTTCCCCTTTTGAATATCCGTAAAATACAAAAATAATTTGTTTATCAGATAACAACAAAACTAATCTTGCAGAAATCACTTTTATCATTTTCTTTTTTGTAGCCCCTAAAGAAAAAAACATCCTATTTTCACAACTTCAACTATTACTATATTACCTCTTATGAATACCATCGAAACTTTGAATGCAGCGGGTCAGCAAGAGCTAGCCCAACATCTTGAAACTTTGACGGGCGATGCCCGCGCAAATTTGGAACGCGATATTTTAAGCCAGGACTGGCAAGAATTGAAGGCCCTCCATGCAGAAAAGTCAGCAGCCAGCTTGAGCGATAACGTTTCTGCCGACCTCACCCCGATGCCGTGGAAACTCGCTACAGACGATCTCCGTTACGATTTCTGGAAAGAGACTGGCGAAATCCTTTTGGGTAAGGGACAAGTCGCCGCATTCCTCGTCGCAGGCGGTCAAGGTTCCCGCCTCGGTTTCGATGGTCCCAAGGGCATGTTCGATATCGGCCTTCCGAGCCACAAGAGTTTGTTCCAACTGCAGGCGGAACGCTTGCGCAACCTGGGTGCCCGCGTAGAACACGCAATCCCGTGGTGCATCATGACGAGTCCTTTGAATCACGAAGCCACCGTCAACTTTTTCAAGGAACATGATTACTTTGGTTTAAACCGCGAAGACATCCGATTCTTCCAGCAGGGAACGATTTGCGCCCTCACCGCAGACGGCAAGGCAGTCCGCGACGGCGAAGACCATTTGGCACTTGTACCCGATGGAAATGGCGGTTGTTTCCGCGCACTCGCCCAGAGCGGTACACTAGCCTGGCTTGTGGAACGCGGCGTGCAATACGTGTTCCTCTACAGCGTCGATAACGCCCTCTGCCGCATTTGCGACCCGGCATTCATTGGCGCCCTCGCCGAAAAAGGCAACATACTCAGCGCCTCGAAAGTAGTGCACAAGGCCGGCCCAAACGAAAAAGTCGGCATTTTCGCATTCCAGGACAAAAAACCGGGCGTTGTCGAATACAGCGACCTCCCGGAAAACTTCCGCGACATGACAAACGCCGATGGAAGCCTCACGTTCGACGGCGGAAACATCGCAATTCACTTGTTTAAAATCAGCGGACTTCGCAAGTTGCAGACAAGCAAGCTTCCGTGGCACACCGCACGCAAAACCGTTTGCGGCATCGAAAAATGCTTCAAGTTTGAACAGTTCCTCTTTGACGCCTTCCCGCAGCTGGGTTCCATGCTCCCGTTCGGCGTTGTGCGCGAAGAAGAATTCAGCCCCGTCAAGAATGCCGAAGGCAATGATTCTCCGAAGACCGCACGCACCATGATTGGCAAGCTCCACCGCGACTGGCTCCGCAAGGCCCACGTAAAAATCGACGAAAAAAAGTTGTACGAAATTTCGCCGACAATCAGCTACGCCGGAGAAGGCCTCAAGCAGAGCGTATTCGACCGCGAACTCGGAAGAAATATTTTGGAATTCGAGGAAAATTAACGCCTTCGACGCAGTAGGCGGCAGGAAGTAGGAATTGTCATCCTGAGCGAAGTGTAACGAAGTCGAAGGATCCAGTCATTTTTCAAACGCACAAATGGGAATGCGCCGATTCAAGGTCATAACATACAAGTTCCTAATCAACATTCTGCTGCGTTTGCCGAATGTGTTCTACACCATCCTATTCGCCGTTGTTTTTCCGATATACAAGGCGCTCCACAAGAAGCGCGCCTACGGACGCGTCGAAAAGCACTTGGCAGCAGCAAAAGAATACGCCGCGAATGTTTATGCCAAGGAAATGCGCGCCGTCCCCTATGCTGATTCCGCGCTTTTCGCAGTTACCCCCCGCGACATGTTCCACGGCATCTTCTGGAACGCTCTAGAATCCTACCGCGGACTCGCCCGTTTTAAAAGCGTTGAAAAGCGAATCGTCTATGAAAACGAGCACGTCATCCGCGAAGCCATCACCGAATGCGCCAAACAAAACGCCCCCATCGCAGGCATAAGCATCCACCAGGGAGCATTCGAACTTTTGCACCGCGCACTCTGTCGCTACAGCGAACACGTCCATCTGATTACCGATTCTGTCGGCGACATCGCATTCCGCGAAGTCCTCAAGGAACTCCGCAGCGACCCGCACCTTACCGAATACCACCCCGACGAAACAGGCCGCCTTATCCGCGAACTCTTCCGCACCAAAGGAATCCTCGCCATGGTCGTTGATCAGGGCAAAAACACCAAAGGAAACGAAGTTTCGCTATTCGGGCAACCCAGCACGCTCTATTTGCGCCTGCCGCAAAAAATAAACGAAATGGGAGCAGGCATCGTCACCTTCCGCACCTGGACAGAATACGCAAACAGCAGAACCCGCGATAGCCACAGCCGCAAACAGCGCATCGTCATCCGCTTCGAGAGATACTACCCGCCCCAGTACGACGTAACCCACAAACCACCGCACATTAACCCGAGCACCCTAAGCGCCCCAACAAGCGGAACGCACACAAATTCAGGCGAAAATCGAGCAAACGCAACAATCGACAACAGCCCGCTCGTTACGGGAATCGCGCACGAAATCGAGACGTGGATTGCCGACCACCCCGAGCAATGGAGCTGGAACTACCACGGGAATTTTATAAGATAAAAGTCTTTATCTTTATTTAAACGTAAATAGCACTTTATGCGGGCGGGGCCCCAGCTCGGAGTTGACGCCTACGGCGTCAGCGGCTTCACTCGGTTATGCCGGTCTGCAAGCAGCCCGTCGCAACACTCGTTTTGCACGCTACTGCGAAGAAATAGCCTTGGCCGACGCTTTTATTCTCTATACGATTCTTTTCTTTTTTCTAATTTAACAGATTTTCTCGCTTTTACCATTTATAAAATTCAACAAATTTAAGGTTGTATTTTTTATATTTCGCTAAAAAGCAGGAATAACAATGCCTTTAAACGCAGAAGAAGAATTCCAGTTGGAATGGATTAAGAACCATCCCATGCAAGACAAGGATGAACTTGCCGAAATCCAGGCCGAAGCGGAAGCCGAGGCCCGACCGCGCATGCGAGCCGTCCGCGGCAAAAAGATGCGACGCAACCCCGCCGCCTGGGAACTGCCGAACCCCGAAGACGAAATCGACCTCCACGGGCTCACCTCCGAAGAAGCCGCTGAAGCCGTTGAACGCCGCATCGACGACCTTCTGATTGCAGGCCTCAGCGTTTTGCGTGTCATCCACGGCGGCGGGAACCCCGAATACGGAAACGTCAAACGAATCATCGACAGAAAAGTCCGTTCCGAGTGGAGCAACCGCATCGTATTTTACAAGGTCGAGCCCGACAACGCCGGTTCCAGCATCATGAAAATCGGCAAACCGCGCTCACAAGCCACCAAAAAGAAGAAATAAGTAAAATTTTTCATTTTTTTCGGCAAAGACCCCTTTAAAACACGATCAGATTTAACTATAATTGTGCCCGTCACCGGAATATAGCTCAGCCTGGTAGAGCGCTTGCTTCGGGAGCAAGAGGTCGTGAGTTCGAATCTCGCTATTCCGATAAAAAGAGAACCACCCATTAGGGTGGTTTTCTTTTTATATCTGAAAATGCCGAGATGAGAACTCACGAAGTGAGTTCGACTAAATCGCCCAGAGAGCGAAGCGAACACA
>CAMKTL010000060.1:0-17404 GCA_946415675.1 uncultured Fibrobacter sp.
TCTTATACATGAAAACCCCGAAAGTTGTGTCCAACTTTCGGGGTTCACATCATAAGCTCGGGGTTTTTGCGAGAGTGAGGCAAATTCGTAGGTTCTTTTTGCTATAGAGCCGAACGGTCTTATTAGTACGCTACGGGAGACTCGCGCCTTGTCTTGCTTGATTATCCAACATTTTTAATGTCTAAGCTTCGCCCTTTGAGCCCCGTCATCCTGAGTGCGAAAGCGCGAAGGATCCAGAACGTTGTCATTCCTCTTCGAGGCTTGACTTGTTCGCCTCGGATATCGAAACGCGCAAGCGCGTTTCTGCACCACTCGGCTCCTTTGTCATTCCGGCCTCTGTGCCGGGATCACCTTACATGGAACTCTTTTTACAAAGACTATCGCTAAGTCGGTAGTCTTTTTTGTATATATTAAAAATGTAAATGGTTTATTTTGAGGTCGATTTTATGCCTAACGAAAAAGTTTATGAAGATGCCGAAGTTCATGACATGAACGACATGGGTGGTTCTAGTCGCGAGGGGACTGGAACAAAAGATGTACAGAATAATGGCGTCCCCGTAGTTTGGAAGGCTCTTTCTGTGATTATCGCCATGATGGCTCTTGCTTATGATATATCGCCCCTTGATTTATCTCCCGATGCGGTTCCCGTATTGGGCTGGCTTGACGATGCCGGTATCACCGTGATGGCTGCTCTCAATGCGTACCAGCAATTTGCGAAAGACCAAAATGCGATATCGGTTCGCCTGGCGAAATACGTCAAGTGGATGATGGTCGCTGTGATTGTGATTGCCGCCGCCGTAATCCTCGGTCTCATAGCCGCAATCGTAGCTCTTTTGACGCACTAGCTGCTGAATGGCTAAAACAAGTCGTCGCCTTTGACTTCGGCCTGCGCGATGCCGCTATACATGCTGCGCTTCAGACCGTAGGTGGTAATGAATACAAGATGCAGTGCTTTTTTTGTCTTTGTTTCCGTTCTGAAGATTTCCATCTTGTTTCGTAGTGCCAAGTCGTATTCTTTATCAATCGTAAATTCGGATTCCGAAAACTTCATTTCGCACAGGTCGATGATTCTGTCGCGGCGTTCGATGACCAAATCAATTTGCGCTCCGGGTTCTCCTTTGCTGGACCATGACGATTTTTCGGTAAGGACTCCTGCAATGCCTAGTTTGTCCTTGATTTTGTCGATGTGGTCCTTGCAAACTTGTTCAAAGGAATACCCGCACCACGCCCGCTTTGCCGGGTTGTCTAGCGTATTCTGCCAATAGTTCTCGTCTTTGCCGTTTTGGTCTTTCAAAAACCGGAAGTAGAAAAGCGTGTAGTAGTCGGCGAGCTGGTAAGTTGTCAGTTTCTTTTTGTTGCCGTAATAGTTGTAGGGGCGAATGAATCCCGAGTTGGAAAGGTTCTCGAGAATCTTCGTGAGAAGCCCGTTTTCAGGCAGTTTTGTCGCCGCCGAAATTTCCTTCTTGGTAAGGCCCTTGTTTTTCTGTGAGAGCGCTTCGACAACCTTAATATGTGCATCCGCATTTTTGAATAAAGTTGCATAAAGGTTGTTGAACTCGTTCCAGAGTTTTCCGTGCGACTTGAAAAAAAGTTCGTCGATGTTCTGCGCTAGAGATAATTCCTTTTGCAGATGACTCAGGTAGAATGGGATTCCTCCCATGACCATGTAGAGCTGGATGATGTCGTAGCGGTTCCAGATGATGCCCTTGTCTTTTAGGAATTCTTCGGTTTCTTCTAAATTAAAGGGTTCGAGGAAAATGCGACCCGTGGCACGGTTGTAAAGTCCGCCGATGTTGTTTAAAATGTTGTCTGTAAGCCAGGTGGTTGCCGAGCCGCAAACAATAAGCAATATGTTGTTGTCCCAGGCGGCGTAGCCGTTCCAAAAGACTTCGAATGCCTTTAAGAAATCAGATTTCTGCGAATCCATCCATGGCATTTCGTCAAAAAATACGACCAGTTTTTCGCCTGTGTTCTTTTTTTCTAGCCCCGATTGCAAAAGCGAAAACGCGTCAAGCCAGGTCCTGGGGACTCGCGACTCGCCAAAGTATTTTTGCAAGGCGAGTCCAAAATTGGCAAGTTGCATCTCCTTGCTACCGTCGCAAATGCCCGTCACCTGGAAATCGAAGGTGTTTTCGAAATATTCGCGAATTAGGTATGTTTTACCCACCCGGCGGCGGCCATAAACCACGACAAAATCGGAGCGTTTCGATTCAACAAACCGGTCAAGCCTACTGATTTCCTTTTTTCTTCCGATAATGTGCATTTATACCCCGTTTTTGAAATTTCTTGTCTAAATATACATAAAAATTTCACTTTTAGACTAAAAATATTTTATTGTTTGTCTAAATCTTGATAAAAATACTAGATTAAGATAGAAAATTGTATATTTTGTGTCTAAATCTATACTATAGATGCTCGGGCCATTGCGTAAAAGATTAGAACTTCCTTACCTTTTTTTCACAACATTCGTCATGTACAGCAGTATCACGCAAAGCATCGGCATCGCATACCCGATATATGACGACACGCCCGGTTGAGAAACCAGAAGGTTGTAGAGTCCATGTATAGTCACGGGGATGGACAACATGCCCACAATGCCGATGAAAAAGAACGCTTTGTACATTTTCAAAAGCTGTAGTCCCTTGGCCAGCGCTACCAAGGTCACGATATGCATCACGCCGACCGCCGATCCGCGTACCAGCATATAGGTCAATTGCTGCGACCCTGAAGAAAGAAGAATGCAGCAATTTTCGAAGGTCGCGAAACCGGTACCAATCCCGACGGCGAGCAACTCTATTCTTTTGCCCGATGGTCCGTACAAGTAAATGCAGAACAATATCAGCGAAAGCTTCATGCTCTCCTCAATTATCGGGGAAAGAAAAATGGATGTGTTTTCGGCGCTATAACCCGATGTTATTTGGATAAAGCCCGCGACATAGGCCGAAAAAATGCAGCCGACCATACCGGCAAGGAATGCGGAAGCCAGCTGGCGCGCACTCCCCTTGGTGAAAATAAACGAAATTGCGAACGGAACTGCAATGCATATCAGCACGTTTTCTGCATTAATCATTGGCTGCAAGTTCCTTTTTCAACGAAGGGTACATAATAATAATCGCAACCGTACTTGCGAAAACAAATAAATCGTAATAGAAGTCAGAATTCAAGAACATGGCTAGTTCTGTCCACATAAAGAAAGTTGTGGCGAGAAAAAAATCCTTGCGCCGAAAGTTCACGATTCCGAGCCAAACGGTCAGCGCGAACATCACCATAAAGCATATAAAATTGAAAACTTCCCCTTTTGTAAAATATAGAGGAATTTGCATAGCCAGAACAATGATTCCTACCGTTGCCGCAACCCACATTTCTTTGTGGCTCAAGATTTCCCTGCTCTTTAAACCGCGAATCAAAAGCCAGAAAAAGTAAATGTACGGGATTCCAAATAAAATATCTTGGAACCATTCTCCCGTCCATAGTATCCATAATGCTATGTTCGCGCCGATAAAGAAAATTGCAAACACGATTTCACTTGCTACTTTTCTCTTGTCTTTCAGTATCGTATCTAAGCCTGCGCACAAAAGAAGAATCGTTGCGTTTTCTCCGATTTCATTGCATGCCATCGGCATTCGCGTATCCGGTTTCAAAATGTCGTAGGCAAACCAATAGAAGTTGCTTAGGAGGGTGCCGCTCAAAGCCAAGGCGAAGAAAAACGGTAAGAGACTTGCTTTTGTTTCTATCGTTAGCTTTATCGTTTTTGCGATAATGACGATTAAGATGATGGACTGGATGATGTTGGTAAGGATGTCCAACCTTGTTAAATATCCCATGAAATCCCCATCTTTTCGTATGCGGCGCGTAGGGCCTCTTTCCCCCTGGAAAGCTGGTTGTAAGTCTGCTTGATGTTCTTTTTTATAATTCGGCTGATTTGTTCCGGCTTCATTTCTTCAAAATACTGGAGGTACAGCGCTTGCCTGTAGTCCGCGTCAATGGTCCTCAACAAACGGTATAGCAACGATTGCCTCTCGTTTTTTAAAAGTAGGGTGATTGGGAGAGAACTATCGTCCGCTTTTATGTTGCTTAGGAATTCCTTTTCTGGCGAGACAAACCAGAATTTTTGCTTCCTTAGATGTTGAAGGGCCTGGTTCTTGGCTATGGCGAAGAGCCACGTTTTGAACATGGCGTTGTCAGTTTCTTTGTAGCGGGCTACTCCAGACACAAGGATTGCGAAAGTATCCATCATCAGTTCTTCGGCGATATCGATATTTCGGACAAACCCATATATAAATAGAACCAGGTTTTCCTTATACTTGTTAAAAATAGCTTCAAGAGCTTTTTGATCGCCAAAGGTCTGAAAACGGATATATAGTAGTCCGTCGTTATCAGGCATGGATGTTATCTCCGTCCAAGAAAACCTTATATTTGCAGTCTTGCTTAATGGGGGTTAATAAGATTTTGCTGCACAAGGACTCGCTAACGACAAAATACTTTATCATATATATAAAAATAGTAATATTTTTGACAGTTCACAGTGTGAGTAATATTTTTTTAAGAAAAAATCTTGAGTAAAAAATCTATATTCGCAATTAAATATTAAAGGGTGGTATAGTGAAGAGCAAAGAGGTTGAACATGAAATACACAACAGAAGATGCGCTTAAAGAAATTAATAGGCGTGCGGGAATAATCCGCAAAAAACGCGAAAGGCGGGTAACGAACGTTCTGGCGACGATCGCCGGCGTTACTTTGATTGCACTTTTTGCTGTGATTGGCAACTTTTCGGGGGCAGAAATTCCGGGTTCACGGTCCGAGTACGGAGCCTTTATTTTATCTACAGAAACTGGTGGCTATGTGTTGACGGCGGTTCTTGGCTTTGTTCTGGGCGTCTGCATGACGCTTGTTGTAAAACGACTTAAAAATAAGTAAAAATTTTCTTACGTAAATTAATGAGTAAAAATCGCAGGCCATGCTATCAACAAATAGCATGGCTAGATTTTTTTTGTGCCTGCAGAACCTTTTTAAAGGAGAAAGGAATAAAATGAAGAGACTAGTGATTCTCGCTCTCGTTTTGGCAGCCTTCGCTTTGGCTGGAAAAACGACGCACCTCATTAAAGTCACCAAGGCGGACGGCACTACCGAAAACTTCTGGGTGGAAAATATCACGAAAATTACGTTCAAGGCTGACAAGAACGACTCGGCAGGCTTGTCGATTCCCATGTCGAGAATCGTGCCTGTTGCATCGGCAAGTTGGAACCGTCATACATCAAGTTTGTCTGTGATTGTCCCGGAAGGCCGTGCTTCCGTTCGAATTTTTGATGCCTTGGGTAATTGCGTCTATCGTAACGCAACTCTCGTGAAGGGCGAGAACGTGGTCAAGCTAGGTCTTAAATCCGGGTTCTATGTGGTGCATGTCCAGACGGGTGCGTACCATAAAACCCTCAACATCAACGTGAAGCAGTAAGGGGGAAAAATGAAAACGATTCAGAAAATTTCTGCCCTTCTTGCCGCTTCGGCAACGCTTAGCATGGCTGGCGTCATCAACATATATAACGAAGACGCTAAGAAGCCTACGGCAAGCCTGAACCTCACGACTATCGACAGCCTGACTTTCTCTGGAAAGGCCGAAAAGAAGGAGATGGGCTTCTCGGGAAAAACAAAGCAGAAGGCTATCAAGCTTTCGGATATGGACCACATCGATTTCAAGCTCAAGGACAAGAGCAAGGAAACGATGACCGTGACGGTGGGCGAAGGCATCGATGCAGGAGAGCATACGTTCAAGCTTTCCGAAATCAAGAACATCGAGATTGTCAAGATGGATTCCGAAGAGGATTGGGATAAAGACGGCCTCACCGACCTTGAAGAAATCTACAAGTACGACACGAACCCACACGCCGCCGATACCGATGGCGATGGCTGGAGCGACAGCGAAGAACTCGCCGACGGCATGTATTCGCCCACGAACCCGACCAAGTTCAATCCGCGTATTGCCGACGTGCCTGGGCTTAGGGTGACATTGAAAAAAACGCCTAGCATAGCGCTCAATATAGAGACATCGGAAGGGGAATCTAAAAGCAAGTCCGTCACCGAAGGCAAGGAAGTTTCCAAGACAAGTTCGACAAGCTATGAGCAAACCCGCAGCGCAGAACTCATGAACGCCTGGGAATTTTCGACGACCCATAGTATAGAAGTATCGTGGGGAGGTGGTGTGACTGATAAAGGGTATAAATATACTGGGAGCATTTCCCTCGGTTACAACGGCAGCTACACCAGTTCCACGGGCATGAGCTGGGGTTCTTCCGAAGAGAAGAGCGTTAGCGAAAGCTATGAAACGTCTGTATCCGAAGAAACATCCAAGGGCAGCACGATAAATGGAGCAACGCTCTGCATGCAGGTGGAACTCAAGAACACCTCCGACATCGCGTTTACCATTGAAGATCTAAAGCTGTCGGCATCTACTTTTGACATCAAGGACACAAGTTCGCTAAAAATCATTGCCGACTTGGAACGCGAGACCGGCTGGAGTAAAACCACTCTCAAGTCTGGTGAAGCTACCGATGCAAATTTCTGCAATAGCGACGTGAAGATTGAGAAAATCGAAAACTTGATTTATAATACAAGTTCTATCGTACTTGGCACTCCTTCTCCAACAATAACCTTTGGCAAAGACAACGATGATTTCACCAATGCGTACACGAAGGTGGCTGCCAAGACCGCAGACATTACGATTGATTATGGCCCCGGTTCTGCGGGCAACTCGTCGGCGCGTTACCAGGTCGCAACGAATTACCGTTATAATATCGACCATAAGGGATCCGACGACATGTATGCACAGACTTCCCTTGCGGAACTGCTGCGCAATGCCCATGTGGATTTCAAGCAGGATTCCGTTGAAGGACCTTCCAAGAAGAAATTTTATGGTCTCGCTTCCGTCGATGGTTACAAGTTCAATTTGGCAGATAGCGCCATGTGGTATGTGACAATACAGCGTGCAGCCGACATCAAGAAAGGCTTAAACACTGTGGATATCTATTCCTTCTGCGTTGGCAGTTACGACATGGAAAAGATTTTCGTAGGTGCCGGGGATGCCGTGCATATTTTCTACAGCAAGGACCAGGACCACGACGGAGTCCCCCTCCCGACGGAATATTTGTTCGGAACGGATGACAAGAAAGAGGATTCCGATGGCGACGGTCTGTCGGATTACGATGAAATTAACGGCTGGACCAAGGGAGAATCTACTGTCAAGATTTATACGAATCCGACGGATGCCGATACGGATGGTGACGGCTTGAACGACAAGGAAGACCCTGAACCGACCAAGCGCCCGATGTTTAAGGACGCAACCCTTTCTATGCTTCAAGTGTTTGCTTCGGATCCGTCAGCGGCAGGAATACAAGCCTTGCTGAGCAAGGATTCTGCAGCACTTGCAAAAGGCCGCAGTTTCGACGTCTCTGTTCAGGCTCCGGTAGCCTATTTTAAAGTCAAACCCAATGCAAAAAAAGTGGCACAGGTAAAAGTCACGGCGAATACGAATACGGCAACAATGCAGTTTGTACAACCGAATGCCGATGGAGTTTATTCGTTCCAGACTCCGGGAGCGCTCACGGTGTTGAAAAACTCCAGTGTCAAGATTGTAATAAGATCCGAAGACGGAGCGGACTCGGCTTGTTACACCGTATCCATTTCTTCGACATTGGCACCTCCGACCGACTTGCAACTTGGAAAAGACGCTGACCGCAAAAAAATCATCGCGAACTACAATGCTTCGGCAGACACGCGCGTAAAGGGCTATGTCATTTTGCGAGGCGTAAAGGGGTCTGATTTGCCCGAAAACATTGAAAATGAGGCAAAAATCACACCTAACGGCACTTACAAAAGTTTTACGTCCTTTATGATTGAAGGTGCCGGCAAAAACAGCTATGTTGATGGTGTCGACGGCGGTTCACCATACTATTCCTATCGCGTATATGCCTACACCAAAGAATACAATGGTACAGACTCCAGCCTTGTATTCTCAAAGGGAACAGAGCAGCATACGCGTAGCGTAGGCCGAATCAAGCTGGAATACAAATGGACTGACTTTGGCGGTGAGTATTTTGAGCTTCCCGGGGGGGCCGCATATCGTGCTGATATCACAGGAAAAGTAAGCCTTTATGAAGGAAATAGCACCTCAGGATATCAATATGGATCAACTGTGGACGCATATGATTCGATAGCTGGAGTATGGGCGCATAATTCTACGATATATTATTTATCTTCTGAATTTGACAAAGGCGACCGTAAGCCCGCAGGCTCTACATATACAGCGAATGTCGGCAGCCAGGGGCTGTATTTATACCTCGAAGCTCATGCTGATAAAGGTGGCAAAGAGGATATGTCTGCACAGGGAATATACTGGAGTTACGATAATATGGCCAAAGTCCTGAATGGAGAATCAAGCCTTGCGACTGGTGAAAATGAAAAAGCTCCAAAGAGGATTGATCCAAGTAAAGCGTTGACTGAAGCAAATGGTGGTATAGAATACCTTATAGGAAAGAAAGGCATTGAATACAACGATAACGATAATGTATGCGATGACTGCGGTGATGAACCTCATGCGGGTTTCTGGTTTGCCTTTAAGTACAATTGGGTGGATGACGAAGATTTCTATTAATCTGTTCTAGCAAATTCACGAAGCCCCCTTCGGGGGGCTTTTTTTGAGATTATTATGAAACATGGACATCTTCTAGCTTTGTCTTTGGGGTTACTTTGCAATTCCGCTTTTGCGTCGGATTTGCCCACGGCGGTTGACAATTCAGAAACTCCGTATTTTTTCAGAGGTTACGATCAGGGTGAATCTGGTGCGTGCGCCTCTATCTCGCGTATTACCATGTCGCTTGGCTATGAACGTAACGCCTATTACAAGATTCCTGCAGATTCTGCAAATCTTTTGCCGGCGTTTTTCACATGGCAGGTCGTGGCGTCGGGGCATGCGTCCGAGGCGTTGCTAGCCCAAAAGGTGGGGGTTCCTGATGCCGCTACTTACGGAGGAATACTTTATTCGAACACTTACGGGAAAACTTCGAGCAACGTGCCCGAAGACTACGGATGGATGCAGGGCTATTCGCGTTGGCATAATGCCATGCACAACAGAATCGACAGCGTGACATTTGTTTCGCTTGCAGCACCCGAAGGTCGCGATTCGCTCAAGGGCTGGCTCTACAACCATTGGGGCGATACGACTTTTGCCGCAGGCGGAGTCGCCGCAGCCAGTTTTGATATCGATTCCTGGACGTTGGATACCGTCAAAGTCAAGGGTGAGCCTTGGATTGTCGCCACATCGCTTCCGGGAGCCACAAATCATTCGGTCACTATTGCAGGATACAACGACAGCATTTGCGTCGGTGAAAATTGCGGCGTGTGGATTGTGCAGAACAGCTGGGGACTTTCTTTCGGAAACGAAGGGCGATTCCTCGTTCCGTACAACGTCTATGCGGAGAGTCGTTCTCCTGTCGTTGAAGTCTTCCATTTGCGCAAGGATTATGCCCCCAAGCGCACCGTGAAAGTCCGCATGGCGTACGGGAACCGCTCAAAGATAAAGCTTTCTGTAGGCGTTTCTCAGGATACTTCTGCAGAGTCCCCATCGAAAACGGAGTATCTGTACCATTTCAAAAATGACGGCTTCAAAGGCCCGATGCTAGGCAAGTGGAAAGATGGCGTGCATAAGGAAGAAATGGAATTCGGTTATGACCTTACGGATATTTCGTCGGGGTACGATTTGAGGATGCCGTTGAAGTATTTCTTTACCATTCAGAGGGAAGATTACGAAGACGAGGGGACGCTTTCATTCCTGAGCGTCAAGGATTACGCCATCGACAGCGTGGTGCAAGAACTTGTCGTCGCCGATGATACCGTGAAACTTTCGGACCAAGGGCGCTATGAATGGGCGTTTGTCATGCCGGGAAATCCGGCTGCAGCCGTGGATTACGTTCTGAGTGGTGATTACGCTATAAAAAAAATTCCCGCCACCGATTCCAAGAGTTCCACCCAAAATCTTAAGGATTGGAACCCCACTACAGTCTGGAAATCTACGAGCTTGAGCAAGTTCCCGATAGAATTTACAGTATCAACCGAACAAGAAACTCTTGGACTCATGTACCAAGGCGACGAAATGTCGGAGGGTTATCTGCGCCAATTTACTGTTTCGGGAACGAACGACGGCGAGGAGTTTCAGGAACTTGCCACGGGAACGTTCAAGGAAGATGACTCGCCTCAGTACGTTTTCTGGAAGCAGGGGAGATACACCCAGCTCAAAATAGAGGTTGACGACTTGTGGCCATCTGAAGATAATTCAGCGCGTATTGCAGAACTGATGCTAATCGTACCGCCGGATTCTGGAAAGTTTAAGGCTGTTTCAATGGGCGGGCTTGTTGCTGGTGGTCTCCCGGATGCAGACTATCCGCTCTTGCCCCTTGAACGCGACAGTACTGATTCGACAGGCACGGAAACGGACTATGCGATTTTTGTGGATAAACGCCGAAGTTTCGATGCAAGTCGAAGTCCTGCGAAAGTATTTGTCCGGAATCATGAGGTACTGATTTTAAAGAATGGCGAATTATTCCGCGTAAACGGGGTAAGGTAAGCAAAAGCGAAAATGCAAAAGGACCACGAGTGGATCGTGGTCTTTCTGTTTATGCACAGATAGAATACAGTGTCCTTGCCTGAACGATTGATTCCAGGAAGTATCTGTGGATTCTCAGGTCGTTGTTCAGTTCCGGGTGGAACGAAATAGCGAGCTGGTTTTTGTATCGTACGGCAACAATTTGATTTTGAACGGTCGCGAGAATTTGTACGTCTTTGCTTGCGCGCTGTATGAGCGGGGCTCGGATGAACGTCATCGGGATTTTTCCGATTCCTTCGAAGTTTTCTTCGGTGTAGAAACTTCCGAGCTGCCTGCCGTAAGCGTTGCGTTCTACAGTAACAGGCGTTGTCGCAAAGTACGTGTGACCGTCGTTGCTCAATTTCTCGGCGAGCAATATGAGTCCTGCGCAAGTCCCGAAAGTCGGAAGTCCGCTTTCGATGCGTTCGCGTAAAGGCTCAAAAAGTCCGAGGTCGTGCAAAAGTTTTCCTTGCACGGTGCTTTCTCCACCGGGGAGCACGAGACCGTCAAAGTGTTGATTGAGGTCGCGCAACTGGCGGATTTCAAACGTCTCGACCCCAAGCTTTTCAAGCATCGTTCGGTGTTCTGTAAACGCTCCCTGTACGGCGAGCACTCCGATTTTAATGTGTTTGTTTGTTTTGTCTTCGCCCATCACTTTCCTCTTTCTGCCATCAGCAGTGCAATTTCGTTTTCGTTGATGCCGACCATGGCTTCGCCCAAATCTTCGGAGAGCTTAGCGATGAGTTTGGCGTCTTTGTAGTTTGTGACGGCCTGCACGATGGCTGCGGCGCGTTTTGCCGGATTGCCGGACTTGAAAATGCCCGAACCGACGAACACGCCTTCGGCGCCGAGTTGCATCATGAGGGCGGCATCAGCCGGAGTGGCGACACCACCAGCGGCAAAGTTCACGACGGGGAGTCGCTTGTGGTCGTGGACGTATTTCACGAGTTCGTACGAAACTTGCAATTCCTTGGCTCGGTTGAAAAGTTCGTCTTCGCGCATGGAGGTGATGCGTGCGATTTCCTGGTTCATCAGGCGGATGTGGCGGACGGCTTGCACGATGTCACCTGTTCCCGGTTCGCCTTTGGTACGTATCATGGAGGCGCCTTCTTCAATGCGGCGGAGTGCTTCGCCCAGGTCGCGGGCACCGCAGACGAACGGCACTTTGAAATTGTGCTTGTTGATGTGGAAAACGTCATCGGCGGGGGAGAGCACTTCGCTTTCGTCGATGTAGTCAATTTCAATAGCTTCCAAAAGCTGGGCTTCGACGAAGTGGCCGATGCGGCACTTGGCCATGACGGGGATGGAAACGGCGTCTTGGATGCCCTTGATCATCTTGGGGTCGCTCATGCGGGAAACGCCACCGGCGGCACGGATATCGGCGGGAATGCGTTCGAGGGCCATGACGGCAGCTGCACCTGCGGCTTCGGCGATTTTTGCCTGTTCCGGTGTGGTCACATCCATGATAACGCCGCCCTTGAGCATCTGGGCGAGATTCTTGTTCAATTCGTAGCGGTTTTCTGTTGACATTGGGGCTCCTTGTGGTTTGTGCGGAACTTTTTTCGTCATCCTGAACCGTAAGGTGAAGGATCCAGGGCGTTTCGCTGTTTTCGGAGCGTAATTTAGACTTTTTATTGACTCTATCAAATATTCAAATTTCTATTATTTTAATAGGTTCAGTTTAATGTCAGTTTGTGGTCAGTTTTTTCAATTAAAAAGCATGATAATGCAGAAACTTCGCATTGTAAAAATACTCGAAACGGTCCTCGCTCGTGAGGTTGTATGCTTTTTTGTTTTAACTTTTGTGTTTCCGTTGTCATCCTGAGTGGCGATAGCCGCGAAGGATCCAGTGATTCTTTTTTTTTTTGAGTTTATTTTAACGTGAGGTTTCCCAAATGCTCTCATACGATATTTCAAAAGCGGGTGATGACACTCTTTACCATTTCCTCTACCGTTCTATAAAGGACGATATTTTGTCGGGGCGTCTTGAAGCGGATGCGAAGCTTCCGTCGAAACGTCCGTTTGCAAATGCGCTAGGTGTGAGCGTGGTGACGGTGGAGAATGCGTACGAGCAACTTTTAGCGGAGGGCTTCGTTTACTCTCTTCCGCGTAAGGGCTTTTTCGTTGCGGTGATTCAATCCGAAAATTCGCAAATCCAGCCCAAGCCAATTCCCGCCAAGCAATCTCGTGAATCGCAACGCGTTGAAACGCCTAAGGCTCTACATTACATTGCAGACTTTGTCAACAATCAGGTGGATGCTTCGACGTTCCCGTTTTCGACATGGGCGAAGATTACGCGGAAAGTCCTCTGCGAACAGCAAAATGAACTGCTCACGCGTTCGCCAAATTTAGGAGCCCTTGCTCTCCGAAAGGCGATTGCCAAGATGCTTCTGGAATTCCGCGGGATGCGCGTGGATCCGGAACAGATTGTCGTTGGCGCTGGGACGGATTGCCTTTACACTTGGCTTGTGCAACTATTGGGCTTTGATAAAAAGTACGGCGTCGAAGACCCCGGCTACAGCAAGATTTCTAAAATTTATCAAAAGCTAAATGTTGTTTGCAATTTTATCCCGCTTGATGAGCATGGCGTTCGCATAGACCAGCTTGAAGAAACTTGCACGGAAGTTGTCCATCTTTCGCCATCGCACCATTTCCCGACAGGGAAGGTAATGCCTGTGAGCCGTCGCTATGAACTCTTGAGCTGGGCTTCAAAATCGAGCAACCGCTACATCGTCGAAGACGAGTACGATAGCGAGTTTCGCATGGTGGGCCGCCCGATACCTGCGTTGCAGAACATTGACGTGCAAGACAAGACGGTTTATATAAATTCATTTTCTAAAACGCTTGCCTCCACGGTGCGCGTGGGCTACATGATTCTCCCGAAACCGCTTGCACAAAAATTTCACAAAGAATTTTCATTTTACACTTGCACTGTATCGAACCTTGAACAGTACGTACTCGCAAAATTCATCAGCGGCGGTCATTACGAAAAGCACATCAACCGTATGCGCAATTTTTACCGTCACCGTCGCGATACTCTGCTTGATATCATCCGTCGCAGTCCGCTTCATGACCGCGTTGAAATCGCTGAACAAGATGCAGGCTTGCACTTTATTCTAAAAGTGAAAACTACGCTTTCCGATGAAGAATTTTGCAATCGGGCTCTCGAAAAAGGCGTACGCATCGGAGCGCTTTCGGATTATTACACGATGGACGAACCTTCGCAACATGAGTTTGTCATCAACTATTCCTCTGTTCCCGAAAAGCAAATGAAAAAGGCTGTTTTGCTGCTTGAAAAAATTGTGGAATGAGATTTTCTTGCTTTGTCATCCCGGCCTAAGGTCGCTGAGCTTGCCGAAGTGCCGGGATCGCCTTTTTAAATCCTCAAATTACTTATATTTACCTCAAATGTATGGGAAGGAGATGCTTATGAAAATGTTTGCAAAGTTTGTGCCGTTTATGCTTGTGACAGCTATGTCCGTATTTACCGCATGCGGTGGCGACAGCGGCAACAACGCCGATTCAGACGAATTGGTGTCCAGCAGTGCTGTGAAAAAATCCAGCAGCAGCAAGGCGAAGTCATCGTCGAGTGCGAAGTCTAGTTCTTCGACAAAAAAATCTTCTTCAAGCGCAAAGTCTTCTAGTGCAACGTCGAATGGCGGCAAGGCTACATACGACGAGAAAAACAACACTATGAAGGACCCCCGCGACAACAAGACCTACAAGACCGTGAAAATCGGCGACCAGGTCTGGATGGCGGAAAATTTAAACCTTAATACGAACTCTAGCTACTGCTATGGCGAAGAACCTTCGTCCAAACAAAATCGTAACCCAGGCTTATGCAATACGTATGGTCGCCTTTACAAGTGGGATGTGGCAACGCAGGTTTGCCCCGGCGGCTGGCACTTGCCCTCTAAGGCTGAATTCGAAATTTTGTTAAAAACAGTTGGCGGCCAAGACAGCGCTGGGAAAAAGCTCAAGTCTGTTGACGGCTGGAAATTCGAGAAAAAGGAAACTGTCGGAACGGATGATTACGGATTTACCGCACTCCCCGGAGGCTATAGAAAAGAAGATAATTTAAGCGGCATAGTTGTCACTGGGAACATTGAATCGTACGATTTTATCGGTGATAAAGTTTTTACGTATTTTTGGACATCTACGAAGGATAAAGAAACTTCGACTAGGCTTGATGATGGTGGAATTCTACTCGATCATGCGTTTAGTTTGTTTATGAAGAATGTTTATGCGGACGCAGTCTTTATTGGTGAATATATGGATAACGCAATGTCGGTTCGCTGCGTTCTTGGTTCCGATCCTTCGTCTGATGCAAAATCTTCAAGCAGCAAAAAGACGGAGTCGTCGTCAAGCGTGAAGTTGAGTAGCGGTTCTGTGGCTGTGGCAAAAACCTGCAAAACATCAAAGAAAGACGAATGCGAGTATGGCGAACTGGTCGATAACCGCGATGGCCAAACTTACAAGACTGTGAAAATTGGCGGCCAAGTTTGGATGGCGGAGAACCTGAATTATGAAGCAGATGACAGCTATTGCTACGATGATAAAGCTTCATATTGTGACCAAAATGGACGTCTTTACACCCGGAAAACAGCAAAAGAAGTTTGTCCTGATGGTTGGAACCTTCCGACAAAGGAGGATTTTGAAATATTGATTGCTGCGGCTGGTGGAGATTCGTTGGCGTTCAATAGGCTCAGATCCACTAGTGGTTGGTCTGATGACATGAACGGTTCGGACGATTACGGTTTTTCGGCATTCCCTTCTGGTGAACGGCATGTTTATCTTACTGAAAAGGGTGTTTATTCCGGATATAACGACAAAACGCAATTCTGGAGTTCAACGGAAAAATGGTCGTCTCCGACATATCTCGATGATAATAACGTGTATGAATACTCTTATGCTATGCGTTTTGTTAATGCCAATGACAGTGTTATTTTAG
The DNA here is from genome assembly GCA_946415675.1 of uncultured Fibrobacter sp. Classification (GTDB taxonomy): domain Bacteria; phylum Fibrobacterota; class Fibrobacteria; order Fibrobacterales; family Fibrobacteraceae; genus Fibrobacter. The sequence goes on from CAMKTL010000060.1 coordinate 15,583, forward strand.
GTCTTTATGGAAGCTTCTGGGCTTCTGTCCGTTGCATTCAGGGTTCCGCACCCAGTTCTTCTGCAAAGTCATCTAGCAGCAAAAAGGCGGAATCGTCGTCAAGCGTGAAGTCGAGTAGCGGTTCTGTGGCTGTGGCGAAAGCCTGCAAAACATCAACTGAAGACAAATGCGTATATGGTACACTGACAGATTCTCGTGACAAACAAACTTACAGGACTGTTCAAATCGGTGACCAGTGGTGGATGGCGGAAAACCTTAATTACGAAACAAAGAACAGCTACTGCTATGAGGACAAATTAGGTAATTGTGACAAGTACGGTCGCCTCTATACATGGGAAGTTGCGAAAAAGGCTTGTCCAACCGGCTGGCATTTGCCGGATACGACGGAAATTAGAACGCTTTACACAGCGATTGGTGGTGACTTTACAGTAGAGATGACGCGTATCTCTACAGCGGCCTTAAGTCTTATGGCTGCTAGTGTCTGGCCTGATGGCAATGGTACGGATGCCTACGGGTTCTCGGCGTTGCCTGCCGGCGTAAGGGGCATCGATGGAGCTTACGGTTATGGGGGCTTCTACACGTTCTTCTGGATTTCTACGGATAAATTCTACTATATGCACTTGTCTTACGACGAAATTTTCGACGCTTTGATGGGCTGGGATGTGAGTGACGAGGATTACGGCTATTCCGTTCGCTGCGTCAAGGATTAGAGCTATTCGGAAATAGAAAAATTTCTTATGTTAAAAGAAATTTTCAATGTGTTTCTTGGAGGATTTGATGAAAAAGATATTCGCAATATGTGCCATGTCCACATTTCTGTTCGCTGCATGCGGAGGTGACGATTCTACGTCGGCAAGTGTGCACGACACCATGGCCATATACGACGAGAAAAACAACACCGTGACGGACCCTCGCGACAACAAAACCTATAAGACCGTGAAAATCGGAGATCAGGTCTGGATGGCGGAAAATTTGAATTATGCCTATTTGCAACCTACTGAAAAGCGGGATTCCAGCAGTTTATGTGACAATTTGAAGTATTGCGAAAAATATGGACGCCTTTACTTGTGGAGTGCGGCCATGGATAGTGCGGGCGTATGGAGTGTGAACGGCAAGGGATGCGGCAATGGAAAGAAATGCTCGCCGACCTACCCGGTGCGTGGAGTTTGCCCCAAAGGCTGGCATCTGCCGACACTAGGGGAATGGAGCTCTTTGTTCAGCGCTGTTGGTGGAAAATCAACTGCTGGAATAAAACTCAAGTCCTCGTCCGAGTGGGATAATGATGCCAACGGCACGGATGATTTCTCGTTTTCGGCGTTGCCAGCTGGCTATGGGGACTTTTATGGGATTGGCCACTGTGAGGGCGAGGACGCGTACTTCTGGAGTTCTACGGATAACTACGAAGGCGTTCAGCGCATGCACTTGAGCGACGGCAGTGGGTACTACAACGCCGATGGTGGGTATTTGGACCACGGCAAAAAGGACGACTGGCTTTCAGTTCGTTGCGTAAAAGACGACGAATAAAGTGAGCGTTACGGAATTGAAAAAGGCCGCGAGTGAATCGCGGTCTTTTTGTATGAAAAGTGTTACTGGATCCTTCGCCTTCGCTCAGGATGACGCCAAAGGCGTCACTTCACGCTAGCTGTCAGCAGTTTCGTAATCGCAGACACATATTCAGCCGGGTTCGGGAGCGGGCTTCCTTCGGCGAGCAATGCCTGACCGTAGAGGGCCTTCGGCCAGTCGCCCAGGTCTTCCTTCGCATCTGCCTTCTTCTTGAGCATTTCGCAAATCGGGTGCGTCGGGTTGATTTCCAGAATGCGCT
>CAMKTL010000061.1:0-16421 GCA_946415675.1 uncultured Fibrobacter sp.
CGAAGGTGCTCAAGATGCAGTTCCCGCTGGGCGGTGACGGCTCCGTGCTGGAAGCTGCCTTGCAGAACCTCGCCGGCGATGCCGTGCGTGCTGTGAACGACCATTACGATATTATCGTGCTTTCGGACAAGAACATTGAATGGGGCTACGTGCCTATACCTTCGCTCCTCGCGACGGCTTGCGTGAACCGCGCCCTGGTGAAAGCGGGCGTTCGCCCCGAAATCGGCTTGATCGTGCAGAGCGGCGAAGTCCGCGAAGTGATGCACTTTGCCCTGCTCCTCGGTTACGGTGCCACGGTCATCAACCCGTATCTTGCGTTTGAAAGCATTACCAACATGTGCCACAACGGCGACCTGGATGTGGACCCGGTGACGGCTGCTGCAAATTATGTAAAGGCTGTCGATAAGGGCCTGCTCAAGATTATGAGCAAGATGGGTATTTCTACCCTCCGCAGCTATCGCAGCGCTCAGATTTTCGAAGCCGTGGGCCTGAACCACGAACTCATCGAGAAGTTCTTGCCGGGTACCGCAAGCCGTATCGAAGGTATCGGCCTCGAAGAAATTGCCCGCGAAGTGGGCGAGCGTCAGAAGATTGCCTTTGCCGATGCAAGTAAGGTTTTGCAGTCTGGCGGCCAGTATGCATTCCGCAAGGAAGGAGAGAAGCACCTGTGGACTCCGCAGTCGCTTGCCGCATTCCGCCAGGCGGTGCAGGGTGGCGATTACGAGAAGTTCAAGGTTTATAGCAAGCTGATTAATGACCAGTCCGAACGTCAGGCGACTTTGCGCGGACTTTTCAAGTTCAAGAAGGCGACCCCGATTGACATTAGCGAAGTCGAATCTCGCGAATCTATCGTGAAGCATTTTGTGGCGGGTGCAATGAGCCTTGGCTCCTTGAGCCCGGAAGCCCACGAGACCATCGCCATTGCGATGAACCGCATCGGTGCCATGAGCAACTGCGGTGAAGGTGGTGAAGACCCTGACCGCGATACTCCGGCTGCAAACGGCGATATCCGCAGTTCCGCGATTCGCCAGGTTGCCTCGGGTCGCTTTGGCGTGACCATTGACTACCTGCGCCATGCGAAGGATTTGCAGATTAAGATGGCCCAGGGCGCAAAGCCCGGTGAAGGTGGCCAGTTGCCGGCTCACAAGGTGAACGAGTTCGTGGCGCGCATCCGTCACTCCATCCCCAACGTGTCGCTGATTTCTCCGCCGCCGCATCACGACATTTACTCCATCGAAGACCTGGCGCAGCTCATTTACGACCTGCGCAACGCCAACCCGAAGGCCCGAGTTTCCGTGAAGCTCGTGTCCGAAGTGGGCGTGGGTACGATTGCCGCGGGTGTCGCCAAAGCTCATGCCGACGTGGTGCTGATTTCCGGTCACGATGGCGGTACGGGTGCATCTCCGCTGACATCCATCAAGCATGCGGGCCTCCCGTGGGAACTCGGTATTGCCGAAGCGGAACAGACGCTTGTGCTCAACGATTTGCGTGGACGCATCAAGCTTCAGGTGGATGGCCAGCTCAAGACGGGTCGCGACGTGGTGGTGGCTGCCCTCCTCGGTGCCGAAGAATTCGGCTTTGCCACGAACCTGCTGGTAAGTCTCGGTTGCGTGATGGACCGCAAGTGCCATACGAACAAGTGCCCGATGGGTATCGCTACGCAGGATCCTGAATACCGCAAGCGTTTTGCGGGCAAGCCCGAATACGTGGAAAACTTCCTCTTCTTCATTGCCGACGAAGTCCGCGAGATTCTTGCAAGCCTCGGCCTGCGTTCCCTGGCAGAGGCCTGCGGCCGTAGCGACTTGTTGGAGCGCGACGAGGCGATTGCCTTCTACAAGGCGCACAACCTGGACTTCTCCAAGATTTTCGAGACCGTGGGTGGCGGCATCAAGTCCTTCGACAAGAACTTCGTGAAGGAACCGCTTGAAAACTTCGACCGTCGTGAACTCCTGCCGTTCGTAGCCGACACTCTCAAGAGTGGCAAGGCCGTGGAACTCTGCACGGTGGTACACAACGTCGACCGTACGGTGGGTACGGAACTTTCCGGCGAGGTGGACGAACACTTCGGCGTGAAGGGCCTTCCCGAAGATACCATCAAGATTCACCTGCAGGGTGTCGCGGGCCAGAGCTTCGGTGCGTTCCTCGCTCCGGGTATCACCCTCGATTTGCAGGGCGAAGCAAACGACTTTATGGGCAAGGGCCTTTCGGGCGGTAAGATTATCGTGCGCCCGCCTAGCAATGCAAGTTTCAAGGCCGAAGATAACGTGATTGCGGGTAACGTCATCGGTTACGGCGGAACCTCGGGCAAGATCTTCATCAACGGTCTCGCTGGCGAACGCTTCGGTATCCGTAACTCGGGTATGCTCCTCGTTAGCGAAGGCGTGGGTGACCACGGCTGCGAATACATGACCGGCGGTAGGGTAGTCGTGCTTGGCCGCGTGGGCGTGAACTTCGCTGCTGGTATGACGGGTGGCTTTGCCTACGTCTACGATGAGACGGGCCACTTTGACCTGAGCTGCAACGTGGATTCCGCCGACCTCGAAAGCGTGCTTCCGGGTACCGAGAGCGAAAGCGAACTGCTCGATATCATCAAGCAGCACGTTGAGGCGACGGGTAGCGAGAAGGGCAAGCGCATTCTGGAAAACTGGAACAGCGAACGCCCGAAGTTCGTGAAGATATTCCCGGTGGATTACAGGAACGCACTTTTGAAAGGAGGTGAGCGCGCCTTGCAAGCAAGGCTTTGAGGGATGAGCTCGCTCCTTTTGGTCGCTTTGAGTAATGGTTTGGCGCCTTTGGCGCGATTATAATACTCAAAGTGCCCCTGTGGGGCACGACCCCATACCTCAAAGGCGTGTAACGCCGACCTCATAGCTTTTACGGAGTTATTATGCAGCAAATTAACCGAATCGCAGACATCTACCGCCCTGTCGAAGAGCGTGTCAAAGACAACAACGAAGTCGAGCGCAAGCTCACGTCGATAGAAGTGGTGGGCCAGGCAGGCCGCTGCCACACATGCGGAATCCCGTTCTGCCATGGTGCGGGTTGCCCCCTTGGTAACCTTGTCCCTGAATTCAATGCGGCGATTGCTGCCGGGAATGCGGAACGCGCTTACGATATCATCAGCAAGACGGCTTTCTTCCCTGAGTTTACGGGCCGCGTTTGCCCGGCGCTCTGTGAATCCGCCTGTACCGGTAATGTACATAACGACCCGGTGATGGTGCGCCAGATCGAGAAGTTTATCATCGAGACTGCCTTCGAGGAAGGTCGCGTGGTGTTGCCGACGGTTGAACCCAACGGCAAGACTGCCGCAGTCATCGGTTCTGGTCCTTCGGGCCTGTTTGCGGCCGAAGCTTTGCGCCGTAAGGGCTATGCCGTCACGGTCTTTGAAAAACAACCGAAGGCGGGAGGCCTGCTGCGTTACGGTATCCCGAACTGGAAATTGGACAAGTCCATTATCGATCGCCGCATCGTCCTGCTGGAAGCGGCCGGAATCAAGTTTGTCTATAATACCGAAATCGGAAAGGACATTGCGGCAGAATACGTCCACAAGAATTATGACGAGGTGTTCCTCGCCATCGGTACGCCCAACGCTCGTGACCTGAAAATCCCGGGCCGCGATGCCGAGGGAATCTTCCTTGCTCTCGACTTCTTGCACGGTGCCGAAATGCCGGGCGAAAAGAATCCTGAAAAGTTCTCCGCCAAGGGCCGCAAGGTGTTGGTGATTGGCGGTGGCGATACGGGTAACGACTGCGTGGGCAAGGCCATCCGTGAAGGCTGCGAAAGCGTGCTCCAGGTGGAATTCATGCCCAAGCCTCCCGAGGAACGTTCTCCGTCCACTCCGTGGCCGGATTGGCCGTACATGCTGCGCACCAGCTACGCCCAACACGAAGGTGGCGAGCGGCGCTGGAATGTTTCTTCCAAGCAGTTCATTGTGAAGGACGGCCGCGTGGCTGGCGTGGAAGCGGTTCGCGTGGAATGGGAAATGTCCCCGCAGGGTCGCCCGCTCAAGCCGAACGAGGTCCCGAATTCTACCGAGGTCATCGATACCGACCTGGTGGTGCTCGCGATGGGATTCACCGGTGTGCCTGCCGAGGGAATCGTGAACGATCTGGGCCTGCAACTCACCCCGCGTACGGCGATTATCGCTGATCCGGCCCGACACATCTATACGGTGGGCGACTGCGCGAACGGCGCCTCCCTCGTGGTGCGAGCCATGGCCGACGCGAAGGCGAAAGTCGCGGCGCTGAAGTAATGGTCGCCTGCTGATTATTGTAATATAAACTGCGCGCGGAATTATGTTCGGATTTTACCGTTTCGCATGCGTTTCTCCGGTGTTGAAGGTGGCCGATACCGCCTACAATACCGAGGAAATTATCAGAAGCGCGAAAATTGCTGCCTCTAACGGGGCGGCTTTTGTCGTTTTCCCGGAACTCTGCATTACGGGTTATACCTGCAGCGATTTGTTCCACCAGGAACTGCTTTTGCTGAACAGCACCCGCTCGCTGGTGCGGATTGCGGACGCCTTAAAAAAAAGCGACGCCGTGATTGCGGTGGGCCTGCCTTTGCGGATTTTTAGTCGCCTGTATAACTGCGCCGCATTTGTGCAGCGCGGTAAGGTAATTGCGGTAACGCCCAAGATACACTTGCCGAACCAGCGCGAGTTCTACGAGAAACGCCATTTTTCAAGCGGGCGCGATTTACTGCAAGGAGATGCAGGCAATGGCTGCGCGCCTCTCCGCTGTTATATTGACGGTGCGGGCGAAGTACCTATCACGAATTTTATTATTGTGCAGGGCCGCGCATCTTGTAATTCGGGTTCCGAGGTTCGCGTGGGCGTGGAACTTTGCGAAGACTTGTGGACGCCGGCGCCGCCTAGCGGGGAACTTGCCCTTGCGGGCGCGAACGTCATCGTGAATCTCTCTGCGAGCGATGCGCTTGTAGGCAAGCGCGATTACCGCAGAAACTTGGTGATGAACCAGTCGGCACGTTGCATGGCGGCCTACGTGTACGCCTCTGCCGGAGTGCACGAATCTACGACGGACATGGTCTTTAGCGGTCACCTGATGATTGCAGAAAATGGGAGCATGCTCGCCGAAAGCAAGCCGTTCTCGCGAGAAACCGAAATCGTGTATGCCGATGTGGACGTAGAGCGCCTGAATATGCAGCGCCTGAGTGAAGGAAGCTTCCAGGATTTTGACAGCCGCGCTATCGTTGCGCGTGCAGCGACTCTTGAATGCCTGCGTGATTGCGATACGCTCCAGTACCGTTTTGTTTCGCCGACGCCCTTTGTGCCGGGGAGCACCGAAACCCGCGATGCATCTTGCACCGAGATTTTCAACATACAGTGCGCGGGGCTTGCCAAGCGCCTGGAGGCGGCCCGCAGCAAGCGTGCGTTAATTGGCCTGAGCGGCGGGCTTGATTCTACGCTTGCGCTTCTTGTGGTTGCGGAAACGTTCAAGCTGCTGGACCGTCCTGCAAAAGAAATCCTTGCGCTTACGATGCCCGGATTCGGGACAACACATCGCACCAGGAACAATGCGGTTGAACTCGCGAAACTCCTGGGCGTGGAACTGCGCACCGTCGATATCCAGAAGGCATGCCTCCAGCATTTTGCCGACATCGGGCATGACCCGCAAAAGCTCGATGTGACTTACGAGAACGTGCAGGCCCGCGAGCGCACGCAAATCCTGATGGACATCGCGAACAGCGAAGGCGGAATCGTCATCGGCACGGGCGATTTATCTGAAATCGCGCTTGGCTGGAGCACCTACAACGCCGATCACATGTCCATGTACGCGGTAAACTGCGATATCCCCAAGACCCTCGTGCGGCATATCGTAAGCTGGTATGCCGACAGGTCCGGCGCAGAATCCATCCCGAATCAAAATGGCGCGCATCTAGATGCCGGCGAAAAAGCGAATTTGGCATCCGGCGAAAAAGGCGCGGCCCTTGCCGCTGTCCTCCGCGACATCCTCGACACGCCCGTCTCTCCGGAACTCTTGCCCGCCGATTCAAACGGCCAGATTGTACAAAAGACGGAGAGCTTTCTCGGTGCCTACGAACTCCACGATTTTTTCCTTTACCATTTCGCGAAATACGGAGCCTCTCCCGAAAAACTCCGCTATCTCGCGAAATACGCCTTCAAGGGCCAGTATTCTGACGAAGAAATCGACAAGGCGCTTGCCATCTTTATCAGGCGTTTTTTTACGCAGCAATTCAAGCGCAGTTGCATTCCCGACGGCCCGAAGGTCGGTACCATCTCGCTGTCGCCCCGTGCCGACTGGCGTATGCCCAGCGACGCATGTTTCAGTGATTGGCTCAAGGAAATCTAATCAAAAAAATGTATGTATTTATGCCTCCGTGCCGAGGCTTTTTTATTTTATTCTAAACCTAGAAAACCCCGAGACTTTTGTCCCGGGGCATTTTAGTCAACAGAGAAATTCTTTCGTCCAATCTACATGTTGCTGAAGATCTGGAATCCGCTGTAGGCTTCTTGACCGTGTTCGCTTTGGTCGAGACCGCGAAGTTCTTGTCTTTCAGTAACGCGCAGTCCGATAGTCTTCTTGATGACGTAGAAGATGAGGCTTGCGGCTGCGAAGCAGGGCACTGCGTAGGCGAGTACGCCAACAGCCTGCGTTCCCAGCGTGTAGTCGCCGGTTATGTCGAAGATACCCACGGCGAGAGTTCCCCACACGCCGTTTACCAGGTGAACAGAGAGGGCACCGACCGGGTCGTCCAAGTGCAGGCGGTCGAACATGAATACTGCGCCGACTACGAGTACGCCAGCGATGGCACCGATAATCCAGGAGGAGAGCGGAGTTACCACGTCTGCACCGGCAGTGATTGCCACGAGACCGGCGAGGCATCCGTTCAGCGCCATGGTGGCGTCGGGCTTCTTCGATACAATCCAGCTCGTGAGCGTTGCGGTAATGATACCCGCGACAGCGGCGAGGTTCGTGGTCACGAGAATCCAGCTAGTAGCCTTCGGGTCGCCACTGAGTGCGGAACCTGCGTTGAATCCCCACCAACCGAACCACAGCATGAATACACCGATAGTTGCAAGCGGGATGTTGTGTGCCGGGATGGCGTGTACTTTGCCGTTCACGTACTTGCCGATACGGGGCCCGAGAATCATTACGCCGGCAAGTGCTGCCCAGCCGCCCACGGAGTGCACGAGGGTAGAACCGGCGAGGTCGTGGAAACCAGCCTTGCCGATGGTCGAAAGCCAGCCGCCGCCCCATGTCCAGCTACCCACAATCGGGTAGACGAGAGCCACGTAGACAATGGTGAAGACCAGGAAGGAATTGAGTTTCACGCGTTCGGCCACGGCGCCCGAGACAATCGTTGCTGCGGTCGCTGCAAACATTGCCTGGAAAAGCCAGTCTGCAAACAAAGTAAAGTGGCCGTTGTAGGCGGAGGTGAAACTGGCCGGATTCGCCCAGTCGCCAATGCCAAAGCCCGCGAAACCGAGAATCCCGTTGAAGGTTCCCGGATACATGAGGCCGAAGCCTAGCAGGGCGTACATCGTGATGCCTATGGCGGGGACCGCGATGTTCTTGAAGGCGACGTTGGCAGCGCACTTGGCGCGCACGAGGCCCGCTTCAACGCAGGCGAATCCAAGACCCATGATGAACACCAGCATGGCGCTGATCATGATCCAGATGTTTTCTGTCATAAAGATGGCGTCGCTGACAGGTACGACTTGTGTTACTTCGTTCATTGTGAAGATCCTTTTCGTTGAAGATTAACCAATCGCTTCCGGGCCCGTTTCGCCGGTGCGGATGCGGATGCATTGTTCGAGAGAAGTGACGAAAATCTTGCCGTCGCCGATTTCGCCGGAGCGTGCGCCCTTAATGATGGCGTCGATGCAGGGCTGCACGAATTCGTCGTTTACCGCAATCTTGAGGCAAATCTTCTTGAGCAAGTTCACCTCGGTCACCACACCGCGGAAGCGCTGGTTATAGCCCTTCTGCTGGCCGCAGCCGAGCACGTTGGTTACTGACATCTTGAAAATGTTGTTTTCGTAAAGCGCTTGCTTCACGAGGTTCAGTCGTTCGGGTTGGATATAAGCCGTAACGAGTTTCATGGCGCTTGTCCTTGTTTTCATTCCAAGGAATTTTGGAATTCGCGCCATATATGCAAAGAGCGTGCCAAAAAATCAAAATGGCATTTTTCTTTCGAAAAACGCCAAATTGTCAAGAAAAACAGGAGATGTTCAATCGGATTTACGAATAATGTTTTTCATCTAGTGAAATTTGTTCAAAAGATGTAAAAGTGATTGTGACTATAACAGAACGGCGTTAATTACAGCTCGTGGTAGTACGGGCAGATGTTTTCGTAATGCCCGTCCTTCATTCTAAATCCATTCGGGATAGTGCCAAGCTGGACAAATCCGAGGCGTTCGTACAGGTGCCGCGCATGCGTGTTGCTTTCGACGACGGCGTTGAACTGCAAGACGCCGAAGCCGTGTTTTTTGGCCTGTTCCAGGCAGTCCTTCACCAGTTTTTCGCCGATATGCTTGCCCCTGGATTCCGAAGCGACTGCGTAGCTAGCATTTGAAATGTGCCCGCAACGGCCCACATTGTTCGGGTGCAGAATGTATAGCCCGTAAATCTTGCCGTCCTCGACCGCAACGGCGCAGTAGGTCTGTGCGGCAAAGAACTGTTTGCCGGTTTCGGGCGTGAGCAAGTCCTCTTGCGGGAAGGCGATGCCTTCTTCGACCACCTCGTTCCAGATGCGGATCATTGCCGCAAGGTCCATTTCGTTGTATTGCCTGATAATCATAGCGGGGAATATAGAATATTTACGCTTTCGCAGAAAAGACCTGTTTTATGAGGCAGGGTCTCTGAACTTACAGGAAATGGGCGTTCCCGCACATATATGTGCGGGTCGGGCTATATTGCAAGGCCTCCCGTGCGCACCTACGGCACGCCCGCGCGGCTCTTGCAACCAAGCCTCGCTACGCGAGTCTTGTCCCCAAGGGGTCACTATCCCTAACACAGAATTCCTACTTATTTCTTGAATAAGTCTGAATGCGAACCTGTATCAACCAATTCAAGAACAAGAATGTTCTCTTCTATTCTGTAAATCAGTAGCCAGTTGGGCTCAATATGTATTTCCCTGTGATTGACCCAATTCCCTGAAAGGGAATGGTCGCGTAATGCGGGGTCAAGGGGTTCGCCCTTCGCCAGTTTTTCGACAACATCCTTGAGTTTCTGTGTATCCTTGCCACGCTTGGCGGCGAGTTTTGCCGCTTTCTTGAACTTTGTTGTCGCCCGGATCTGATACTTGTAATTTTCTTCGCTCATATTCCCAGTTCGTTCCAAAGTTCCTGCGGTGTCGAATACGTTTTGGCATTCGGGTCGTGTGCGAGTTTTTCGCCCTCATCGATGGCAGCAAGGAGTTCCTTGGAAGGAGGCCGGGTAACGGCAAAGGGGAGCCCGTGATGCAACAGCGACTGCTTCAAGAAAACGGTAAAGGCTTGCGATAGGGTTAGTCCCAGATCGTTGAATAATTCGGTAGCCTCGTTTTTCAGTTCGCGGTCCAGTCGGATATTTGTTACTACGGTACTCATATTAACAAATATACCACATTTGCTTTCAAATTGCAAGTGTTTGTTGTCTATTTGTGGACTTTTTGCTAGTCTATTCATTTTACCTCCGGCCACCTACATGCGAAAAAGGCGGCGTTTTTAGCGTTTTTTGCAAATATACATTCTTGTAATGTCAGAATGTGACATTGGGAGGCTTGCGGGAAAAATTTTATTTTAACGAGTCCAAATTTGGTGAAAAAATCATCAAATTCGCCAGTTTGTTGTTGAAGGGCTTGCTAAGGAACATTACGGAGCGGTTTGCGGATATTCCCTTACACATCTTACATATGTAAAACTGCTTTTATTGGGGGTGTCAACCACTCCTCCTTTCCAATTGCAACCAAAGTTGACGCTGGAAGAAAGGTGTTCGTTAAATTCGTTCGCTAACCAAAAAGATGCGCATTCACCCATCTTTCTATCCCTATCATAGCCCGCAGGTAACAAATTGAATCCGTACTCATCAGTCCCCTTTAGACTGTCTGGCCAGCCCTCTGTTGACTTAAGTTTTCTTTCTCTGTCACTTGTATATAAATCCGGATGTCGTTCAAGTATAAAGTACCATAAACCATCATAAAAATCTGCTTCTGTTGGAATCCTCCAGCCGTCAGGACATATTCCTTGAATAGAATCGCCTAACCCGAGGATCTCATCATGCAGCTTGATTTCTGAGGTGTCTCCGACTGTTGCATCCCAGCTATACATTCGTCCATATTTCTCACAATTTTCTGGATTATCATTATAGCAGCCGCTGTTCACGTATGTGGATATTCCGTAGCATCTTCCAATACTCGATGAATTGGCTTGAAACGAGGAATCCTGTTCTCCGCAAGTCAGCTTTTCTCCAGAACAACTAATACATTCTGTGGTCAATACATAGTAGTTCAAGTTTTCTGCCATCCATTCAAGCCCGTTTATAACGGTCGTTTTATAGGAATGGCCGTCACGTGAATCATAAAGCGTTCCAAATTGTGGGGTATAGGGTGGAATGGTATCTTCGGGGCTAGAGGAAGATTTTTCATCACTGCAGCAACAAATAAATGAAACGAAGAGCACAAAAAGATATTTTTTCATGGTGTTAAAGATATAAAAAAAGATGCTCCGTTTGGAACACCTGTTTAAAGTTTTAGATCCTTCGACTTCGCACCTTAGGGTGCTTCGCTCAGGATGACACGGAGCCAGCCCTGAGCATGTCGGATGGGTGTTACTTCTTCACGTGCCTGTGGTACTCTTGCAAGCTGCAGACTTCGAATCTTCCAAAGTCGTGCTTGTCCCTTGTGAGCGAAGGCAAGGAAGCCTTGGCTGAGTTGCCGTGCGAGAGGCTGGCCTTTGGGGTCTTGTAACATCCTGAATTAAAGGCCAGCCGGTCTTCCAAGCCTTCCACGGTAGAGGTGAGGGCGGCGATGGTCGTGGTGATGGGAATGCCCGAGACAACGGCCTTGGAGCGCATCTGGATTTGTACGCTTTGCGTACAGTCTCCTTGCTCGTCAAATGAGAATATGCAAGCATATTCTCACTTTCCTCGCTGCGTTGACATTCGTCGACCATGGCTTCGGCGCCGTTCTCGGTGGTGTTCACGATCCACTGCACTTCCTTGTCGTGAATGAGGTCCAACAGGTTCGGGCGGCCACGGGAGATGCGGAACACGGCGCGGGTCTTGATGCCCTCGTTGTAGAGCATCGTAGAGGTGCCGCGGGTGGCGTACAGTTCGTATCCGAGGTTCACGAGTTGGCGGATGAGCGGCACTGCCTTCTGCTTGTCTTCGTCCTTGAGCGAGACGAAGATGTTGCCCTGGCTCGGGACCTTGTTGCCCGATGCCAGCTGGCTCTTGAGGTAGGCAAGGCCGCGGTCGCGATCGATGCTCATGACTTCGCCGGTGGACTTCATTTCCGGAGAGAGCGTGATGTCGACACCCGGGAACTTGACGAACGGGAACACTGCTTCCTTGACGCTCAGGAATAATGACCGTTCGGCTTACGCCTCACTCTCGCCAACACGATTCGTTAATACGAGTCGCTTATGGCTCACAGGGCACGTGGACTTCTTCGGTGAAGCCGATTTGTTCGAGGGTTTCGCCGAGCATGCAGCGGCTTGCATAACTTGCAAGCGGAACACCGATGGACTTGGAAACGAACGGCACGGTGCGGGAGGCGCGCGGAACGATACTTTTTTTGTTGGCGTTCCCGCACATATATGTGCGGTCGGGCTATATTGCAAGGCCTCCCGTGCGCACCTTCGGCACGCCCGCGCGGCTCTTGCAACCAAGCCTCGCTACGCGAGTCTTGTCCCCAAGGGGTCACTATCCCTAACGCAGTAAAATGTATAAGAAATTATTTGGAATATTTGTTGAGAATTAAAAAGGATTTCATTTCTTAGAACATTCATATCCCTTAGGCGGTTCTTTTTTTACCGCATGTTCTGGAGTAAGGCCGTTCATTCGGTAATAATCTTCACTCCAAATATGGTTCCCACAACCTTTACCGTTTGGATTATAATTTGTGCAACCCAAGAAATATCTGCCGTCTTTTTGCTGACGAGCAATCAAATATCCATTGCATTTGTCGCATTTTTGAATTGAAAGTTTTCCTGCTTCGATTTTATTTGTCATGAAATCACAAATTTCAGGATCGTTCATGCAAATCCACAAATTTAATCCGTATGCAGCCTTGACTTTATGTTGAAGTGGATATCCGCATATTGGACAGAATTTTTTAAATGAAAGCCCCCTTTTCAATTCTTCATTCCAGTCTCCTTTTAAAACAACATTTTTGTAATCGTGCTTTATTTCCAAGAGAAATTCTGATGGATTTTCTTCGGGAGCGATGAAAAATACGCGGTTTTTTGTTCGTGTCATTGCAACGTAAAAAAGCCGACGTTCTTCTGCAGCCTCAAAGGAGTCATCCCTTTTTACCACATAATTTAACACGGGGTCATTCTCAATTTTTGATGGAAAACCATAAGTTTCATTTTTCCCATTTATGACGATTACATTGTCGTACCCCAAACCCTTTGATGCGTGAGCCGTCATGAATGTGATTTTTAATTCTGGATGCTTAAGACATATTATTTTGTTTCCGTAGTCTCTATATTCAAAAAGACTTGAACGTTCTAAGTTTTTCCCGTCAAAGCCAAATCGACCCAGCAAAAGAATTTCTTGCTTCTTGCTGTCTTTTCCTTCTGCTTTATTGAATTCTAGAATTTTGTCTATGGCTGTTTCGATTGATTTTGCAAGGTTGTAGTTAGAATTTCCGCCAAGTTTTTTTTGTTTTGAATCGTAAGTATAAATGATAACGGGGTCTTTTATCGTTTTGGGTGATTTTAAGGTCTTTTTAATTTGAGCTGTGTTTTTTTGAATGAAATTACCGGCAATGTCTATTACTTCTTGCGAATTACGATATGTCTTTGTTATTTTTAGGAGCTCCGCATAGCCCATGATGTCTGAAAATTTTGTAAACAATGTGATGTCAGAACCACTGAACGCGTAAATTGACTGCCAATCATCTCCGACGGCGATGATCTTTGCGTTCGTGGCGTCATGTAAAGATCCTACCAAATCGAAACGCTGACGAGAAATATCCTGATATTCATCAACAATTATATACTCAAAATCAATTTGTTCGCTAACGGCTTTTGATTCTTTGAGAAGTTTAGCGGACTTGTTTATCATATCTGAAAAGTCAATGGCGTTATTCTTATGAAGATAACGTTCGTATTCAAGAAAACACTCTTTGCAAATCCCTAAGAAAAGCTTGTTCCGCACATTATTTGTTCGAGCGGACCATTCGTCAAATTGCTCTACCGGATAACCATTTGTTTTGAAGTTTGAAATAAACCGGTCAATAAGATTGATGAGTTTCCTAACATACCTACTAGAATCTTGATTAGAAATTCTTTTCATTACATCTATGTTGTCGCGAGGTTTTAGAACAAATCCTGAAGATTCTAATTTTTCTTTTAGATGCGCAAGAATTTCTCTGCCATCTTTGTACTGAGAGCAAGTGCATATAAGCGTGGTTCCGTGTTGACGGTGAATTGCGACTTTATCATGTATTGCTTTTTTGTATTTTTTTAGTTCTTCTTCGGAATATCTGTTGCTATATCCGTCTTCTGTCACCCCGAAATGTTCGATATATGCTTCTTTTCCATTTTGACGAATTATGAAATCAGGTGTATAAGGTTTTTTGGCTCCTTCTATATTGAATTTATAGCAAGGTTCATATTCATAGTCGATATTGTTTAAATAAAGAAAATTAGCTATCTGAACTTCTTCTTGAGAACGTAATATTTCATTTTGAATGGTTTCGTATTTTTTTGTTCTTGAATTTCTTACTTCAATTTTGCGGTCAACTTCCCCTAGTTCGCCCTTCATTGTGGTAAAATTTGAATTTGATAATTTTGCATACAGGTCGTTTTTATCTTTTATTTCAATTGGGGCATCAAAATAAGTTGCAAAGAATTTTACCAAATCATCTACAAGTTTTTGATTTTGTAAGACGGTGTCGCGAAAATAGTCTTCTAAGACGAAATACAATTTATCATTTTGAACAATGTTCAGTTTATCCGTATTATCCTTATGAAGAATGGCATTCCCTGTCGAATGGAATGTTGTAATAGGACAATTGATTTGTAATTGCTTGTTGATTTTTTCTTGTAATTCACCAACAGCTTTATTTGTAAATGAAACCACAAGAATTTTGCGTGGGTCAACGTTCTTCTTTTCTACAAGATATTTTACTTTGGCAGCTACTGTTGTCGTTTTGCCGGCACCGGCGCCCGCAATTACAAGACAATAATCTTCGTCGGTAAGAACGACTCGACGCTGGTCGTCGTCAAGCATAATATTCGGGTCAATACTATGCAAAATCGTGTCAAGATATTTTTTTTCTATTTTTAATTTTTGGGCGATATAGTTTTCATTGTGAACGGAAACGAGGTTGTTTATATCAGAACACTTTTGGATGACAGAAAGTAATTCTACACTAGAAATAGAGTTTTTCTTGCAAAAATCAAAAAACAAGTTGTCTTTTTTCAACTGCTGAAAATATTGTATAGTTTCTTTTGATGAATCTAATTTCTTTAGATAATCGGATTTCGCGATATAGGAATCAGATGACAGCAACTGCTGAACAAAGTCATTTAAATCTAAAATTTTCGTTATTTTTGGATTTCTCGTCTGCTCAAAAGGAGATTCATTCTTGCTGGGGGCAGAATGTTTGTTTCTGAATAAGCGGCTAAAGAAAGACATAAAAAATCCAAAAAAATATGCTCTTGTTTTGAAATAAGTGTTGTTTTGAGATTTGCTAAATATATATATAAAATTTATTCTTTTTTGTGAGGATCAACATTCTAACCTGGAATAAAAAGAAGCCTAGGTGTTGCGGGTGAGGCGTCTGAGCTCCCGCTAGAAGGGGTGATAGTCAATTTTTTTTCAAAAAACTCTTGACATCCACCTTTGGAAAGACTATATTTATACTGCTCAAAAGAGTAGGTAAAAGAATAAAAAACTTCGCCTTTTTTGGCATGTAGGCGAAAGGAGTAATGATGGAACGTAATGCAAAAATCGGTGGTGTCGGAATTTGGCTGGACGAAATTGTCCCTTGCCTCAAGGACAACGAAACCGGAGAAATCAAGGAAACCGTGGTGTTCAGGATTGAGAGCCGCTCGTTCCTGAAAAAGTTCAACGAAAAGAACGGCTGGGGGATCGATTGGATCGAGGTTCCTAACGATGTTGAAGTGTTCGCTCTCGCCTTGAAGGAAAATAACGAAATTCAGGGGCTGGTCGGGGTGAAAAATGACGTCGACGTGGAAGCTGTCTATTTGCACTGGGCTTGTACGGCTCCGCATAATAACAAACATTCGTTTGGAAATCAGAAATACAGCGGTGTAGGCGGGCATCTTTTCGCGATAGCCGTTGACAAGGCTATGCAATGGGGGTATAAGGGGGTTGTTCATGGTTTTGCCCTTAACAAAGAGTTGCTAAATCACTATATTGAAGTTCTAGGAGCGTCCTATTTAGGCGCTCAGCATCCTTATCAGTTCCTTCTTGAAGGGGATGCTGCTCAAAAACTTTTGGAGGTTTATACCTATGAGTGGAATTAGAAAGCCTGCGGTTATTCTGGCGGACTCCATGGAAGAATACATGGCGACGCCGGATCCGTACAAGGAACCTCCTAAAAGCAAATTGCATATCCAGAAACTTGTGCGATACGCCGAGCGTGTTGGAAAGAAAATAGAAGAACTTACCGCCGAAGAAATTTTGCAGTTCAAGATATAGGGTGTCCGATAAAGTAAAAAACGCAGGCTCGTGTTGAGTCTGCGCTTAAAATTTATAGGAGATTCCCGGTCAAGCCGGGAATGACAATCGTGTCTGGATTGCTTACTCAAAGCGACAAAGTCGCGACCTCGCACCTCAAAGAGAGCGAAGCGAGCGACCTCATGCCTCATTACTTCTTCACGTGTCTATGGTACTCTTGCAAGCTGCAGACTTCGAATCTTCCGAAGTCGTGCTTGTCCATGAGGCCTTCCACGGTAGAGGTGAGGGCGGCGATGGTCGTCGTGATAGGAATGCCCGAGACAACGGCCTTGGAGCGCATCTGGATTTCGTCGACCATGGCTTCGGCGCCGGTTTCGGTGGTGTTCACGATCCACTGCACTTCCTTGTCGTGGATGAGGTCCAGCAGGTTCGGGCGACCACGGGAGATACGGAACACGGCGCGGGTCTTGATGCCTTCGTTGTAGAGCATCGTAGAGGTACCGCGGGTGGCGTACAATTCGTATCCGAGGTTCACGAGCTGGCGAATGAGCGGGACGGCCTTCTGCTTGTCTTCGTCCT
>CAMKTL010000062.1:0-15593 GCA_946415675.1 uncultured Fibrobacter sp.
CTGGAGTATTTCTTTTATACTCATCTAAAACGAAATTAAAAGTTTTATTGATATCAATTTGCGGCATAGCCATTCTCATTTTGATTATTCTTAATATACATTTTTTAGACCTAAAAATATTTTATGCGTTAGGGATAGTGACCCCTTGGGGCGGCGCTGTGGCGCCGTTGCAAGAGCGGCGCGGGCGTGCCGCAGGTGCGCACGGGGCGCCTTGCAATATAGCCCGACCGCACATATATGTGCGGGAACGCCCATAAAAGCTCTATTAGCTTCATTCATATGGTCCATTTCAATATTGAAAAGGTTAAAAATTTGCGATTTCACCCCAAAAAATGTATATTAGGAAAAGGAGGTTTCCTATGCCAACAGTAACAATGGACATTCCAGAAGATATTGCAGACCTTATGGTGTGCGACAACAAGAGCGACGAACTCCGTCGCAATGCGTTACTGTTGTATCCGTTTATCAAGAACGAGACTATTTCCCATGGTCGTGCTGCTGAAATTCTGGGCATCTCCAAATGGGAACTTATCGAACTTTACGGAAGCGAGGGCTTTCCTTATATTGACCAGAGTTGGGATGAAGCCAAACAGGATGCCGCCAACGTCATGGAGCTCCTAGCCAAGAGGTAAGAATGATTGTCGTATCTGATGCAACTCCGATAATCTCTTTCCTTAAAATCAATCGTCTTGACATTCTTGGAAAACTATTTGGCGAGGTCCTGCTTCCTGAGGCTGTTTACGAAGAATTGACATCAAACCAGGATTTTCAGGAAGAAGCAGAACAGGTGAAATCCTGCGAATTTTTCAAAAAGGTTTCGGTCAGTAACAACAACGCAGTCGGCATGCTGATGCGTATAACGGGCTTAGATCTTGGCGAAAGCGAAGCCATCGTCTATTCTGACGAAAACAAGAGTGATCTTTTGATTGTTGACGAAGTTCGTGCAAGGCACGTAGCCACGACGATGAAACTGCGTATTACCGGCACGATTGGCATTTTGATTGCCGCCAACGAGAACGGTTTACTGAATAAAGAGGAAGCCTTAGCTTGCGCCGAAATTCTTCGGATGTCCAAAAGGCATATCAGCGAAACTCTTCTGAATTCTTTCATTGAAAACCTGAAGTAGCATTTTTCCCCAGCATTCGCGTTAGGGATGGTGACCCCTTGGGGACAAGACTCGCAAAGCGAGGCTTGGTTCTAGGAGGCAAACGACAAGCGTAAGCGCAGGCGATTGCCCCTAGAATAGCGTGCAAAACGAGCGTCGCGACGAAATGCTTGCATTTCGGCATGACCGAGTGCAGCCGCGGACGGCGTAGCCGTCAATATAGCCCGACCACACATATATGTGCGGGAACGCCCATTTTTCTGTAATTTGTGCGACAGTGTCGCACAAATCAGGATACCTCCCCCTTGCAGCGGCAAGCACTTGCATTTTGAAATGCTTTTAATGCATATTTATTGTCATGAGCAATTTAATGACAGAACAGCCATCCAAGGAACTTCTTGCCGCAATCAAAGAAGGTGAAAGTCTCGCCCACGACCCGAATGCCAAAACGTATTCGACTCCTCAGGAACTTTGGGAAGAACTAGGCATCTAAACTAGTTTTTTTCGCATCTTTTACAAAAAAATCTGCTAAAAAGCCCATTTGTCATATTCTGACATTGAAGAATTTTATATTTGCAGGGCACACTAAAACAGCCGCCTTTTTCGCATGTAGGCGGCCGGAGGTAAATATGAATGATGAAAAAATTGGTGGTGTCGGCATTTGGCTTGACGAAATTGTTCCCTGCCTCAAGGATACCGAAACCGGGGAAATCAAGGAAACAGTGGTCTTCAAGATAGAAAGCCGCTCTTTTCTCAAGAAATTCAACAAAAAGAACGGATGGGGAATCAACTGGATCGATATTCCCAATAATGTCGAGGTTTTCGCACTCGCCCTGAAAGAAAACAACGAAATCCAGGGACTTGTCGGGGTAAAAAACGATAAAAATTCCATCGCGGCATACATTCACTGGGCTTGCACGGCACCCCATAACAACAAACTTCTGAACGGGACGCAAAAATACACTGGGGTTGGTGGGCATCTTTTTGCAATCGCGGCAGATAAATCCATCCAATGGGGCTATGAGGGCGCTATTCACGGTTTTGCCCTTAACAAAAAGCTCTTAAAACACTATATTGAAATACTAGGCGCAGTATTCCTGGGCGCTTTGCACGAATACCAATTTTTCGTGAACGAAAAAGCGGCAAAACAACTATTGGAGACATACACCTATGAATGGAACTAAAGGGCCCGTAATCCTCGCGGAATCCATGGAAGCCTACAAGGCGGTTCCTGACCCATACAAGGACGCGCCTTCAATGCATGTCAACCTGCTGGAATTGTCGCGTTACGCAGAAAAAGTCGGGAAACCGATGAGCGAGTTGACAAAAGAAGAAATCGACCGTTTCCGAATCTAACACCGGAGTTTATCATGAAAGTCATCTTGTTTAATGGCAGCCGTCGCGAAAAAGGCTGCACCTACACAGCACTGAACATTGTCGCGGGCGAACTCAACGCCGCAGGCATCGAAACCGAAATCTTCTTTGTCGGGGGCCGCGTGCTCAAGGGCGAAACGGACGCTGTCGTCCACGAAGCCAAGGAAATCTTGAAGTCCGCTGACGCAGTGGTCTATGGCTCGCCGGTTTACTACGCCTCCCCTAGCGGCGAAATGCTGATGTTCCTCGACAGGCTCTACGGCCTCGCCGAAGCGGAACTGCTTTTCAAGCCTGCCGCCACGGTCGCATCGGCACGCCGTGCAGGCACCAGCGCCACTCTCGATGCGCTGAACAAGTACCCCGCATTCGCACAGCAGCCTCTGGTGGCTTCGCGCTACTGGAACATGGTTCACGGCTCCAATCCCGAAGACGTACTCAAGGACGAAGAAGGCGTGCAGATTATGCGCGAACTCGGCCGTAACATGGCTTGGCTTCTCAAGAGCATCGAGGCGGGGAAGCTTGCAGGCATCCCGCAGCCTGTCGCCGAGAAGAAGGTGTTCACGAACTTCATCCGTTAGATTTTAACGGGCCGAAAACGTCGGGAACATTTACGTAGTTTCTCTTCTGGTGGAAAACTTTATCCACAACGAGTCTTATTGGTATTGCTTCCGACGTAATCGGGGTAATTGTTATCGAAACATGCCGCGCAGTAATTCTCGCCGCAACCGGTACATTCCTTCATGCCCTCGACGCTCAAGTATCCCAGGCTCTCGACGCCGAGCATTTTAGCGATTTCATCGGGGGTCATGGAACTAGCGGCAAGTTCGCCCTGGCTTGGGAAATCCATGCCAAAAAAGCAGGGGTGCGCCACCGGTGGCGATGCAATTCGGATATGAACTTCCAGCGCTCCAGCGTCGCGAAGCATCCGTGACAAGATTTTCAGCGTCGTTCCGCGGACAATCGAATCTTCGACAACGCAAACGCGCTTGTTCTTGAGCACGCCTTCAATTGGATTGAACTTGAGTTTCACCTTCTGCTCCCGCACGTTTTGCGTCGGGTCGATAAACGTACGGCCTACGTAGTGGTTGCGCAACAGTCCTATTTCAAAACGAATGCCGCTCGCCTGGGCGTAGCCTAGCGCCGCGGTTGTCGCACTGTCGGGAACGGAAATGACGATATCCGCATCGACGGGGCATTCCTTTGCAAGTTGCTTGCCCATTTTGCGGCGAACCTTGTCGCAGCTCTGTTCGAAAATTTTGGAATCCGGGCGGCTGAAATAGATGTACTCGAATATACAATGGGCCAGACGGTCTTTCTGAGTAAAGCGTTCCGAATGGAGTCCGTTATTTGTAATCGTGAGGAATTCGCCAGGCTGGATATCACGTACGTAATGCGCGCCAAGCAAATCGAAAGCGCATGTTTCGCTGGCCACGCACCAGGATTTTCCCATACGGGCAATCGATAGCGGCCGAAATCCATAGCCATCTCGTGCAACATACATCGAATCCTTGCTAATGAACACGAGGCAGAAACTTCCTGTAAATTTCGTGATGGCTTTCTTGATGGCATCACCCAGGTTATCGGCTTCGGTGCGGGCGATTTCGTGTAAAAGAATTTCGGAATCCGAGGTGGTCTGGAATATATGGCCGTCTGCTTCCATTTCGGCGCGAAGTTCGCTTGCATTGGTGATGTTTCCGTTATGGGCGACTGCGATTTGGCCCCACTTGCAACTCACGAGAATCGGCTGAGCATTGGCTAGAGTGCTCGCGCCCGTGGTACTGTAGCGTACATGTCCTATACCTGCAAAGCCCTGCAATTCATCGACATTATGTTCCCTTAAAAGTGTGGAAACTAATCCCATCGATTTACGAACGCGGATCTTATCGCCATCTGTAACTGCAAAGCCTGCACTTTCTTGCCCTCGATGCTGCAAGGCGTATAAGCCCATCGCAATATTACGTACAACATTGTCGCCATTGAATATGCCAATTACGCCACATTCTTCATGCAACTCTTCGAGCATAGAACCTCATTTTTTTATTACCCATACTTTAAACACTTATTTGATTGAAGCCACTTTCGCTTTCGCATCGGCCATGGCACGTACTACAAGAGATGCGCCATTCGCACAGTCGCCAACAGCGTAAATGTGGCGGGAGGGTTCCTGGATAATTGCCGTACGCGGCGTCAGTTTGAGTCCGAGATCGTTCACGAGGCCTTCGGCGGGAACACCTGTAAAGCCCATCGCGAGCACGACCAAATCGGCCTTGATGATTTCGGTTGTATCCGGGACTTCGACCGGTTTCAGCGGACGCCCGAGCGGAGACATTTCCCAATCGACTCGGACAGCTTCGACGCCGGCGACGCGCCCATTTTCTACGATGAAGCGTTTCGACGACACGTTCCAGCGGCGCTCGCCACCTTCGTGGTGCGCGTAGCTCGTGCGCAGCACGTATGGCCAGTCGGGCCACGGCGTCGAAGGCGAACGCGTCTCGGGCGGCTTCGGCATGAATTCCACCTGAAGAACGCTTTTGCAGCCTTCGCGAATCGCCTTGCCGACGCAGTCGTTACCGGTATCGCCACCACCGATAATCAGCACATCACGATTCTTCGCATTGAACTTTTCAGGATTCGTTTCGCCGGGCTTGCTTGCACCATGCAAGAAATCGAGGGCAAGGAAAATTCCTTCGGCATCACGGCCCGGAATATTCAAGTCGCGGGCATTCGGAGTACCAATCGCAAGGAATATGTAGTCGAAATTGCGATGGATGTATTCCGCCGAAATGTCCTTCCCTATTTCGGTATTGCACACAAACTTGATACCAGCGGCCTCAAGGAGCGCAACACGGCGGTCGATGATAGACTTGTCGAGTTTCCAGTTCGGGATTCCGTAACGCAGGAGCCCGCCGACCTTGTCACGTTTCTCATAAACGGTGACGGCGAAACCTTTGCGGCGGAGGGCCTCGGCAGCGAAAAGTCCTGACGGGCCAGAACCGATAACTGCCGCAGTCTTTCCATTCGATTCTGCAGCAGGCAAACTCACCCACCCTTCTTCGAATGCAGTTTCAATCATGAATTTTTCGACTTGGCGCACCATGACGGCATCGTCGTTCAGGTTTCGCGTACAGCAAGATTCGCAAAGCGCCGGACAGACGCGCCCCGTAAACTCGGGGAAGAACGCCGTTTTGCTAATGATGTCGTAACCCTTGCGAATATCGCCTGCAGCAACAGCTGCGTTGAATTCAGGAACAAGGTTTCCCAGCGGACAACCCGCTCCGTGGCAGAACGGAATTCCGCAATCGGAGCAGCGCGATGCCTGCGCCATGATTTCTGTCGGGAAGAACTTGCGTTCGACTTCGTTAACGTCCTTTACGCGCTCCCCGACCGGGCGGTAGATGTCATTTATGCGACTTGTTTCTTGCATAAAAAGATCCATTTTTCATTTGAATTAAACTTTTCATTTCAACAAGTTACTAGTTAGTAGTTACTTCGCCCTTCGGGCTAGTTACTAGTAACTAGTAACTCAGAACTATTAACTCTTTTTTGCCAAAGCGTTTCTGTAATCAATCGGGAATATCTTCACAAATTTCGGACGTTCGCTAATCCAGTCGTCCAGAATGCGCTTGCCCTTTTCACTTCCGGTAGCCTTGACATGTTCACGAATAATCCCGAGCAATTCCTTTTCGCTTTCGGAATCCGGGAGCACGCTTTCGAGATCCACCGAATCCACGTTACAACTCAAATCAAAATGTCCGGTTTCGTCATAGACGTATGCAAAACCGCCCGTCATACCAGCAGCGAAGTTCACGCCCACACGACCGAGCACGACCACGCGGCCACCCGTCATGTATTCGCAACCGTGGTCGCCCACGCCTTCGCTAACCAGGAGCATACCAGAGTTACGGATACCAAAACGTTCACCTGCAAGACCGTTGATGAAAATCTTTCCGGACGTGCCACCGTAACCGATGACGTTACCCGCAATCACGTTGTCTTCGGCCTTGAAGGTCGCATTGTGCGGCGGACGCACCACAATTTTTCCACCAGAAAGGCCCTTGCCCATGAAATCGTTTGCCTCGCCTTCCAAATCGAGCGTAATACCCGGAGCAAGGAAGGCGCCCAAGCTCTGGCCTGCAACACCTTGCAAGTGAATCTTGATGGTATCTTCGGGCAGGCCCTTCACGCCAAAGCGTTCATCGACTTCACCGGAAAGTTCCGTACCCACGGTGCGATCGACGTTGTGGATCATCGCGCAGAGTTCCACGGCAGAGCCCTTCATGAGCGAATCCTGCACGAACGGGAGGAGTTCCCTGCGGTCGAAGTTTTCAAGCGCTTCCTTGACATAGCCCTTATCGAACTTCTTGATGTGTTCGCGACCGTCATGCGCATCCACCGGAGAAAGAATCTTGCTGAAGTCGAGGCGCTTTGCCTTGTAGAATTGCACGGCGCGGTCCATATCGAGCAAATCGCTACGGCCGCAGGCTTCGTCGAGGCTCTTGAGACCAAGGCTTGCGAGGATTTCGCGGACTTCGTCGGCAATGTAATAGAGGAAGTTTTCCACGTATTCGGGCTTGCCCTTGAAATGCTTGCGGAGTTCGGCATCCTGCGTCGCAATGCCCATCGGGCACTGGTTCGTATGGCACTTGCGGTCCATAATGCAGCCGAGGCTGACGAGCAAGTTCGTCGCAAAGCCAAATTCTTCGGCACCGAGGAGAGCCGCAATCACCACGTCACGGCCCGTCTTGAGCTGGCCATCGACCTGGAGCTTGATGCGACCGCGCAAGTCGTTAAGCACGAGCGTCTGTTCCGCTTCGGCAATACCGAGTTCCCACGGCAAGCCTGCATGCTTGATGGAAGTGAGCGGAGATGCACCCGTACCACCATCGTGGCCCGAAATCAGCACCACGTCGGCATGAGCCTTCGCGACACCGGCGGCAACCGTACCCACACCCACTTCGGACACGAGCTTCACGGAAACACGGGCCTTCGGGTTCGCATTGCGCAAGTCGTAAATCAACTGCGCCAAGTCTTCAATCGAGTAAATATCATGATGCGGCGGCGGAGAAATCAACGAGACATACGGAGTCGAATGGCGGATACGTGCCACAAATTCGTTCACCTTGTGGGCCGGCAGCTGGCCACCTTCACCGGGCTTTGCACCCTGAGCCATCTTAATCTGCAAATCCTTGGCATGGCGCAAATAATCAATCGTCACGCCAAAACGTCCCGACGCCACCTGACGGATTGCAGAACTACGGATATCGCCGTTCGCGGCCGGAGTATCGCGGTCGGGGTCTTCACCACCTTCACCGCAGTTGCTCATGGCGCCGTTGCGGTTCATGGCGATAGCAATCGCCTCGTGCGCTTCCGGGCTCAAGGAGCCAAGGCTCATCGCCCCCGCGACAAAGTGATGCAAAATAGATTCGCGGCTCTCGACTTCGGAAATATCAATCGGGGTCGTTTCCTTGAACTTGAAGAGCCCGCGCAATGTGCACAAGCGTTCCGACTGGTCGTCAATGAGCTTGGTGTATTCCTTGAACTTGTTGTAATCGCTCCCCTGCACCGCCTGGCGGAAAGCCGCCAAGGACTGCGGAGTCCACATGTGCTTTTCGCCTTCCTTGCGGAACTTGTACTGGCCGCCTTCCTTGAGAATCGGGCTTGCATCGCGCAGCGACACCGCATTACGCTGATCCACTTCCTTCGCGATTTCTTCGAGACCGATACCTTCCACGCGGCTTGCCGTTCCAGGCAAGAACTTTTCGATGAGTTCGTGGTTCAAGCCCACAGCTTCGAAAATCTGCGCACTGCGGTAGCTGCGGAGCGTCGAGATACCCATCTTCGACATGATTTTCAAGAGGCCCTTATCGACCGCCTTCACATAGTTTGCGGCAGCCGTCACCGGATCGACGCCAAGTTCGCCCGAATGGCACATCGCCGTAAGGCTCTGGAATGCAAGATACGGGTTGATGACCGTCGCGCCGTAACCGAGCAACAAAGCAAAGTGCATCACTTCGCGCACTTCGCCGGACTGCACAATCAATCCGATTTCCGGACGAACGCCAGCCTCGACAAGAGCACGGCTCACAGCAGCCGTCGCAAGGAGGGACGGCATCGGCACATAGCCCCAATCGACATTCTTGTCCGTCAACACGATGATATTGAAACCATCCTGCACGGCACGCACCGCGTCGCCCGCCAGTTTCTGCAGAGCTTCTTCCAGCACGGAACCGTCGCCGCCCATCGGGAACTGCATCTTCAAGTCTTTCGCCTTGAAGCTCTTGTCACCGATATTTTCGAAATGGCGGATTTCGTCTTCGGTCACAATCGGGCGCGGAATCTTGATGAGGTGCGCCTGTTCCGGAGTCTCCTCGAGAATGTTGCCATGGTTGCCGATGTAAGTCGTAAGGCTCATCACGAGCTCTTCGCGGATCGGGTCAATCGGCGGGTTCGTCACCTGGGCGAACAGCTGCTTGAAGTAGTTGAACAGCGGCTGCGGCTTGTCCGAAAGCACGGCCAAGGCGGCATCGTTACCCATGGAGCCAATCGGTTCTGCTCCCGTACGTGCCATCGGCTGCAAGATGATGCTCAAGTCTTCGGCAGAATAGCCAAAGCGCTTCTGCTGCACGAGCAAATCCTCGGGAACATCGGCAGGATTAATTTCACTAAAGAGGCCGCGCACGCTCATCTTGTTTTCGGCCACCCAACGGCGGTAAGGCTTGGCTCTTGCCACCAGCGCCTTCATCTCCGCGTTCTTCAAAATACGGTGGTTTTCGATATCCAAGTAAATAATTTCACCGGGCTTTAAACGTCCCTTTTCTTCCACTTCGGCATCATTGATGTCGAGCACGCCCGTCTCGGAAGCCATCACGAAAAGACCGTTTTTACACAAAGTGTAACGCGCCGGACGGAGCCCGTTGCGGTCGAGAATCGCGCCCGCATTGACACCGTCGGTAAACGCCACCGCAGCAGGGCCATCCCACGGTTCCATCAACATGGATTCGTATTCGAAGAACCCGCGCACATCGCGGCCCAGGTAATGCTTCTTGCCCCAAGCCTGAGGCATGAGCATCATCATCGCATGCGGAAGGCTACGGCCCGCAGCGACGAGAAGCTCAAACATATTGTCCAAGCAAGCAGAATCGCTCTGCCCCGCCGGAATCAATGGCAAAAGCTTCTTCAGGTCATCGCCAATCACATCACTCTTCAAGTGCGGTTCGCGAGACTTGAGGCTATTCAAGTTACCGCGCAGCGTATTGATTTCGCCGTTGTGCGCCAAGTAGCGGAACGGATGCGCCAACTGCCAAGTCGGAAATGTGTTCGTCGAGTAGCGCTGATGCACAAGCGCAATCGGGGATTCAAAATCCGGGTTGTTCAAGTCGGCATAGAAAGATTCAATCTGGCTTGCCAACAGAAGTCCCTTATACACGACCGTCCGCTGCGAGCAGCTGCAAACATAGATATCGCCAATCGCCTTTTCAATCAAGCGACGGATGACAAAGAGCTTGATTTCGAACGCATTATCGTTTTCAAAAGCAGAACCGTCAAAGAAAAACTGCCTGATATGCGGCAACGTTTCACGGGCCGTATGGCCAATCGCCGAAGCATTCACCGGGACTTCACGCACATGCAGAAGGTTCACGCCTTCCGAAGCGGCAATCTCCTTAATATTCGCATCCGCCACATCGCAGGCAACGGACTTATTCACGAAAACCATGGACACACCATAACGGGCCGGCAAATCCTCGTAAACCTTGCGGAAAAACTTGTGCGGCATAGAAAGCAAAAGGCCGGCGCCGTCTCCCGTTTCCGGGTCGCCACCAGCCGCACCGCGATGCATAAGCCTTTTCAAAACCGTAATACCCTGCAACACAATCTGGTGCGAGGCAACATTATTTATATTAGCGACCAGACCGACACCACAGGCGTCGTGTTCGTTTATCGGGTCGTAAAGAGCTTGAGCGTTCATAAAATTCCTTATATTACATTTTTTGCTTTTTCGCCCCTCTTTGCAAAAACTGTGCCAACTATTTTATAAAATGCAAAACAGCGCTCCTTTAATTGAAAAAAGCGCCAAAAAATGTAAAAAGCCGATTTTTCCACCGAAAAACCGACTTAAACATTTACATTTTATGAAAAAGAATTTCTAGAACGACAAAAATTGTAAAACTCAATTATACCTAAACAAGTATCAACGATTCTAGAAAGAGAACTTGAGACCGGCAGCTAGCATACCCACCTGGCCCCCACCGCATTCCGCGAAAAAGGATATCGGATTGCCAAATTCAAAGCCCAGATAGGAGACGTTCATCATCAAGAAGGCGCCATCGTCCCAGAACACCACTCCGGCACCCGCATAAATATACATGCGGAAATACTTTTTATTGATAAAATTGAACTTTACTCTAGGAACAACCGAAATGACGGACTTATCTGCAACGGTCGTATAATCCACCATGAGACCGAGTTCCAGCAAACGGTAAACCTCATAACCGTAGGCAAAGGAATATGCAGTCATGTCGGGATCTCTCTTCTCATCACTAGCCGCATGAATAAAAATGTTAAGCCAGGCCGTCAAAGGCCACCAGCCGACAATGAAACTGACACTGTGGCGACGTTTCTCCCATTCTTGATGCCAAGCATCCTTGCTTTCTTTAGCCGGCTCCGGAGTAGATTCTGTCGCCACGACCGATTCCGTACTCGCATTCGCAGACACAGAAGCACCATATTCGTTCTGCGCAAAGGCAACAGAACAAACAAATAGCAAAAGGATCGCTACTTTTTTCATTTCATACCTCTCCTAATGGAACATATGATTATAAATTATTCGTCTTTTTACAAAAAAAGTTAAGAAAGACAAACACACATATTCCAATTTATAGTAATCGAGATATTTTACCACCACTGGAGATTGAAAGTCAGCGTAAAGCGGTTCACTGGTTTTTCCTTTTCGCCATCAACAAACTTATAGGTCAAATCACGACCATAACGGAATTCGAGCCCCATACCGAGGCGCTTACCGACAATTCCCGCAATATACGCACCACCACCAATTTCGTCGTAAAATACGGGAGCAGGAGTTGCAGACAGTTCTCCGATTTTATTTTGATACGCTTCTCGGCCATTTCTAGAGATGTGTTGAGTTAATCCTATACGGAAACGACGCGACAACAGGGGCATTTGTTCAATAATTGTAATACCGCCACCCCATTGCAAATCATGCTCTATTTTTTCAAATCTCCACAAGCACAAATTGCTCCACCCCATCACGCCAAAATAATCCGACACAAAACCAAATTGTAAAAAAGGCGTGAGCCAATCCAGTCCGCCTCCAATTTTAAAACTTCCAATTTGCTTTTGAATATCGAAGCTCGCCTGAAAATTCCATTCCATATTGTTGTAACTGTAATCTTCATTTGGCAAAGGACTTCTCTTTATCGTTTCATAAGATTCGTAATGTCCGTCGCCCTTTGTACCCCAAACACCCGAAACAGTCGCATTTTTCTGCAAATCGCCATCACCTTTTTCCATAAAAGCAGCAGCAGAAGGCGGATGAATCGCACATCCCGAAAAAACAAGAGCAACAGCTATAAAAAGTACGTTGAGCTTCATGATTGAAGAGAATATATTAATTACACCGCTGATTTCAAGCGATTTAAAACAAAATACGACAGAACGTAAAAAAGCACTGATAAATCGGGAAAAACTTGAATTGAAAAGGATTTCCTATGTATTACTATATATATTTATAATCATGCGAAATTCTAGGGGAATTTTCCACATAGTCATCATCTCGCTCGCGATGCTTACAACACCGCTTTTCGCACATGACTATTGGCTAGAACCCGAAGAGGTTGGATGCTACGGTCTCGCGGGCCTACTTGGCGGAGGAGGAGGCGGAATCGCCACTAAAATACGCTGCCCTCTTTTGCTCGAAGAAGGCCCAAAAGACATTTTCCCCTGTTACGAGCCAGACACCAACGGAGGCTGCCGTATCGCACGGTACGCAAGCAGAACAAGACTCCCGATGGTCGGCTCACCCGAAGTTTTCAATCAAGACATTGAATGTTTCCGCTACAAGAACGAATCCTATATCGTCATTCCTACATCAATCCCAGAACAGGTTCAAGATTCGATTTTTCATTTTCCCGTTCAAGCCAAATGCTATAGCGACAGCCTGAACTGCGGCAATGTCAAAAGCGACACACTGCCCCACGATGGTTTTCCAAAACCGTATTCTCATAAATATTTTTACTCCTGCAAGTATGCGTCCGCAACAACAGAAGGCTGCCCGATTGCAGAAAAGGGACTTTCCCTTGTCTTTGACGAGACGGGCAAGCTCAAGCACTGGAAACGGGACGGTCTATTGCTCTATCTCGAAATGAAGGCTGAAAACAACGTTACAAAATTCATGAACCGCGTAGAGCAAGAAGGCAAGCGTTATCAAAGCTATAAGCTTATATCGCCATGGCATTTTTACGATAACGACGCAACAAACATTATCGAAAAGTCCATCCACAAGGCGAGTGGGATGCAGTTCTTCTCAGGAATAAAAAAGTCTGAACGGAAGGACCTGCATTTTAACACGATGCAAGAGGCCATCAAGACTTGCAAAGAATGGATTCCCCTTAAAACGAATCAGAACGGAGGTGGAAAATGAATTCTTTTTCTGCACTCCGCATCATCGCTATTGCTGTATTTTTTGCTGGAGTCTGCTTAACGGCTTTCGCCCAAGACCGCTCTGCATCAGCAAAAGACAGCGTCGCCGCCTACTGCGTCACGTTCGAAAACGACAGCACCTACACGGCTCGGCTTTTCCGCAAAGAAATTTTGCCCGCCAAAAAGAAACCTTTTAAAAGCGACGATTACTTCCTCAATCTTCCACGAAACTTAATAAGCAGTTATTCCCCCCAAAACGTATTCCATCTGAAAAATGCCCCAAAAAATCTTCCGCATTATTACGGGCAACTCTTCCGTGCAAGCGAAAGCAAATCGGAATGTCACTCCGACATCACACGCAAAGAACGGGAATACAACGTATTACTTGTTGGCCCATGCGTAAAATCCATGCCCGTAGCCCACTACTGCATTATAGAAGGGAAACATCCCGCACTTTACCGCACCGAACTTTTCGAGAACGTTCCGGAAATCAGTTTGTTCGATGGTACAGGAACAGAAGTAAGTAACGTAAGATGCAGCGGCACAGCGCAAAAAGAAACTTCAACCGAATGGGATTTTGCAGAAATTGGAAAATTTAGGCTGGGCCCCTATACGGAAGAAGACACCTGCCACGGGAAAAGTTCCTGGGAACGGAAATCATCCGCCCTAATCCCCGAATACATCAACTTGTCCATAGACACCAATTTCAAGGCCACCTCAAAACAGCTAAAAGGTTTCTACGGCAAAAGCATTTCTGCCGTTTGGAACATCTCCATGGAATGCGGATTTGAGAAGATAAAGCAAGCTTTCGAATACGAAATTATACTGACAGGAAAATGCCCCGCATTTGTAAAGACACCGAAGACCAAGTTAAAATTCGATGATTTCTGGACCCTGAAAGGGATTAAAGTTCACGGAGAATCCGAGACTAAAAACTGCGCGATAAAAGGAGGCCTCGAATGAAAAAATTCGCCCTACTCCTTTGCTGTTTTTTGGTCATCCAAGCATTCGCCAAAACACCCGTCCAATTCTGCGTCTCGTTCGAAGACGAAGAACACTACAGGTTGCTACTTCTCGATGAAATCCCGACGGATTTTTCGCCTTCAAAAAAATTTGAAAGCGCACCCGATTCCATATTTTGCGACACGCCCTTCTGGGCATACAGTTTCTGGCCCAGTTTCGAAGGCGACAAACGGAGCAATTTCCGACGCCGTGATTACGACCGCGGAGAACTCGACGATCTAGACAAGCAATGCGACGAGAAAAGCCTTTTGGCAGGCACACCAAAAGCAGTACCTTCTCTTGAATGGAATACCGGCACCATCGACGGCAGCATATACCACAAGAAAAACGCACGCAAGTTTATCCAAAAATTTTACAAGAAAACTTTCACGGGATACTGGATGGCAGACCTCGCCTGCACTTGTCCCCATTTTGAAATAGCTCACCACGCATCCACCATCAAGGCCAAAATCGTCGGGGAATGTAAACCGGATTTCAAAAAGGAATTGAGAATTGTCCCCAAAGCAATTCCAAAGGATACCGCCATTCCCGAATGGGACCGCAAACCAGAACCCATCGCCAACCCAGACTGGATCCCATGTTACACCAAAGACTACGTCAACGGCGGCTGTAGAATCGAAAACTACGCCAGCATGAAACCGCTGCCCGTTCACGGAAAAACTTCCGGAATCGACGAAAGCTTGGAATGTTACCGCGTTGACGGAAAATCCTACATTAATTTCGCCACCGATTTACCCGTCGAAACATATTATCAACAATCTCCCTATAAGACGTTTGCAACATGTTATACGGATAGCACCAACTGCAATTACAGCGATACCACCGCACCGCAACTTACAACACCATTCTATTTATGCAAAAAATTCAACCTGAAAGAAGGCGGCTGCGAGCCTTTGGAGCACGGCATTGATTTTATTATCGGAGAAAGCCTGCAATTTGAAGGTTGGAACCGTAAGGGCATGCACTACTTCTTTAGGCAGAAAAATGAAGGAATCGACGAATTTATCAGCCAGCTATTCTATTTCGACCCGCCTAGCCAAGAATATCGCGAAATTTTGCCCGAAGGGATTTCTAATAAAGACATCGGCAGAATGGGCGACGAAGCGGCCCGCATAACGCATGGCATGTTCTTCTACGACGGCCTCACGAAAGTTGGCTACGAAAAATTCGAAAAGCCAATGTTCAAGAATCTTAAAGAAGCCATGCAGCACTGCAAAGAACACCGATTCTAAAGATGAGGGGATGTACAAGCAACTTTAAATACAAAAAATGTAAAAGTAAGTGCTGCTGTCATGCCGGACACCGTTCCGGCATCGGTATTGATGAAGAAAGCTGGCCCCGGAACGGAGTCCGGGGTGACAGATGTAAGGGGATACATGAAAAAAAAAACGGCACTGAGGCCGGGGAGACAATGTAAGTGTGAAAAGAACTGCGG
>CAMKTL010000063.1:0-15516 GCA_946415675.1 uncultured Fibrobacter sp.
AGTACCTCAAGCCGGCTCGTGAAAACATGAAGAAGATGTACATGCACAAGATCGTCGACGTTCTTGGTTCTAACAACAAGCTGTAATGTATAAGCCGCATAGCGGCATAAGCCAAAAGCTTTAAAAGCACCTCGGATTTCCCCGAGGTGTTTTTATATATTTAAAGTAAATTAAAGAAGGTTTTATGCATATGTTCGGAAAATGCAAACATTTATTTTTTGTTTCTGTCATTCTTTTGACGTTGAGTACAATGGCCTCGGCCAATACATGCACTGAAGCTATGTTTGGAGTGAATTCATTCGTCAATCAAGATAAAGCACGTATTGATTCTTCTTATTTTAACGATAACGAAAACGAATGGACTTACAAATATATTTACAATAAAAATGGTCAATCAAAAAAAGCGCGTTATGATTCAAAAGAAGAAGGCTCAAATGCTGAATTTTTTTACTTTTATTACGACACCACAGAAACTGTTCTCAAAAATAAAGGCACAGAATACATCATATTGAACTGCAACACACAAGACACCTTGTGCATTCGTCAAAAAGTTTATCACAATGGCAGATACCAAGGGGAACAAATCAGCAAAAGATCCACAAATTACGCCTTTTCAGAAATGATTCCATCATTGAGACTTTCGTTCACGGATCGATGGTTCACGGAACGAATTCTAAAAAATGACACGCTGTTTGAAATCGAACACGATGACGTCATCACGAATTCCGTACAGAAAAATCTAATCGTTGCAGATTCTACAGACGATTTCAAATGTCTCGAATACAGAGGTGACGACAATACAGTAAAATCCATAACTTATAAGCCCAATGAAAAAGGCTATTCTATAAGCATAGACGAGAGGAACTTTCACAGTGAATTTTTCTTCGTGAATACAGACAAAATGTCTTTCCCCCACAAAACAGTAAAGCGCCCCAAAAACACTCCCGAAACTAGCAACTTCTTCCTTGTGGATCTATACTAATTCTTCTGGCATGCGGGTGTCTGACATTAGTTATTAGTGAAAATTATTTTACGGATGTGGAGCATTTACTTTTTGTAGATTCATTCACATGAGCAAACTACAAAAATATAATCGAATCGCATTCGCAGTCATTTCCGTCCCGGTATTCCTTTTAGCAAGCCTAGCCCTAATCCTAATGATAAAAGAGCTAATCCCCAAAAGCTATCCTGAATACGACCAGAACAAGGGCGTCATTTCAAAATCCGAAGCCGAAAAGAACGCGACCAAAGAAGAGTACACCCAGTACATTTCGTACAACAACATGTTCATGCTGAATTCCGAGAACCAGGAGTTCGTTGTCCCCGTTGTCGCAAGGACGATGGAAAAGCCGGAACGCTGGACAGAAAAATTTAGATTCTCAGAAGCTACTGTTAATGAGGTTGTCTTTGACGAATCTGAACCATTAGAATTAGCCACAACAATCGCTGACGAGAATGGAACAAAACGCCCCCGCCCTGTAAAAAAGCCGGACACGACATCACTCACTGTATTTTATGCACAACAATTCGTAAATCTTGTTTACGAAAACGGAGCTAAAAAAATTCACAAATCGCTGATAAATGAACGCTTTACCGGCTGGGAACTGAACTACATCCAAATCGGCAAAAAACGCTACCTAGCGTTCATCGGAACCACAAAAGATTCCAACGGAGACGGTTACTTAAACAAGGAAGACCAAGGAGACTTCTATCTCTACGACATCGACTCGCAAGAAATGAAAGTCATCAACATTCCCAATATGGAAATTTCAACTTATTTCTTGATGAAAAACAACCCCATCCTGATTTTAGCAGTGAAGGACATCAACCGCCCTGAATCGCACAAGAACGAAACCTTCATATACCGCTACAACATCAACACCGGCAAGCTCGACGACATCATTCCGGACGAAGAAAAGAAACAACATTTGAAGCTCATAATACAATAAAAGAGCTGCCAAGAAAAACGGAAAAGTCTCCATTTTGTGGAGACTTTATTTTATTCATGTTTGAGAGTGTATTCTTAATTCTTACGGCCCGTTACACGGTAGCGATACTCGCGTCCATTTTTCTTGAAGCGAACAAACAAAGTCTGTTCCCTAGAGTCAAAGTAAAGCTGCGGCGTTTTTGATTCCACGGCACGAACGCCCGGCAAGTTTCGAATAGCATCGGTGCTGTCCTTCGCTGTCGAATCATTCTTCGTCGAATCTCTAGGCACGACTTTAGACGTATCCGTTTTGGATGTATCCTTCACGACTGTATCTTTCTTGCTCGTGTCAGGAGGCGGTTCCTGCGACTTGAGGATTTCGAGCATTTTTTCGGCATAGCGTTCGCCAAACTTTTCATACCCTTCACGAGTGAAATGTAGCGTGTAGCTCGCCTCTTTAAGTGCCGGGCAGCCCTGGGCAGAAATCAAGTGACCGTTCGGGATGAGGTCTGCCGCCTGTTTCACGGCATCGTTACGCCAACCCAAATCACCCGTCGGGGCGAGTTCGCCAATGAGAATCGGGGTCTTTTCCGGGTCCAGTTCCAGTTCCTTGATCAAGTCATCATAAACTTTCTTGACGCGTTTCGGCCAGTCGTTCATCTGGTAGTCCGCTTCGCCTTGATGGAACAAGAAGCCCTTGATGACGCCTTTCTGCTTCGCGATTTTTCCCATTTCTACAATGCGCTTGTACAAATCGCCGCCATATTCGTCGAGGTACTGAATCCACCACGTATCGCCCTTGTTCTTTGCGTTTTGAACATAGGATTTGTTGCGGTCCTTGTCGAACAAGTCAATGCTCTGCCCGCCAATCGCCACATTCGCTACGGCAATTTTGATGCTGTCCGGGAGTTCCTTGACCATCTTGCGGCCAAAAATATCGACAATGCCCACCTTGGATTGGCTATGCCCCATCGGAGGTGCCGCCGGATAAAACTCACCAACCTTCTGGTTGGAATGGTTTGCGGCCCGCAACACCAGGAATCGCGGATCCTGCACACGGTCTTTATCGGTTACGGTCGCCTGCCCAGACATATTGGACTGTCCATAGGCAAGATAGATATGCAGGTTCGGATCCTGCGCAAAACTTGCCGCACCGAGCACGGCAAGTGACATAAGGATTTTCTTTATCATTTTCACTCCAAATCAAAACCCCGTCGCAACTGCGACATACAACCCACCAATATTATTATAACAAAAAAGAAACCCCATTTCGAGGTTTCGCAATTTAATTCTGTTGCCAAAACGACAATGCGTCTTGACTTCTGAAATGCTTTTTATTGAACGTCAACGCGAATTATACGGTGCGAGCGTTGTTCACGCACAAGATACACGCCATCATTGAATCCCGCTGCACGGAGAGACGATTTCAGCGAGCCAACATCGGGCGATGTATGCACACGACCCAACTTTTTGCCATTCAAGTCATAAACGTTAAATACGCCATTTGCGGCATCCATCTCAAGTATCGGAGCCATTTTACGAGCAATTTTCGTTGTCGGGCCTTGATTTCCCGTAGAATCGGCGGCAATCGCATACCACTTGACATTCTCGATACTCGCCGTTGCTTCGGTCGGGGGCGTTGTGAGGTTCGCGCCGTAGTTCGCGTTGCCCAGCATACCGTCATCGACCATGCCGTAGAAAATGCCCTTCGAGAGATCCTTCGTGAAATTATTTTCGAGGTCGCCGCGGAGTTGCGCCGTGCCGCTCAACTTTTTACCGTTTACCGCCCACATGACCCCATAGACTTGCGCATTATCGGTCACGGTTGAATTGACTATCAGCGAAAGCGCGCCGACTTTGGCCTTGCCGCTAATCGTCCCGCTCACGAGCCAGGCATCGTCCTCCAAAACCGCATCGCCGCTGATGTTCCCCGCAGTCACAAGCGCTCGCCCGCGCACCACGGCGTTATCGCCAATCGTCCCGCCATTCACGACAGCAAAATCTTCGATGCGGGCGTTTCCAGAAACAGTACCGCCGTTCACGACCGCATCCGGCCCGACATAAGCCGTTGCCGCGACCTTGGCCTTGCTGCTCACCCAGCCACCGCCGTTTACATGCTGCGAGTAACCCGAAGCTGTCGTGCCGTTAAAACCGGCAGGTTTCCAAAAATCTTTCGTATAACCTTCGGGAGCACCGTTTACCACCTCGACCATGTACGGATAACGGTAAATGCTGTAGTAGAACTGGTCCCACAAAATCGTCTGCATTTCTGTCGGAGTCGCCGTCACCGTAAGCCACAAAGCCTTGTCATTCGCCTTTGTCTCTATTTCCAAATTAAACGCCTTCCCCGTCTTGAGTTCGCTATAACGAGGTGTGCCGTCGGCACCTTCGGCAACCAATCCAACAGTCCAACCCGATTTTGGATCCGGTAACTTATCGGGAGCGTAATTGCACCAATTGTACGTTTTTCCCTTGTAGTAATCGGTATTGTCGCCAAAGCATTTATACCCGTTCACAGTCGGTTTATCCTGCACGATTCCACGGAACTTGACGGTAACAGTCCCGGCCTTTTCCGGGTAAATGCGCACCAAGTTATAGCCCCAGCGCTGCGGAGCCCAGTAAGAGGGAGAAACGTAACGGTCCGTGCAGTTCTCGGCCCCCGCGACGTTCCCATCCGAATTACCAGAACCATCACATTTCATCTTGTTCAGCATCGTCACACGGGAATGCCTACGGTAGTTATCGCCCCAGCTTGCGTCGCGGCGCGTCTTAAATTCGTAATCGCCATAGGACTTTTTGTACAAAGTCTTTTTCGCGGGGGCGTATTCGAGCGTGGCATTTTTCATGGCAAACTTGCCGAACTGCATATTCAAGCTGTCAAGCGTCCAACCATAGACCATCATCATCGCGCTAAACGGAGTCTGTTCCATGCGACCGTCTTCCCCGTCGCGAATCGATTCCATCCAAATGCGGTTGACTTCGTGCGCCCCTTTGTAACCACCGCCAAATTCCTCTTTCAAATGTTCCAGGAACTGCCAGTTGCAATAGCGGTCTCGCGTAGAACCGTAATACAGATACGGATAATTTATCAGATATTCCGAGCAGTGGGCGTCATTCGGATTATACTGGTGAGCCATCCAGTTGGCATGACTTTCGGCAAACCACCCCGAATGGCTGTTGTTGCCCATCCAGCCGGCAACGCCCTGCAAACCATGCGCAAACTCGTGCGATGTCCCCCAATAATCCTTGAGGGAGCCTACACCAATCCACATGCCTGGCCCGAATTCGTTATTCAAACCTTTCACATAGTCCTGACCGCCGTAAAGGGCAGCCATCACTGAGTTGTCGAACACGTAAATGTTGCTTTTGAGTTTTCTGTCCGGACTTTTCGGGAACGGAAGCATCCACCCGAGCGAATCGATATAGAATGAATAGACCTTTTCAAGCGACTGGAGAACACCCTCGGCATCCGACGTCGGAATGGAAACATTATTCGCCTTGCCATCGTCGGTCGTCGGCTTTTTGCAAACTTCGAAATGTTCCGAAGAACGGATTAGCGTAAAGCCATTGCTTTCACACTGCGGAACCCATGTTACATCCGCGAACGCAGCCACTGCTGCAATGCCCATAACTGGCAGAAATAATCTCATATCACAACCCATCAACAACCCTAGAACATTCTAGGTACTATTAATATATATTCAAGCTTTCGCAAGTGCAAGAATATGACGCAAAATAGTTGTCTCGGGACAACACTATTCGAGGCCAGCGACCGAAATAAAGGCCGTGGTAAAAATCAGAGCTTACCTTCGTCCAAGATTTTTGAAATCAGGCGAAATAAACACGCAATTCGTGTCCTTGGGCGCCGCACGGAACATCACCAAATCAATGCTAAAGATTCCTTTGGTCGATGCACTCACCATCCAGCGACTCCCCGCAGGGCATTCCTTGACATCCTTATTCAATGTCGCCGTAAAACGGCTCCCCGTCATGCGGTAAGTAAAATACTCCGTCGTGAGGGAGTCCGGCATTTTGAGCGCTTTCGAGCCACCCACCGTATTGTTCTTTGCAAAATAGGCCTTCTGCGCGTTGATGTAGTACATAGTCTGTTCCGTCAAATCATCGGTAACATCCTGTGTATTTCCAAAGACATTGCTGACCGAGCAACCGCGCACACCAAATACGAGAATAAGGACAAACACAAGCGAACACGCTGCAAAAATCCAGTACTTTAAAGGAATCCGTTTCAAGAACGCGACAACTTTACCGCAAAGTTTCTT
This sequence comes from uncultured Fibrobacter sp., assembly GCA_946415675.1. Lineage (GTDB taxonomy): Bacteria > Fibrobacterota > Fibrobacteria > Fibrobacterales > Fibrobacteraceae > Fibrobacter. Next base: position 6,208 of record CAMKTL010000063.1, read on the forward strand.
GAATTTCTTAAAAACCGGCGTACCTCCATCCGAGGAACCGATTACAGGCACACCGTTTACCACAACCCCGTCTTGCCACTTGAGAAGTTTCAGCGAGACAAGTATATGGCAGAACTGCTTCGGGAACGCGATTCCAAAAGCGGCCACGATAAAGAGAACGATGCTCACAATGAACAAAACAAGCAACGCTTTATCTGCAGTGGGCAGCAATTCCTTTGCTTGGCGGAGAACAACCAAGAGGTTCTTATCGTCCGAGAAATTGGAGGCAGCGAAACGTCCCGTAAAGGAATTCGAATAACGGTTTAGCCCCATCTGCACGGCGTGATTCGCCATGGCCAAGACCTTCGTGAGTACACGTTCCACACTAAACGCGAACATTCCAAGAATGGCTATCAGCGATGCGATTAATCGCGCAGTACGTACAGGGGTCAAACTTTTCATTTATTCGTTTTCCGTTCTACAAAACCGCAGTTACAAGAATTTAGTTAATAGTTACTAGTTAATAGTTACTCTGCCCTTCGGGCTAGTTACTAGAATTTAGTTATTAGTTACTAGAAATTGCAACAAGAACATCTCTAGTAACTAGTAACTTAGAACTCAAAACTGCTGCGAAGCAGCCTCAGTAACTAGTAACTCCAAACTTGGAACTTATTTCTTCTCCACCAATTCCTTTGCCATTTTCTTTGCGGTGACAAAGTCAGCCTTGCCAGACCCGAGCTTCGGCATCACATCCACGTTAAACGCGGCAGACGGGAGCATCAAAGGCGGCATGCCGCTTGCGCGCAATTCCGAGAGCACGTCCTTCGGATCCTTTTCACCTTGGTACAAAAGAACAATCTTTTCGCCCTTGGTTGCATCCGGAATAGCCGTAACAACGTAATCGCAGCCCTGCAACACAGGCGTATCCTGGATTCTCTTTTCGACGGCACCAAGGCTAACCATTTCGCCACCGAGCTTTGCAAAACGGCTGTAGCGATCGACAATAGTAAGGAATCCGTCTTCATCGAGATAGCCTTTGTCGCCCGTGCGGTAATAGCGTACGCCGTCCTTCTGCACAATCACGCTCTTCGTGCGGTCTTCATCCTTAAGGTAACCCTTCATCACCTGGCAACCGCCAATGAGAATCATGCCAGCTTCGCCCGTCGGCAAAGGTTCGTTCGTCTCCGGATCAACAATCAGGAACTGCGTTCCCGGAAGTGCAGGGCCAACGGTACCCGGCTTGTTATTCACCTGCAATGTGGTGTAGTCATCGAACAACGTATTTTCAGTATTGACCGAGGCGACAGGTGCGGTTTCCGTACAGCCGTAACCTTCATAAATTTCCTTGCCGAACTTGAGGCGGAAAGCCGTCGCGAGTTCAGGGCGGAGCGCTTCGGCACCGGCAATGATAATGCGCACAGACTTGAACATCAACGGATGCACATAGCGGCTCACCGTGAACGCACGCAAGAACGTCGGGGTCGCCACCATGATAGTCACCTTGAATTCTGCACAAACGCGAGACATCGTCTTAACATCCGTCGGGTCGGCCACGGCCACAATCGGGCAGCCTTCCGTGAGGTTCAAAAGTGTTGTCACCGTAAGGCCAAAACTATGGAACAGCGGGAGTTCCGAGAGCATCACATCGCCACGGCTCACATTCAAAATACAAGCGAGCTGTTGGATGTTACCCATCATGTTGCGCTGTGTGAGTTCTACACCCTTCGGCGTTCCTTCGGAACCGGAACTGAACACAATCACCGCATTGTCGTCCATAGAACGATGTTTCACGAACAAGAAGCGAATCAACCAACTCGGCATGATCATGCAAAGTACAAGGAGTACGGCTATTTTCGCCTTCGGAATTTCCTTCATGATATCTTCGGCGTAGAGTAAACGCACCTTATCCGAAGCCACCAGGGAATAGTCGTTTCCACGTCCCTTCAGTTTCTGCACAAACTGGCGGCTCGTAATAACGGTCGAGCATTCCGCACGGTCACAGCAGAACTTTACGTTATCGACAGAAGACGTGTAGTTCAAGTTCACGTTCGTCTTGCCAATCACCCAAAGAGCAAGGTTCACGATGACACCAGCAGGACTCGGCGGCAGCATAATGCCCACGTTCTGTTCGTGCTTGCCAAGCGTCTTCTTGAGGTAGCAACGGAACGCCATCACAGCACCCATCAGCTTGTAACCGGAGAAGTGTGCACCGTCCGGGCTATAAATGGCAGGCCCGTTTTTCACGTACTTCTTGTACGTACGAATCCAGCTATCGGCAATCGGATGGACAAACGAAACAGCATAGTTCCAAGCATCAATAGAAATGCGGCGAATAATCGCACGGATTTCGTTAGGAGGCGTATCCGCAGGGAGCGCTTCACCGAAGGCAACCGTCACAGAACGTTCAGCCGAAGCGCCGAACATATTCGAGGAACTGTAGCTGTAGTTACTGCCCCAAAGACCTTGGATGTAGAACGGAATCACCTGAGCCTTCGTACCATCGACAGCAGAGGAATAATCAATCGTAAACGGTTCCACATGCGGAGACTTGGACACTTCGCCCGACGGGAATATCACGACGGCTTTACCCGCAAGGAGGGCTGCATGAATTTTGTCCATTGCAATCTTAGGATTACGGCTATCGATGCGAATCATGCCAAGGCGCTTGAGCACAGCACGCAAATACCACTTATCGAAATGGTCCTTGTTGCTTGCAATGCAAAGCGGACGCGGAGAAGCCATCTGCACCATCGCCCAGTCAATAAAGCTGTGGTGGTTACCGACGAGGAGAATCGGACCTTCGTTCGGAATGTTCTGCACGTTCAAGACTCGGATTCTGTAACGGCTGAACACAAAGCGCAACAACGTACGCAGCATCGCCTGCGGCAAGTTGTAAATCGACCAAACGAACACTCCCACAGAAATCACGGCAAGGCCGATGAAGTAGTTCTGCGGACGGATATCCGTATTGCGCACCATCATCGTAAACACGAACAGGAACACCACGAGCACCAAGGCCTGAATCATGTTTGCCAAAGCAATCACGGAACCGGAATTGTTCGGACGCGTGTTGTACTGCAACAGCGCATTCACCGGCACCAAAATGAGACCGCCAAAGAAACCCGTCATGGAATAAAGCAGCACAAGGGCTACCGGATGCACAAAGAACGGCACAAGGAACATGCACACGGAAACGCCAAACATGCCCAGCGGAACAAAGCCAGATTCAATAAAATCTTTGGAGAAATGCGCGGCAACAATCGTACCAATCATGAGGCCCACAATCGCAAAAGACATGTAGTCCTGCATCATGTCGACCGCAGAAGAACCGGAAACGTCCTGATAAATCAACACGAACACCTGAGCCAAAGCCCAGAACATCGAAAGAGCGATAATCGAGGCACGCAGCGTCGGCACGCGGAAACCAAGACTCAAGTGGCGCTTGACCTTGTCGATGCTTACGTTCTGGTCTTGATACTTCACGCGTGGAATCATGAAGTTTGCGACAGTACCGAGCACGCTCACCGCCGTCAAAATCCACGGAATCACAACCGACTTCGACGTAATGCGACGCACCGCTTCGTAAGAAACGAGCTGGTCGAGATTAATCAGGTTCACGCCGACAATAGCAAGCCAGGACGCCGCGATAATACCGCCAATGCTGAAAATTTGGAGAAACGCGTTCGCGTAGCTCAAATTGCGTACGCCGAACATTTCCTTCACAATGGCATACTTTGCCGCACTGTGGATGGCGAAGCCGCAGCTAAGCCCAATCGAGAGCCAGAATGCGATTCGCGGGAAATCGACAGTCACGAGCACCGACTGAGCTATGACGAATAGCGTCATCACCAAGGATGACCACGCCATCACCTTGTTCTTCGAGAACTTATTGGTGAAGAATCCTGCAAAAAACACCATCAGCACGTACGGTGCCAGAAAGAATATTTGCAGCATGAAGCTCTGCCATATGAGACCGTTTTTTGCAAAGAACGATCCCGACAGAATTTTTTGGGCGTAAATAAACACACCCGCCTGAACAAAAGCTGTTGCAAGGATTGATAAGAAGAATCTTATAGCACCTTTAACTTTCCACATTTACAAAACCCTTTTTTTGCAAAATGTCCTTTTGTCCAAAGATAGCAAAATCACTTCATGAGCGCCTCAATCTCCCCTACAGTCCGTGGAATATGTTCCGATATATTTTCAAAACCATTTTTTGTAATAATTAAATCATCTTCTATACGGATTCCGATATTCTCACGGTAACGTTTGCCGTCAATTGTCGCACTAAAATTTCCGTACAATCCCGGCTCACAAGAAATAAGCATTCCCGGTTTCAAGACCACATCCAAGGAACGGGAACCCGGGTCACCTTCATGGATATGTTCCCCGATAAAATGACTCACGCCATGCGGACGTTTTTCGTACAATAGTTTATACGAACCCTTAGCTCCTTTCACTAGGCGGCGTTCCAGTTCCATCACGATAAACTCCCAGCAAATCATGCCTATTTCCTTGAGAGAAACACCCGGACGCACCACGCGTTGATAGACTTTTGCAGATTCCAGCACGATTTCGTACAACATTTTTTGAAGAGGGTCAAACTTGCCGTTGACGGGGATGGTCCTCGAAATATCGCTATGGAGCGTCCCGAACCGCACGCCAAAGTCGAACAGGACAAGTTCACCATTGCGTAGCGCTTCATCGTTTTTGACGTAATGCAAGCAGCAGGCGTTTTTTCCGCCGGCAGCAATCGTCGGGAACGCAAGGTCCCCGTCGCCACGGCGTTGCATCTCGTAGTTCAAGAACAGCGCCGCATCGCGTTCGGTCTTCATCGTTTTCATCGCAGAGAGCAGAGCACGGAACGCTTCGTCCGTAATCTGTTGCGCCACACGCGCATCGTGGATTCGCTCCGGTTCCAGCACCAGGCGGTCTTCGAAATGCAAATCGGCGCAGCTCTTCACATCCATCTTATAGCGGCGGAGCACCTTCTTCATGTCGTTCTTGAGTTTTTCGTTATGGTCGCCCTTGAACTTTTCATAATAGAAAGCGAAAGCATGATCCACGGCGTTCTTACCGCTCCCGTATTCCACGGCGAGTTTCTCGATAAAATTCCAAAGCGCATCAATCGGAAGAACATCATCCACGCCCGTCACGCGAGCGACTTCGTTTTCACCATCCACATACCCAAGTCGCTTGCCGTTCCAGAACTCCTTGAAAGGGTCCTTTTTCGGAACAAAAAGCGTCGAGCGCCCCCTCCGCGGGTCCAAGACGAGATAACACCCAGCCTCGTTCACGCCTGTCATATATAAGAATGCCGGATCCTGCACAAACCGGGTCCATGTTTGAACAAAGGCTTCCTCGCCCCCCGGTTCAACATGCATTCCCGCGATTACGCAAAAAGAATCCAGTTTTTTCATCAGGGACTGACGTCTTTTCGCATAAATTTTCTTGGAATCGTAATTTTTTGATGACAAAAAAACCTGAGAATAGGCCTGAAAATCGTTTTTTCGTGATTGCATCATCAATTTTTACCTTTTTTAACATTTTTTCTGCCACAACTATATATATTTTAGCCATCAAAGACTACAATGGAGCTTAAATAATGTCTCTTAAAAAATGGAAATTAGTTCTCGCGTCCCTTTCTGTAGCATTGTTCACCGCTTGCGCAGGTTCTTCTAACTCCGACAGCGGCAGCGATAGCGGCTATACAGGAAGCTACGAATCATCCTCTGACAATAATTCTTCTTACACGGGGTACAGCGACAATAGCGGTAGCGAAACTCCGAAGCCGGCAGCACAGCCGAAGAAGGAAGCCCCCAAGGAAGTCATCACCGAAAAGACTCTGAAGAAATCCCAGGATGAAGCTTCGGCAGCAAACGAAGACAACCATAAGCTCCGCAAGGAAATCTTCGACGCAAGGACCAAGCTCGGTCTTCCGGTCCAGCAGCCAGCTTCCTCAGATGAAGAGTAATATAAGGCATTACTCACTATCTGACAACCTGAAGCGAGTTATTTCAGGCGAACGTGAAACGGTTTTCCGATTACTGGAGAGCCGTTTTTGCGTTGAGATACGTACCCGTCTTCCAGGGCTAGACATCGTCCCCCTCGACGATGCCGACATGTCCGGTGTACTTGCCGTCCTCGACCAGCTGAAAATTGCGGCACGCAATGGTGAAATCCTGGACGCGAACCAGCTCGAACGCATGCTCGGGCCCAAAGAAGCACACATCACCGAGTCCATTCCCGATAGCCCCGTCTTCAGGAACCGGTTCGGCATCAGCGTCTCCGCGAAGACGCCCGCACAGGCAGAACTAGTCAAGGCGGTCGAAAAGAACGACATCATCTTCGCCAAAGGCCCGGCAGGCACCGGCAAAACCTTCCTCGCCGTCACGCTTGCGGTAGCAAGCCTCGAACGCGGCGAAGCCGAACGCATCTGCCTTGTACGACCTGCAGTCGAAGCTGGCGAATCCCTCGGATTCCTGCCCGGCGACCTCAAAGAAAAAATTGCGCCCTACCTGCGTCCCATCCATGACAGCCTCTCTGAGCTCCTGCCGGCAGAAAAGCTGCACCGCTACGAGGAGACCGGCGCTATCGAGGTCGCCCCTCTCGCCTACATGCGCGGCCGAACATTGAAACGGGCGTTCATCATCCTGGACGAAGCGCAGAACACGACAACCGCCCAGATGAAAATGTTCCTCACCCGTCTCGGCCCCCACAGCAAGGCAATTATTACCGGCGACACCAGCCAGGTCGATCTCGCCAAGGGGCAAGTTTCCGGTCTGGAACACGCCATGAAAATTCTCAAAGGCATTCGCGGTATCGCAGAAGTCGAATTTAGTGCTACCGACGTCCTACGGCATCATTTAGTCAAAGACATTTTGCTAGCTTACGAACAGAACGAGCTAAAAAAATAGAAGGGTATTAAATGAACAAGAAAGAGAAAAAAATTCATTTGATTATCGCATGGATTCTCTTGATCCTCATCGCCATTCTATTGTTCCCCGACAAGAACATCGCCCTACAGGCAGAACGTCCGCACCTGGGGCAACTGAGTTCAAGAACGATTGTCGCTCCGTTCAAGTTCGAAGTCCCGAAAACCGAACAGGAAATCCAGAACGAAAAAGCCCGTGCTGCCGAAAAGGTCAACGCCATCTTCGAGTTCAACTCCGACGAAACAACACGACTTTTGCGTGAGCTGGAACAGTACCTGAAAAAGCTGGAACAGTACGGCAAAATGCAAGCCGTCATCAGCACCAGTAAAGACGACGGAAGCGACCCGTCCATCCAGGCCAAAGTCCAAGAGACATCCCGCATTTACGACCAGCTCAAGCAACGGCTTTCCATCACCGCCATCAAGCCACTAAGCACAAATTCTGTCGCCCGCGATTCCCTGATGTCCGTGTTCTACCAGATGATGCAAAAGGGCGTTTCGAACACGCTTCTTGCCAAGACCGAAACGGAAGTCTCGCTGTTCTGCAACAACTACAATATCAAGAACGTCAAGAGCCTCATCTACAACAAGCCCTTTATTTCGCTTATCAAGGAAAACGAAGAAAATACGATAGACATTAGCGAAGTGCAGCCCATGCAGCGCCGCATCGACGAAGCGTTCAGCCAGTTGCAGCGAGCGTTTTCCGTAGAGCAGGGATTGCAGAGCGCCTTCTACGAAGCGCTCTACGTCTTTACAAGCCCGAATATTTTCTATCTCGAAAAAGAGACCGAAGCCCGCAAGCTCGACGCTAGCAACAAAGTAACGCTCATCAAGGGCATGGTCCCGCGCGGCATGGAAATCGTGACTCAAGGCTCCCCCATCACCAAGGAAATCCTTGAAAAAATCGACGCGCTCCAGATGGCGCAACAGAGCGAAGAAAACGCAAAGAAGCTCACAGCTCCTTACGGCAACGTCCTTGTATTCATCATCATAATCACGCTACTTATCGCGTTCTGCTTCTACATGCCAACGCGCACCATGTTCAGGACGCCACGCCAACTGTGGAGCCTTTTCTTCCTCACATTGTTACAGCTCCTCGCCTTCTGGGTCGTACACAACCTCTCCGGAACGCTGAACAAACCGGACAGCATCCTCCCGGACGCCGTTGATTTCATGTGGCTATACCCGATTACGTTCACTCCAGTCATTGCGACAATTCTCTACGATACACGCATGGGATTTGCCTTCGCCACGTTCTCGGCGGGATTCTTCGGTATCCTAAACGGCTACGACCTTGCAGCAACATTCACCGGACTCATCGTGATTATCGCAGTGATTACACCGCTTACCCGCATACGCTACCGCGTCCAGTTCGCCTGGAGCATGATTGTAGGCATTGTCGCAGCCGCAGTGGCCATCAGCATCATGCTCCTTCTCCGTAACAGATTCAACTTCGTCACCTTCTACCAGACGCTCATCGCCGCAAGCGCAAACATCATCGTCTTTACCGCAGTCGCTTCCGTGCTCTTGATCCACCTCCTCGAAAAAGTATTCAGTATCACTACCGTGCTTACGCTCATGGAAATGTCCGACTTCAACAGGCCCGCCCTCAAGCGCATTTCAGAACTTGCACCGGGAACATTCCACCACAGCATCCAGGTTTCGAACCTCGCCGAAGGTGTCGCCGAGACCATCGGTGCAAACTCGCTCCTCGTCCGCGTCATGGCACTCTACCATGACCTCGGCAAGACAATGCGACCGGAATACTTTACAGAGAACCAGAAACAGGGCGTGAACCCGCACAACAATCTCGACCCGTACCAGTCCGTCAAGATTATCACGGGACACGTCTCCCAGGGAGCGCTCCTCGCCAAGGAATACAAGATTCCGGAACTAGTCGCTTCCGGAATTCTGGAACACCACGGCACAACGTTAATCCAATACTTCCTCCACAAAGCAAAGGAACTCTCCAAGGAAAACGGAAAAGAGGTCAAGGAAGAAGATTTCCGTTACAAGGGCCCCAAGCCGCAAAGTATGGAAACAGCCATTCTCATGCTTGCAGACGTTATCGAAGCCACAAGCCGCTCCATGACGGACACATCCTCCGAAGCACTTGAATCCATGATACACAAGACGATTCTCGACAAGTTTATGGACGGCCAGTTCAACGAAAGCAATTTGTCCGTAAAGGAACTTTCCAAGCTCGAAGAAGCGTTCCTCCACAGCCTCGATGGAACATACCATACACGAGTGAAGTACCCCGGTCAACGTTAGACGAGAGAACGGCTCAAGGAGCCTACAGACGATAGAATGTCATGCCCGCCACCATGCGGGCATCTTCTTGTATAAAAGAAAACCACCAGCTAGGCTGGTGGTTCAAAAGAGCCTTCTGGCGT
>CAMKTL010000064.1:0-15317 GCA_946415675.1 uncultured Fibrobacter sp.
GGCCTTGCCGAGGACGGACAGATTGTCAGCCATTGTTTTTTCCTTTTGAGTTTGCGACGGTCAGCTAAGAGCGGAACTCGTCGGCTTTGGGTTAAAAATTACGTACCAAATATAATAATAGTCTTCTCCATCCCGGCCCAAGTTCGGAATAAAAAACGACGAGTAAACGCCTTGTCAGGTCATAATCCCGTTTTTTTGCGAAGTGTGATATTCGTCAAATCAACGTACGGAATTGTTAAGAAAACATTCCAAAATTCAAAAAATTTTACTATATATGGGGCGCGTAATAAAAAAGTACGATTTGTAACTTTTTCAATTACTGTAAGAAGTTGAGGTGTGTATGAACGTTTTGATTTGGGGAGCCGATACAATTCTAGGGCATGGACTAGTTTCTACGCTTAAGGACATCAAAGCAGGAATATATTCTCCCATAAATATCGAAATTGATGAAATTTTTGCCTGCGATGCGAATTCGAACATAGCAGACATTGATGAAGCTTGTGCACACGCAGACTTTGTCTTTAATACGTCTTACGGAGGTTACTCCGATAAGCTAATAGAAAGCCTCGACATCCATAACAACACATGCCCGGTTCTTTTGAGCCATTCTGTCGCAGATGCAAAGCTGTTCCACGAATACGCCAAAAATAACGACGTAACTATTTTGGAATGGTCGCCCAATTACGATATGGAACTTTTGAGCATAGAAGCCCAGGTCTATGACATGCTTGGCGCACTCCAATGCGCATGATGCGTTATTAGTTACTAGTTACTAGTTGTTAGTCAAAGTCTTTCTAATGTAACGTCTCATCCGGAACAAGCGTAACGTAGTGAAAAATCCAAAAATTTAACTGGATACTTCGTTCTTCGAACTCAGTATGACGTTAGGAATCAAACATCAACTCGTTAGGAATGGCGCCTTCCATGCTGAGGAGGCGTCTTTTTAAACCGACACCAAGTGCAAACCCGCTTAAACGACCACGGCTGTCAATGACCCGGTGGCAAGGGATAACCACCTGTAGCGGATTTCGATGCAAAACATTCCCGACAGCGCGAACCGCGTTAGGGTGACCGGCCGCCTCGGCAACTTGTTTGTATGTCCATGTTTTCCCGTATGGGATGGAACGCGTGACTTCTAGAACTTTTTTCTGGAAGTCGGTGCCATAAATTTTTATAGGAATGGAAAACTCGCAGATTTTGCCGGCGAGGTACAAATTAAGCTCGTTCACTGCCTTGCGGTAGGCGTTGCGGATGCGGCTTTGGATGTCTATTTCCATGTCGGAGCCGGCATAGGCGCAAGCCTGCACGTTGCTCGGAGTCGCTTTTACTTCGTTCGAAGTTTCCTGAAATTTTAAACCACAGAGATAAGAGCCTTCAAAGACAAAGGTCCATTCGCCCCATACATTACGGTGGCTTATCTTTACAAATTTCGGGTCATCGAATCTCATACCATGCGGTATATCTCCTAGCGCAAGGGGTATTCCTTGTACTCTTTGACGCCGAATTCTTCCTTGAGGTAGTCCCAGCGCACAAGGCGGTTTTTCCAGTAGTATTTGCGGTACAAGCGACGTGCGACACGACTCGTTAGTTCGTACGGAATCGTATGGTGGTCATCGGCGACGCTTTCCATCGAAATGCGGAAATCGAGTTCGCCGTTCACAACGTCAACAGTTTCGCCGACCTGAACATCCGGAATATGGCTGACATCAACCATCGTCGCATCCATGCAGACGCGCCCAAGAATCGGGCAGAGCTGACCGCGGATAAAGACGAACCCCTTGTTGTATTCACCACGGAGATAGCCGTCGCCGTAACCGATAGCAATCGTCGCGATGCGGGTCACCTGCTGTGCCGCCCAGTAACCGCCGTAGCTGACCGTCTCGCCAGGCTTCACGTCGTGCACGTGGCGAATCGTCGATTTAATCTTCATGACGGGCTTGATTGGCCATGGAGAAGGAGCCGCCCCCATGCAGTTGTAGCCGTAAAGAGCGAGGCCTGGGCGCACCATGTCAAAGTGACTTTCGGGGTGCGTGAGCGTACCTGCCGAGCTAGAGCAATGGCAAATGGCGGGGCGGAGTCCGTCGGCATCCAAGACATCCACGAGTCGAGAAAAACGTTGGATTTGAATTTCTGTTTTCGGATTCCCCGGCATGTCGGCTGTAGCAAGGTGCGTGAACATTCCCTCGAACTTGAGGTACTTGAGAGAAAGAGCCGCACGGATGTTGTTGAAGTCTTCTGCATCAAAGCCGTAGCGGTTCATGCCCGTGTCAATCGCGAGATGCGCCTTGCAGGTCGTACCGGTTTCGCCAAGGAACTGGTCAAAAGCCATCGCGGTGCGAAGATCCGTTATCGCCGCCGTCAGCTGGAATTCGACAAAGTAGGCGAAGTCCGCCGGAGTGCAGGGACCAAGCACGAGAATCGGCAAGTCCATGCCGTACTGACGGAGCAGCATGCCCTCACTGATGTGAGCAACACCCAAATAGTCCGCACCGCCAAACTTGGCGGCAAAAGAGCAGGCGAGGCTTCCGTGTCCGTAGGAGTCCGCCTTCACGGGGAGCAAAATCTTTGTCGAAGCCGGAATCTGGCTTCGGATGAAACGAATATTGTTGCAGAGGGCGTCTAGGTTGATTTCAATCCAGTTCGGGCGAGCAATCTTATTTAAGTCAGGAGGAGTAGATAAAAGTTTCATAATATTGGAAATATAGGTAACTTTTAAGAAAAAGGGCCGCGACAACCCCAAAATAGGGCTTTAAAACCACAATTCAATCTAAGTTGGAATAAAATATACTGGGATAAGTTTTGTAAAAAACTTGATTGACGAAAAATAGCACAAATCCGCGCCATTTCAGCAACGGCGGGCATTGTCTTATGTTGTCTGAGTTTACATTTCTCTCTATGAAAAAATCTTTACTTTTTATCGTATTCTAAACGCTTTTTTAATTGGTAGTTTAAGGTTGTGTAAGGGTGATATTCATTCCCTAGTTCGAACAAAGAAACAAAGGAATGAATAAAGTAAATCTCTTATTGGATGGTTTTGAATTTCTGACATTGTTGCTTTTACGCTTGGACTTGGCGTTTATGATTTGCGTACCGAATTACGCAACGTATCCGCTCGATATCTTTGCGTAATACATCGCTGAAAGGACTTTCCACAAAAGTCCTCTCCAGAGGTTTGTTTTAAAAAAAATAACGGCTCGTCCACGAGGCGGTTACTGGAATTTTACCCAAAACAACTGAACCCCACAATTCCAAAATGGAGGATAAAACAATGAAAACGACAAAACAAAAACAGGACGCGTTCATTGCGTCGCTGATGCCAGATTCCGACAAGAAAATGGTGCGCATTGCCAGTGCATCGTTTCTTGTGGCGTTATCGCTTGGTTTCTGGGCATCGACGTATGAACGTATTATCGACAACGTAATTTTCGATACGGTGTCGCCAACAGAAATCGTCACAAAAATAACGATGGACACACCACCAAAGGAGGTAAAAAAGCCCGACATCAAACGGAAAAAAATGCCTGATGTCAAACGCAAGCATCAAGGCGGGGGAGGAAAGCCGAAGGGAAGCGGTAAACGCAACGCTCCGGAAAACATGGGATTTTTAAAAGTTCTTGAATCATTGAATCCTAATGACGCAAGTCACAACGCCTTCGCCGCATTGGGCAAAAACTTCAAAAGCGACCTTGAAAAACTGAATCGAATTACGGGTTTATCGAGAAATAAGAATCACACCATTGGTGCAGAACGCCGTGGTCGGCCGGATGTCGGTTTCAATCAGGGCTACGCATCCGGAGGAAGCGGTGGCGCCGGAGACTTCTTCGAATCGCTCAAAGGCGGTGCAGGAGGTCCCTTGGTGACAAAATCGATGAAAGGCAACATTAGACCGCCCAAGCCTAACGAAATCGACATGGGTTCCGCGGGTTCATCCCGATCCGCATCAGAAATCATGAAAGTCGTGCGGCAGCGTACTCCTGGGCTTCGCCATATTTACAACAAGCACTTGAAGAAAAATCCGGGATTCCAGGGAAAAATTACATTGAGATTTACAATCGCTCCGGGCGGTGAAATCATCAGTATGTCATTGGTTTCCTCGACAACCCAATACAGCGTTTTCGATAACGAAATCAAGGATGCCGTCAGACGATGGACGTTCTCTAAGGTCAAATCGGGAAATACGACTGTGACAATCCCATTTACCTTTACGGAATAACAAAATAGAATAGAATTATATAGAATAGATTTTTAAATTTTAAGCTGGCGATATTAATGTCGCCGGCTTTCACGTGTTTTTTAACAAGGTGTACTGGAATTATGAAAGATCCTCGAATTACGCAACTTGCTGAGAATTTAATCAACAACGCCATCGCACTCAAGGCGAACGAAAACATTTTAATCGAAACGACCGATACGCCGGACGAACTATCAACAGAACTCATCAAGGCCGTCGCTAAAGTCGGCGGCAACGCATTCATACACAATTACAATAGCCGTGTCCGCCGCGAAATCATCCGCTCCGCTTCCGAGGATCAGATGAAGCTCTCTGCCGAACTTGCGATGGATGAAATGAAGAAAATGCAAGCGTACCTCTCCATCCGCGCCATGAACAACGCCATGGAAAACTGCGACATCGACGACAAGAAAATGCTTGCATACAGAAAAATCACGCAGGATGTCTTGAACTACCGCGTGAACAATACGCGCTGGTGCGTGCTCCGCTGGCCGAACCCGTCGATGGCGCAGGGCGCCAAGATGAGCACGGAAGCATTCGAAGACTTTTACTTCAAGGCCTGCCTCGCCGATTACCCGAAAATGGCTGCGGCGGCACAGCATCTGGTCGATCTCATGAATCATACCGACAAAGTTCGTCTCGTAGCGCAAGATACAGACATCACGTTCAGCATCAAGGGAATCCCCGCAGTGCCATGCTGCGGCAACATGAACATCCCCGACGGAGAAGTCTATACGGCTCCGGTGCAGGGGAGTATCGAAGGCGTCATCCACTACAACACACCGACCCTTTACGATGGCAAGCAGTTCAGCAACATCCGCCTCGTCTTCAAACAGGGCAAGATTGTCGAAGCGACTTGCGAAACCGGCGACAACAAGAGCCTGAACGCCATCTTCGATACAGACGAAGGCGCACGTTACGTGGGCGAGTTCGCTATCGGTTTCAATCCGTTCGTACTTTCGCCGATGTGCGACATCCTCTTCGATGAAAAAATTGCAGGCAGCATCCACTTCACGCCGGGCATGTGCTACGAAGACGCTCCGAACGGCAACAAGTCCGCAATCCATTGGGACCTGGTGCTCATCATGCGTCCGGAATTCGGCGGCGGAGAAATCTGGTTCGACGACAAGCTCATCCGCAAGGACGGACTTTTTGTGGTCGATGAATTGAAGTGCCTGAATCCGGAAAATTTGGGGTAGAACCGTTTCGGTACAGTTGGAAGACACTTGTAACAGTCAAGTTACTGAAAACATGTAACCGATTTTTAATACTCAAAACGCGAAACTTTAATTATATTCTTATTACACGAAACAACAAGTTATAGGAAGTTACAAAATGAATTTAAAAAAGATGTTTGGCATCGGCCTCATCAGTCTCGGTACGGCTTTTGCACAGGAATACGTAGATGCCTCTGCAGAATCCGAAACCTCCTCTACTACAACCTCTTCGGCAACAGCCCCGTCCATGAGCGAGCAGGAACTCCAGAAGCAAGAAGAACAGGCTGCTGCATCCAACGACCTCACGGCACCAGTTCCCTTTGTCGCACCGGACATTCCGAAGGAATCCAAACGTTCTTCGTTCAACAGCATTTTGCATGGCAGGTCCTACAACATGAACAGCAACATGGCTGCAGCGAACAACATCACTCTCCTGCTCCGCTATCCGAACTTGTTTGCCAACCGCAAGTTCTTCTACATTGAACCGACCAATGAAATGGGAATCGTCTCCCTCGGTTCGTTCTTTACGGCATTCGACATTTCGGCAGCCCCGCTTGACGATAGTAAACTTGGCAGACTTACTCTCGGTTATGCAGTACCGGGCTTCGGTTTCTATTTGAGAGCGGGTCTCGGTCGTAACAGGGTAAGCAACGACAACACCGTCCAGAGCACGACTAACGGCGGTGACGACTGGGCTTTCGCCATCGCAAAGGGATTCATGGGCTACAACCTCGCCTTGGAAGGAGACTGGCTGACCAAGAAAAACCAGGTTCACCTGGACCCCGATGCCGGCAACGAAGTTGAACAACGCTACAACAGCCTTTCGCTCAATTTGAACCTGACGAACGCACCTACAGCCAAGAACTTCACTTGGACTGCCGGCGTAGGCTTCCTCAATTACCTGAACGAAATCGAAGTCGATGGGGAAGTCGATCCTGCTAGCGAACCGGATTCCTACTGGCAGATTGATCCGTACGTCCGTGGAGGCGTGTCCGTCCTTGAAAACGATAACGCCCGTGTCTTGATTGGCATCGGCGGTATCATCGTTTACAAGCACATGGATGATCCGAACGACGCTTTCAGCATCACGACTATTCTCCAGCCGAGCATGATGGGCGAAGTCTTCATTGGCGAAGAAAAGAACTTCATGTTCTACGGCGAAGCTGGTTACAACTGGGTGGTCTTCAGCTACAACAAGGACAACGAAACAGACGTTACCACAATGGTGGATCAAATGTTCCCCGTTGTCGCCTCTGTCGGTTTCCGTTACCAGTACAAGGATTTCCTCGCGGTTGAACTCGGCCTCGGCGACAAGCTGTTCTCCGGCGCGGGCAATTTCTTCCAGGCTGACGGCACGTTTATCGACTTCAGTGCTATGCTCCGCTTCTAATCGTCTAGCTGTTTAAAGCAAAGAACGCCTCCCTTTCGGGAGGCGTTCTTTGTTTTTGAAATGACTGGATGGATCCTTCACCCGTTCGGGTTCAGGATGACATACTCGGCTGTAGCCGAGTATGTCAATTACAGGCGTTCTGCAATCTGGACTGCGTTGAGAGCAGCACCCTTGCGGATCTGGTCACCAACAATCCAGATGTTCATGCCGTTGTCACAGGCGAGGTCCTTGCGGATACGGCCAACATAGACGTCGTCCGTGCCCATAAGGTTGAGTGGCATCGGATAGACGTTGTTTGCAACGTCGTCGCAGAGCTGGAGACCTTCGCCGTTCTTGATGGCGTTCGAAACTTCTTCAATAGAAAGCGGACGTTCCGTTTCGAAGCTGATAGCTTCGGAATGGCAGCGGAGTGCGGAAACGCGGACGCAGGTTGCAGCGCAGCGGACATCGCTGTGCATAATCTTGCGCGTTTCGTTGAACATCTTCATTTCTTCCTTCGTGTAGCCGTTGTCAGTGAACACGTCGATGTGCGGAATGAGGTTGTAAGCGAGCTGGTGTGCGAACTTCTTTACGGTGACCGGCTTGCCTTCGACGATTTCCTGGTACTGCTGCTTGAGTTCGGCCATACCGGTTGCACCGGCACCGCTTGCGCTCTGGTAGGTAGCGACGTGGATGCGGGTAATCTTGCTCAAGTCATTGATCGGCTTCAAAGCGACAACCATCATGATGGTCGTGCAGTTCGGGTTAGCGATGATGCCCTTGTGGAGCTTGATGTCTTCCGGGTTTACTTCCGGCACGACGAGAGGAACGTTCGGATCCATGCGGAAGAAGCTCGTGTTGTCAACAACGACAGCGCCGGCATCAACAGCAATCGGAGCGAATTCCTTGGAAACGCTAGCGCCTGCAGAAGAGAGCACGAGGTCAACGTTCTTGAAAGCGTCCTTGCAAGTCAGTTCAACCTTGAGTTTTTCGCCCTTGAATTCATATTCGCGACCGACACTGCGTTCAGAGGCGAGGAGCTTCAAGTTCTGAAGCGGGAAGTTACGTTGTTCAAGGATTTTGAGGAGTTCCTGACCTACTGCGCCGGTGGCGCCCATGATCGCTACGTTACGAATCATAGATTTAACCTTTGTTTTCTTTTTGTTGAGGTTGATTGTTCATTTTAAACTTTGTATAAGCTTATTAAACTGATCGATGTGTTTCTGAGTTTCCAGTACCATCTTGCGGGCTTGCATAAATTTTTGAGTCTGTTCGCCCGGGTCTTCTTGGAGACAGGATGCATACAATGTGTGAGCTGCGCCTCGAAGCGATTCCGAAGCCTCGACCAGCTCCGCATGTGCATCTCGGGCCTGAAGCGGATGGAATAAGCCAATAGCCTTGCGATTCAACGACGTTGCCTTATTGTTGAGAGCAAGCGCCTGCTGGCTTATGTTTTCGCGCTTCATTTCGCTGATATTCTGTTCCATCGGTTGGAAAGTTTCAATAGAACGAATAATGTCGAGCATCTTGCCCGTCAGCATCTCGGCCTTTTCCGCATAGCTATCAAGCCGACCCATCACTTCCGGAGTGTATTCATCGTCATCTTCAGCATCCGATTCTAAGTCTTCTTGATTGCGCGAAGAACGATGTGCTCCCGGTTTTGCCTTATCATTGCTAGCCTTGTCGAACGACGAAATATAGTCCTCGTATTTCTTGTTTGCAGAAATAAGTTCCGCAGGGGAGTACGAAGACGTAAGAACTAACGTCGGATGTTCAAAGCACGCCGTCCCGATTAGCCCAGTCAGCATGCACATGGAAATAAGGAGAAACGAAATACGGGTTGACCATTCTTCGCTTTGGACTAGGCAAAGCAGACCGAACAGAAAAAGCAAAAAGAACGAAAGTAAAATACCACCTTCGACATTTTGAACGATGATGGTATTCTTGACGAAATAGAACAAACAGTCTATCACGACAGTTAGTGTAGAAAGTATTGCTCCTACAACCTTCGTGTTACGCCCAGGAGTCGCTGCCGTAGTAAATAGCGTTACAAATGATATTCCTAACGGCAACGCATAGATGAGTGTTATTTCAGCTATTCCCTGATTCATTTAGAAATTCGTGAACTAGAACGGAAGATCGACATCTTCTTCGGCCATGCCTGCATCGTAGGATGGGGCACTATTCTGTTGCATACCGTTAAAACTGTTCGGCTGGTAACCGGTCGTCTGGCTAAAGCCACCGGCAGCAGGAGCACCGCCCTGGCCACGCGGAGTGAGAAGCTGGAACGTATCCATATTGACGTCTGTGCTATAGCGCTTCTGTCCATTCTGGTCGGTCCAGCTACGGTTTGTCAAAGTACCTTCAACATAAAGGCTCATACCCTTGCGAATGCCAAGCTGTTCGACGATATCGGCAATTTTTCCCCAGCCAACGATATTGTGCCAGTCCGTCTGTTCCTTCTGTTCGCCGTTATTGTCGCGGTAGCGACGAGATGTAGCAAGCGAAAAAGTAACTCGTTTGCGACCACCGTTGGGATTGACGCGAACTTCTGGATCCTTGCCGATATTACCGATAAGCATAACCTTATTCAAATAAGCCATATTACTATCCTATTTTTTTGAATTTTCGGGAACAAAAATACAAAAGATTTTTGACAGTTTAGTGTCAAAAAATAAAAAAAGAGTCTTTTTTTGCCAAAAAGAAAGTCAACCCTTAATCATCAAATACTTTTTCGGAACATAAAACAAAAACCATACGGTTTGAGCCGTATGGTCATTGCAAAAGAAAGAATTATAAAGAGAATCAGACGACTAGTATTCAAAATTTACGCGGTAGCGCTTGTGACCGTTCGGAGAAACCTTTGCGCCCTTGGCGTTCACGAGGCCTCGGCGTTCCTTGGCGACCGTCGGAGTCGTGCGGAAAGCGCGAATGGCATCCGTTTCACTGGAAGAACTGGTCGGAGTCACCTGGCTGCTCGAAGAGGCGACACTCGAAGAACTCGCCGCCACGCTGCTAGAAGAAACAGCCTTTGAAGAACTGGACGCGACAGAGCTAGAAGAAACCGGTGCTGGTTCGTCATCCTTGGGAACTTGGCCGTTGAAGCTTTCCTGACCTTTGCGGGTGAGGGCGAGAATCAGCATGCCGTCTTTCGAATAAATGTTCTTGTCGGTAAGATCGACGCGGTTGCCGTCAAATGTCCAGTCGCCTTTGCCCCAGCGTGAACCATCGAACGAATCGAAATTGTCTGTCCAGTCGAGCGTAAAATCGCTGCCGCCTTCGCCCTTGCCCGGGGTATATTTATAAACCTTGACCCAGTTAATGAACTGGAAAAGCGGAAGCTTGGATTGGTCGAATTGGCCGACCCACCCCGGATCTTCCGAAGACCAAAGGTTGAATCGGAGCCCCTGTGTTCCTGTCAATGCGGAAACCTGGCCGCCTTCCGTCTTGCGGACTTCCTTGCCATCGACAGTCCAACGAACATAATTCGGAGTCCATTCGAGACCGTATGTATGGAAAGCCTGATCGGTAGCCGGACTGACCTGGTGATGCTGTTCACTGGTTTTCTGTGCGCCAGCCTTGCCGGTAATGATGTTGGACTGGAAACTTCCAGGATTCTTGCCGAGAACTTCGATATCCACTTCTACCCAGGGCCTTCCATCGGCGATTTCGGAACCGTTCTGGTAGAGGAACATGGAACTCACCGTCCCTGATGCTGCAGCCATCTTCATACGGGCTTCAAATTTGCCGTACTGGACTTCTTGCAGGGTATAGAGTTCTGCTCCGCTAAAATCTTTTGCGCTGACATTAGTGGTGAGTGCGGCCACGGTCGCAGCTACAGCGAGAGCACCCTTGACAGCAGTTTTCTTGATATTCATTTATCCTCCAGGATATTATCTTGATAAGTATCCCACGTACCGTTTATAATATAGGTTCGTAAGGCTTGCTCGTAAACGACGCTAAATGAACTTAAGAATCAAACTGTATCAACCGTTCCGAAAATCAATCATGCTATTGGCTCAACCCAAATCGTATTGCACGCTCGCCCTGGACCCGCAACACATAAACACCGTTTTTAAGAGCGCCCAAATCCATGGATTCACCAGCAGAAACTTTTCCTGATTTTACAGGACGGCCGCGAAGGTCAACGACATTAAACTTCAGCCCCATTCCACGAGAAACAGTGAAACTCCTGTTGCCGTTTTGCATCTGGACTACAGAGGAGCGAGCCAACATAGCGTGTTTGCCAATAGACGATTTCGGCTCCGAAGTAGCGAGTTTGTAAAGGAAGTCAAAAACCTTTGTTCGTACCGGCTTTTCGTATTCCGGTTCATCGTAGAATTCGTGGTACGCTTTTTCGACAAAATAAGTTTCGTGTTCAATATTCTTCGCCTTTAATACAGAATCGATGACAAAACTACCGTATAGGGTAGGAGTCCCAATATCCAGTTTCAACAAAGACGCAAGCAATGCCATACTATTGGGAAGCATGTTTACAATCATGGAACTCGCATTTGCGAGAGGACGCCCCGTCTTGAAAAGAACAGTTTCGTCATCCGTTCCGTGGACAAGAAAAACCGGAGTCCTGTTTTCGCCGATAATGTTCGGATTGTGGATAGCGCCCCACAAGGCAACGACTCCATTCGCATGAGAATCCACGCCCTGTTCACCGTAAACGTTCAAACTGCCAAGATCCGGAGCTCCGTTTTTCTGGATGTAAGTGGGGAAGTCGTTTTCCTTTGCGCTATAGACATTTTCAAGGGAAAGGATGGCTCCGGCACTGTTTCCAACAAGGTAAATCCGGTTCGGGTCAATCCCCAGATTGTCGGCATTCTTACGCATGTAGCGAACGGCGGCGTTGATATCCTGGACACCGCGATAGACTGAACGTGCAAAATCTGCGCTATCAATGCTATAAGTCAAGCCGCTCCCTTCAAGCGTTACCCCCATGCGGTATTCAATAGAGGCAGCAACGAAACCGCGTGCAGCAAGGGAATCGCAATAAGTTACTGTCTGCTGGTCCGTATCGTCCTTCGCTCCTGCGACCATGGCCCCGCCATGACTTACGATAACGGCTGCACGTTTTTTTTCGGAATCACCCTTCGGCGTGTAGAGGTCCATCAGCAGCGGCTTCAGCTCCACATCCTTTTCGTTGGTGTAAAAATAGACGTACTGACCGACTTCTTCAACAAGAGTTTCGGACAGTGAATGCAGTGAACTCAAGTGGGGGACATCCTTGGCGTAAGAAACGTCCTTAGCCTTCTCGACCGCAAAAAGACGATCTTTGTAACGGACCCCATCTGCATAAGACATCACCGCAAAAGCGGCAACAGCAGTAAAAACAGCAAGGACATTCTTATGATTAAAAAAACGAGAAAACATGCATCCCTCTATTCATTGTTACTAAAATAAATATAATTATCTTTGCATCATTATACAGACATTTTATCGCGTTCTCGATATTTATATAAAATGTAAATAGGGGAGTTTCTTTGTTATAAAAAAGTTTGTAATTTGAAATTTACAAAAATAAAAAATTTAGTTTGTGTTCAATTTGTATATTTAGCAAAAAAAATGATGAGAATGAAAATGAGACACTTTATAGCCTTCCCGTTGTCCTTTGCCGCAATTTTTGCAGCATGTGATTCCAGCACTTCTCCAGATTCGTACATCAAAGGCGACCAGATTCATGAACGTCACATAGACCGCAGTCAGGCATCGATGAAATGCGTTGTCTATGCAACGGATTATAGTGTTTCGCTAGATTTTAACTTTTCCGTTCTGAGCGACGAAACCTACATGAGGCAACAACTAGAGGCAAACACCAACAATCCAGCGATATACCGCGGAAAAGCGGAAGTTTCAGGGCTTTTTTTGAATCAAAAAGATAAAATGTGTAACATGATGAAGAACTTGGCAGAAGATTTGGATAATGGAACATATAAATGCATGGATAACGTTGCCACATTCGAATCAACTCTTCCAAATGTCAATGAATCGCAAAAGCCTTTTGTCATCTCCCAATTAAAAGAAACATTGAAAAATCAATGCGATACCTGGTACGACGAGACTCTCAAAAACATAAACAGCCTCAAAAATGAAATAGCCTCTCAAAACGGTAATTCGGACAGTTCTTCCGGCGAAACAGTCCAGTCCTGCAACGTCATTGCCAACGGGAATACAGTACAAGTCAGCGTTATATATCCAAGCAAGACTGCAATCACAACATTGACAAAAAACAATAACGATTACACGATAATGGAAGCATATACGGGTATAGAAGAAACGACCTTGGCAAGAGTTTGTGAAGCCTACAAAAAAGACTCCGAAATAAAGAATGTCATCTGCTCGGGGCAGACATTCAGCTATCAATCCAATTTGCCGGCTGATGAAACTTATGAAATTGAAGATTACGTTGCATTTTATCAACAAGAAATATGTCCAGCATTGCAGAACGGAAATTTAACACTTGAAGACATGTGGTTTGGTGAATAAAATTTTGAAGAAGATGGAAAGCCGGGCGAAAGTTCGGTATTTTATTAAATAAGCGAAATCTTAGTTTACATAATCCGCATTATCGGCAATAAAGATTTAGAAAAGAAGGTGAGCACATCCTTACTAGTCAATCACAATTGTCATGCCCGCCACCGAGCGGGCATCTCCATTTCGAACATGATTGTTTCAGATTAAAACATTTTTTGAAGTTTTTTATTGGCACGGTATTTGCTATCTTTGGTTCGAAATTGTAAAACAGATGTCCGTACGGACAATTTTTAAAGGAATATTGATAAATCATGGCTGAAGAAAAGAATCCGGAACAGAATGTTGAACCGAATGATGCTGAACGTGCTCAATTTGAACAGGATGTGCTGAAGGCCGCCCAGGACGCAATGAACCTCGAAGCCGAAGCTTCTCAAGAATCTGCCGACGCCTCTCAGGATTCCGCCGAAAAAACGGCTGACGCCGAAGCGCCCAAGGCCGAAGAAAAATCTGCAGAACCTGCCGCGGCTCCGGACCCGACCGAAATTTTGAAACAACAACTCGCCGAAGCCAACGACCGCAACCTTCGTCTGATGGCCGAATTCGACAACTTCCGCCGCCGCAGCGCCAAAGAACAGCTTGAACTCATCGAAGTTGCTAATGGCAAGCTCCTTGAAAAGCTTTCCGAAGTCCAGGACAATTTCGAACGCGCCTTCGCCAGCGAAAACAAGGCGAAGGATCTCGACGCCTTCGAAAAAGGCATGCAGATGATTTACAACCAGTTCGCCAAGGTTCTCACGGACGCGGGCCTCGAACAAATCGACCCGACCGGCAAGGAATTCGACCCGAACCTCCACGAAGCTCTGATGCAGCAGCCAAGCGATACCATCCCCGAAGGCCACGTTGTCACCGTCTTCCAGAAAGGCTACAAACTCAAGAACAAAATCTTGAAGACCGCCAAGGTCATCGTTTCCTCTGGGAAGTAATCCCCATTCGACATGCTCAGGGCAAGCTCTGTGTCATCCTGAGCCTGTCGAAGGATCAAGTCTCCCCTGCTTTTTCGCCCGCCACAATTTCGTGAGCGGGCTTTCCTTTTACACCGGAACAAATGTCTTGATTTTCTCAAGTTCCGATGCAATTTCGATTTTCAAGTTACGAATATCAATATCATCTTGTAACGAGATAAAATAATCATCGGATACACCAAAGAATTTGGCCAACCTTAATGACGTATCGACAGTAATCCTTCTACGGTCATGAAGAATGTCCTGAATCCTAGAAATTGGAACATTTATTGCCTGAGCGACCTTGTAAGCGGACAACCCCATAGGAATCAAGAATTCTTCGTTCAAAATTTCTCCGATAGTCGGTGTTTCAATATGCTTGCTCATAACTAACTCCTAGTGGTAGTCTACAATTTCAACATTGTAAAAATGTCCGTCATACATCCTAAAACATATACGCCATTGATCGTTTATGCGAATAGAGTGCTGTCCAATCCTATCTCCATGTAACTGTTCCAAACGATTGTTTGGTGGAATACGTAAATCTTCAAGACATTTGGCATTATCTATCATCATTAATTTTCTTAAAGCGACTCTTTGGATCGTGTTTGGCAATCGTCGTGAAAATTCTTGGTTATAGATGAGCTCTGTGTCTCTATCTGCAAAACTTTTTATCATCATCTAATATACCTATTTTGTGTGTATATGTCAAGTAGGTGTACTCTTTTTTCAAAAAATACAATCATCTGTTTTATATACACGCTTTTTTCTGACGATTGTCTTGAATTTTATCAGCTAAATATTTTTTACCAACCTCCCCTGCGGAGGATTTTTGTTTTTGTAAAAACTACAAAGCATAATTTTTAACGCCAATTTTTTCGGGTGTTTTTCGTTATATCTTTATTTTGGGGATAAGAATTAACAAGGAATGGAGATCAAGATGTTTGGTAAAATCCTAACAGTTTCTTCCGTATTGGCTTTGGCTTGTACGGGTTTCGCTCAGAAAATTGTAATCA
>CAMKTL010000065.1:0-13221 GCA_946415675.1 uncultured Fibrobacter sp.
TCGAACCGATCATGAAGGTCGAAATCCAGACTCCGACCGAATTCCAGGGTTCTGTCGTGGGTAACGTGTCCCAGCGCCGTGGTGCCATCACCGGCACGACCGAAGAACAGGGCATGACGACGATTGACGCTGAAGTCCCGCTTTCCGAAATGTTCGGTTACGCTACGGACCTCCGCTCCATGACTCAGGGTAAGGCTGAATTCACGATGGAATTCTGCAAGTACCTCCCAGTTCCGAAGAACATCCAGGAAGAACTCATCAAGAAGTACGGCGACAAGGCCAAGGCTAGAGCTTAGTTTTAAGCCCAAACTTCTCGCAAGTTTAAAAGGTCTGCAACGCAAGTTGCAGACCTTTTTATTCACGACACAAAGCACACACACAGGTTTATTCTTAAAGAAAGGGCCCCGCGAACAGTAGGCCGCGGAGTCCTTGAAAGTTCGTAACACTAGTAAGTTCTACTCCACGATTCGATTCGGCTTCCCGTCTCAGAACCAGAATTTACTGGTATCACAAGAATAATATAGCGCACAAATTGCCAGTGCGAACAAAATTTTTTTAAGTTAAAATTCCCAAAAAGAACATTCCAACTTGGAGCAGTGGTGAAATTAGTTACTAGTAACTCAAAACTCAGAACTCAATTTTGCTTGTTTCCAAAGCTTTTGCAGGCCCTCCAGGCCCACATCCTTGATATCCAAGCCCTGTTCCTTGACGAGGCGTTCTACCTCACGGAAACGCTTTTCGAACTTGTTATTAGCGCGTTGCAGAGCAATGTTGGCGTTAAAACCGCAATGGCGAGCTACGTTCACCAAACTGAACATGATGTCGCCAAATTCATCTTCAAGGCGGTCAACGTTCGCATTTTCGGGAGTGACCTTTTCCATTTCGCTCCTGAACTCCGCAAATTCCTCTTGCACCTTGTCAAAAACAGGCCCCGATTCACCCCAGTCAAAGCCGACTTTTGCGACCCTACGGATAATATCCTGCGAACGGGCAAGAGTCGGCATGCTCTTACTGACTTTGTCCATAATGGACTCGCCCGCATGCTTTAAGTTGTTCTTTTCTTGTGCCTTGATGCGTTCCCAACGGCGGCTCACCTCATTGGCGTTATCGACTTGGGCATCGCCGAACACATGCGGATGCCTGCGCACCATTTTTTCGCAAAGTCCCTGAATCACGTCATCAACGGAAAAATCGCCCTGTTCCTTGCACACTTGCGAATGGAAAATCACCTGGAACAGCACATCGCCGAGTTCCTCGCACATGTGTTCCTTGTCGCCATCTTGCGCGGCATCGATAAATTCACAGCTCTCCTCGACCAAATACGGCAACAACGAATGCGTGTCCTGCTTGCGGTCCCACGGGCAACCGTTTTCCGAGCGCAGACGCGACATTATTTCGACAAGATCATTAAACGTGTATTTCATGCGGCAAAAGATAGAAAGTAATTGCTCCCCTTGTTTTTTCACAATAAAATCAGTAAATTAGTTATACCATTTATTAAATCGTTAATTTTATCGTTTCTTATATCCGTTCATTTTATTCTCACAAAATACCACAGCCCACAAAATATCCGGGCCAGCTATTTAAATCATACACAGACATTTATGGAAACGAAAAATTATAACGAATCCTATCGCGAACTCGCCCCCGAAAATTATCCCCTAAAATTAAACCAATCCAAGTACCGTCCCAAGCAACTTTTTTGCAAAGGGACACTCCCCTCTGCCGATAAAATCGGTATCGCAATGGTCGGTACGCGCCGTCCATCTGCATCCGCCGAAGAACTCTGCCGGAGACTAGCATCATCGCTCATAGGAACAAACGCGGTCATCATTTCGGGACTTGCGCAAGGCATCGACAGCTATTGCCACCGCGCAGCGCTTGATGTAAGCATTCCAACGATAGCAGTCCTAGCACAAGGACTGGACGTCAAAATCGATGGCGAACGCGCTGTACTTGCCGAGCGGATTCTCGACGCTGGAGGCGCCCTTCTAAGCGAATACGAAGGCAATACGCCCGCGTACAAGGGGAATTTCATTGCCAGGAACCGCATCATCAGTGGGCTCAGCCAATCGACACTCGTGGTGCAAAGTCGCCAAAAAGGTGGAGCCCTTCTCACAGCGCAATTCTGCATCGAAGAAGGCAAACAACTCCTCGCCTGTCCCGGGAACTTTGACTGCGAAATCTACAGCGGAACAAACGCGCTACTCGACAGCGGACGAGCAAAGCCCGTATTCGTCCCCGAAAGCCTGCGCTCGGCAGCAGGGGTACCCGTCCTCGACGGCACAAGTATCCGGCAGCTTTCAACATGCGGAATATCACTCTCCGATGGAGCCCAAAAAGTTTTCAAGCGTTTTAACGGTTTCCGCAAAACTTTTTCGGAACTTCAGCAAGATTTGGAGTTTAAAGCTCCGGAACTTTTAGCTATATTGACGGAGCTAGAAATATCTGGTCTAGTTACGTCAAAGGACAACTTCCAATTCTATTTCAACGGAGCATAGCTAGTTGCGCATACGTTTTCTTATTGGAATAGCCACCTTGATTGCATTCGCATTCCTGGTGTTCCAGTTGTTGTTCGGTAAGAACAGCATTCCAGAGCAACGTAGAATTGCAAAAGAAATAGAACTCTACCAAGAACAGATCGATTCGCTGAACAAGGTTATCGAAACGCGCAACGAACTCATCCAAAAATTGAAGACAGATTCCCTCTACAAAGAAGAAATTCTCCGCACCCGTTACGGCATGAGCCGTGAAGACGAGAAAGTATTCCAGCTGGTGAAGTAGCGGCGAAGCCGCTACTTAGACGAAAGAACGCTCGTAAACTCGCTATAGACGAAAGACGAGAGTAATAATTAGGCACCTTTGGTGCTGTATAATAAATATCTCTCGTCTCTAGTCTGTAGGACTAAAAGTCCGTTCTCTCGTCTAAAGCTAAGCCATTTTGCTAGCGTCGGTGCTGGTGCATTCGACTTTACCGGCAAAGAAACTGTATGCGGCAGGCACAATGAATAGCGACATGAACGTCGCGAACGTAAGGCCGCCAGCAATTGCAATGCCCATCGCAATACGGCTAGGCGTGCCGGTCATGATGAGCGGCACAGCGCCCAATACCGTCGAAAGGCTCGTCATGAGGATTGGGCGGAAGCGGCGTTCCGCCGCTTGCCTCGCCGCCTCAAGCTTGCCGCAACCCGTATTTTCCGCAATCTGGTTTGCAAATTCCACAATCAAGATACCGTTCTTCGTCACAAGCGCAATCAACAGAATCAGTGCGATTTCGCTAAAGATGTTGAGCGTCTGCCCTGTAACGAACAAGCTCACAAGCGCACCCGAAAGCGCAAGCGGCACCGTAAAGAAAATCACGAACGGTGCACGGAAACTTTCGAACTGCCCCGCAAGCACCAAGAACACAAGCGCAAGCGCAAGCAAGAACACCACATACAAGCCAGAAGAACTTTCCTCGAATTCCTTGGAAGAACCGCTCAAGGTTGTACTCACGTTCGGGTAATCCTTCAAAAGTTTTTTCGCAATGCGGCGCATTTCTTCCACACCATCGCCAATCGTCTTGCCCGGCACAAGGCCCGCCTGAATTGTCGCAGCGCTAAAGCGGTTGTAACGCGGAAGCGACGGTGATGCGGACTGTTCCTTGTACGTAATAAAGTTATCCAAGCTCACCAATTCGCCCTTGCCGTTCTTGACCGTGAGCATCGAAAGATTTTCCGGCGTATCGCGGTACTGGTAACCGACAGCGCCAATGATATCGTACTGGCGTCCGTCATTATAGTAATCGCCATACGTTTGGTCACTAATTGCAAGCTGCACCGCCTGCGCAATATCATTCACCGAGACGCCCTCTTCGTTCGCCTTGTCGCGCAATATTTCGATGTGGAGTTCCGGCTTGGTAAAGCGCAAGTTACTGTTCACCACGCTGAACACTGGACTCTTGCTTGCCGCTTCTTCGAATTTCGGAACAAGGTCACGCAACACTTCGATGTTCGGGGCTTGCAGCACGAACTGCACAGGCAATCCGCCACGCTGCGTACTGATACTCTGCGGTTCAAACACCATCACGCGCAAATCTGGATATTCGTTACCGAGCACCTGGATTGCACGGGCAATTTCGCTCTGCGGACGGCGCGCTTTCTTATCGTCATTCAAGAACAAACGCATTCTTGAGTTGCCCGCATTCCACGCACCGGCCTGGAATTCCGTGTATTCGTTCGTGTCGAGAATAGAAATCACCTCGTCAGCAAACTCGTCAGCCATGCGTTTCGTTCTTGCAAGGTTCACGCCTTCAGGCATGCTCATGTTCACCATCACGGCATTCGCATCTTCGGTAGGCGCCATTTCGCTACTCATGTTGTTGAAGCAATAATACGCAGCAAAGAACAGTGCAGCCACAATCGGGAACAACAGCAAGCGCATTCTGAGGAAGGCCCCCAGCAATCGCGAATAGAAAGCATTAAGCCAATCGAAGAACGGTTCCGTAACCCGGAAAAACCAACCCTGTTTCTGGCGCTTTAAAAACTTAGAACAAAGCATCGGCGAAAGCGTGAGTGCACACAAAGTCGAAAGGAACACCGTTCCAATCATCACCGCCACAAATTCGCGGAACAAAAGACCCGTCGTACCGCCAAGCGCATGCACAGGTACAAAAACTGCCATCAGCACGACAGAAGTCGCAATCACGGCAAAAAAGATTTCGTTCGTCCCGGCAATCGCGGCCTGCTTGGGCGTCATGCCACCTTCAATCTTGTGGTAAATGTTTTCCACAATCACAATGGCGTCATCGACCACCAAGCCAATCGCAAGAACCATCGCCAACAACGTAAGCACGTTGATACTGAACCCGCAGAGGTAAAGCACAAAGAAGCTACCGATAACGGACACCGGCACCACGACCATCGGGATAAACGTCGTGCGACCTTCACGCAAGAACGCAAAGATAATCGCAATCACGAGCACAAACGCGATAAAGATGGTCTCCACCACTTCCTTGATGGAGGCGCGGATATTAATAGAAGTATCACGACCGTAAAGCAATTCGACGTCTTTAGGAATTTCACGTCGGATATCCTCGACGCGCTTGTAGAATTCGTTTGCAATTTCAACGTGGTTGCTGCCCGGCTGCGCCATGAGCGCAAGCGTAATCGAGTTCTTGCCGTTGCGTCTAAAACCCGTACGCGTATCTTTCGGTTCGTAATGGATATCCGCCACATCAGAAATACGAATGACATTTCCATCAGCAGCCGTCTTTACGGCAATGTTGCCAAACGATTTCGGATCGATAATTCGACCAAGCGTACGAATCGAAAGAGTCGTTTCAGTTCCTTCAATAGAACCGGAAGGGAGTTCGAGGTTGCCCTGTTTCAAAGCAGCCGCCATTTGCGCACCCGAGACACCGAGAGCCTGCATACGCACAGGATCAATCCACAAGCGCACCACCGGACGCTTTTCGCCCCAAATAGCCACTTCCGAAACGCCGTTAATCGTCTGTAAGCGTTCCTTCACGTGGTTGTTCGCAATCTCAGAAACTTCCATCGGGTCCAGTTTGTCGCTCACGAGACTCACCATCAAAATCGGGTCGTTGTCGCTGTCGGACTTATAGACCGTCGGTTCATCGACGTCATCGGGCAAGCGGCGGCGCACACGGCTCACGCGGTCACGGATTTCGTTTGCAGCGGCTTCAAGGTCCATGCCCGTCTCAAACTCGATGCTGATGTAAGAGAAACCGTCACGGCTAGTCGAAGTAAGCGCCTTGATGCCAGACGCGCTGTTGATGGAGGCTTCCAAAATTTCGGTGACTTCCGCTTCGACCACGGCAGCGTTTGCACCGGGATAAGACGTGCGCACCTGGATAAGCGGGTAATCCACGTTCGGGTATTCGCGAATGCCCAAAGAGCTGAGTCCAAAGAGTCCGAGCAAAACAATGACAAGCGCCATCACGGTCATGAGCACCGGACGGCGAACGGAGAGTTGGCTTACGCTCATTACTCTACCTCGTAATTGATAGAGTGACGCAGTCCCTTAATCTTCACATCGGTACCCGGGCGGAGACTCACGATACCAGAAACAATAACCGTATCGCCCACATCAAGGCCCGAAAGCACTTGCACAGACATCGGCGTGCGAAGTCCCGTCGTCACATGCTTAATCTTGGCCTTGCCGCCTTGGCTCACAAACACGTAAGCCCCATCCCTGTCGAGAATCATCGCTTCGGAAGGAATAGTAAAACTCTGTACATTGCTGGATTGCATGGCGACATTCACACTGACAAAGCTACCGGCAATCAGTTCGCCCTTCGAGTTATCGACATCCACCATCACGCGGCGGGTGCGGCTGCTTTCAGAAATCACGGCGTCCAATGCAGACACGACACCGTCCTTTTCGACGTTGCGTTCGGAATCCTTGAGAGAAATCTTGTCGCCAACCTTGATGACGGACGCATAACGCTGCGGAAGTGCAAACTTCGCCTTGAGACGATCGACCTCACTAAGTTCCGCAATCGGCGTACCCGAATTGAGCCAGGCGCCCACGGACACATCGACAAAGCCAAGCTTGCCGCTAAATGGCGCACGAACTTCGGTCTTTGTAAGCTGAGCGCGAATGAGTTCAACACTTGCCTGTGCAGACTTGAGCGAAGCTTCTGCCGCTTCCAAATCCTGCTTGGTAGCCCCGTTCTTTTCATAAAGACCGCGCACACGCTGTTCCTTCTGCTCGGCAAGCATCTTGTTCGATTCCGCCTGCTTGAGTTGCGCACGGAGTTCAGAATCGTCAATCTTTGCAAGGAGAGCGCCCTTCTTTACAATAGCGCCATCTTTCGCCGTAAGGCTCACCAGACGGCCCGAAGTCGCCGCAGAAAGCGAAACACGGTTCTTAGGAACAAGCGTCGCCATCGTCTGGAAAACCTTCCCCTGCGAACTGAGCTCAGCCACATATCCTTCAACACTCAGCACGCGCTGGGCACCACCCTTTTTACCGCCAGGCCCATTGCCACCGGGAGCAGAGCCCTTAGCGGAATCGTCTTTACCGCCACAAGCGATGAGAAGGAGTGAAGAGAGAGCAATTAAAAGAAGGTGTTTCATAAGCAGTTAAAAGTAGGAAGTAGGCAGTTAGAAATAAGATGTTGGTAGTTGTTTGGTTTTATTCCGTCATTCAGACACCGAAGGTGGAAGAATCCGGAGCATTTCAATTCCGCGAATTTAGATGCACAAATTGCCTAAAAAGTTGCATAAAAAGGAGATTCCCGCACTAAGGCGGGAATGACAAGCTCAGAACTTCACGTTCATCCAAAGTGCACCGCCGTCTTCATAAAACTCCGGTTCAAACTGAACACGGCTAGAGAAAGACTTCGAAGACGTCGCTCGATAGACACGCACAGCATCAAGCATAGAAACCACACGATTCAAAATCAGCGCTCCCACAGAGACCTGGAACACGATGCGGCTCACGCGGTAATGGCGCATGCGACTCTTGAACTCGTCCATGTGCTTCGTCGATTCAGGATTGTCGGAACTGCCCCAATCCCACTGGATATCGTTCGAAAATTCCTCATCCGTCTTTTTGTCCGAACGAATCATCGCCTGATTGTAATCCTCGTTCATGTCCGGCGAAGAGTTCTGTCCATACACGCCAGAGCGGCTACGGTAGGACCCCACCGTATTGAGCAGGGAAATATTCTTACCCCCGTTAAAACCAGCATGCCTTACCGCATAGTTATGGGCTGACGTTACATAACGGTCGCCCACCACATACGAACTGATGGCGGCCACCCATAACGCCAGATCCGTCCACACGAACGGTCTCACGAGTTTCTTTTCGTTCAAATAAAGTTCACCCATGCCCGGCAAAAGCGCCGAAGCACCAACGGCAAGGAACACATTCTTGTCGTTGTTCTTATAGATATTCTTATCGACACTTACCACAATCTGCGAGAAAGCGGCAACCGACGCAAGCAGTACGGCAAGGATGATGCGCATTAGAATCCCCAATTTGCACGAACAGTCCATCCAAAGGAATCTTTGAACGAGACGCCACTATCAAAATGCAAACGGTCATACCAAGAAACATCTTCTTCGTAAAGAACCTTGTTGTGGGCGTTCGCGGTAAGAGCGGCATCCACTGCAGATACGATATGGTTCAGAATCAAGCCGCCGATGAACCACGCCTGCATGTCAGCGTAGTCGTTTGCGTCGCGGCGCATGGAACGGTACTTGCGCTGGTAATCAGAGCCGTCCTTGCTAAGCGAAGCCGTTTCGGAATTAGGCGTTTCAAGGTTTAAATCGCTGACGATAGCCGATTCGGCGTCTTCCCAACCAAGCACATAAGCGTCTTCGGAAAGCAACTGGAACAATTCTGATTCCTTGTTGAAGTCGCGCTTGGTCTCCTTGGAGAAAGCTTTCATTTCATCACCGAGCATTACATCTTTATCGCCAAACAATCCCAGATGACGTGAATCGCCTTCATACAAGGCATTCTCGTGGTAACAGCCTGCATTACCGGCATCCCCGTAAATTGCCTCGCAGAACGACTTGCGCGTTCCCATATAGCGGTTGTTGAATTCGTTGCTGTAAAGCTTGCCACCCGCATTATAAAGATTGCGCATAGCAACTTCATAACGTCCAATAGAGTAATGGTCCTTCGCAAAACGTTTGTACTTCTTAACCTGGTCGTTATACTTGTAGATGGAGAAATATCCCCAACCGCTCCACATAAAGACTTCCAAGGCTATATAGACGCCACCACGGACGTACGTCGCCGTCGAGCCGCCTACATACATCTGGCCTGCACCCGGCACCAAAAGCGAGAGGAACAAAGCCTTACGCGGATTCTTGTAGCGGCCCTTCATTTCGTCAATGCCGTGAACCTTGGAAACCTTCACCGGTCCCAAAAGATCGCGACGACTTACGCTATTCGACGATGCGGCCACGGAACTGCTGCTAACGTTCGTAAGACCGGCGGCTTGAGCTTGGGCGAGAGAATCGGCACGTCTTGTCGAATCGGCAAGGGCACGCACCCTTTCGGCTTCGGCAACGGCGGCTTCGCGCATCAGTGAATCGCGAGTTGCGGAATCCAGAACCGCCGTATCGAGAACAACAGCCGAAGACATCAAGTCCGCAACAGACGAGCTAGATTCCACAGCAGCCACCGATGACGAACTCTCAATCGCAGAGCTAACAACCGCAGAAGGAAGAGGCGCCTCCGAAGATGAACTCAAGACGACAATCGAGGAACTCGAAACAGCAACACTGCTAGAGGACTTGGACTTCTTTGATTTTTTCGAGGCAGAACTTGCCGGAGCCTTGGCAGAAGAGCTCACTGGAGCGACAACCGCAGAACTTGCAGGAGCAGCAGGTGTTTGTACAGCCGGAGTCGCCGGAGCCTTGGCTTCTTCTTCAAATTCGGCAAAGAGATCTCGCACCTGACCAAAAGAGACCTGAGTGAGAGATAAACCTAAAAACAAGGGTAAAAGAGCAAACTTGCGCATATGCCATTAAAATAGAAAAAAATGTTGTCAAAACAAAAAGTCTCGGATATAAATCCGAGGCTTTATTCGTCAAAATTTCATGTATGCGCTACTTGATACGAACTTTCCGCACCACAGAGCCTACGCGGACCAGATAAACGCCGGCATTGGCAACTGGAATTTCAAAGTTAGCCGAAGGCACGAAGCCCGAACGAACGACCTTGCCCTGCATATTGCGAACTTCGAAACGGTTGCCAACCGTAGAGCCGCTCACCTGGATTCGGCGGCCTACAGAAGATAGACCAAGCAGGTCGGCACCTTTAACCGAGACAATCTTTGTCGGGATTTCTACAGGCTTCTTAATGATAAGCGTTCCATCCATAGTAATTCTAAACTCAACGTTAGAGAAATTCGGCGAGATATTGACGAAATGACTTTCACTAAGATTGAAAGGATAAAGATAAGCTCTCACGCCAGAAACCGAGGTTGTGGTTACATCTAGCACAGAATCCTTAGTATCCGGATCGATAATTATAACACTATCACGATATGTCACAAAATTCACAGAATACTCAAATCCGGAATCCAAAGGAGCCTCACTGCAAAGTGTTCCACAAAGACGCACATCATAGCTCTTGGGAACAGTGATTGTATCTCCTGTAGAATCTCTCTCGACTCTATCACCGAATATGAGAACCGTAATCTTTTCTGTATAGGGCTTAATCGTAAAGTTGCCCTGTTTCACCTTCACCTGATAGTTCTTATTGAGTTTATCCTCATCAATGGATGCCGCAATCTTGTACGAAGTAATCTGACCATTTGCATCAAGGCGAACATCTTCTCCCTTTTCACGAGCCACCGTAATACCTTCAAGCGAATCACCCTCACGAAGACCAGTTATGGTAACAAGTGAATCTAAAGCGGGATCACGAGTTCCATAAACCTTCGACGTATCGGCAATCGCCACAGTCACGTTTCTCTTCAAGACTTTAAAGGCAGCCGGGACATATTTACTTACAACATAATTCTTGGTCGTCGGTTCTTTTTTGTCAAAGTCAAGTACATATTCACCCGCATCAAGGAGTCCAGTCTTTTCAATGCTAACATGAATATTGTCTAGAGCATCACCATTCAAAAGGCTGTCAACAGTCCACTTGAATTCAGTCGGAAGTTCTTCGCCATACGTAATGGAATCCGCAACAGCCGAGACCACGAGAGACTTCGGAGTAATTTCCAGAGAACCATCCGTCACTTCGAACACGACATTCGGATAGTTGACCGAGGTGTTCTTGAAATTGCTTTCGCTCAGACCCATTTCGTAAGTTCCAGCATCGATCCCTGAGACAACGGAATCACCGGTAAATTCAACAAACTTCAAATCATAAGCCTTGCTCTCGGTCGAAATGTCAAAGCCCTTTACAGTCTGTTCCTTGCCACTATAGACACCCGTGCTCGTGTGGCCCTTAATCGTCACGACAATCTTGTCGTTGTTTGCGATAATCGTAAACGTGCCGCCGCCGTCAGCAACTGTCACAAGGTAATTCGGATTGGCCTTGGCATCAACCGTCGCCGTGATATCATACGTTCCAGCATTCTCTCCCTTTTCACGGGTGAGCTTGACACCAGCTAGTTTATCTTCAGTCTCACCTAACTTAACAAGACCATCGACCGTGTATGTCAGTTCGGGATCCGTTTCGCCGAACTTTTTCGATACATCGTCAGCAGTTAAAGTAACAGCCTTCGGATTAATTGTAAGAGTCCCGGGTGTGATGGTCAACTTGTAGTTGGGGTTGGAGCCATCCTCAAACGCGACATTGATTTTGTATGTTCCAACCGTATCGCCTTTTGCACGAGTGATGGTAGCGCCCTCAAGGCTTTCTGTAGCAGTTACAAGACCATCCGCCTCGAAAGTAAACGTCGGATCCTTGTCGCCGTAGGTCTTTACGGTATCTTTCACCGTCACCGTCGCGGCCTTCGGGGTCACCGTAAGTTTACCAGGAGTCGTCGTAATCGTATAGTTCGGATTGGAACCTTCTTTTATGATAGCCGCAATTTCATATTCACCGACATTTTCAAGGTTGTTAGAAGCGCACTTAGCACATTCTACACTCAAATCATTCAACTTATCTTCACCCACAAGACCCGTAACCTTATAGGTAAATTCTTTGGTGGCGTTACCATAGACTTTCGTCATATCATCAACCACCACTGTAGCTTTAATTGGGGTAATGGTAAATTTACCGGGAACCGCAGTGATGATATAATCTTCCGTTTCATCGGCTACTGAAACAGAAATTTCATATTCACCCGCATCTTCACCTTCAGCTCTCGATAAAGAAATAGGTCCTAATTTATCGTATTCGGTTTTCGTGATATTGCCAGTAATCGTATATTCAAACGATTTTGGTTCAGCGCCACCATAGGTTTTGGAAGCATCTTTCGCCGTAACTGTAATCTTTGTCTTTGTGATAGTGAGGGTGCCTGGCGAAACAAAGAACGAATAATTTGGGAAAAGTTTTTCTAAATCAACACTTTCATCTAAAGTAATATCAAATACATCTCCCACTTTTTCAACGCCATCAGCAACAACCATTTTCAAAGTACTCTTCAAAGTCTTTTTGAAATTACTCAAAGTATCCGCATTAAGAGATTCTAAACTCGATTCATTTTCTATTGTATATTCGATTTCCGGATTTTCCGCACCTAATTCTTTTTCATAGTCTTGTATTTTCAGTTCAACTTCTTTAGGCAGAATTTCAAATTTATGGTTAATGACCGTACCATCTTTCAGCTCAATCGTGACGGAGCCGGCTTCCGTACCGGCATTTATATTCTGTCCATATTTCACACTTTTGAATTCTGTAAAATCATCATCCCCACAACGGACACGCGTGACTTCAGGAGTCCACTGAGTACCCCTAAAAGTGCAGGATGATGTACCCAAAGTAACACTGCATTCCGGATCGGCCGCGAATGCATTTGAAAACGCCGCTGATACGGCAAGAGCTAGTATTGCAATTTTTTTAATCATAAACCACTCTCTTTTTTAAACCCAATAAAACTATTTAAATCTATCCTTCTGAAAAATATATTATTTTGCTTACGTTTTCAACTTATGTTGCGACAAAATGTTGTATTATCCAACATTTTCAAGGCAAATAAGGTCATTATTAAGAAAAACCGCCCCCAAACGGGAGCGGTTCTTCAAATTTCAAGTGGTTATAGAAGCGATTACTTCTCAGCGACCACCCAAACCTTGACCTGTGCTTCAACATCGCTGAAGACCTTGACAGCCACGGTATAGACACCGAGCTGCTTGATCGGTTCAGCAAGGTCGATCTGAGCACGGGAGACCTTGACGCCAGCCTTGGTGATTGCTTCGGCAATGTCGCCTGCGGTCACAGAACCGTAGAGACGTTCGCCTTCAACAACGCGGCGTTCGAGGTTAACAGAAATCTGAGAAAGCTTGGCAGCCACGTCACCAGCAGCGGCGAGTTCCTTCTGGAACTGGGCTTCAACAGCAGCGCGGTTGTTTTCAATTTCGAGCTTAGCTTCCTTGGTAGCGCGAACAGCGAGCTTGCGCGGGAAGAGGTAGTTACGAGCGTAACCATCCTTGACCTTCACGACGTCGAGCATCTTGCCCAAGTGGGGGACGTTAGCCTTAAGAATAATTTCCATAGTCTAGTTCCTCCTATTAGCGCATGCTGTCCGAAACGAACGGGAGAATAGCCATCTGACGGGCACGCTTGATAGCTTCG
>CAMKTL010000066.1:0-11789 GCA_946415675.1 uncultured Fibrobacter sp.
TCACGGCGCAGACGGAGAGGCCTGCAGCGATGTAACGGTCGATAATGCGCCCGATGAGGCCGGACTTGACGGCATTGGGCTTGATCATTGCAAATGTCATTTCCATAGTAGGTACCTTTTAGTTTAAGATGTGAGAAATATAGTTTTTAGACGAGAGACGAGAGACGAGAGACGAGAGAAAGAACTGGTTTTAGGCGAGAGATTAAAGACGAGAGACGAGAGAATGAACTGTTTTAGGCGAGAGAAAAGCTTGTTTTTTAGACGAATGTGTTCCGTGATTCTTTTTTAGTTTCGCGAAGCGACATTATTTAATCTCTCGTCTTTCGTCTGTAGGCGCTCTGCGCCGTTCTTTCGTCTTACTCTTCCGCTTCGATTTTCTTCATAAGTTCATCGGCGAGTTTGCCGTTGCTCTTGATGTTCTGGACAAGCCAATCGACGGATTCATTAAGTTCGCTCTTGGGATAAAGCTTCTTGAATTCTTCAAAGACGCCCAGGGCAAGAGAATCCTTGTGCATGTTCTCGGTCAAGATGAAACCGCGGCTGAACATCGCCTTTTCGGCATCCGGAGAGTCGGGCCACGTCTTATAGAAAGCCCTGTATTCTCTTTGAGCCTTGTCGAAGTTTTCCTTGTCACTCAAGATATGAGCTATTTCGAACGTAGCCTTACGGGCAACAGAATCAATATCCACATAGCGATCACGAATACCCGTCCATGCCAAGTACGCCTTTTCTACGCTCTTGGCTTTCGTGTAAAGGGAATCCGCAGAATTCATGGCAACATCCACAGACAATTCCTGCGGCAACAGCGTAATGTTGTCTGCAAACAATTCCACCTTGGCCTTGCTCCATGCAAGCACAACTTCCTTGTCCCAGCAATCATAACGGTAGTGAGATACCACCGTTCCGAACACGTTCTTCTTCGCTTGTTCAAAAGTTTCCGGTAAATAGTCTTCCTCGGCGAAATAATAGGTTCTCTTCATCAGGTTATCAGGCACTTCAAACCAGTCGTTCAAATCGCGGCGGGATTCTTCATAGGTGGCATTCGGATGAGCCGGATTACCCATGCGGTCGAAAAGAGCCTTGAGAGAATCTTCGGGGACTGAAACATGTTGCAAGAATTCTTGCTTGTAAAGCTTGATTACGTAATCGACATCGCTTTGACGGCGCAAAGCCCTGTATTCCCAAGTATTTTCAAGCCCTAATTCGCGGGCTTCAGAGGCGAACGCCAACTGAAGGGCCAGTGTACTCACAATTTGCTGATGGGACTTGCGGGAACGAACCAACATCGGATTGTCTTCATACGTGGCAAGGACGTCCTTTTCACGAATAGCGGGTTCACCGTTTTTCGTCACAAGAACATAGGAAGAATCAAGTTCGTAATTTGCGGTCGTGGCAAGTTCCTTTTCGATAGTCTTGCGAACTCGATCCAGCGGTTTCTGTTCTTCGGCAACATCAGACGCACGGTAGAATACATGGAAACGTCCTGTCGATTCTGAGCGAAGAATGGAAGTAAGGGAATCTGCGTCATTTCCAAATTCCACAAACATTTTCGGGACAAAACCTATGCCGTACGGGAACGGATGCCCATAGACGACCTTGCCCACGTAACCATTTGCTTTTTTGGTCTCTTTATTTTCGCTAAACTTCGAGGCAAATTTCATGAATGAAGGGAGGTCCACTTTTTTATTCTTAAAGACCTTCTTCATGCGCTTTGCAAGAGCCGCCGAATCCGCCGCTTCGATGTGATAGACGACATAGCCAAACGAAGTCTTGTACCAATCCTTATGTTTTTCGTAGTATTCTTCCACCGGAGGCATCTGGATTTCGGTTTCCTGGATATTGTACTTTTTCAGGAGCGCAGGTCCTGTTTCGCGAACAATCCTTTGGCGATGGTTCGAAACGAAACTTTCCTTGATAGCATCCGTAATTTCCACTTCTCCCGACGACTTGGACAAATCCCTGTGCTGGTAAGCAAAAGCTTTAAGGGAATCTTGGTTCGCTTCCAAGAACTTCGCTTCGGCTACCTTGTCACGTACATTCATGTAAGTGAGAGAATCGCCAAACATTTCGCGATGTTTGTTATAGAAGAAAGCAAGTTCGTCATCGCTGTACATCAGCCTGTCCATGGAATAAAGACGCTGATAGACAAACGTGAGCAGATAATTTTCGATAAACTGGTTATGGAGAACAAGTTGCTCCTTAAATTCAGGATGCTTCTCAAGAGCAACCGTATAAAGAGCCTTACGGCTAAAAAGGGACCCCGAGGCCTTTCTCATCGGTTCCGTATTGGGGACGATATTCCCCACACGCATCATGAAGGCGTAATCTTCCTTGTAAATGGGTTCGCCATTGACTTTTGCAACAATGGATTCCTTGTCACCAATAGAATTGCACCCGGCAAAAAACAGGGCACAGGCAGAAACAATCGCAAGCAAAGCGTTTTTCATAAAGTCCTCATGGATATGTGAGCGTGAATATAAAAAAATAAAACTCAAACATTATCTATATTATAGCCACTTGAAAACTTTATTGACCATTTTCGCCATCAAAGCCGCCATAACGACGGCAATTGTGGGCGCCGTAGCTGTTGGCGTCTGGTATGGTCATTTTGCCATCGAAGAACTGCTATCGACCCCGCATACGTTCGGGGACGTAACCATCACCCCATACGGCCACCACCAGAACAACCTTCTCGACCATTACTACGATTCCATCCTAGTTGAAAAGGGCGGTTCGACTTACATGATTCGCGGACCGCATCTGGACATCACGCTGTTAAGTGAGAACCCGGGAGTCTCCCTCGACGTCAAGGAAATTTCCGCAAACCAAGTGGTGGATACGACGGCAGCGGCAGCAAAAGCCCCCAAGGACTCCTCGAAAGCGCTCGGAGCCATCGAGTTTCCGGACAATCTGCGCATACCGCTCCCTGTAAAAGTCAACATCGGGAAGCTCGACTTTACAATGGGAGACATGAGCTGGAGCGCCGAGAACATCAACGCCCAAAACGTCGGTCAAAGGAAAGTCGCGCTCAGCGCCGACCACATCGCGGGCACGTTCGTCAAAGACACCGCCGCACTGCAACTGGATGTCGATTTTGGCGACAATAACGTCCTCATCAACGGAGTCGTCAAGACAAAGAACGACAACGTGACCATCAGCGCTAGCGCCCCCAAGAAAGACCTCACCCAGCTAAAGGCATCGACAAGCGTTGCCGTCAAGGATCCGCTCCAGTGGGTCCCAATGAAGCTGCCGCCCTCCATCCCAGCCATCACCAACGTGAGCTTTAGCGGAAACATATCGGCATCGCTCACCAAGATGAACAATTTGCACTACAACTTTACGCTAAAATTGCACATCGGAGAGTTCTGGCCGTTCCTACCGCTCGACGCTACCATCAAGGTCAGCGGAACCCCCAAACATACGCTTGTCGAGACTTCCATCAAGAACAACGAGGGCGGAACCATTTTCTTGGAAGGCAACCTCAACGACAAGTTGGATTTCGACTTCTCCGGAGAAATCGCCAACATGAGCGCCATGTACGGCCCGCAAATGATGCCGATGGACATGGACATCCAATCGATAACCAAGACCGGGGATGACATAGAAGCATCCATCGAAACCCGCGAAGGTTCTGTCATCAAAGCCCGCGTGGCGATGAAGGATAGCCTCAAGGTATTCTTCGCCGCAAATCTCGCCACCATGGAACCTTGGGCGCTGGACTGGGTCAAGGGGAACATCGAGTTCGGGCATAGACCCAAGTTAATCGGTACATTTGAAAACGGCAAGTTGAAAGCGTTCCTGAAAGCGGATTCCATCATCAACGCCTACCACCTGAAAGCGGACTCCCTCCGCTTGGCGCTTGTCCTCGACGGACACGGTCTCACAGTCCCCAAAGCGACCCTCTACGCACCGAAGGATGAATTCTCCATCACAGGCGATGTGGATTGGAGAGACAAGAAAAAGATGTTCACGCACTGGCAGCTAGCCCAAAAGAACGGCGGAACCGCCAATGTGAATGTCCAGCTCGGCGATTCGCTCCTGATATGGGCCAAGACAGACCATGTCGAGTTATCGACAATTCCCCTTATTGACATCAATTTGAACGACAACCTCAAGACCACGGTTACCGGAGCTGTGTTCTACGACCTCGACTCCAGAATCGCCGAAGCGGAACTCAACATCGATGCAGACGTTGATCCGTTCATCGTCCACGGCTACACCAAGATAAGGGAAAACGGCGACACTGTTTTCATCGACAAGGCTGTCGTCTCACACAACAACAACAACGTCACGATGGAAGCGTCGATTGTACTCCCCAACGACTCGAACCCGGATTACAAGCCAACGGCCATGCTTCCGCTCCAGCTTCTGCATGCAAAGGTTTCCATCGACAACTTCAACATTCCGTTCTTGCTGGAACCGCTGGGCGATACAACGCTCTATTCCGGACGATTCAACGGAGAGATTGCGTTCGAAGAAGAAACAGGACTGCTCGGAAATATCGACTTCAAGGACTTGAGTTTCAACAACATTCCTTCGGAAGTGCTGAACATCAAGCAGATGAATCTATCGGCCAAGAAAGACAGAATCGAGTTGCTCACCAACTTCGACATTTCCAATGGCGTCTGGACCGGCATCGCAAACATCGCCGTCGATAATATCTTTGACCCGACCCGGAAAATCAGCTTGACATACAAGAGCCCGAACAACGGGTCCATCAACGGTAGCGGCACATTGACCGACAGTTTGGACTTTATCGGTTCCATCAAGCTCGGCGGGACATGGCTCATTCCCGGCATACGCGGCGAAATTGAAAAGACGGACTTGAACATCGACATTCAGGCAAAATTCAAAGAAGGCCTGCCTGGCATCAATGCCCAAATCAAGTCGGACTCCACGCTCCTCAGGTATTCTTCCATCGAAAATGCTTTCCCCATCCACGTAAGAGGAAACATCAAGGATAGCAAGCTCAACATCACCGAAGTTTCGACGCAGAACGAATTTGGGGAATTAGTGTTCGGCACGTTGCTTTACGATTTGCAGACCATGAAAATCGGAGCCATCGACTTCGGTACAAAGAGATACACATTAAAGACCGATCAACATACGGTTACAGTTCGTAATGTTTCCGGGCACCTGGAAGATTCCGACGAGCAGATGTCCGTCATTGCAAAGCTTCCTTCGATACAATACACCTTCGACGACGAAACGTACGGCAAGGCAAGACTACTCGGAAGAAGCGACATCCAGTTCAATATTCCTCATACGCAAGAAGGCCAAATTAAGAACAAGAGCGTCAGCGGCAACTTCATCATAGACAAGTTCGTATATCGCAAGGATTTGGAAATCGAAATCACGCCTAGTTCCCTCGACAAGATTTTATCCATGCTCAACAACGCCATTACCAGTTTGCGTAGCAAGGACAAAGAAGCCAAAATCTCTGTTTCCAGCCCCATCGATTTGTCGTTCCATATCAGCGATTCGCAACGCGATTCTGTAGAAATCATCTCGCCATTCGCCGCATTCCCGCTCACACTCGACATCTGGGTTCTCGGAACATCGAACAGACCTCTCTTGCGCGGCGACGTCACGAATACAGACAACGGATTCATCGGCATCAAGGGACTTTACGACTTCGAACTTAGCCGATTCAACATTTCATGGAACGACGTTCTCTGGCAGCATGGCATCGTCGATGTTTCAAGCATGCAGGAACTCCCCTACTGTTCGGAACCCGACGACAGCGAGAAAGCGACATGTCCAATCAACTTTGATATCCAGGGAACTATAACGAACCTACAGCCAACGCCGAGCTCCAACTGCGGAACGGAATCATCGGCGGCAGCGACCTATTACAACATCTTCCTTGGATGCGTGGCGAACGAATCTGGCGATGCGGACTGGAACAAGCTTGCCGGCAAGGCTCTCGGCAAGGTCATCGCTTCTACGGCAAACAAAACCCTTGGTGGCGACTACATCGGCGATATCGACATGAAGGTGATGCTGTTCGACAATTCCAACAACGAAAAGGATTCCTCCTATGTCAAGATTCCGATTTCCTTGGATCGCTGGGTCAAGAACCTAAGCCTCATTCTCGGTTATACACAGGATCAAAGCATCGACCCGATTTACGATCAGGCCTTGCAGTTCGGCGTCACGTACAAGCTACCTTTCTTCCAGGAAAAAGAATATTCGCACAAGAATCACCTTTCGCCATCGCTATCAGTGAA
This sequence comes from uncultured Fibrobacter sp., assembly GCA_946415675.1. Lineage (GTDB taxonomy): Bacteria > Fibrobacterota > Fibrobacteria > Fibrobacterales > Fibrobacteraceae > Fibrobacter. The sequence continues at coordinate 6,231 of CAMKTL010000066.1, forward strand.
CGGATTGCTCATTTCAAAGCAATACACGGCTAACAGCGGTACCGAAAGCAATAGCGAAAGCCGCGTCGAAAAGAACATCGGCATGAACTACTCGTATAAGTACTGGAATCCATGTATCTTGGGAATCGGGCATTGCGAAACAGTCCGCCCGCCAAGAGCGATGCGCCAGCCCAACGACACGGATAGCGACAGCACGGCAACCAAGCCCACGGAGAAAGCAAAATGATTTTATTGATATGCGCATTATTGTTTTTTTCGTCGCTTGCGATTGCCGACACGGATGAGAAAAGTCCCTGGTCTGTCAAGATTTCCGGGAACAAGGTATTCTCGAAATTCCAACTGAACGAACAGCTCGACATTCCTGACGAATTCGCCCAGCTGGATACAATCAAGCAAGACTTCTTGATGCGTCTTTCAACGGAAAACGTAAAGGCCCTTTACTATTCCCGCGGCTACTACAGCCTTGACCTGAAATTGGATATTGAACGTGAACCGTTGTCAAACAACAAGGTGCAACGCAATTACAACATCACAGTCAACGAAGGGGAATGCTACAGATTCAACGATGCCAAAATCATTTCATCCGGCGATGAGCCCATTCCTATAGACTTGGCTTCGTTAAAAATCATGAAGCACCGCTACTACAACCAAGAAGATATTTCGGACGACCTTCAAGAGATTCAGTCGGCTTACCGCAAACAAGGTAACTTACACGTTTATATTTCATCCGAAGAGCACGTTGATACAACCGCAAAGCAGGTTAACGTGGTCATCAACGTTACCCCAGGTCCCAAAGTCTTGATGGGCAACATCATCACTACGACACAACGGACGAAGAGCAAATTCGAAAAAAAATCGGAACCAGAGCCAGGACTCACAAATACATCTTGGCTTTCTTCGCTTTGGCGGATTCCGAAAGGTCAAATTATTGACGGTAACCAATATTTCAACTTCAAAAGTAAACTGTATTCAACACAGCTGTTTACGCAAGTCAAGCTGAATGACGAATTACGCGAAGATGGACTTTCGGATATCCACTTGGATGTCGTTGAACGTGTTCCTGGCGAAACACGATATGGATTCTTCTTTGAAGAAATTTATGGTTTCGGAGCACTGGCTTACGCAGACCACAAGAACTTTTTTGGAAAGTTCCATGAATTTTCGACAAGCGTACAAATCGCACAGAACAAGCAAGAAATTACATTTGGGTACGCAAACCCGCTCTTGTTCGGGACATCGTTCACCTTCATTCCGACCGCAATTCGCTTTGTAGATCGCGTTTCGTTCAACCACGAAAAAATCAACCCGCCCGCCTACCCCGATAGCGTCGAAGAACGTTACGAAATCATCAACCGCGGCGACCTGACATTCGGCATTACAAACAACATCAAGTTCCGCGGAACAATCGATACGCGTTACGTGAACAAGAATGAAGATAAACTGTTCAAGCTCAAGGGTGAAATCGGTTTGACATTCGACTACACGGACGACTACTTCAACCCGACGAAAGGTATCCGCATTATGCCATTAGCGGGCCTTGGCACAAACTTCAGCGGAAAAGAAGACTACAGGGACGGTCACGTCTATACCTACGGCGAAGCGACTGCAAACGTTTACTGGCCTTTGTTCTGGACGTTCTATGGAGCGCTCAGCGGAAGTGTTGGCAGATTCTTCAACACGGCTATCGAAGACGACGCTCGCGTATTCTATCAAGGCGGCTCCCGTTCTGTACGCGGCTACCGTTTCCGTAGCATTTATGCCGGTTACACGACGACCATGACCGAGCAAGTCACCAAGAAACAGGACGATGGCACACAAGTCACCGAAGAAGTATCCAAAGAGGTCATCAACACCGCTCTCACGCCGATGTATTTCCGCGTCAACGAAGAAATCCGTTGGACGTTCCCATGGAAATCGTTGAGGGCATGGCAAATCGTACAGTTCTTCGACTGGGCTAGAGTTGTCGATACCAAGGACAAAAGCTACGAAGACGCCCAAGAAGGCAGTCTCGGTCTTGGCATCCGCTATCGTTGGCAATTTCTCACGTTCCGCCTCGATTACGCCATCGTGACAGGCATCTCCAGCTATGACGAAGACAAGAAGAACTCCATGAAATTTAAATGGGGACGATTTGCGTTCGACCTGTCGCAGGCGTTCTAGTTTAGACGAAAGACGAGAGACGAAAGACGAGAGAAGGAAGGGCTGTAGGCGGTAGGAAGTAGGCAGTAAACAGTGGTTAGTGATTAGTGGTTAGAAATCAGAAGGCTGGGGGAAAGCGTGTGGAACAGGGTGCCGTCAGTATTTTTACTGGACAATTGAGCGGTAAATATCCGCGAGGGATTTGCCTTTGGCGGTAATTTGCGATGGAGCAAGCCCAGCATTTTTTAAAACACTTTCAAGTTGTTCGCGAGCAACAGCGCTTTCGAAAGTCAATTCAAAATGCGTCGCCACGGAAGCGTTCCCGAGACCCGGATTTTTTTCCGATTCCAAAACCTGGCCGCGATCGATAATCGCGTAATCCGTAGCCCACTCATCCATTTCGGCAAGCACGTGCGAACAAACTATTGCCGTTCCATGATTTTCCTTTCGCCATTCATCTAGAAGTTTCCAAACGGTCTCGCGAGATTTCGGATCGAGATTCGCCACCGGCTCATCGAGAATCAACAGCTTTGGATTATGTAGCAACGCACGGACAATCTGTACTTTCTGACGGTTTCCAAGCGAAAGAGCATCCATGCGCGTATCCAGCGGCGGCAAGTCCAACCGTTCTGCAAAAGACATGCAACGGTTATAGACCGAACCGCCTTCTAGCCAAGCACCCTCACCCAATCCATAAAAGCCCGTAAAAAAGTGGAGATATTCTTCAATCGTGAGTTTTGGATAAATGCCCGGATTTTCGAGCAACACGCCATACTTTTTCGAATCTAAAAAGCCTGCATCATTGCGCAATTCTTTGTCAATTTTGATAGAACCTTCAAAGTGGCGCATGCGGCCACACAAAAGTCGCAACAACGTCGTCTTGCCAGCGCCATTCGGGCCAAGGAGCGCAAAAAACGAACCTTGCGGAATTTCTAGCGAGACTTGAAAAAGCGCATCTGATTTTGATTTTGGATAACAGAAAGAGACCTTTTCAAGTTGCACTAGCGGGTTCGAAAGTTTCATCGCACAGACCCACAAAAATTATTTGCAGAAATCCTTGACTGCGTCACAGGGATTCTTGACAAGCGCAAGAACGCTCTTGTCCTTGCGAACGGCTTCCATCTGCACAGCCTCGCTTGCACGCTGCAAATACTGGATGCAGCGCGGATCCGTGCGCACAGCAGCAAGTTGAACTTGCTCTGTTCGACGGCGAATACTCACGTATTCAAGCGCATGGAAGTCCTGCTTGACGGCAGCGGCAACAATCGCCGCTGTCGGATTTTCAATATCCTGAATGTACTTCCAATCGCGTTCAACAGCGGCAATAAGCACTTTTTCGCCAGGATTGCGAATAAACTTCAACGCATCCGCGCTCTGGCGAACAGCCTCGGCCCACAGTTCATCGGACGCACTGTCTATTTTGCGAACGATTTTCCAGTCCTGCGAAACAGCCGCCTTGAGAAGCACCGGATTCGTCACGAACTTAAGCAAATTGGGTTCCGCGTTAAACTCGGCGAGAAACTTCGTCTCGTCCATAGCATTCAAAGCTTCTTTCAAAGCCTCACACGGACCGTTTTTCACATAAAGAATCGTCTGTGCGTTCTTTTCGAATGCAGCCTTCTGCACCGTTTCAGTCGGATTCTGAATTAAGCTAATAGCGTACCAGTTCAGCTTAATAGCTTCAAGCTGTTGTTCTTCTGTGGGGTTCTCAATGTTCTTTATTTCGGTCCAAGACTGCATAAAACCTCGTGTTTATGCGGTAAAGATAGGTTTTATTTTTCAGTAGGAAGTAGAATGTAAGAAGTTGGAAGTTGTTTTTTCGACGATAAATGCATAAAGCGGGCGCCGCGGCCTTCCAAAAAGAAGGCTACTTCAGTACTTTTACAATATGTGAACTGAGGCCATCGCCATATTGCAAAATGTACGCGCCGTTCCGGAGCCCGGTCTTAACGTTATTCCAAACTTCGGTTGGTGAACCCGCCATCACATTTGCGGACTTGACCTGTTGACCGCTCAAGTCGAACACCTGGCAGCGAACCATAACGGCATCACGTTCAAGAGCAATCTTCGACACAACCGCATTCGTTCCCGAAGAACTTGACGCTACAGCCGTAGAAGAAGACGTCGCCGAAACTGACGAGCTAGAAACAACCTGATTCGCAGAACTTGAAGATGGGAGCGTCGAACTCGACGACTGTACTGCAGAACTTGAAGATTCGGCAGCAACAGAACTCGATGATTTGACTTCAACCGATTCTCCGGAAACTTCAAGTTCGAGCGCCATGAACTCGATGGTATAAGTACCGTCGGAATTCGCTTGAACAACCTTCCCCTTTTGGCTTACAGTCTTGCCTTGGGCATCCTGGATTTTCACGCGAAGCGGCACGCTCTTTGGCATGTGCGCATGCGGGGATGTCCACTTGACCGTATAACCGTTCGCCGTATTCGTCGCGGTCGCCTTGTCAATCGTGAAATGCGCACGCAGGTAAGCACCCACCGTAGAGAACGTCTCCACCCACAAATTCTTTTGCACCGCATATTGAATTAGCGTCTTGATATCGGCCGCAGAAATTACGTCCCAGTCTCCACCGACGCCATGGTTCAGTTGCACGTGCCACTTGCCGCCCGCAGCCTGATCCAAGCTCCCTTTGAAACTTGCGACACTGCTGTTCGCCTGCCAGTAATGCGAATCTATCTGCATCCAGTCCGGTTCGTTGTCCCAACCCATGAGGCCGCCACCGCCACACCCGCGGTTGATGAAATGCTCCTGATTAATAGCGTTCTTGACCGTCGCATTCTGCGCGCAGTACGGAGTCGCCAAGGATGTCGCCTCCACGCCCATGCCACGCAGTTTCTGAGCCGCACCGCCAATTTCCGAATTGAGATTGACACCGTTATCCGTCAATTTCTTATGATTTGCCGTATGGTTCCCGATTTCGTGGCCTTTCTTGGCGTAATTCAAGTGAGGTTGCGAATTGCTCGAAAAGCCCATCGTTCCAGTACAGACAAAAAACGTCACCTTCGCTTCGGGCATGTTATCCAAGAAAGTGAGGTTGTTCGTCTGGGAATGGAGACCATCATCAAACGTAAAAGTCGCCGCACCCGGATGCCCGTTCCAAGGAACCGTAGTAATCGGGCCAGCAAACACAGAAACGGCAGAAACAACGACAAACGAAAATGCCGCGCAAAGAGAAGTTTTCAAACATTCCATACGTATAGGAATATACGCTTATTTCGCTAGAGATGAATGTTTTGCGCTAGATTAATCGTTGACAAAACGCCAAATGCGTCAAAAAAGCCCCCGATTTTAACCGAGGGCGAATCTTGTATAGGAGATTCCCGCTCAAGGCGGGAATGACAATCCTTTACTTGTACAGCGGGTGCTTCTTGCAGAGAGCCACGATTTCTTCGCGGATCTTC
>CAMKTL010000067.1:0-11571 GCA_946415675.1 uncultured Fibrobacter sp.
CCAGCAGCAGCGTTACAGCATCCAGTTCGTCCGCAAAGTCCAGCAGCAGCGTCGCAGCATCCAGTTCGTCCGCAAAGTCCAGCAGCAGCGTCGCAGCATCCAGTTCGTCCGCAAAGTCCAGCAGCAGCGTTGCAGCATCCAGTTCGTCCGCAAAGTCTAGCAGCAGCGTTACAGCATCCAGTTCGTCCGCAAAGTCTAGCAGCAGCGTCGCAGCATCCAGTTCGTCCGCAAAGTCTAGCAGCAGCGTCGCAGCATCCAGTTCGTCCGCAAAGTCCAGTAGCAGTACCGAATCTGCCACGAGTTCTTCGTCAAGTTCCAAGAACGACAAGAAGAGCTCCAGCAGCAAGGCGAAATCTTCTTCAAGCGAAAAAGGCTCTGCGATTGAACTCGTCAAGTACAGCGCCATCAACTTCTGCTACGCAAACAACGAACTGACCGTAACGCTTGCAAGCGCCTCAACAGCTCACGTACAAATATTCGACATGATGGGCCATCTGCTCGATACGTACGAACTGCATTCTTCGGCAAGCATCAACCTCGGACACCTGCCCCGCGGAGCAATGCTCGCAAGAATTTCCAACAAGAGCTTTGCCAAGACATCGCGTATCGTAATTAAATAAACGAAATCGGCGAGAAACATACTCCCGCCGACTATTTCCCCGGCCACTGCGCCGGGCTTTTTTATTCGTTGTATTTTTCCAAATCACTAACTCACGATGTTGCGGGAACGTTCAACAAGCTGTCTTATTCCAACAGCATTTCTTTTTTCCTGTTCCGTTTTCAAATCCGACATGATTTTAGCAAAGTAATTTGCCTTTTCGCTCTTCCCCGCAAGGAAGGCCTCTTCGTAACATCTTTTGACGATAGTAATCATTTCTGGATTGAAGCCTGGCGTAATTCCGAATTTTTTGCAAGATTCCATCATGGCATAATCGCTAATGCCTTTATAATCAAAGTTTGCGCCCTTCGTAAGCACCATCATGTCCTTCACTATATCACCCAACACATCATTGGACGACGAATAACGCGACCGCATAAAACTGCAATAAATGGCTTCTTTAAGCAGGTCTTTATAAACAAAATAATCACGCAAGGAACAGAAGCAACGGACCAAATCATTCGAAAGATACGCAAACTTCATGGCAGAAATCGTTTCTTTCAATGAATCCTCCCAGCGCCCCACAATACCATAAAGCAACGCAAGCATATCGCGGCAAACCGCAGACGCCGGATTCCATTTCACAGCCTCGACCGCCGCCTTCAACGCATTATCATAATCTTCCAAATCTAAAAGCGCAAGAGCATATTGGCGATAAATCCAATCCATCGGACAAACACTGCTGATATTTTTCACCCGCTGATTTGAAGACGTCTGGCAATACTGATGGTAAAGTATTTTCTCCATCCTAATCGAAATAGAAATATAAGTGTCAGTTTCGTTTGATACAAATGGTTGGTCTTTAAGCACCTCAATCAAAGGTTCGATAATCTTCAACGATTTTTCATAGTCATAGTGTCCGCGTGCTTCAAGGGACAAACTCAAAATTTCCTTAACGCCACTCAAACCACCAACATCTTCAAGCTTCTTGCTCATGATGGCGGACCTGATTTTGAACAAATTTTCTACATTCTTTGTACTTTTGGCGGATAGCATAAACGGCCTTGAAATTTTTCTTTAATAAAATACTCTTTTTTGTAACGAAAGACAGCATCCGCCATCACAGACGCCCAATTAAGGCCTTTTCAACCCAAATATCGGCAAGCTCTCGCACCTTTGGTTCGCAGTTTGCGATTTTTTTTCTTTCGCCTTTTCTTTGCGAATTCTTGAGGTTCGTTCCTTGAGAGTTTCGCCGAGGCCTGCGAGCAATTCCGATTCAAGCGTTTCGTCACCAGCAGCGAGGAGTTCTTTTTGCGGACGCTTGAGTTTTTTGATGCGGGCTTCTAGTCGGAGGGCTTCTTCGCGGGAATCGAGTTCGAACGTGCGCAGCACACATTCTGGCGGAAACGCCTTGGTAAATTTCGCGCCTCGCCCACTGCAATGTTCCTCATAGCGGGCTTGCACATCAACGGCGTAGCCTGTGTAAATGAGGTTGCCCTTGCAACGGAGCATATAGACGAAATGCGGCATATTAGACGAGAGAACGGACCTACGGTCCTACAGACGAAAGAAATATAGTTAAGGAACAGTATCTGCAATTTGATCTGTGTAAGGCGATGCCGGCTCGGAGGCCGGCATGACATCTTTACGAGAAATAATGGATCCTATCGCAAATGCTGAACAAGAAATAATGGTTCCCCTACGCTTCGCTTCGAGGATGACGGGTTCCAGGATGACGTTCCTAAAACCTAACTCCTACTTCCTACTACTTCTCTTTCTTCGAGACGATGCTCATATAAATCGTGCCAAGTATTGCGGCACTAAAGCTTCCGAGGAGAATGCCAAGCTTTGCGGAATCCTTGTTCGCGCCGTCTTCAAAGGCAAGGCCAGCCACAAACAGGGCCATCGTAAATCCGATACCGGCAAGCATGCCGCCACCCCACAGCACTTTCCAGGAGTAACTCGGCTTCTTGGAAACGCCAATCTTTACAGACAAGAGGCTGAAGAGGAATATTCCTATCGGCTTACCGAAAATGAGGGCAAGCGCAACAGCGCCAAGCACAGGCACATCGAGACCACCGAGCTTGATTTCGACACCGGCATTCGCAAGCGCAAAAATCGGCATGATACCAAAGTTCACCCAAGGCACAAGCATCTTGTACAGGCGTTCCTGCAACGAAACACTTTCGCTTGCCCCGCGCTTGAGCATCGTAAACACTTCGTACTGTTCATTGCGGTCCTTCGTCTCGCCCGAAAGCACATTGCCCACGCCACTTGCGAACTGGGCCACCACGCCTTTCGCCACCACGGCCTTAGCAGGCACGGAGAGGCCAAGGAGCACGCCCGCAATCGTCGGGTGCACACCGGACTTGACAAAGAACGCCCACACGGCAATACCCGTGAAATGGAGCAGCAGCATGTTGCGGACACCGATGCGGAAGAACACGTTAAACAAGGCGAGGAGCACAAAAGCCATTCCAAGAGCGCTAAAGTTGATACCGTCGCCGCTCGGGTAGCCAATCGCAATCACGAGAATCGCACCGATATCGTCTGCAATCGCCAAGGTCAAAATCATCACGCGGAGCGCATGCGGCACCTTCTTGCCCAAAATCGCCATGCAGCCGACCACGAACGCGATATCCGTCGCCGTAGGGATTCCCCAGCCGTGCGACGTTCCCGGAGGGCAAAGCGCCAAGTAAATCAAAGCGGGGAACAGCATACCGCCCGCCGCGGCGATAATCGGGAGGCTCGCCGCCTTCGGGTCGTGGAGTTCGCCGTAGGTCATTTCGCCTTTGACTTCGAGCCCGATGTTGAAGAAGAATATCGTCATCAGCGCGTCGTTGATGAACCAGTGCAAATCGCCCGTGCCCACCCAGCTGCCAATCGTCACCACGAACGGCAAATGCCAAAAGTGTTCATAGGATTCTGGAGAGAGGTTCGCCCAGATGAGGGCCGCAAGCGTCATAATGATAAGCACTATGCCGCCCGTCGTCTCCACCTTCATCAGGCGTTCAATCGGGGTGATAATCTTACGTACCGGGGTTTCCGGAAACATGTCTTCAATTTTATCGCTGCTAGTTACTCGTGCTGACATATGTAATTCAATATAGATAAGTTTTCAAAAAAAAATGCCGCCGTCATCATTTTTTACACGTAATTATGACAAACATAAAATAGCGGATTAACAACCGATCCCGGCACAAGGCCGGGATGACAATGTTATGAGAACCGTTACTGGATGCTTCGCTACGCTCAGCATGACGACACATGGAGGCCGGGATGACAATGCCGAGGCAGGAATGGCAATACGGCGCAAATTACAAGAACAGCGAGAGTACTTCCTTCAGTTTCTCGATGCTGACCGGTTTTGCGATGTGCTCGTTCATGCCGGCCTCAAAGGAGGCCTTGCGGTCTTCGTCAAAGGCGTTCGCGGTCATCGCGATAATCGGGATTCCGGCAACGTCCCTGTTAGCAAGAGCGCGGATTCGCTTTGTCGCCTCGTAACCGTCCATCACGGGCATACGGATGTCCATCAAAACGAGGTCAAACGGACGCGACGGAGCCTTCGACAGCATTTTCACGGCAACATCGCCGTCTTCCACGGCGGTCACGATAAATCCGCTGTCCTGGAGAATTTCCATCGTGATTTCGCGGTTGAGAATATTGTCTTCGACCAGAAGAATTTTCTTGCCGGCAAAGCGAGAATCTTCCAACGTCTTCGACGACGCGGATCTTTCGCGTTCTTCGTTCGAATGCACCAACTTGAATTCGAAATTCATGATGACTTCGGTTCCAACATTCTCACGGCTTGCGATTTCAATCTGGCCGCCCATCATTTCCACAGAGTTCTTCGTAATGGCAAGCCCAAGTCCCATACCGCGATTTTCACCCGACGCAGTCGATTCCTTCGCAAACGGTTCATAAACCGTCTTGAGGAATTCTTCACTCATGCCGATACCGTTATCCTTTATGCGGAATTCATACGCAGCGTAGCTCGACTTCGACAGAGGCGTTTCCCTGACACTCATCGAAACAGAACCGCCCTCGTTTGTAAACTTGACGGAGTTCGAAAGGATTTTCATCAAGGCTTGTTTTAGGCAATCGCGGTCGCAGACAACTTCTTCGTCCTTGATATCGGCATAATCGATTTCGAACTTAAGGTTCTTGGCTTGCAAATCCGGCCGGACTTCGCGCTCAATTTCATGGATGATTTCAAACAAATGCGTAGGCGTTTCATGAATATCCACTTTTCCCGATTCTATGCGGCTCATGTCCAGGATATCGTTGATAATAGAAAGCAAGCGGTTAGAGCTTTGGTCTATCCTGACAAGGCAACTCCTGAGTCGTTCGCGATTATCCAGATGCGACAAGCCAAGAGACGTGAGGCCGATAATGGCGTTCAGCGGAGTTCGAATTTCATGGCTCATGCCATTGAGGAATTCCTTCTTTGCGTAGTTCGCCGCTTGAGCCGCCACCAACGCCTGACTCAAAGCTTCCGCCTGACTTTCCAGCTGTTCTTTCTGTTCGAGCTGCAAGCGGGTCGATTCATCGACGCTGATAAAGCCGGCCACAATCTTCTTTTGCTTATCGGTAGGTTTGCCCGCCATGACAAACTTGAGCTGCCAATATTCAACAGCCCCGTCGATAATCATCCTGTAGTTAACGTAATATGCGTTTTTCACGGACAGCTGATCCATGACCACTTCGCGCTTTGTCATTTCCATGAACTTTTTACGGTCATCGGGATGCACAAGCGTATTGCCAATCAGCCTCAGACGGTCCGCAAAATTTCCGACCTTCCGCCAATTGGGATTGTCCGCCCAATTGTTCTTCTTGACATAGTAGAGGTGGTCTTCCTTCGTGGACGGATTGATAAAACTCACCAACGAAAATTCCTCAGATAGCCCGTTAATGACAGAAAGCCTTTCTCTTTCAGCTTCGATAGCGACCTTCTCGTCATTCACATCTTCGACGCCGATAATCACGTAACCCTGTCCCTTCGCATCGGCAAAGCCAATCAACGTATGGCGAATCCAGACCCAGTTGCCGTTGATAAAGCAACGCATATCGACAACTCGCCTTGTTTCGGATTTGCCCATGATATCAAGGAAAGCTTCCTTGTTGAACACCCTATGGCAAAGTTCCAAATCATCCTTGTGAATTTTCGTCAACTCGTCATCGTTCATGATGTCGTATATAGAGGCGTTCAAATCAAAACGATTTGTTATTTCTTTGTACAAGTCATTTCTGGAATTGGAATACGCGACATACGAACCAGACTCCGGGTTCACATAGTAAATATTGATAAAGTTCTCGGATAGAAGCCCAAGAAGTTTCATCTGCATATACCGTACTTTCCCGACATCGTCTAGCGCGGAGCGTTCGGATTCAGCGGCAAAGCATCGAATCGCCACGCGCCGCAAAAGGACAAAGTAAGCGACAAAGAAAAGGAACACGCCTATTCCAAAACAAATCAAAATGGTACGAATCCTGCGGGTATCGCTCATCACATACGTGGCAGGAGATGTAATCACAATGCTCCATTTATCGACTTCCATCGGGCTGTAGTAAACGCAATTGGTCTCTTCCCAGTAATTCTCTATGCAGGTTTTTCCTTCCTTACCGGCAAGAATGCTATCGACAACAGAAGAGAATGTTCCATCTTCGTTGTCTTTTTCGCTCTTGAAATCGAAAATACTCTTCAACGAATCGTGTTCCGTATCCGCAATAAACCGGCCATCCTCGCGGTTGACCACATAAACGAACATCTTGCGGTCATATTCCTTTTCCGTACGCAAATACTGGTGAATAAGCCCCAGATTATAGCTCCAGAATACGACGGCGGCCGTTTTGCCCTGATTCTTTACAGGAACAAAATGGTACAGGATTTTTTCATTCGGGTTATCGCTTTCAAGATGAACAGCCACATGCGAGCCTGACGTGGCTTCCTTTTTGTAAGAAAGTCCCATCGCAGAAGCCTGCGCAACAGAACCGTCCGACAAAATCACCGTATCGCCCGGCAACAGGACATTTATTTTTATATCCTGCAAAAAGGAACGCATCTCGTCCAGTTTCGGACGCAAGCTATCAACCGAATAATCCGTACGGTTTTCCAAGTTATTCGCCACGAACCGGAGCGTTCCACCGTAATGCAAGTTGTTCATTATAAACTGATGCGATACGACCCTGGCATATTCCTGGAGTTTGTTAAAGCATCCGTTCTCTACAATCTTTAAGATTTTTTGACAAGAAAACAGGAATGCCAAAGCGGCAATGACAACAAGAACCACAGCAAAAATAAAGTGATCCCGGTGCATCACTTTTGCGTTTTGGACACCTTCAATATTCTTAATCATTCATCCATCACTGTTTAAGGAATCTAGCCAAAATATACTTCATTTTTTCGAAGTCAATAGGCTTGGCGATATGTTCGTCCATACCGGCGTCAAAAGCCGCCTTGCGGTCTTCTTCAAAAGCGTTTGCCGTCATCGCGACAATCGGAATCGTGGACTGGAACTTTTTGCCAAGAGCGCGAATTTGGCGAGTCGCGGCATAACCGTCCATTACCGGCATCTGCACATCCATGAGAACAAGGTCGTATTGCCCTTCTTTGGAATTTTTCACCATCTCCACTGCTTCCTGACCATTTTCGGCCAAGACCACTTCCAGTCCGTTATCGACAAGGATGTCCCGGGCAATATCGCGATTCATCTTGTTGTCTTCGACAATCAGAATTTTCCGTCCTGTAAAATCGAATTCGTCAACAGGCGCAGGCACACCACCATTAACATTATCGTGCAACTTAAAGTCTATATCAAGGACAACTTCTGTCCCCTTGTTCTCTTCACTGAACGTCTCGATATGCCCGCCCATCATTTCGACGATGCTCTTGGTGATGGACATGCCAAGTCCCGTTCCCTGAATTCCGCTTACCGTTGTCGAATTCGCCCTTGTAAAAGGCTCGTAAATCATCTTGAGAAATTCCGCATTCATGCCCATGCCGTTATCACGGATGCGGAACTCGAACAAAGCGGAATCCGGCCGCAGCGATTTCTTTTCGATGACCTGCATGACGATGGAGCCGCCGTTCTGCGTATATTTGATAGCGTTCGAAAGTACGTTGAGCAGAACCTGATTCAGCCGCAGTTTGTCGCACATGATTTTCGTATTGCGAACAGACTCCATGTTCACCTTGAAGGAGAGATTCTTCGCATCGATATCGGCCTGGGCGATATCCGTGAGCGTCTTGACAATTTCGGACAAATCTTCGGCACTTTCCGAAAGGAACATCTTGCCCGATTCAATACGGCTCATGTCCAGTACATCGTTGATAAGCGAAAGCAGATGGTTCGAACTCTGTTCCAGTTTTTTCAGATAATCCATCACCAGTTCTTTATCGTCTATATGCGACATGGCCAGTTCCGTAAAGCCCACAATCGCATTCATCGGCGTGCGAATATCGTGACTCATGTTCGAGAGGAACGTCGTCTTTGCACGGTTAGACGATTGCGCCATCGAAAGCGCCTCCTGCAACATCGTCTGGTGCATACGGGTCATGCGAATTTGTTCGTCCTTATCGGCAAAGCCGACGACAAACGCCTTTTTGCTTTTATCGACTGCGACAATCTTGCATTCGCAAAAGTGATCGACGCTATTGATAAATTCAAAACTCGCGACGCCGTTCTTCTGGAGAAGCGACATGATGTTCTTGACAAAAAACCTCGGACGCATCTCCTCGACGCTTTTCGGAGAAATTATCTTATCGGTAAAGAAACTGACAGCCTCGTCATACGTCAGGCAATCTAAATCCTGACAAAGGGACTTTTTAAAACGACTATGCAGCTTGTGCACCGTCACCTGGTCCGCTTCCAAATCGCAATAGAAAATACAAGAATAATCCGACGCCAAGAGAGACGTCACAGCGGCATCTTCGTCCATTCGCTTTCTGCGGTTGATTTCGTTTTCAACAAAACCCGCCACCAGCTTGAGCACGGCAAAACTCTTTTGCGATTCCTTCGGGTTGTCCAAAACCACAAACCCATAGCGGTGCTTGTTCGATACAATGGTAGAGACACTGATGCTTTTTACATCTTGAACCGGCATCAAACTGTACAACCGGAGCCACACGCCCGATTCATCGTTTTGCGAATCCAGATAGACCGCATCCCTATCTCCGACAGACTCAATCCACGGATTAATCACTTCAAACGGAATATGCTGAAGTTCAGCCTTTTCCGATTTCACCCCTTTTCGGCACCATTCGTACGTGCTGCGGAGAAATTCCCTGTCCTTGTCGGATTCCAGAATGTAGGCCCTGTCCGCATCGTAGAACGAAGCCAACTTCGAAAGTAATTCCTCGATAGCATCCTTGGAACGTTTTTCTGTATAAAGGACATCGATACAGTCCCTAATGGCGGCATCCTGTTTCTGCTGTTCCGAAACGTTATACACAACCATCATCGCCTGGTATTCGTCCAATATTTCGTTTTTGGAGATGTAGCAGACAAAACGGCTATGATGCCAGCCGATATGCGTCGAATGTGACCTGCACGTATATTCAGGAATGGAATCGCCCTTTTGGAACCGTTCGATAAGCGACTTGGCCGAAAGATGTTGAACAAAAGAATCCCTGTATTCCGGATCTACCGCATTTCCCGCAATGCTTTCCAAAACCGCGTCGTACGACGGAAACGCCGAACCGAAAGAATCGCTGATGTCAATGGACTTGCCCTCGATAATCTGGATAAAGGGGCAATAGACCTTGCCCTCGGAAAGATTCACCTTGAAATAGCTGTACGCCTTGTCGAGAATCGCCTTGCCGTACAGCTTTTCGTTCATGGCGCTCTGGAGGCTTTCGCGCTTCGCATCCAGCCCCATCGCCTTGATTTCCTTACGCAGTTCCTCTTCGGCCGTTTTCTGGATAAGCGCAAGTTCCGTAATATCGCGATGCCACCCCCTGAGCCTCACCCCGTCCTTGTATTCGTAGTCGCGAGTCCCGCCGCAGCGGACAAAGCACACACGCCCATCGGGCGCATGCCACGGATACTGGATTTCGGCATTGCCGCCAGCACTCATCTTATCGACATACGCCTTGACCTCTTCAAAATGTTCGGGATCAATATTGTCAAACCACGCATGGAATACGTCTTCGGCAGCGACACCCTCGCCAAGCCCCAACAACTTCAACATGGTTTTGTTGGCGTACATTCTCGGCGCACGGCCTTCGTCAATTTCTACAGCCCAAAGACCGATATCGACACGGTCCAAAACATCTGTCGTCAAAGAAACTGATTTTTCCGCCGCCATATCAAAACCCATTCTGCTACATATAAAAATAACACGTTTTATTACTAATAATTCATACTAACGTTTTTTTCAATAAAAAAATTCAAACAAGAGCTTGATTTATGCGCATTTTTAGTACAAAAAATCCCGGACATCGTAAAATATCCGGGATCCGTTTCCATATACAGCCAAACTTAGAAGAATGCAGGCGGCCAACGCGGGTTCTTCGAGGACATATCGATCTTGTAGAAGTCCTTCTCGAAGCGGCCATCGTCCATGCCGTACATCTGCATCACGTGGCGAGCAATCCACTTGCCGAGCTTCAAGACAGTGAGCTTCTTACGGAGGCGGCCTTGGCAGTCACGGTTCATGATATCCGGGAGCGTAGAGGTCGTGAGGATTTCATCGATAGCCGGGCTGTTGAGCTTTTCGCGGGCTTCGGCACTGGTGTGGAAGTGCGTAACACCGAAGCAGACGCGGTTCGGGTTGCCCTTCTTGATGTGCTCGCAGCACTGCACGATGGTGGTACCCGTACGCACCATGTCGTCGAACACAATCACGTCCTTACCCTGGATTTCTTCGATGCTGATGTCGGAGAGTTCCGGGTTGAACGTCATGCTGATTTCGCGTTCGCCTGTACGAACCTTGTCCATCACCACGCGTTTGCATTCCGGCAACTGGAGAGCGTCGAACACGGCGTTCATGAACGGGCGTGCGCCCTTGTCCGGAGAAACGATGACGAGGTTGTTGCCGTCCTTGCCTGTCTGAACAAAGTTGCTGTTCTTGATGTAGTGGGCATAGACGTCGGTCGGAATCAAGTTGTGGAAATGACCTTCGAAAATTTCGCTGAAGAGGTTCTGAACCTTGATGCTGTGGTTGTGGACAGTCACCACGGCATCGACACCAGCCTTCTTCAGGAGTTCGGCGTAGAGGAGGCTCGTGAATGCCTGGCCGTCAAACTTCTTGAGGTCAATATCCGGGCGATCCTTTTCAAGTTCGCCAATGCGGTGCGGGCCGCGGTCCTGGGCGCTATAGAAAAGGTCCGGTTCCACGAGCACGACCTGTTCGGCACCGTTGTCCTTTGCGGCGCGGGCCAAAATACAGTTGCGCATGGCGTAGTCATTGCGGCTACGTTCATGGTTCGAAACCGAGCAAATCAAGACAATCTTGCCTTCGAGACGGCGGCCGATATGGTCCATATCGTCCACGTCTAGCCCGTAACGGGGGCAGAATTCGGAGTTGGCGAAAGTCTTCAGGGAGACCACGTCGGAGATATCTTCACGGAGGCCGATGTACTGCGCCATGTCGATGGCAAACGGATCATCGGTAAAGTTACCGGTCACGATAAAACGATCTGACATTTTTTTAGCCTTGATTTGAGGGTTTATTTTTGTTTACCCACAAATATAGTTAAATCGGGCGGGGTTTCAAGTTTCTGGGCGCGAATTTCACCAAAAGCAAAAAAGCCCCGGCTTCCGTCGGGACTTTTCTTAGAAACTTTGTTCTAAAAGGACAGTCGCAATCGCGACTCTCGCCTGATTAGGCCTTTTTGCAAGCCTTTCTGCAAGCCTTCTTGGCAGCCGGAGCAGCCTTGGCAGCCTTGGCACCCTTGCGCGGGTCACCGGCATAGACAGCAGCCTTGCCGAGTTCTTCTTCGATGCGGAGCAAGCGGTTGTACTTGCAAACGC
>CAMKTL010000068.1:0-11043 GCA_946415675.1 uncultured Fibrobacter sp.
TTTGCAGAATCCGCAACTGCAGCCTTGGAGGAGTCAGCGGCCACAATGTCACTGGATCCTTCGCTCTGCTCAGGATGACGATTTTCCGCAACAACTTCACTTCTCTCGTCTGCAGCAGCATCGCCAGGACCCGCCATGGAGTACAAGGAGTTCATCGTACCAATCACAGCTTCCTTGGCGAGAAGGCCCGTGAACAGCGACACAGAAGCCGGCCAGTTGTTCGATTCCACACCGAACGGTTCGAAAATCGGAGTAATCGCCTTGCCAATTGCAGAAAGCAAGCTGTTTTCGGAATCACCGTTACCCGCAGTGAATTCGCTTTCCGTCTGGACCTTTGATTCGTCAATCACGACACCTTCAGGCAGCGGCACTTCCTTTTCGTCCTGAACCATCGCGTAGCCCTCTTCGGACTTTACGATTTCAGTCTTTTCGCCATTGATTTCCGTATAAAGTTTTTCAACAAAACCAAAGCTATTGAGGAACCCGAGGATGGCAACGGCAATCGTAATCACCTTACCGGCACGGATAACGTAATCGCGCAAACGGAGCCAGGAGTGGATCATTAGCGACTTGAATTTCGGCAGGTGGTATGGCGGCAACTCCATTACAAAGTTGCTCGCCTCGCCAACAAACAAGGAGCGACGAAGAACCAATCCATACACAATCGCAAAAAGAACACCCGCAAGGTAGAGTGCAAACACCACCGTCCCTGCCTGCGTTCCGAAGAACGCAGCCGCAAACAGCGCATACACCGGGAGGCGAGCGCCACAGCTCATGAACGGCACAAGGAAAATCGTGAGGAAACGTTCACGCTTGGATTCGAGCACGCGGGAGCCCATAATGCCCGGCACGCCGCAACCAAAGCCAACCATCATCGGCACAAACGCACGACCAGGCAATCCGAGGAATCGCATAAAGCGGTCCGCGACAAACGCCGCACGCGCCATGTAGCCAGAGTCTTCCAGGAACGAAAGGCAGAGGAACATGAAGAAGATAACCGGAATGAACGTCGAAACCGTCTGGATACCGGCACCGATACCGTCGGCGAGAATTGCAGACACAAAGCCCGGCGCATGGAGAACATCCGTGAGCAAGTAGCCCAGGCCATCCACGAAGATAGCACCGAATAGCACGTCAAAGAAATCGATAAACGCACTGCCGATGGTCACCGCGACCCAGAAAACAAGATACATCACCAAGAGGAAAATCGGGAGAGACGCCCAGCGGTTGAGCAACACGGAATCGAGCTTATCCGACCAGGTTCTCTTTGTACGGTTCGAAAGAATCGTCTTGCTTGCGATTTCGTGAGCCATGCTGTAGCGGGAATCCGCCATCGCGAATTCGCTTTCTTCGCCAAGAATCTGCGTGACCTTGGCCTTATTAATCTGCACCTTGGCTTCGGCAAACTTGTCCGCATAGCTCTTTTCGTTGCCCAAGTACATCAGCGAAACCCAGCGGGCATCCGCATCCAAAAGCTTTGCGACCGGTTCAACCTTCGGTTCCAAATACTTGATAGCCTTTTCTACATTCTCGCCGTAGTCAATCGCCTTGGGCTTCATCTTCTTGCCCGCGATAACATGCGCCATCTGGCTGATGAAATTCGTGATACTTCTTTCGTTCACGGCAGAAAGCGGAATCACCGGCACGCCGAAACGTTCCGCAAGGATATCCAAGTCCAAATGCAGGCCGCGCTTTTCGGAAATGTCGATCATGTTCGCCGCAATCACCATCGGGATTTGCATATCGACAAGCTGCGTCGTCAAGAACAAATTGCGTTCGATGTTCGAAGCATCAATAATATTGATAATTAGGTCGGCCTCGCGAGTGAGCAAGTAATCGACAGCGGCGCGCTCGTCTTCGGCATTCGCGAAAAGCGCATAAGTACCCGGCAAATCCACAACACGGATATGCTGGTCGCCAATTTCAAAAAAGCCTTCCTTCTTTTCGACAGTCACGCCCGGCCAGTTACCAACACTCTGGCGAGCGCCCGTAAGAGCATTAAATAGAGCCGTTTTACCGCAGTTCGGGTTACCGGCAATGGCAATAGTAAAAAGCTTCGGAGCCATTACACCCTCTTCAATTTAAGAACGTTCGCTTCTTGTCTGCGAAGCGACAAACGGTACGACAAAACACTGACTTCAATCGGATCCCCGAGAGGCGCCACTTGCAGAACTTCAAGTGTCACGCCACGTACAAGACCCATCGACAAAAGCTTGGACTTGTAGCGGGCATCGCCCTCATTGTAGCCGACAATTTCAACCTTGTCGCCACGTTTAAGATCCGAAAATTTCGGTTCCAAATCCCATTTCTTAGTTTGCGACTTGCCGCCGCAACCACAATTACAGCCCATTTTATTTTCCTTTTTTAGCCTTCAAAGCATTGGCCTTTTTGGCAACAATGCCTTCATTGCCTTTTTTCATAAATTCTTCAATTGTAGCGAGAGTTTCGGCAGAAAGAATATGTTCCATACAGCAAGCATCCTTGTCCGCAATCGCTTCAGAAACGCCCAGACGAATCAAGAATCCCTTGAGGAGAATATGGCGGTTCAGCACATCAGCAGCAGCCTTGCGACCCGCTTCCGTAAGTTCCACACCGCTATAAGGTTCCTGCGTCACAAGCCCGAGTTTCTTGAGTTCGAGAATCGCCTTAGCCACAGAGGGCATCTTGACAGACAAAGCCGCCGCAATATCCTTGACACGGGCAATCCCGTTCGCGAGGCGAAGCATGTGCACCATCTCGAGGTAGTCTTCGAGACTCTGGCTGAGTTTCAAGTGATTGTTTTCCATATGATGATCCTTTAACGTTAACGTTGTCTAATTTTATTAGACTTGACTAATTTTTATTAGACAAGACTAAATTTAATAAGCCTCGGCTAATTAGTCAAGGCTAAATTTTTAAAGCTTTACGAAAAATAAGAAAAATATAAGAAAAATTTTAAACTATTATCCTACCCGTTCACGATGTATTCGGCGTTTTCGAGGATGTAGGAATTTTTTGTTCGGTTTTCTTCGGAGAGGCGTTCAAACGGAACGATGTCCTCATGCGTAAAGGTTCTTTCGTCGGTGGGGCCGGAGCGGTAGCCCATCAGGAGCATGGACATCATCCAGCGGCGGTGTTCAGCTTCGCGGAAGAGGTAATCGTCGTCGTTTACGTCAAAACAGCGTTTGCGGAGGGGAAGTGCGTTCGCGCAGTATATGGCGGCGGTCTTGTCGGCCTCGCTCAGGCGATACCACATTTTTTCTTCGGTTTCGCGGGTCGCGGGGTTTACGTTGCGTTTGCGGACATAGTTCGCGCGCTGGCCGCGTTCAACGCGCTTGGAATGCACGAATTCCTTCATTTCGTCGATGTCGCCCATGATGCGCACGTAGCCGTACATTCCGCTTTCGTTGATGTGCTTGATGATGTCGTCGTTCGCTTCGCGCCAATAGACGGCAATGTCTGCATGGTCATAGACGGCACGGGGTAAATGTACGAGCGTGGAAATTGCCTTGGACGCGTCTTCCTTACAAATGCACACGACAAGGCGCTCCTTGGGGCTTGCGGCAATTCCTGCGATATAGTTTCGCGCCAAATCCGCTTCGCTATAAGCATCGACAAAGTTCCATTCGACATCGAGATAGTCTCCGCGATTCGTCTCTGGTTCATGCGTAACTTTATTTCCATTCGCATCGACGTAGGTGTATTTCGAGAGTCTAAAGAGCCCCATACGGGAAACGACTAGACGGTCAACCCACTTTTCGCAATCTTCTTCGACAAATGTAATGCACGTCTTTAAATTCGTTCGTCTGTAATTCGGGTAATGGCAAATATTTGCTACGGCAAAGGCCACCGCCTGCGCAATGGGCCCCGTGCCTATCAGCACGACATGCAAGCGCTGGTTATCCGACTCACGAATTGTAGGCAAAAAATCTGTGCCCACAAGCAGTTGTTCCGACATAAGTTCGTATTCGTTAAAGACATCAACGAGCAAATGCCCTTTATTCTGTTCATGAGATTTCAAGTACCACAGCACTTCAGATGTCGAAGGTTCGGTCAAAAGCAGATGGCAATGGATATCATGCGGAGACTTTTCGCATAAATTGCGTAAGATCTCAATGCAGTGCAAGTTGCGTGAATCGCGTTCGGGACCGTCTTCGCCAATCACGAGAATCTGGCTTGCCAATAGCGCCCCTGCAAAAAGCAAATCCTCTTCGTTCTCATAATCTTTCTTGTAATGGATAAAGCGTCCGTCAATATCACGGCGGCTTACTACAACAATGGGGCGCCTGTCGCCCTTGAGCGCACGCAAGATACTCTTGAGCTGGTGACCCGCGCCAAGCACGAGCACATGACCGCGCACATCGACATGCTTTTTGCCTTCGCGCATAGATTCTGAAGTATTCTTGATTACATTGATCATGACGCTGATAAACAACACGGCAAAAACAACATAACCGGACAAGAAACCCTTCCAGCCGAGCGACTTTTCGCCAAGCACCCATGAACCGAGAAAAACGCCGATGACAAAAATAATCAGGGACAAGCCCAGCAAAATCAGGATCTTTTTTGCCAGTCCGTTTGACCATGCGCCTTTAATAATGCCTTTAACGTTCATGATACGCCCCTGATAAATACAATAATATTATAGTTAATTTTTCAGGCGTTATCTTGCTAGGCATTTCTTCTGGTAATACGCTCCTCGAGCATTGCGTTCACCGTCAACAACGCGGCCCATGGCATTATACGATTTCTTCAAAGTGACGCCGATGATTTTTTCACTGGGCAAGCGGACCAGACTATTGTCATGTCCAATACTAACACGTCCAGAATCTGCATTCACGGTATCCTTATAACCGCGGCCATAGTAAATAAACGGTTTTTCTGTACGGTAGTCCCATTCTTCGCCATCGATGATAAGCTTACCTAACGTGCTGCCATAAGAAGCTGTCCCCACGCTATAAGGACTATCATCAGCTTTTTCCACATCAACATACACCTTGACAACGTCAGGTGTAATTATAATGTTTCCACCATGGCTATAGACTCCAGCACCAAGTCCCGAAGAATACCTACCTCCCGTAGATTTTACCTCTCCACCAGAGATAATGATATCGCCAAAAGTTCTATATTCGCTAGCTGTTTCGCCTGCAGCACCAATACCCGGAGCATCCCGACCACCGACAGCCGTGACAACGCCACCCGAGATCACTACAGAATCCATACTGCCAATTCCTGCGACCTGATAGGTTCCTATCGCAGTAACGTCACCTCCACTTATTACAACACCACCTCTATCACCGCCAATCGCAGCCCCAGCTCTCGTTCCAGCCTCAGCAACAACCGTCCCGCCGCTAATCTCAACCGTAGCACATATTGTCCCATAACCATAATAATTAGGAGCCTCGCCACATCCAATCCCGGCACTAGCATAGCCGCCCTTTGCCGTAACATTTCCGCCACTAATTGTGATAACATTGTTGTCACTGAGCGAGCCGCCTCCAATAGCAGGAGCTTCTTTTCCGCCCTCGGCAACAACGGTTCCTCCACTAATCGTAATAGCCCCAATTCTGCCACCATAGCCACCATAGCAACCACCGATACCAGCAGCATAATCACCAAGACTTTTCGCCGTAACCGAGCCGCCCTTAATCGTTATACCACCGGCTGGGGATTCCCTGCTGCAGCCTCCAATTCCAGGTGCACCATCGGCCACAATTTTTCCGTCAAGAATCACTATATTGCCATTTCTACTATCGTCTCCACTCCCTCCAATACCCGCAACACCCGAACCACCAGCAGTTGCTTTTAAGGACCCCTTGCCATCAATCGTGAGCGTATGACCTTGCGATATATAAATACCCGCCCCCATCCAACAATAACCCTTCACAATATTCTCACCTTCTAGAATAATCGTGCAGTTTCCTTCGCAGGTGAGTCCGGACCAGCTAGGTTTATCCCAGCCACACTTGAGCACTCCTTGAGATTTGTAGCGTTCTTCATCGACACTATCGATTACCGCATCCTTGATTTTTATCGTTGCATCAGCAGCAATCGAAACCTTGCAAGAGTCCGCAAGCTTGCCCGTAAGGATATCGCCTTTTTTCGCAACATAGTCGCCCGTCAGCGATGCTAGATTGACAATATTCCCTGCACTCACGGTAAACTTGACGGCCTGTGACCCCTTATAATCGCCAACACCTTTAACCGTAAAGACATAATCGCCGGCAGAAGTTATAGCATTCGCCCCGACTTCACTCTGACCTTTCGTAACAACGACTTTGTAATCCGTACCTTCCTTCAAAATTTTTCCGTCTAACGATGTCACGGAACAGGCCACCGGAACAGGATTTTTCCCGTCAAGAAAATAGTACGGCCTGACACCGTCAATGGTCGCCCACGAAAGTTCAGCATTCTCTTTCCATTGAGCATAAAGCGTCATTATAGAGTCAAGTTTATCTGCAGTATTTTTTATTTCTGCATGGTCGGCGTAAAAAACGCCTTTGCCATCGGCCGCTGTATTCCACCCAACAAACGTCCAACCGTTACGTACAAAGGCATTCTTCGAAAGTAACGAGGTTGCACGATAAACGACCTTTTGATTCTCCATCGTTCCCACGACATCTTTGTGATTTTTGTCGAACTTGATTGAGAGATATTTACCAGGAACAAAGGTGAACACGCTGTCCGTCACTTTTTCTGTTTCCATCCCATCAATAACAATCTTGCCGCGAATGCCGACACTTCCCAACCCAATACTACTTATGGTTCCAGAATCTTTTTCCAAAACAATCTTTTTCACCCCGGAAGTAATCGTAACATTGCCACACTTTCCAAGTTTACCGCATCCAATGGCAGCAGCACCATTATGTCCCTTAGCATAAATAGTTCCACCACTAATCAGGATATTGCCACATTTGCCGCCGTCTGCACCGCCGATACTCGCCGAAGCAGTCCCTCCGTTAACAGTAATTACGCCACCACGAATTTCAATATCGCCACAGGGATGAAATCTGTCACTGCCACCAATGCCCGCAGAAAAGCCGTCGGAACGGACATCAAGGGAACCCGAGCCATCAATAACAAGCGTGTGACCTTCCGGTATATAAATACCGGAATCATCCTGACCAAAAGGTCTGACATAATTCGAGTCTTCGAGAATAATCGTGCAGGAGCCCTTGCAAGTTATCCCCGCTCCACCATGTGCATACTCATCCCCGACAACAACCACATTTTTGAGCACCACTTCGGCACCATCAGCAATCGACAGCATATAGTCGCCACTCAGCGTATCCGTGAGGGTGTCGCCGGACTGAGCGATATAATCATCTTTTAGCTGGGCAAGATTTACCGGTTCAGCAAAGATGACTGATACCGCAAACAAAGTCATCCATAACAGCGCTCGCATGTTTTCACTCCTTCTCGACAAAACACATATTATACTTTGCGCCAATTATAGCAAAATGCGATGCATCATTGAGAATTTTTCACGCCTGCACCGCTAAGGACGCTGTGCCCACCATTCGGCGTAACCTCGATATGCGTGGGGAGTTCGCTCTTGACCAAGTCCACATGCGTAATCACTCCGAGAAGCTTGCCTTTTTCCTGCTGCATTTTCTGGAGCACAATGACCGTATCCTGGAGCATCTTGGAATCAAGCGTTCCAAAGCCTTCGTCGAGGAACATGGAATCAATGCGTACGTTTCGGCTTGCAAGCGTCGAAATTCCGAGCGCCAAGGAGAGACTCACAAGGAAGCCTTCGCCGCCGGAGATGTTGTCAATCGGGCGCACGGCATCGCTGTTGTCATGATCCACAAGCTGGATATTGAGCGTATTCGGCTCGGTTACCATCTCGTAACGCGGGAACATGTCGCGCAGATAGCCGTTCGCAATTTTCAACAAATTGCGGAGCGTAATCGTCTGGATGAACTTGACGAAAACATCGCCGTTGCCCGTTTCAAGCCTATTGCCGTTAAACCAGCGTTGCATCTGTTCCCAATCCGCACGCTTGGACTTGAGCGCAGAAAGTTCCGCCTGCATGTCGTTGAATTTTTGACGGAGCTGGGCATCGTTCTTCCGCTGTTCCGTCCAGGTCGCAAGATTCACGGTGCATTCGTTTAGCTGCGCCTTTACCGTGTCGCGATTTTGCTTTGCCACATCTTCGGATTCTTCGAAGTTGCGCT
Organism: uncultured Fibrobacter sp.; assembly: GCA_946415675.1. Classification (GTDB taxonomy): domain Bacteria; phylum Fibrobacterota; class Fibrobacteria; order Fibrobacterales; family Fibrobacteraceae; genus Fibrobacter. The sequence continues at coordinate 8,160 of CAMKTL010000068.1, forward strand.
TTTGCTGGTGTTCCGCCAACTGGTCGTTAAAATTCTTGACCGACGTTTGCGCCGCTGTCAATTTTTCTTCTACGCGTTTTTGCGATTGCTGGAGCGACTTGCGTTCCGCCTCGGGAAGTTTCGCCGCCAAGAATTCCTGCTCATCCGCAAAATTCTTTGACGAAAGATTCTCGATAAACTGCGATTGGAGAATCACGCACTTCGGTTCCGTTTCCGCAATATGAGTGTTCAAGTCCGCAATCGACTTGTCCAACGCCACCTTCGTTTCGCGCTTCTGCTGTTCTACAAGACGAGCTTCATTTGCAAAATGTTCCGCATTATCGCGCAACGCTCTCGCCTTGTTGCGTTCGTCATCTACAGACTTTTCGCCAAAAAGTTCCTTACGATTTGCGTCAAGGGCAGAAAGTTTTTTCCTAGTTTCTTCGACCTTACTATTTGCATCATCGAGTCTAGATTGCGCCTGTTCAAGACGTTCCTGAAGTTGGCCTTGGTTAGAGCGATCCGTATCCAAGTTTTTCTCAACTTCATTTTTTCTCTCCTGCGCCTTTTTCCAGTAGAGATTTTTCTTTTCCAGTTCCGCAAGCAACGCATCCACTTCTTCCATGCGGATATTCGAGAACCACGGTTCAAGCGATTCCTCGATTCTCTGCGAAAGCACCTGCAACTTTTCCTGCGTCTTTTTAATCGATTCGGCAGTAATGTTCAATTCGCCATCAAGTTTTGCATGGTCAATAGCAGCATTGTTGACCTTGTTCTGCAATGCATCCGCGCTTTCTTTTTTCTGCAAATATGTTGTTTTCAAGGTCTGCAGGTCCTGCAAAATAGAACGGGCAGAATCCAGTGTCGCCGTGAATTTCCAAGGTTCTAATTTCGCATTCAAAAGTTCAAGCGAAGCAGCCTCATTTTTCGCTTCATCTTTCAACTTTAGCTCGCTTTCGCAAAGAACTTCTCGATAGTTCCGTTCTTGCGTAACAAAGCTATCCAACTGGCGTTGGACCTTTTCCATTTCACCATTAATCTTGCGCAACTTGGCAGCAAAATCATTCAGTCGATCAGCGCCGTTTTCAATCTTCGCCGATTCTTCACAAGAGAGATGTTCCAAAGAACCGCAAACAGGGCAAGGTTCACCCGATTTCAAGTTATGGCGAAGTTCCGCGACAATAACAGGAATATCTTCCTGGATAATGGCTTCTTTCTCGTTCTGCAAAGTTTTCAAGCTTTCGGAAACGCGACCGCGTTCAGCAATCATATCGTCAAGCTGCTTGCCCTTGGAGGCGATTTCCCCCTGCAAACGCTCAGCCTCCCTATGGTACTGATCAGCATCCTTCGCGTAGCCATTCATTTCGGGCAAAAGATTCACAAGGTCCGCATCGGCCTGATGTTCAGCTAAATAATCCAGCAAGCCACGCAAATTCTGCTTTTGCTGCTCAGAAGCCGCATCGAATTCCTGCAATTTTTTCTTCTGTTTATCAAGCGTTACCGAACTCTGGACAACATTCGCATTTTCCGCCTTCCATTCCGAAGCCTGCGATTTCAAAAGCGAAAGCATTCCATCAATCGCATCATCTTTATCGTTTTCGGAAAGGTATTTATCAACTTTTTCCAGCGCTTTTTCATTTTCAGAAATACGATTGTCAGTTTCCTCGATTTTCTTCTGCGTTGTTCCAATTTCCGTTACAATCTTTGATGCATCCGATTCCGCATTTTTCAACTGCGTACCTGCATTACGGATATCGCCATCCAAAGAAGAGACCTGCTGCCACAAGGATTCATTTGCAGAATATTCAGTCTTGCTCTTTTCAAAAACATCCTGTTTTTCGCGACAATCCTTCGAAGCCTTTTCCAGCTCCGATAAAGCATCTGGAAGTGTCTTTTGGCATTCACCAAGTTGCGTCTTCATGTGCGCCAAACGTTCTCGAACGGAATTAAACTCCACATACGAGGATTCCACTTCCTGCGCACGGAGCGCACGCTCCAGCTTTTCACGATTCGGCTCGAATTCTGCCTTTTCGCGTTCGGCATTTCCCAGTTCGTCTTGCGCCGTTTTTAGACGAGACTCAATCCCATGCAAGTTCTCGAACCAAGCGCAAATAAACAATAGCCGCTCGACATTCTCGCTCAAAGATTTCTTTTGCGAAGTCGCTTCGTCAATTTTCGCGTTCAAGTTCGCAAGTTCTTCTTCGGTAAGCAAAGTCACTGCGCCAATCTTATTTTCAACATCCTCGACGGCCTTATTTGCACTCGCATACAAATCGTGAACGGCAACGGCAATTTTTCGATAAATACTGTCTCCCGTCAACTTTTCAAGAATCGCCGCCCGCTCGTTTTCCTTGCACTTCAAGAACTTGTTGAATTCGCCCTGCGCAAGCATCATCGACTTGGTAAACTGATCAAAGTCAAGGCCAATGATACGCGTCATCGTCGCTTCGATTTCGGACTGTTTCGAAAAGGAAGCCTCTGTTGAGCCCGTAGTTTCGTTTATCAGCACCCAAGAGTATTTTTGGAGTTTATTCGTCCTTGCGGCTCGATGTTGATCCCAACACGCGGAATACAAATTACCACGGCATTCAAAGGTCACTTTCGCATAACAGTTCTTGGAACCGTAAGTCATCACTTCGTTGGAATCGCCGACAATGGCTCTCAATCGAGGCGTCGCACCGTAAAGTCCAAGGCAAATCGCATCGAGAATCGATGTTTTCCCGGAACCCGTCGGGCCAGAGATGCAGAACATGCCGCTATTTGCAAAGTCGGGACTTTCAAAATCAATCGTCCATTCACCCGCCAAGGAATTGATATTGCAGAATTCAATCTTCTTAATCTTCATCGTTCCCTCTTATGCGTTCTCGTGCGCCTTGGCGACAGCTTCGTTAAACAAACTAATAAA
>CAMKTL010000069.1:0-10129 GCA_946415675.1 uncultured Fibrobacter sp.
CGGATACCGCAAGTGAATACCTGGGCGATGTCCTGAACATCTCTACGGAGGCGGGAATGCCGCTTGTCGTGTGGAAACAGACCGGGACGCAGAACCAGTCGTTCAAGTTTGAATATATGGGCGATGAATCTGCATATAGTTCTTCCAGCGTAGAGGTCGCGCCCGAAAGTTCCAGCTCCGAGGCTGTATCGAGCAGTTCCACGGAAATTACGTCGCTAGTCGCAGCGCCTGGGAATCTCGGTGCGCGGATTATCGGGGTTTCTCGCGCGGATGGGTTGCGGTTCTCGCAGGCTGCGGATTATGCCCTGATGAACCTGCACGGCATGGTCGTTGCCCGCGGGCACGCTGCGCAAGTCGCGGTGAAGAATCTTGCCCCTGGCGCATACGTGGTAAGGCTCGGCGGCCGCATCCAGAAAATCGAGCTGAGGTAAAGCATGTTCGACCGTGAAAATTTCGCCATCGTCAGGCAGATTGCGGTGCTCACCCTGCTCGCCATCGCGCTAGGACTTGTTTACGGGTGAGCCTATTCGCATTGGGAATTGAAAAATCCCCATTTTTCGTTTAAAATCGCCAATTTTAAAATTTTTCAAAAAAATATAGTACGCTTTATAGTAAAAAGAGTTATATTTATAGAAAATTGTAGTACAATTTATAGTACAACAAAATATTAACTAAAATCAAAGGAGTGAAGGATGTTTGGATTGGGAAAAATCATCAGGAAAACGGCGCTGGTTCTGGGTGCCGTGGCGGTTGCGGCGCTTGCGCGCCCGTATATCGTGGGTGTCGATGTCTCGTGGGTGCTCGAAGACGAGTCCTTGGGGGCAAAGTACTACGATAACGGCAAGCAACAGGATCTTTTCGATATCTTGCAGAATCACGGTATCAACTTTATCCGCGTGCGCACCTTCGTGAATTCGTGCATCGGCTACGCGAAGAACAGCTACTCCGGCGCGAATTCCAACGTGTGTTGGTGCGACCTGGAGCATACCATCGCGCTCGCCAAGCGCATCAAGGCGCACAACATGGGATTCTTCCTGGATTTCCACATGAGCGACACGTGGGCTTCCATCGGCCACCAGAATGTTCCGGCCTCTTGGGCGGGCAAGAGCAATGCCGAGATGGGCAAGCTCGCCTATAACCACGTGAAGACGACCATGGATGCGCTCATAAAGGCGGGACTTCGCCCTGACATGGTGCAGGTGGGTAACGAAATCAACTCGAAGGTGGCGGGCGTTTCGCTGAGCAAGACGGCGGACTTCGCGAACATCATCAATTCGGGCGTGCGTGCGGTGCGCGAGACGGATCCTTCCATCAAGATTGTGATGCAGCATGGCCAGCCGCGCCCCGAGAAGGGTTTTGCGGATTGGTACAACAAGATTCACGCGAATATCGACTACGATGCCATTTGCGGTTCCACCTACGGTACCACGAACAACGGGCAGGATTGGCGCGATATGTTCGGGCTCGTGGTCAAGAACAAGAAGGCGGTGCTGAGCTGCGAATATACGGGCGAACGCACGGCCCTCGTGAACTCGGTGTTCTATGAATTTGGCGACCTGGGCTGGGGAACCTTCGTGTGGGAGCCGACCCGTTACAGCAAAAAACCGATGTTTGATCGCGATGGCCAGAAATACACGGCGAATGCGCGCCTTAGGGAACTGCGCGATATCGCAAAAAAATACAACGCGACGCTTCCGGACTGGGTAAAGGTCGGTAAAACGACCCAAGTAAAAGTTCCGCAGGTTTCCGTAAAGACAGCAGCATCAGTCGGTGGACACATTGTGCAAAGCATCGTCGGCGATTCCGTCCCTCAGGGTTCCTCTCTCACCCTGAAGGCGGTTCCGCTGAACGGCTGGGAATTTGCAGGCTGGAAAGGCGACCTCACCGGGAAAGACGCAGAAGCCACCATCAAGGACATTCAAAAAGGAATTAACGCACAAGCCGAATTCAAGTTCATCGCAAAAGATTCGCTCCACTACGAAGCTGAAAACGCCTTGTACAACGCAACAATTTTTGAAGACAAGCATCAGGGATTTTCTGGGAAAGGCTACGCCAATTTAGACAACAAAATAGGATCTTCAATCACCTTTGGCGTATGCCTTCCCAACGATGGCGAACAGCAAATGAGGATAACTTTCGCAAATGGTTCTACAGCGAATCGCGCCGTAAGCGTTTCCGTCAATGGAGAGGTTCAGGTAAAATCTCTTGACATGCCTTCAACAGGTGAATGGACTGATTGGAACGATACAATCGTCATACTCAACATGCCCGCCGGAGCAAGCTCCGTGAAGATCGAATCCTTGACAGAAGACGGTGGCCCAAACATTGACAAGATTGAATTCATTGCCGCAAAGAAAGAAAATACAACTGCAATAGCGAAAAAAATCTTGCAGCAGAACATGAACCTGCGCAGAAGTGGCAAGACATTCTTTGTGAATGGCCGCAGCACGGGACGCAACAGGGCTTCCTACATTAAAATTTATACAAAATAAGGAAAAATGGTGTTATGGGATGGACAAAATACACAAGCGCATTCGCTCTTGCGGCTGTTGCAACATACGCAGCAGACAGCTACAAGTTTGACTTCGGAGACGGACCCGTAAAGGCAGGCTACACGCAAGTCAAGAGCAATACGAAATTCGACACCTCGCGTGGATACGGTTTTGAATCGGGCAAGGTCACATCCGTTGATCGTCTTTGGGACGATGAACTTCAAACGGATTTCTTGACGACAGACGGATCCATGACTTTCTCGGTAGTGCTTCCGCAAGGAAATTACGAGGTCAAGTTCATTTTCGGTGACGGCGAGAACGAAAGCGAAACAACTGTATGGGCCGAAAATCGCAAGCTGATTTTTGACCGCGTGACGACTGCGGGCGCCGTGTTCAGTACGCAGAGCGTTTCGCTCCGCCGTATGGAAACGAAAAGCATTGACGGCAAGGTAACGATGAGTATCAAGGACCGCGAAAAAAGCTACTACACCTGGGATAACAAGCTGACTTTCGTTATCACAGGCAAGGCTCCCGCTGTAGCCGGACTTGAAATCACGCCAAAATCCGATGTGACAACCTTATGGCTCTGCGGAAACTCCACCGTTGTTGACCAAATGACCGCTCCGTGGGCGGGATGGGGCCAAATGGCATCCGGCTTTTTCAAGTCATCGGTTGCTGTGGCAAATTACGCCGAATCAGGGCTTACCGCAAGCGGATTCTATAGTATGAAACGCTTGGCAAAAATTCTTGCCGAGGTCAAGAAGGGCGACTATGTGACAGTGCAATTTGCGCATAACGACCAGAAGAACGCCAATGATGTCGCCAATTACGAAGCTACGCTCACCAAGTACGCAAACGAAATCAAGGCAAAGGGGGCAATTCCCCTGTTCGTTACCTCGACAGCACGCCAGGGAGAACTCGACCCGAAAACAAGTGTCGGAGGCCTCCCAGAAAAAATGCGGGCGCTTGGCAAAAAGCTTGGCGTAACGGTTCTGGATTTGAACCAACATACCGTCAATTTGCAGAAGGCGCTCGGCAACAACAAGGAAAAGCTTTACATGTACACAGCAAAGGACAAGACCCATTTCTGCGAATATGGAGCTTATGAACTTGCCCGTGCCATGATGGAAGAAATCAAGGCAAAAGTTCCCGCACTTGCAAAGCATTTGCGTGATGACCACGAAGCTTTCAACTCCAATAAGCCAGATCCGCTTGATGTTCTGTCCCTCAAAAAAGCCCCCATTACCGAAGGCGGACTTGTAGAAATTGAAACGGAGATTATCCCAACAGACACATCTGCAATCGACACCGCAAAAGTCGACACGCTTGCAAAAGACTCGACAGCCATCGTAACAGCTGATTCCACAAAGAAAGATTCCACCACAATACTTCGTGGCACAACAATTGCCGAAGCATTAACCGTAAATTTCGACAGAAAGCAAAACAGCATATCCGTAAAGCACGGAAATTTAGATGGACAAATTCAGCTTTTCAATACGTTAGGTAAAGAAGTATTTCAAACAAAGTTCAACCGAGGCAATTCAGCAGAAACGTTTAATTTGCCGCCTCAAATAGGTGGAGGCATTTATTACCTCAAAGTACAATCTGGCAGCATCACAAAAATTCAGCGTCTAAAAGTCGCTCAATAGAATTTTCAAAAAAAGGAGTATGGTATGAAATTGGGTGTAATCAAATCTGTAATCGCAACCGCTGCCATAACCATTATGGGCTTAGGAACAAGCGTTCAGGCACAAACAATTCAGAACGATGTATTCTGGAAAGATACAGGCGGAAATTTCATTTACTCGCAAGGCGGTGGAGTTCTCCAAGTTGGCGATACCTTCTATTGGTACGGAGTCAAATACAATGGCGCCGTCACATACGCCGCAAACCCAACAAAAAAGAATAGCGACACCGGTTTTGCGGGCGTCACCTGCTACTCGTCAAAAGACCTTGTCAACTGGAAATTTGAAGGCATCGTTCTGAAGCCCGATCAAGCGGCAGGCGGTTGGTTCGGTCGCATTGGCGTGGTATATAATGCCAAGACCAAGAAGTATGTACTTGCGGGGCAAGGCGGAAGCCCGAGCTGGCAATTTGGCGAATATTTTGCCACGAGTAGCTCCCCCACAGGGCCATTCAAATTTGCACGCGTGCAGCCCGAAAGCGAGATGACGTTCTTCGTGAACAACAACACGGGCGACCAGACGCTGTTCCAAGATGACGACGGCAAGGCGTATGTAATCGCATCCAACGTAAAAGGACGCACAAACCTATACGTGGCACCGCTCCGCGAATCCGATTTTCTTGCGATTGACGGTTCCAAGACAGTAAACATCCACAAAAGTCGAGTAGGCGGTCGCGAAGGTAACGCCATGTTCAAGTACAACGGTGTGTATTATTTCTGCTCATCGGATTTGCACGGATGGAACACCTCGCAAACTTACTGCATGTCCGCAAAAAACATTCTCGGTCCGTACAGCGAAGAATTTGTTCTTGAAGGAACGCAGCATGACTTTAGCCATGTAACACAGACAGGTTTCTTTATCCAAGTGAAGGGAACCAAGGGTTCGTTCGTGGTTAATGCGGGTGACCGTTGGAGCGATTTTGCAGGGAACGGGCTTGGTTATAACCAGTGGCTACCGATTTCGTTTGAAACTGGCAAGCCGGTATTCCATTCCCTAAGCCAATGGAACATTAACGCTAAAGAAGGTACATGGAGTGTTGGCGATGGCAACAACTATTGTCTGAACCCGACTTTTGAAGCGGATCGTGTTTCGCAGACATCACTCACGGGGTGGAAACTTGCAAAAACTTCTTCAGCAAACATCAATTCGACATCTAAGAAAAGAACGGGGCGCTGGGGACTTTACTTGACGGGTTCCAATTCCATTTCGCAAACCTTGACAGTCCCTAACGGCAAGTATAAATTGTCTGCGTATGTACAAAGTAGTGGCGGGCAAAAGTCGGCAAAAATCTTTGCAAAGGACTTTGGTGCAAACGAGGTAAATGCGGATATTTCGGCAGCATCGTCAAGTTGGAAACAGAAAAGCGTCGCTGAGTTTGAAGTCAAAAACGGCAAGGTAACGATTGGATTTGCAATCGAAGGCGGAAGCGACAAGTGGATTGCAATTGACGATATTGAACTTGTAAAAACATCAAAGAGTGCAGCGACGCCAATAACCGATCCGATACCGGTCACACCTGTTGAACCGCCCAAGGATATGGATGTGGTAAGCAAGGATTCCGTAGTCTATGAAGCGGAAAAGGGATTTATCGCAGAAGGTGTTACCGAAACTACCCATGCGGGATTTTCAGGCGAATCTTATGTGAATTTGGCCAACAGCAAGAGTTCTTACTTGAAAATTGCCGTATGGAATAGCGAAGCAGGTAAACATAATTTGAAGGTGACTTACGCAAATGGCGGGAAGAACGCAAGACCCATAAGCGTTTCTGTGAACGACACCGTACAAGTCGAAAGCCTAGACTTAGATGTTACTGGCGAATGGACTGATTGGAAATCTAAGGAATTTTCCCTCACACTCCCTGCTGGGAAAAGTATTGTTACGTTCAAGTCTCTTACAGATGAAGGCGCTCCGAATATTGACAAAGTTGAATTTGTGAAAACCGAAGAAAATAAAGATTCTTCCGATGTCAAATCGCAAGAGAAAACAATAGGCATTGCACAAAGAATTACACCACACCATGATGTAAACATGCACAAAAACAGCAGGTACTTTTACGTGAACGGAAGAAGTATGAATACGCTACAACGTAAAGCTTCCAGAATTAGAGTGTATTCAAAATAAGGAACGTAATTATGAAGTCGAAATGGTTGATTGCGGCTGGGATCGCGTTTTGTGCGGCCCAAGCGTTCGGCAGCGTATATTACGTAGCTCCGAACGGAAACGACAAAAATGCAGGCACGAAGGATAAGCCATTCGTGTCTTTGAATAAGGCGAATGCTGTAGTGAATGCGGGCGATACCGTTTGGATTCGCGGCGGAACCTACCTGCATACGGACACGAACTATGTGAAAAATGACAACATGTTTGCGGGCATTCACCTGACCAAGAGCGGCTCAAGTGACAACAAGCGCATTCATTACCTCGCGTACCCGGGCGAAAAGCCGGTCATTGACTTCAGCAAGATGCCGATTGCCAACGGTTCGAACAACGTAAGATACACTTCGGGTATCCTCATTCAGGCGCAGTACTTGCACTTGAAGGGGCTCGAAGTCAAGAATGTTCCCATGAAGGGCGAATCGAATGTGGGCGTGTACGTGTCCCGCAGTAAGCATATCTTCTTGGAACTGATCGATAGCCACCACAACGGCGGCTCGGGATTCTTCGTGAACGAGAAGGGCTCGGGAAGCGGCGGCGGACATTTGTTCTTGAACTGCGACAGTCACGACAACTACGACCCCAACGGACGCCAGGGAGACGGCCAGAATGCCGACGGCTTTGGCGTGCACTACCAGCAGGGTGGCGATACGACGAAGTTCATCGGTTGCCGTGCCTGGTGGAACAGCGACGACGGCTGGGATTTTATTAGCCAGGAATTCCCGGTAGTCATCGAGAACAGCTGGGCGATGGGCCACGGCTACAGCAACTACGGTACTGGCAAGCCGAAGGATGGCAACGGAAATGGCTTCAAGGCAGGGAGCAGCAAGACGGGTATCCGCCACACCATCCGTAACTGCGTTGCATGGAAAAACAAGGCGGCGGGCTTTTACGCCAACCACAGCAGCGGCGGAAACGATTGGATCAACAACACTGCATACATGAACGGCAATGGATTCAATATGTGGGCAAGTACCTGGGACGCAAACGGGAACCGCACCGACGGCGTTGTGCTCAAGGGCAGCAAGGCTCATGTGATGAAGAATAATATAGCCTTCCCGAACAAGACCTCTTACATTGGCGGGAATTACGCTGCAGGCGAATACAACACCTGGAATCTGAACATCACACCGAAGGAATCGGATTTTTTAAGCGTGTCGGATCCGAGTATGACCGTAACAGGGCGAGAACTTGGTCCTCTCGGCGGTGCACTTGGTCCCCGCAAAGCGGACGGAAGTCTCCCCGATGTCGATTTCCTGAAACTTGCGCCAAAAAGCCAGATGATTGACAAGGGTGTTAAAGCGGGTTTACCCTATACTGGGAAAGCTCCGGATTTGGGTGCGTACGAGTACGGCGCGACTTCAAGCAGTTCAGTTGTCAAATCAAGTTCCTCAGCAGCCACCGTCCAAAGCAGTAGTTCGTCCACAGAAGCCGTTTCAAGCAGCTCTATAAGCGAGTCAAGTAGCTCCGTTGCATCATCAAGTTCATCGGAAGTGCGCACAGAAAGTTCTTCTAGCATCACCACTTCCATTACAATGAAATTGAGCCGCGAAACAAAGGTATTAGGAAACGCAAGCATCTTCGATTTGCAAGGAAGATACTTGGGTAACTTGCAAGCAGAACAGCTTCGCGATGGCGATATCGCAAAAGCAATTCGTGCTAAATTCGGTAAGCCCGGAGTTTACCTTGTAAAACAAGAAAAGAAAATGATAAGAATTCTCACAAAATAAACACCAACTCATCCAAAAAACAAAGCACCTCGGCGAACGCCGAGGTGTTTCGTTGTAGGATTTGATAGAGAGAAAAATTATTTTCCGCCGACAGGGAACAGCGCAAATTGCAACTGAAAAACTTTATCTGAATTCTTATCTTCTTCGGCGATGAGCGCAATTTCCTTGCGGAAGGCGTTGATGCGCTCCACGATGCGTTCGTAACCTTCTTGGCTGATGCCAAGCGTAAGCCCAGAAACATGACGCGAGCCCGGCGGGTCGCGATCAATAGAATCCGCAGCAAGCTTTAGACAATGCTGGTGGAAACCGCGCAGCGCAAGTTTTGACGTGCGGTCCCCCGTGCTAATCGCGCTCTCGGTGAGCACGTATTTGCCGTCATCCCCTTTCTTGATAAGTTCACAGTCTTCGAGCAACTTGACCGATTTTTTTGCCTCGTCCGCCGTCACATGCGGGTGGACCATTTTCGCAAGCGCTTCGTAATCGCCGTCAAAACCGAACATGCCGATAAGACTGCGAATAATCAGGTGCCGCCAATGCGAATACACCATGTACTGCGCATGCCCGAGAATATGCTGTTTCTCGGAAAAGCGCACCACCTTGAGCGCCGCCTGCATTTCTTCAAATGCCGCATTGCGCTCGACCATCGATTCCGCCTGATTGAACTTCACAAGCCCAATAAAAAACTCGGTCTCGTGCTTGCCCAGGCGCAGCCCAGAAGCCACTTTCGGGATGCTCGCGCTCGAAAGATTCTTGTCACCGTTCATCACGCGACTGATGAAATCTTTGGCCTTGAACCCGATTTTATCCGAGAAAACGCGGAGCGAAAAGGCAGGGTTCGCCTCCTTCTTTGCGCTATAATAATCCTTCAAAAACTCCCGGTAGTCCAGGTATTCGAAGATTTTTTTCCCTAGTTTCTTTTCGCCCATGCCATAAATGTAAGAAAATTATGTTTTGCGGGGTATAAAAAAGCGACTTTAGCGTTGTCCAGAAACAACGAGAAATCAGCTTTCACGAGAAAAGCGCTTTGAAGTGCGCGCCGCAAGATATAGATTATGGGTATGGGGGAATAATCCCCCTAATTGCAGCCCGCTTCGCGGTCTTCCATTACCCCCAATGCGGGCTTCAGACGCCAGCCCGCAACGCCTGGCTTAATTGCTATAAAGGGATGGAACAAGCCAAAAGTTGGGTAATCGCGAAAAAAAGTGAGGAACAATGGGTATGAAAGGTTTTGGTCACATCGCTCTTGCAAGCGTTGTCTCAATTTTTGGAATTTCCGCAGTACACGCGGCAGATGCGGCTGCAAAAATTCAAGCCTCTGAAGTCGTTACGCTCCCGTCCGACGCCGCTTACGGCGGTGGCGACAAAGTCGGTTCACAGCTGATTGCCGCCACGTACAACGCCGGGAAAGGCCCAGGCATTTGGATTGTCGCCGATGGCGGTTACAGGCTTTACCACAACGGTTCGCTCCTCGCCGAAGACAACCAGGCAGGCCGAGTGCGCTTTATCCCGATGACATTCCTGCCCGGCGAAAACGCCATTTCTGTCGTGAGCGCGAACGGCAAAGGCGCCCCGGGCGTTCTCGTGCAAATCGACGACCTCGACAAATCTTACTATTCCGGCAGTGGCTGGAAGTCAAAGCCCGTTGTCAGCAACAACTCCTGGAAAAACAAGGGCCGCGACCTCTCGCAATGGGGAGGCGCCACAACGCTTTCTTACGCAAACAACAAGCTCCCGAGTGGCGGTGCGCTCGAAAATTTCGCCGCAAACACACAAGCGAAATGGATTTGGACAAGCGATGAATCCGACCCAACAGCAGTTTTACTTTTCACGTTCAATGTGAAGGCCGAAGGCTTTGGCGTATCCACAACAGGTGGCGACGCAGGCAAAGTCGTCATTGCAAGCGATTCCGCAAGCATCCGCAAATACTTGCAGAGCAACGATGCGGTCACGATTCTCGTGCCCGAAGGCACTTACGACTTTAGGCAAATGCGCAATGCGGTGACCGAGGCGAACAAGCAAGGGCGTACTTGGTGCCGCACGACTTGTGGCGAGACGAACCGCGTGACAG
>CAMKTL010000070.1:0-10067 GCA_946415675.1 uncultured Fibrobacter sp.
GAGAATAAGAGACGAATCTCAAAAATTCCGGTCGCTCCGAACCATTCGGTACGGGGCTATGTCATTGGGAAATATAGATTATTCGCCTCAAAAAGGAGATTCCCGCTTTCGCGGGAATGACAAAAAGGGGCGGGATGTGCGGGTAAGCCAGGCGTTACAGAAACCCATGCGGCTCAGCCATAGCCATGCGAGCATGGTTGCGGCATTCGCCTTGCATGGTTTTGCGGGGCGGCGTCTGAGCCCTGCAGAGGAGGTAGCGGAAGACCCGACAACATGTTTTTTGACGAATAAAGGAGGTGCCCGCTCGAAGGCGGGCATGACATGCCGCATTCTGCATTTGAAAGTCGGGGCTGAAGCGAGGGGGATTCCTCCCCCTTTTATAAAATAATTTATCATTGAAATACGCGGCCCCAAAACAAGTCCGGGGTGACATCGAAAAAAATATTGCTATCATTCTCATCAAGAAGGAGAAGCTGCATGAATCAGAATTTCATCAAGACGACTCTCGCGGTTGCGCTTTTTTGGGTGGGAACCGTTAGCTTTTTCGGTTGCTCTTCCGAGAACGAAAACAACTCGCTTGTCAACGTGTCTTACGATCCGACGCGTGAGTTCTATTCCAATTACAATCATATTTTCATGAAGCATTGGAAAGAGGCGACCGGCAAAGACGTGAAGATTACGCAGTTTCATGGCGGTTCGGGCAAGCAGGCGCTTGAGGTGGTGAACGGGCTCGAAGCCGACGTGGTGACGCTCGCACTGGAATACGACGTAAACATTGTTCGCAATGCGGGTCTCATAGAAGACGGCTGGGTCAAGGAATTTCCGCACAACAGCGCTCCTTACACTTCGACTATCGCGTTCCTCGTCCGCAAGGGCAATCCCAAGAAAATCAAGGATTGGGGCGATCTCGCAAAAGACGGCATCGACATCATCACGCCGAACCCGAAGTCTTCGGGTGGTGCACGCTGGAACTATCTCGCGGCTTGGGCGTACGCAGAGAAGCTGTACAACGGAGATGAAGAACAAATTAAAGATTTCATGAAGAAGCTCTATCACAACGTTCTTGATTTGGCTTCGGGGGCACGCGGTTCCACGAATACGTTCATTGAAGAAAACAAGGGTGACGTTTTGCTTTCTTGGGAAAACGAAGCGTTTCTTTCTATCAAGGACTACCCTAGCGAATATGAAATTGTGATGCCGAGCGTGAGCGTTTTAGCGGAACCATCGGTCGCTATTGTAGATAAAGTTGTCAACAAGCGCGGTACGCGCAAGCTTGCGACGGAATACTTGAATTATCTCTACTCGGACGAGGCACAGCATGTTGCGGCAAAGCACCATTACCGTCCGACGAACAAGGCGATTCTTGACGAGTACAAGGAATTCGACCAGAACGTAAACTTGGTTACGATTGAACATTTCGGCGGTTGGGACGAGGCTCAGGCCAAGCATTTCGCCGACGGTGCGATTTTCGACCAGATTTACGAAAAGAAGTAAGCGCATCGAAAATAACAAAAAATCAAGTCGTCATTTTACTATAATTATACTAGGAAATATACGGAGATTTTTGATGAACTACTTGATTGTACCCGGTTTGAATAATTCTGGTCCACGCCATTGGCAAAGTTTTTGGGCAAAGAGTCTCCCCAATGCCACACGTGTCGTACAACGTTGCTGGGACAAGCCGCAAAAAGAGGAATGGATAGAAACGCTCGACAAAGCGGTTCATAATCTGGGCTCGGACACAATCATCGTTGCACATAGCCTCGGTGTTGCAACAACGGTCATGTGGCTTACGCAAAAGGCTGAACAAGGCAAAATTCCTTCACAAGTCAAGGGGGCGTTTCTCGTTTCACCTAGCGATGTAGATAACATAGAAGTTATTCAATCCTTTGCTCCGATGCCGCTCCAAAAGTTACCCGTGCCCGCTTGCGTTGTCGCCAGCGAAAACGATCCATTCGTTTCTATGGAACGTGCGCTATTCTTTGCAAACGCTTGGGGAGTGCCGGTTTTCAATGCAGGCGCCCTCGGCCACATCAATTCCGACTCCGATTTGGGTGAATGGGAACAAGGCCGAAAGTTCCTCGCTGAATTTGAGCGTACAATTTTCTAATTTTACGTATCACCGAACCGAACGTAAGGAATAAGTATGAGCGAAGATATTTTGTCAAAAATCGTGCGCATGCGTCGCGAAGATATTGAACGACTTGGATTGAATTTCGATATTGAAATTCCCGAAGCACGCCGCGTCGGTCATACAGAATTCCTCGGCAATGCAGGAGCCATTCTCGAAGTCAAGCGAGCATCGCCATCAAAGGGTGACATCGCGCCAGACTTGGATCCGGTGGGTTTAGCAACAACATACGCCGAAGCGCATGCCCAAGCGGTTTCTGTGCTGACCGAGATGAACTTTTTCAAGGGTTCGCTGCGCGATTTGATTGCCGTCGCCGACTTGATGGAACGCCGCCGTCAGCAAGGCTTGCACACTTGCGCGGTGCTCCGCAAAGATTTTCTGTTATTCGAAGACGAAATTGATATCGCTTATCGCTGCGGTGCCGATGCGGTACTTTTAATTGCAAGAATTTTGGACGACGCACAGCTCGTGAAAATGGCCGAACGTGCACAAAAGTTTGGAATCCAGGCGTTTGTCGAAGTCCGCGAGGCTGACGATTTCCGCAAACTCTCGGTTGTGACAGCAGCTCTCGGTGACGCTGCCGCCAAGACGATTGTCGCTGGCGTCAATTCCCGCGACCTCGCCACGTTCCACACGGATCCACTGATTCCGGCAAGCGTCCGCAGCAAGCTCCCCGCCAAAGCGGTTTTTGAGTCAGGCATTCTGAGCGCGGCCGATGCGACATACGCCCGCAACCTCGGATTCACGGGGATTCTCGTCGGTGAAGCGGTCGCCAAAAATCCGCCACTCGCAAAAGACGTGGTCAGCGCATTCGAAAGCGGATGCGAAAACGCCCGCGGGCAGTTCTGGAAAAAATTCGCAGAACGCAAAGTTGCACGACAAGAAGCGCACCGCCCGCTCGTAAAAATTTGCGGAATCACCCGCGAAGAAGACGGAATGCTAGCCGCCGAACTCGGCGCCGACATGCTCGGATTCGTGTTCAGCACCACCAAACGCCTCACCACCGAAGAATTTGTAACGTCATTCTCGACCAAGCTCCGCGCGGGAGGGAATCCAGTACCGCTTCTCGTTGGCGTAATCACCGATCCGAATTCCGAAGAAGGCAAAACCGCCATCAAACTCGCACAAGAAGGTGTTCTCGACGCAGTGCAGTTCCACGGCGTTGATCCGCACGATTCCGGCAACGCAGCCCTTCCCTGCTACTGCGCCGCCCGTGTCGGTTCCTCAGAAGATTTTAATTACGTCGCAACTCTCCGCAAAAACGGTGAACCCCGCGTTCTCCTCGATGCGAAAGTCGAGGGCATTCCCGGCGGCACTGGCAAGACCATTCCCGAGTCGCTCCTCCGCGAAAAAGCAAGCGGACTCCCGCTCTGGCTCGCCGGCGGCATCAATCCCGATAACGTCGCTACGATCTGCGAAAAGTTCCACCCCGAACTCATCGACGTTTCAAGCGGCATAGAAGACGCCCCCGGCATCAAGAATCCCGAGAAAATGAGGGCGCTGTTTGCAGCACTTTCAACAATCATTTATAACCCGACATCCGTTTAATATAAATACCATTCCCATTCAAGCTTATATTTGCCACTACGAGTATCGGATTGCTTAACCACCTCCTTATTTGGAAGTTGTCCAACATTGGATTTACTGAAGCAATCGCCCGAAGAGACATCATCATCAAAAAGAGCATCCACATCAACAACCTTTGGACACACCTTAATCATAGATGTCAAAGCAGGGACATCCGTCGTAAACGAAAGTTCCCCTTCCCATTCTCCCAAATCGTCATATTCAAACCATTTCTTGTTAATGGATTCTTTTGTCGAGAATGTCGTCTTGCTTCCGCCTGGTTGTATAAAGTCTATTGTAAACGACACATTGGGATTACCATCGTCGTAATTACAGTTTTTCTTACTTTTCCCATCCATAGAACAAACTGTTTGTCTGTAATACTTCAAAGTAAATTTCATCTTTTTTGATTTGGTCAAGTACTCAAATTCTGCAGACGAACTACTAGAAAGAGCCTTGCTTGAACTAGAACTTTTTTCACTTGAACTGCTAACCGAGCCTGAACTAGAAAGCTTTTTACCTGAACTGCTCACTGTAAAACTTGTTTCAGACGAATCAGGCGAAGTCCCGTTATCATCGCCGCAAGCAATCACGAAAAACAAACTTGCGAAAGCGACGATACTCGCAAAATTTGGAATGAGGACCTTTTTCATTTTGACTCCTTTTGTTGAAAATCAACGATGGAGCCGCCTTACCCTAGCGCAATAATCCCAAAGCACAAAAAAAGCGTGGAATCGTCTGCCCCTATAGTAGTTGAGGTAACGACCAAGTAAACCTTAAGCAAAACAAACGCAAACGACCCACACCATTGGGTGTGAGTGCCTGCCCTTTTCTCTTGCTTAGAAATTTTTGGTCGTTTTCCAACTACAAGAATAAGAGCGAACTCTAAACTATGTCTCTTTAAATATACTTTTTAGACGTAAAAAACAGAGGAAAAATAAACGATTTAATTAAAATTCGCGATTATGAATAAAAAAATTTAAAGATTACAGATCGGAACGTCCTGAAAATCTTACCAAAAATTTACAATAAAAATATCATTAAAGTATTGACTGACAACGAATTACAGTGTATATTGTTTAATGTAAAGGTGAAATCGGTAATCCAACTCAAACCGCTTGCGGGAAGGGTTCCCGTAAAACGGAAACGGTTTGCTGGTTTCATCAAGTGTTTAATATGGCTTTCGGGACGGTACCGAAAGCCTCTTTTTTTGACTAATTTTCCAGCATTCCCTTGCCAAAATCACATTCTATTCCTACATTTATGGTATGAAGATGAACGCAGTAATCCGTTTCAACCGTTGGTGGTGGGGCTCTAGAACATAGAGTCCGGTTTGCTGTTTTCATCAAGTGTTTGCAACCAAAAATTGAAAAAGGCTTTCGGACTCTCCGAAGGCCTTTAATTTTTTAACCAGGAAATGAACTGAACTAGAACTTTAAACCATAAAACGTCATGCTGACGACTGAAAGGAGGAAGCATCCAGACCTGGATCCTTCCCCTCTACGAGGGTCAGGATGACGCTTTAACAAGAACAACTAATGACTATGATTACCTCAGACAACGGTTTCTTTGACAAGTTCGGCGGCAAGTACGTTGCCGAAATCATCCGCCGCCCGCTCGACGACCTCGAAGCGGCATTCAACAAGTACATCCACGATCCGGAATTTCTCGAAGAGCTCCGCATCATCCAGCGTGACTATATTGGACGCGAGACTCCGCTGTACTTTGCCCCGACGGCAACGGAACTTTTGGGCGGTGCGCAGATTTACATCAAGCTCGAAGGTCTCGCCAACACAGGCGCCCACAAGATCAACAACGCTATCGGTCAATGCCTCCTCGCGAAGAAAATGGGCAAGACCCGCATTATCGCGGAGACGGGTGCCGGTCAGCACGGCCTTGCTACTGCCGCCGCTTGCGCAAAACTTGGCCTCGAATGTGTTGTCTATATGGGCGAGGTGGACGTGCGCCGTCAGCAGCCGAATGTGGCGACTATGGAAATGTACGGTGCCAAGGTCGTGCCGGTCACGAGTGGTGCCCGCACCCTGAAGGATGCCGTGAACGAAGCCATGCGCGACTGGGCTACGAATTTCAAGAACACCCACTATGTGCTGGGTTCTGCTCTCGGTCCGGCTCCGTTCCCGGATATCGTTCGCACCTTCCAGTCGATTATCGGTGAAGAAGTCAAGCGCCAGGCTGCCGAACGCAACATCGACATTGCGGCCGTTGTCGCTTGCGTGGGTGGCGGTAGCAACTCTATCGGCGTGTTCACTCCGTTTATCGAAGACAAGAATGTGCGCCTGATTGGTGCGGAAGCCGGCGGCATTGGCCCGAACGTAGGCGAGAACGCCGCCCGTATGACGGGTAACGCGAGCCGCGAAGGTATTGTGCAGGGTTACAAGAGCCGCTTCCTCATCGATGAAGACGGTCAGTCGCTGCCGACCCGTTCCATTTCGGCAGGCCTCGACTACATGGGAATCGGCCCGCAGCTTGCCGCCCTCGGCGAATCCGGCCGCGTCGAATTTACCGCCATCCTCGACAAGGAAGCTCTTGAAGCAGTGAAGTTCTTCGCCCGTAACGAAGGCATTTTGTTTGCCCTCGAAAGCGCTCACGCCGGTGCCGCCGCCATGAAGATTGCGAAGGAACTTCCGAAGGACAAGGCGCTCGTCATCAACATGAGTGGCCGCGGCGACAAGGACATCTTTATCACGAGCCCGGTGTTCCGTCCTGAAAAGTGGAAGGAATTCTTAAAGGCCGAACTCAAACGCCTCGAAAACAACGAAGACATCCACGACGCGGAGATTATGAACAAGTAAAAGGAGATGCCCGCCTTCGCGGGCATGACAGGAAAAATATGATCAAGTTAATGTCCCATCTCATTGCCGGATTCCCGGACGCAGAAACTTCTATCGCCATCGCCGACGCTCTTGTGAAGGGTGGCGCAAACATCCTTGAAATTCAGCTTGCCTTCAGCGACCCGAGCGCCGACGGTCCGGCCATCCAGACCGCTTCCACCATCGCTCTCGAAAAGGGCTATTCTACCAAGCAGGGCCTTGCCATCGTGAAGCAGATCCACGAACGTCACCCCGAGACGCCCATTTACATCATGACCTACGGCTCCCTCGCCTTTACGCCGGGCATTGAGAACTTCGTGAAGATGTGCAAGGACGCAGGCGTTTCTGCATGCATCATTCCAGACCTTCCGTTCGACCATGACGAAGGCCTCACGGTCGCCTGCAAAAAACACGGCCTCGAAAACATCCCCGTCGCGGCTCCGTCCATGACCAAGGAACGCCTCGAAGCGATGGCTTCCAAGGGCTTCAAGTACATCTACGCCGCACTCCGCGCAGGCACTACCGGAAGCCAGACCGTTATTGACCAGGCAACGCTCGACTTCCTCGACACCGTCGGTAAGGGTGGCGCCAAGGTTCTCGGTGGTTTCGGTATCCGCAACGGCGAACAGTCCAAGGTGCTCAGCAAGCATGTGTACGCCGTGGTCGCGGGTTCCGTGTTCGTGAACATCGTCCTCGCCAACGAAGATACCGCTGAAGGTCGCGCAAAGGCCATCGCCGCAATCGAAGCAAAAGCAAAAGAACTTACAGGAATGTAAGAAAGTGTTCCGCTGAGGGAACTGTGTAAGGTGATCCCGGCACAAGGCCGGGATGACATGCAGGGATGACAATAACAAAAGAGGTCGGGTTTCCGGCCTTTTTTAATTTTCCATTCATCTTCGCTATCGACCATTCATCATATAGAAATTAGTCCTTTATCATAAATTACAGTTCTTTACAGTAAGACTAAATATTTTTTTGCTAGACTTTTGCTGAAAAAATATGCGTAAAATCATTATTCTAGTCATCATTTTTGCATGGATAACCGCGTGGGCCGAAGACGATATCATATCGCCATCCAATTTTGCACCACAGGCAATCGCCGCAAAACAAATCGCTCCAGGAGCATCACGTCCATTTTCATTCGCTAGTTCATTCGTCTTATGCAGCCAAAAGACAGATAAAGGCACTAACGCAGACTATTGCGAAACGCCCCATTCCAAAATTGAGAGAAACAAACTCGAATCACTTAATTTCCGTATTGATGGTAACATATATAATATAACTTGGCCCAAAACAGAAAACACAAAAGGTGCAGAAAACTGGGGAGGTCACTCATTTGGCGGAGGATTATTCCTTAACGCCCATTACTCCTTTTTATTGGAAATAGGCGTCACCCCCATGCTTGTTCAATGGATTGGTCCCATTTATGTTGCAGCGGCCTACCAGCTTTCATTAGGACATTACTTTGGCACGGACGAAAAAAACAGCCTTGACACAAAAACAAGCCAAAACCTATTCACAGGCACCTTTAATTTGGGTGGCGGAGCCATGGGATTCATGAACAATCACGGGCTCGGACTCGGAGCACATGGCGGCATACGCCAGATACAGGTTTTAAATGCTGGTTATAAAGAATATACAGCCACCGATTACCGAACAGGCAACCGAATCAATCCAGAGTCTAGAGACAGCTACAAAATTAAGGAATGGATTTTTTACTACGGCCTCGACTTATTAACTTACACAAACTTGCCTTTACTGAACGAATCCGATAGCAAATGGCACTGCGGATTCATGACATCCATAGAAATGGGAATCCGAACAGAAAAGAATCCGTTAACTTATTGGTCTTTGTCTCTGAGTTTAATCATATGAAAACGATTTCAAGAAGTTGCTTATTTCCTTTTTTGCTGACGGCACTTGCCCTATTTTTTGCAGGATGCAGTTCCATTATGCGCCCACCTCCTGCGGCTGCCTATATGGACAGCTACAAAAGAGACAACGCTGTAACAAGTGCATCCATTTCTTTTTTCGCAGGGCAATTGGATAACGATTCAACAGAACGATCTACTTACAGTCACACAAGCCATGCGGAATGGTGGGGCGACGGAACATTTGCAAGATACATCAATGGCGGATATTTTACCTTCGGATGGGGTTTTGAAACATTCTCCCCATTTTTGCAAGCCGGATTCGTATCGCCCTACATTGGTCTCACAGGTTGGGGCAGCATATATTCCCTATTTTACACCCCTATTGCAGAAAAGGACAAAAAATCGGCACTCGCAAATTATGCCGGCGGTGGCATGCTCATTGAACAAATTCCCCTCAATGACAAATGGAAAATCGGCTTTACCGAGCACATATCAAGAAACGGTCGTGAACTTTATTATGTCGATGAAGACTGTGGAATGGAAATTGGATGCGGATGGCCTTCTGCCCGACCCAAATTTTATACCGAAGTCGGTGGCGGATTTTTCGTTTCCCGCACCATTAATGAAAACAGCAAAGTGTCTCTGGAGTTCCGCTATGGCCGGGATTTGGACGAAAAACGGAATCGAGTCGCCATCACTTTGGACTTCTGGGGCTTTTCAGGAGCCATCCCCGTCGGCGGAAACGACGTCATGAGAAAAATAGCAAACAAGAACATTGAGAAAATGAAATCATTGAAAACAACATCTACAGACAGTTTGCAAAGGACTTCTCAAAGCATAGACACAAAAAATACAGGTTCACTCCACACAATTAAACGTCAATGGATGCGGATTGCAGACTCTAGCCAGACTTTATCCAATATATACACACCAACAGATTCCGTACTCGCAGTAACGACCAAAGGCATCTGCTACGACGAAAGTGCAAACACCGTGTGGTTAAAGCAAGATTATGGCGAAATAGTTTATCAAATATCCGCAGATTCTTTAGACTATTGCCAACTTATGGAACGCAAAAATCTATTCGGCAGTACACTCTTAATCGGAACTTCATTTTTTCCAGCCGGAGGACTCCTTACAGGTAGTCTCGCAGGTGGACTTGCCATAGGCACTTTAGCAGGAATAGGATTTTGGGCAATAATAAACTTCGCCGCTAACCAAGAAGAGCTCGCCCCGAAAGTGTATCCAGAGCTCTGTTCCGAAAAGCACACCAAAGAGCAAATTATAGAATGGCTCAAGCAATACCCGTGTGGCGGGGAAATGAAAGAATAAAGTTTTCATTCCGGGGGCGTTGCGGGGGTGTCCCCGCAGTAGGGGTAGCGGCCCTTCGGCCCCTCGACAAGCTCGGGGACCTTATTTCGGTTGAAGAGCCGGCCGAAGGAAGCGAGGGGGATTCTTCCCCCTTTTTTATTCTAAAATTTCTATCTTTACGCCCGAAACAAACGGTTACTAGATCCTTCGACTACGCATCTTCGATGCTCCGCTCAGGATGACTCTTTAAGAAGGATACTAAGCCCTAAACCCTAAAACCTATAACCTAAGACCTAAAAATGCTTTTCAATTTCGACATGATCCAGGGCGTCTATGCCCGCATTCCTGCCCGCG
>CAMKTL010000071.1:0-9930 GCA_946415675.1 uncultured Fibrobacter sp.
GCTTACTTCGACTGCGCTCAGCACAGGCTCCGGCCGGAATGACATCGCAGCCGGGAGATGCCCGCTTACTTCGACTGCGCTCACTTCGGCATAGCTCAGTGCAGGCAGCACAGGCTCCGGCGGGCATGACATCGCGACCGAAGAGGCCGGGATGACAACCCTTCGACAGGCTCAGGGACCTTTCACAATTACAGTCTCTTGAGGACTGCGGCGGCGTGGTGGATGAAGCCTTCTTCGTTTGCCACGACAGCGATTGCCTTTGCGTTCTTCTTGATAGCCTTTTCGCTATACTTGATGATGCTCATGCGCTTGAGGAAGTCATAGACACCGAGAGGGCTGAAGAAGCGACCCGTGCCGTTCGTGGGGAGAACGTGGTTGGGGCCTGCAAAATAGTCACCCACCGGTTCAGAAGACCACGGACCGATAAACACGGCACCCGCATTTTCAATCTGGGCAGCCATAGATTCGGCTTCGTCCGTCATGATTTCCATGTGTTCCGGAGCAATGGCATTAGCAATCGCCACACCGTCGAACCAATCCTTCACCACGAGGATGCGGCCGAAGTTGTCGAGCACCTTCGTCAAAAGTTCCTTCTTCGGAGAATTTTCGACCTGGATATCCACACATTCACTAATCATCTGTGCGGTTTCCATGTTGTCCGTAATGCAAATAGCAGCTTCGAAGCCAGAACCGTGTTCTGCCTGGCTCAAAAGGTCTGCAGCGACAAAGTCCGGGTCGCAGGTGTTGTCTGCAAGCACGAGCACTTCGGACGGGCCTGCCACCATGTCGATATCCACAATGCCAAAGACTTCCTTCTTCGCAACAGCGGCAAAGACGTTACCTGGGCCCACAATTTTATCGACGCGTTCCACGACGACCTTGCCCTTGCCATCCTTGGCACCGTAAGCGAGCATGCCGATAGCCTGAGCGCCACCGATGTGATAGACCTCGGTAATGCCAAGTTCGCAAAGCACAAAAGCCACCGCGCGGTTGATTTCGCCCTTGATCGGAGTCACAACGACAATGTCCTTGACGCCAGCGACAATGGCGGGAACCGCATTCATAATCACCGTGCTCGGATAAATTCCAGCACCGCCCGGAACATAAAGGCCCACGCGCTTCATGGGGCGAATACGCTGACCGAGAACCACGCCGTCCTTCCCTTCCATGAGCCAGGAATATTCCATCTGGTTCACGTGGAAATCGCGGACGTTCTTAATCGCCTGCTTCAAGGCACGCTGCATTTCGGGCGGGCACTTGGCGGCAGACTTCTTGATTTCAGCTTCGGACACGCGGAGGTTCTTGCCTTTGAGGCCATCGAACTTCTGGGCGTATTCCACAGCCTTCGCATAACCGCCGTTCTTGATGTCGGCGAGAATATCCATGACCTTGTCGTGAATTTCCTTGCTCGGAGCAACTTCACGACCACAAATTCTTTCAATCTCTTGAGACTTTGGATTAACCTTAAGAATTTTCATAATGAATCTCCCAACGTTGTCAATCTGAGCGAAGTTCGCTGAGCCTGTCGAAGTGAACGAAGTCGAAGAATCTTAATCTAACGAGATCCTTTACTTCGGCAAAGCTCAGCACAGGCTTACGCTTCGCTTGCTCAGGATGACACACTCTTGTTAAACTCCTACGGATAAGCAATATAGACATTTATATAAAATATTTAATCCGACATATTTATAAAACTCTATTTTGCATCAGAAACGGAAGCCACATCGATATGTTTGTAGGCATTCGCGATAACTTTTTCGTCCATCAAAATCTTGTACGTAAGACCATCGACAAACGCCGTCCAGCTCGCTTCAATGATGTTGCTCGAAACGCCGACCATGTTCCAATAACCGTGTTCGTCGCCAAACGTCGTCCATACGCGAACCGTTGCATCGGATGCCACATTGGAACCGAGCACGCGCACCTTGAAGTCGTCCAAGCGCACCTTCGCCATATTCGGGAAGAACGGCAAAAGAGCCTTGCGGAGTGCGGCGTCGAGAGCGTTCACCGGACCATCGCCTTCGCTCACCTGATGGCTAATCTGGTCGCCCACCTGGAGCTTGACCGTCGCCTGCGACACAGAAACGCCCTGCGGCGTCTTATCTTCAATGACGCGGTAATTCAAGACCTTGAACGGTTCCTTGACCATTCCCAAGTGGCGATAAACAAGCAACTTGAAGCTAGCTTCGGCACTGTCGAAATGCCAGCCGGCGTTTTCGCGTTCCTTGATTTCTTTGAGGAGGCTTGCCACCAGCGGATCTTTCTTGTCGATTCCCGGTTTGATGGCCTTGAGCTTTTCGACAACGAGAGAACCGCCCGCCTGGTCGCTCGTCACGAACACGCGGTCATTGCCCACAGTATGCGGGTCGATATGTTCAAAGCTGCGGCTGACCTTCATTACGCCATCGATGTGGGCACCACCCTTGTGTGCAAACGCAGCATCCCCCACATACGGAGCATGCACGTCACTCGGCAAATTTACAATCTGGTCGATGTTGCTGCTCAACTGGCGCAAGTGGCTCAACTTTTTAGCAGCCATAAAATCACAATCCATCTTGAACTTCAAATCGGCGGCAATCGTCGTGAGGTTCGCATTCCCGCAACGTTCGCCGTAACCGTTCACCACGCCCTGCACCATAACGCAGCCCGACTTCACGGCGTAAATCGAGTTCGCCACAGCAAGGCCGCTGTCGTTGTGCACATGGATTCCAAGCGGAGTAGAAATGCGGGCTTTCACCTTTTCCAAAATCGATTCGATTTCCCATGGCATCGTTCCGCCATTCGTATCGCAAAGCACGATGCAATCGGCATGGCCCTTTTCTGCGGCACGGAGCGTTTCAATCGCGTATTCCGGATTGGCCTTGTAGCCGTCGAAGAAATGTTCCGCATCGTAAATGACCTCTTCGGAATATTCCTTGAGGTATGCCACAGAAGACTCAATCATGTCGAGGTTTTCCGTGAGCGTCGTGCGAATAACGTCCGTTACGTGCAAATCCCAGCTCTTGCCAAAAATCGTCTTGACCGGAGCTTCGGACTTGATCAATGCCTGCAAAAGCGGATCGTTTTCCGGTAAAATTTTTGGACGACGCGTAGAACCAAAAGCGGCAATTTTCGCGTGCTTGAGCTTTACATCTTTAATAAGCTTGAAAAATTCTTCGTCAGTGGGATTGCTCGGGTTCGGCCAACCGCCCTCGATATAATCAAATCCAAAATGGTCCAAAATTCGTGCAATCTGCACCTTGTCGGCTAAAGAGAGACTTATTTTACGGTCTTGGTTACCGTCACGGAGAGTTGTATCGTATAAAAAGACTTTTTTAGAAGAATTCATGATTGTAAAGATAGAATTTTAGACGAAAGACGAAAGACGAAAGACGAAAGAAAGTTGGCTGAACTTAGAGTAAACGGTAGGAAGTTGTTAGGTGGGGGAAGTCTCCCCCTGATTTCTGTTTCGTCAGGCTAATGACATAGAAAAGGTTGGTGAGCCTGCCGAACCATCCATCACCCTCTCTAGCGGGCTTCAGACGCCAGCCCGCAACGCCCGGCTTATCGCAGTAATCGCTATTCCCTATCGTCAAATGCTTCGGCGTCTTCGGGTTCTTCGACCGTCCATTCGCGGATGTGCTTGGCGAGTTCCTTTTCGCCCACGCGTTCCAGCTCATCCGAAACCGCGTTCAGCTCGGCTGCATCGAGGCCCGGCAATTCCTTTTCGAAGTGATTGACGTATTGGCCCAGCAATTCGAACTTCTTGAGGTTTGCAAGGAGCATCATGTAGCTCGTGTCGCAAGTGGTACTGCGATACTTCACATGGTCAATCAAAAGCTTATCGAGTTCGGAACCGCTCTTGAGCATGCATAGTCTCGAAAGATTCATGACCTTCGGGAAGCATTCGTACAAACGCGTCGCGTACTTGAGGCAATCCGCCTTGCGGCCTTCGCGGTCGGCAATCGCCGCCTGCAAATCGAGGAACGCCTCCTCGTCTTCGGCACCGGGGTCCTTCACGTCACCGAGCCACTGCTTCGCCATCGGAATATCGCCTGCGACAAAGTAAGAGTTGGCAATGTCAATCAACGTCGCGTTGCTCTTGTCCGGATCCTTGTAAAGCGAGGCCTTCGCGAAGTTTTCGGTATCCTTGATGGCATCGGCCATGTCGCAAATCGCATCGAGAACGTCTTCGCGGTTTTCGAGTTCCGTTGCATCAATCACGCCAAGGAGTTCCACAATCAAAGCCTTCGCACGTTCCACCGGCATCACGTCTTCAATCGAGAGGAACACGACTTCGCGACCTTCCCCACCCACATGACGAACAGCCAAATCGTGAATCAAGTCCGCAATGTAGTCCTTGTCATCATAAGTTTTCGCCACTTCCACAAAGAACGTACCGGCATCGTAGAACAAGTCGTTCCACGTATCCATATCTTCGTCATCGGCCTTGAACGCCAAGAAATCGGTACGCAGCGTCCAGGCCAAAAGTTCAAGCTGGAGCTTCACATCCTTGATTTTTTCAATATCGTCAAGACCGTTCGCAATCGCCTCGTACAGTTCGTCCGGGCGGTGCAACAAACGGCTTTGTCCGTTCACAATTTCGCAAAGAGTCTTGCGAAGACGGTCTTCTTTACCACGAAAAGCCGCCTCAGCAGAAGGCGACTTCCAAAATTTTTTCTTTTTTGCCATGTCTTAAATGTAGAAATTACTTTGCCCAATCAAAAGACGGGTAACCGCCAAACTTAGCCGGATCAATCGTCCAAGTGCGACCTGTTCCATTCAAAGTGGCTACAAACGTTGACGACTTCATGTCTTCTGTTGCAAAACCGGTCGGAAGTTCCGAACTCATCGTTTCTGCAATCACAAGACTAGAGCCACCAACAGTCTTATCAAAATAAACATTGCTTATCGTCGCAGTGGAAGTCACTCGACCAGCAACAGTTCCAGCCTTATTGTCATCGGGAACTTTGCCCGCGTTGTAAGCAAAACTCAGATTAGAAGAACCATCGGCAATTCCGACGAGTCCACCCTTGAACGTGGCAGCATCGCCTGTAACTTCACCAATGTTAAACACGTTGGTTGCCGGAATGTTCTTCATGCTGCCAAAGACACCGCCCGCCACCTGAACTTTCGTCGCTGTCACCGTCCCCGCATTGAAGACTTGATCGACGCTGGACTTGTTCGATACCACGGCAGCGACACCGCCAACAGCACCCATCTGGCTTTCACTTGCAGTCACCGCTCCGTTGTTGCCCGACTGAGTCATCTTAGTCGTTGACATTTTCGCGACAACACCGCCAACATCCTTTGTTCCCGTCACAGCACCGTAGTTGAACGCAGCAGTAATGACACTTTCATCAGTAACGCTTGCCAAATCGCCGACAACACCGCCAACCGTTGACTTACCAGCCACAGTAGCCGTATTTGTCAAATTCGCGAGCGTTCCATTTTGCACACTACCCAAAATTCCACCAACAATGTTAGTACCACTTACAGTCCCAGCCACAGCAACATTGGTCACTGTAACGTACTTCGCTTCACCGACCAAGCCGCCAACGCGGTCTGCGCCCTTGACTTCGGCATTGTCAATCGTGCAGTTTTCCACAGTCACAGAATCGGCCAATCCCACAAGCACGCCAGCAATAGCACCTACCGTCATTTTGGAATTCTTCACGACCATGTTCTTAAAACTTGCACCACGGGCCAGGCCGAACAGACCGCTATAGCCAGCCGTATCGTTGATAGTGATACCAGAAATCGTCTTGGAGTTACCATCAAAAGTTCCGCTAAAGGGGCGGTTCCCGTATCCAAGAGCGTTCTTGCCAAAAATACCAATCGGTTTCCAAGCCCCAGTAAGCGCAATGTCAGCCGTCTGCTTAAAGAACTTGTCCCTAAAAGCCATCGAGGAATCGTTCACGTAGAAGGCAAGCTTTTTCAGTTCCTCTTCATTCGAAATCTGGTATGGATTTTCTGCGGATCCTTCGCCTTGCCAAATCAAAGAGAAATCCCTGGTAATCGGTTTCAACAAGCTATCTGGAATATTTGGGGGAATTGAATCCTTTGGCTGGTCAACCGGATTTTCAGATTGCCCGGGATTGGACGGAAACCCCGAATTATCATCGCCACAAGCGAGAAGAAACATTGGCACCACAGCCAAGGACATGATTTGAGCAAAACGCATATAAGCACCCTCTAGTGAAATTTTCCACACTCCTCGACTTAAATTATATAAAAAAAGCTAGGACGTGCAAAAGTCCTAGTCATTTTTACAATTTTTTGAGCCGTTCGAGGTTAATACGGACTACTTACCGTGATGTTCGGCGTGGTGTTCGCAACCGCAGCCGCCATTACCGTCACAGTTTTCCTTGTGACCATGACCACCGCATTCACATTCGTGGTCTTCGCCATCGTGGCCACCGCAGCAGCAGTGGTGTCCAAACGGCTTGAGGTCCTCGTCGGTCGCTTCACGCACAGAGACGACCTCGATAGCAAAATTGAGGTTTTTGCCAGCCAATTCGTGGTTGGCATCGATAACAGCCGTCTTTTCACCAACGGACTTGACGCGAATCTGCATCGGGCCACCCGGCGTCTGGGCAAAGAAAGCCATGCCCTCTTCGACTTTTTCGACACCCTGGAACACATCCAGCGGAACTTCCTGCGTCATGCGTTCGTCGTATTCGCCATAGCCTTCAACCGGAATCACGACAACGTCAAACTTATCGCCGACATCGTGACCGACCATGGCCTTTTCGAGGCCAGGAACGATCATGTGCATGCCCTGGACGTACTGGAGCGGTTCACGACCTTCGGAAGAATCGATAACGGCGCCTTCGTCGGACTTCAGGGTGTAGTGCATCTGGACGACTGTTTTTTCAGCAATTTTCATAAATATCCTTTAGAATCGCGAGGCAGACCCCGCGGTTGAACCATGAGCCGTAAATGTAGCAATTTAGTTACTAGTTATGTGTTATGAGTTACTAGTTATGAGTTACTAGTTACTAGAGAGACTGCGTCGCAGTCCTGAGTTTGAAGTTACTAGAACGCAGTTGGCAGAACACCGTGGGCTGAACGAACGGTGTCAGTTGTTTCTCAGGATTCTCGATGTCACACCCCGGCGAATTTCACCGGCAGCACGCCCAAGGGCATCGAACAACCGCGCCGGAACAGAAAGATTCGTGTTCCTGTTCGGGACCTTGCGCGTAGAAATGGACACCGGAGTGTCTTTTGAAGACGTGTCCTTACCCGCTTCTACAATTTGCCAAATGAAATCGGACTGCGGTATCGAACTTGCAGATCGAACAAACTTATTCTGAACCACATTTTTTCCAACGGCCTGCAAATAAAGTCCGCTTTTGAAATTTTTGAGGAAATAGACATTCGTCATGTTTGCTCTAGGCGCGCCGGCCTTTTCAAACACGTACCGCTGGTGAGCTCCGCCGTTGTAACCATAAGTCGAAGCGACAACGCCTTCCGCCGTCGATTCGTTGGGGATATCGACAACGCGGTTCCCGAGCTGGATGCGGTAAGTCACAGGATTATCGCCTATCGAATAAATTTTCACGAAAGTCGCCGTATCGGCGCAGCTCATCAATTCAAGCGCATTGGACGACGTAATCCCCATGCACGTTTTTTCATCGACGAGAGACACGACCCTCCCCTGCATGTAGAACGCTTCCTTGAAGATGTCCTGGTACATTGCGTTCACGACCTTCACGTGATTGATCAAATCCTGCTCGGACTTGACTTCACTTCTGTAATTAAGCCCATAAGGCCAAAAATGCTGACTGTCGCCTTTGAGAACCGCATCCGGGCCATCAATTTCCTTGAGAACCTTTTGAGCCTTTTCCCCCTGAAAAACTCCGTCCTTGAACATTTTCTGATATTCCGAAGTCGTCCCCATGCCCATGGTATGCGCCATTTCATGCATGGCAGTGCCCACGAACATGTAATTGCGGTCCTTGCCAAAACGGAGGTCGCCGTTGCTGCTGGCCTCCGCGGTCGGCACGCCCGTGCTATAGTAAACTTCTATATGTTTCGAGAGGTCCGAATACTTGTTGTACAGGAAAACAGCCGAGTCCATTGCTGCCGTAATAAGTTTGTATGCTTCCTGTTCATCCTGCGTCGGGTTCGCGGATTTGTTCAAATGGTACTCAACATTGCCGGCAAAAGCGCTCGACAATAAAAAAAACAGAGAAATAATTCCAATTACACCTGTTTTACGAAAAGAGAGACTCATAAAACTCCTTTCCTATACACGTAACTCAATCTATACAATTCTCTATATATATGCAAGTAAAAAAAGTTTTTTTAAATGAAAGAACTTTATAATAAACCAATTTGTAATTTTAGCGCGTAAAATTCAATCATAGGAGACAGCCCCCATGAAGGCTAAATTATTAGCATGTAGTATCGCCCTGGCTCTCGCCGCCCTTACCGGGTGCTCCAGCAGCCAAAACGCCGTAAACCGTTCCCTTGGAAAAGCCGAAGCCACACAGGCTTTTGCCGTAGAGAACAATATTGACGCAAGCGTCACCTCGAACGCATCTTCAAAACTTGAATCCGCAAAAGCCTTGAAAAACGACGGTAAAGAAGAAGAAGCCGAAGCTCTCGCCGAACAGAGCGAACTCGACTTGCGCCTCGCCATAGCAAAATCCGAAAACGAAGTCGCCAAGAACGAAGACAAGAAGCTCGAAGAAGCTCTCCGTGCCGACGAAGAACGCAAGGTCTTGTACCAGAGCATCCTCAACAAGGAAACCCAGAAGTAAGGAGCAGCAAAGATGAAAAAGATTTTGACACTCGGGACACTCGCCCTCGCCGCCACAATGACCTTTGCTGAAGAAGCCCCCTCCATTTCCCCCGTTGACCAGTGCAAGCTCGCGCTTGACAACGCCAAGGCGTCTTTGCCCGCCAACGCCTACTCTGCAAAGTTGACCATCGCCGAAGGTTATGGTGCACTCAACGCACTCGAAACTGTTTATAAAGACGACAATGAATCCAAGCTGATTCCGACACTCTCCGAAAACTGCGCCAAATACGCAGAAATCGCCAAGGTCCAAGGCGAGACCCAGGCTGTCCGCAACCACATCGCCGAAAACTGGGAAAAAAGAAACGCCACGAACCGCACCATCGAAGCCATCCAGGAACAGATCGGCACGGCCCGTAGCGGTAAAGTCTCTGACCTCGAAGCCGAAAAATT
Source organism: uncultured Fibrobacter sp. (assembly GCA_946415675.1). GTDB lineage: Bacteria > Fibrobacterota > Fibrobacteria > Fibrobacterales > Fibrobacteraceae > Fibrobacter. The sequence continues at coordinate 9,179 of CAMKTL010000071.1, forward strand.
GGCCATCAAGGCCCAGAAGGACAAGCTCGAAGCGAGCAAGAACGAGGCCATGGACAAGCTGAACGCGCTCCAATCCCAGATGATCCAGGTGACGAAGGACGCCCGCGGCATCATCCTCTCCATGTCCGACATCTTGTTCGACGTGGGTAAAGCGACGCTGAAAACCGACCTCATGACTAGCCTTGCAAAGATTGCCGGCATTCTCTCGGTCTATCAGCAGTTCGACGTGTCCATCGAAGGCAACACGGACAACACCGGTTCCGAAGAATTCAACATGACGCTTTCGCAACAGCGCGCCGAAAACGTGATGAACTTCCTCGTGGAGCAGGGCATTGCCGCGAACCGCCTCTCAGCGAAGGGCCTTGGCATGACCATGCCGATTGCAGACAACGACACCAAGGAAGGCCGCCAGAAGAACCGCCGCGTCGATCTCATCATCACCGATAGAACCCAGAAAGTGAAGTAATTCGGAATTTGGATTTCGGAATTATTTTTGTTGTCACCCCGGCCCTAGGCCGGGGTCTCTTTTTTATAGCCCGACTGTCACCCCGGCCCTGGTGCTCTTTGACCACTTAGAGCTTTAGCTCTTATGTGGTCATGATCCGCGAATGGGGACGGGGTCGCCTTTTTTAGCCTAAAATATTGAGATTTTTTTCTAAAAAGAACTTTTAATTAGGCTCGATTTTTCTAAATTTAGCCCGTAACTTTTAACCGGCGATGCAAGTCGCCAAAGAATCAAGAGGTAAAACAAA
>CAMKTL010000072.1:0-8914 GCA_946415675.1 uncultured Fibrobacter sp.
ATGAAGCAAATCGCCGCCCTCGATACGGGACACCGCTACGAGAACTGGTGAAAATCGCCCTCACTATTCACTTGACGCATAGCGGATTTATTATATTCTCCCCCAAAAGGGGCTTTTTATGTTTGTCGAGACTTACATCTTGCGATTGCTGGCCGGGTTCCTGGAATACGGGACCCTTTCTACCGTAGCGGACAAGCTCTACACTTCGCAGCCGGCGGTGAGCCGCGCGTTCAAAAAGTTGGAAGACGAAATCGGTGCTCCGCTCTTCGAGCGCAAAAAGAACCGCATCGAGCTGAACGAGAAGGGACGCACGGTCGCCGAATACGCTAAGCGCATCATGGATTTGCAAGGCGAGATGATGGAAAAGGTGAGCCCACAGGGAGCGGGCACGCGCACGTTCTCCATTGCGTCGGTGGCCATCCTCCCCGCCATGCGGATGGTGCAGGAACTGCAGGAGAAATACCCCGGTGCGCAGGTCACTTACGAGATTATCGACAACGAGGCGGGCGTGCTGAAGGCCTTGAACGAGGGCACGGCGGATATCGGCATCATGCTTAAGGCCCCCCGTGCAAAGAAATACCGTGCCGAAAAATACATGCAGGAGCGGCTCTCGATTGCGCTCCCCAAGAAGCACCCGCTTGCCAAGCGCAAGTCCATCCGGCTCCGGGAACTCAAGGGCGAAACCATCATCCAGCGTAGCAACGTGGGGTTCTGGGAGCAGGTCAAGCGCAAGAAGATTCCCGACGCCACCTTCATCAAGCACGACAGCGTGAAGGGCATTTCAAAGCTCATCGAGCAGTCTTCGCTGTTGACCTTCGTTTCGGACCACCAGTTCGATTACGAAATTCCCAAGGACCGCAAAATTGTGCCGCTCGCCGACCGCGAAATGAACGTGGAATTTTTCAAAGTGACTCTGGCGTCAACTCCCTAGCAGGTGGAAATTCAGGTACCACGAAAAGGCGTGGATGCGCCTGGACATGGGTTCGGCATATTCCGAGGAATAGGCCGCCATTTTCACGTAGGTGTCAAGCCTGTGGCCCAGATCCAACCAGGAGAACAGCCTGTATTCCACCGCGGTGTTGTTGAGGAGCAAGAAATCCCAGCCCGAAACGCCATATTCCGCAGTCGTTCCCTCGATGGTCTTCATGGCATCTATCGTCGTCTTGTTGTAGATTCTCCACCTCTTGTATAGGGTTTCTATCATCAGGCTGTATTTCACGCCGGAATTGTACTGGTAGCTATCCATGTCGGGCTTGTAATCCGGGTGAAATTCTTGGATAATGTCATCGTAGCCCATGTCGGCAGAGCCAAGCATAATCCAGTAAACCTGGTTCATGACGCGGAACCGCAAATTGGGAGTCAGCCAAAGGGCTATGTCCATGGCCCCGCCAAGCGAAAGCGTGCTTACCGTAGCAAGGTCCCCGTAAAAAGTATCGTAATCCAGATTCACCGAAAAATCGAGCCAATGGCCTCGCCCGTGGATACCCCTGTTCACAAGTTTCCCCATGATATCCATCTGCAACACATTCCCTTCAAGTCCGCCTTCGCCGAAGAAGTTTAAAGTGAAGTAATCGAACGGCCGCCTTACCCTCGTGTAGGGCCGACCATACTCAAGGGAAACAGCCATCATCCCGTGACGGTCGTTCCATTCCGCATCCAGCTCGTCGGCGTCTTCGCCACCGAACCGATAGTCAGAACCGAACCTGGAGCCAACGCCCGTTGCAACTGTCAACTCGATTGGCGTCCAGCCCGTGTAAAAATCCCTGTTGCCGAATACCCTACGCTGGGCATAGCCGGCAGGTTCCAGGGCGAAAGCGAGCAGATGCCTGTACGGCTCTGTCGGGTCAAACTGTACACTTGTGCCCGGCTAGCAAAAAATCCTCAATCCGTAAGCCCTTCCAAAACTGTTTTTCGGCTGCATGACCGATGTTTTTAGGCTATTTCGGCCGGTTCCGACTTCGCAGCATGTTCGCAGCTATACGGCCTGGCCTAACAGAGCCAAAGGGCCATTTTCGCAGCTTTTTCGCAGTTTCGACCCAAAAGTACGGCCTGGCCCGCCATAGCGTCCGTTTTTTAGGGAGGGGCTTGCAACGGCAAAATAAAAGTCTAGACCGTACAAATTCTAGGGCCTAGACGTTTTCGACGATTTACCCGGACACTAATAATAAAAAAAGAAAATTTCTATCTTTTCATTCATGATTCATCCTATCCGCCATTTCATTACCATTACCAAGCATAGAAACGAAGTCATTCGATTCTGCTTCAAGGCGGGAATCGGATTTCAGGGACTCTTCCTCGATCTATCCAAGTATACACCTACCGAGTTCATACCCGGCTGCATCTATTACACGGGCAAGGAATCTCAAGAGCACCGCCCGCGAAAAAATGGAAGAATCCACTTACAAGAAGTTGCTTTACCTTTTAACCATGCTTGCTGGAAAAGGTGAAAAGAAAACTCTAGCCTTTATGCGCCGCACTAAAAAGCTTCCCACAGAATAAGAGGATACAATGAAAGAAAAAATTGCAAAGATTGCCTTCGTAGTTTTAATTCTCGCCGCCTGTTGTCCCAGTGTTGCCTCCTGGATGGCACTAATGGCAGGTATTGTATACGCCTTCATCTTTGGCGGTCCAGCGTTTCCCAAGTTCGCCAAGAAAACCCAGAAGTATTTGCTGCAGGGCTGCGTCGTGGGGCTCGGTTTCGGTATGAACCTGCAGGCAGCCCTCGCCTCCGGAAAAGACGGCATGATGTTTACCATCATCTCTGTGGCAGCCGTCATGATTCTCGGTTTCATCGTAGGAAAGATTCTGAAAGTGGACACCAAGACTTCCTATCTGGTCAGTAGCGGTACGGCAATTTGCGGTGGTTCCGCCATCGCAGCAGTTGCTCCCGTTGTGGACGCAGACGACAAGCAGATGAGCGTTTCCCTAGGAACCATCTTCGTTCTGAACGCCCTGGCGCTCCTCATCTTCCCGCCCCTGGGCCACTATCTTGGACTCTCCAACCAGCAGTTTGGCGAATGGGCAGCAATTGCCATTCACGACACCAGTTCCGTGGTAGGTGCTGCAGCAGCCTACAGCGATGAATCCCTCCAGGTGGCCGCCATGGTGAAGTGTACCCGAGCCCTCTGGATTTTGCCTCTGGCTCTCGTTACCATGCTGTTCTTCCGCAAGAATAGCGGTAAGGGCAAGCTGGATGTAATCCCCTGGTTCATCTTCCTGTTTGCAATTGCCATGGTCATCAACACCTACCTGTTCCCGGCAATTGGCGTTCCCTCTGCAGTAGGAACAACCATCGTAACTATTGCCAAGCGCGGTTTCGCCATTACCTTGTTCCTCATCGGTACGGGACTTTCCAAGGCAGCCCTTCAGAAGTGCGGTGCCAAGCCCTTTATTCAGGGCGTTATCCTGTGGGCAGCCATCGGCGTCGGTAGCCTTCTTGCGATTAAGGGTTTCTAATCCAGACAGCCTTTATATTACATGACATTTAAATAGAGCCCGGTTCTAGACCGGGCCCTATTCTATATGCAAGTATTTATAATTTTTTTCTAAAACCGCTCTTTTATCGTATTTTCACCCATCATTTCAAGTCCAAGACTAGGCTGAGGGCAGCGCCCCAGTAGTACACGGCCCGCATAAAGCTACCCAGGCGCTTCGGAACGCTCGCGTTTATGGGGAAATATTCCTTCTCGTTCAGGGCTTCTACGCTGTAGTATTTACCCCTGTCGTAGCAGAGCACTTCGTTGCAAAGGTTTTCTGCAATCGAAGGTATGCATTCCTCCGACGACATCTGGATTTTTACGGCGTGCATGCGCTCCGCGACCGTTTGCATGTTGTGCTCGAAGGTCGCCGATTCATGCGTATTGAATACAACATAACGGCAGTCCCCTGCAATCTTCTTTACGGCGTACCCCAGATGGTTCATGCAGAGTTCAAAACGGGTAAGGTTGAACATGGGGGTAAGCTTCTTTTCCGATTCAGGCAACTCCACCAACGCGAACTGCTGTACCCTGAGCCACTCAAGGGCTGCCTCGTAAGTTTCGTCTTTTCCGAGACCATTGTGCATATAGTACGCCCGCTTCCGGAATTTCTGGAATTCATCCACGTTCTCTTCGGAAAGCATCTTCCGCGTCTTTTCGTCCAGCCCATCCACAAGCGCATCGATCTGGGCGATGGCATCGAATACCGCCGACGGTTCCTGTAGCGGAAGGCTCGAATTCACCTGGACCAGATAGTAATAGCCGGTGTCATCCGTCGTCTTGGAATACTGCGAGAATTCAGGTGCACGGGCGCCCGCGCGTTCCATGAAGATGTAGCCATCCACCTCCAATTTCGAAGCCAACGCCTTGGCGATTTCCGCCGACGCGACAACACAAACAAGGCAATCGCCGTGTTCACCTTCGACAAGCCTGCACGGGAAGAAATTCTCCTGCATTTCAATTTCACGTAGGATTTTTCCCTTCTTGACGGTAAACATCGCCATGTTCAACCCGTTGCTTGAAACAGGCGCTCCGCCCGCCTGGCCATAGTCGGGCAAGGTCATCTTGTGCGATTCGCAGAGCAGGCGCGTCATGACATCCAGCTCACGGTGCATTTCCCTCCGGTCCTTGCGGTGCCCGGTACCTTGCAGCTGGTCGATTGCAAAGTGCAGCTTGCGGATATTCCACGGTTTGATTTTACATTGTTCCATTTTATCCTCCTTATATTTCATCATCGTGAAGCAAGCTGGAATTCCTTCATCTTCAGTTCATTGATCATGGTTTCGAGGTTGCAAAACTCGCCATCACCATTCAAATAAGAACCCATTTTTCTCCATTTCGCATCTTTCCCTTCGGCAACCTCCTTGTTGTAATTAGCTTCGGCAAGGGTCCACTTGGCGGCAATGTTCCTTGCAACCATTTCGATATCCCTGTCGAACTTTATGCGTAGCAGGCCATAGTAACCGCCAAAACTGCGGTTCTTGACGTGGATTTCCTTTTTGCACTTGGGGCAAACCGCCGTTGCTTGCGAACCGCCCGAAAGAGGTGAACCCGTAAACGAGCGGATGACTGCCGTGCCGCCGCACTTGCATTCCACCTTGAACTGTTCGTTGTCCCAAACTTCGAGGAGCGTAGAAAGTTTGAGGTTGATGCTGACGAGGGTGCCTGCGAAGTTAAAATGCCTTACAGTGGATAAGGGCCCCACGTAAAGCCCGCCACCCTTGATTGCGTATTGTACATCGATATTCGCGTATCGCGGGGTCGCGATAATTTCGTCCCTGTGGCGCAGAATAAGGTCCAAATTATTGTAAAGCAACGCACGCTTGCGTTCAGAACTTTTTTTCTGCAGGGCATTCAGTTCCTCCTGCTCCCTGTTTTCCTGATCCATCTCGTCGCTTTCGAGCTTGAGCCCGGCTGCCTGCCGCTTGCAGAGAGCTGCAAAAGATTCGCGCCTGTTGTTTGATTCCGCCGGGATGCACGGGAACGGCTTTGAGTCGTCGATATGTATTGTCGCCATAAGTGACCTCCTGTCGATGGCTTTGTTCTTGTGCGGTGCTGCCGCCTGATTGCTATATATTACCGCTTGCCTATGCATAAATATAAATATATGCATAAATCTAAAACGTAATATATTTAACTCGTGCGACAAATACTGTCACTTTTTTGTCTTTTTAGGATTTTTTTTTGGATTACTTGGTAAATGAATGTGTAGAAAATTGCAAGGCTTTGCCGGGGCATGTCGCGTTTTTCTCGAAATTTGGGAATTTTCTGCTTGTACCGCAAAGGAGCGAAAATGAAAAAAGTTGTTGCCGCTGCCACAAATGTTGGCGAGGTCGATTACGATTGTCGATGATTGCTTTGGCGTGAAAACGTTGGACTTGCGGCGCGTCCTGCTGTTCCTCTTGAATATAACATCATTGCGATGCTAGAAGAAAGTTGTTTTTATAATAAAATAACTGCCGCAAAATTATGCGACAGTTTTAGTGTTCATTTCTATGACTCTTTTATTCCGCCCAGATGACGCGGCCTTCCTTGCGGGGGTGCGCCACGGGCTGCTCGCAATCGGCGTAACCCAAAGCGCAGTGGCCGATGCCGACCCATTCGTCAGCGTTGAGACCGAGTGACTTGAGAATTTCCTTGCCCTCGTCGCTTTCGACTTCTTCCTTGGCGCGGTGAATCCAGATGCTGCCGAGCCCGAGGCTGTAAGCGGCGTTCATGAGGTTCCCCATGGCGAGCGAACCGTCGTATAGGTAGGTCGGGATTTCCTTTTTCGCGAGGACGAGTAAAATCACGGGCGCACCGTAGAACGGGTCGAAACCCTCGTCCCAACCGCCAATCTTGCGGTTCATTTCGGAGATGCGGTCGCGCAGTCCTTTGTTCGTGATGGCGACCACGGTGGCGGACTGCTTGCCCATGCCGCTTGCGGCGTAGATGCCCGCTTCGGCGACTTGTGCGATGAGTTCCTTGCTCACGGCGTCAGATTTGAATTTGCGGATGCTCCTGCGGTTGAGCAAAGTCTTGATAGTTTCGTTCATAAAGTCTCTGGGAAATGGGGTGATAAATTTAAATCTATAAAAAATGTAGGGAAAGGTGCGGGAATTTTCATATATTTAGTTCGGTAAAAAAGTGACTTTTGCAATGCCGGAACAATTCCTGTTCCTATAATAGTGTATATTCATCTTTGTACCGCACAAAGTAGCGTTTTTTTTTATGGAACAGTGTTTTTTTAATAATATGTCTGAGAAGGTCGTGGATGACCTTCGTAAAACGGTCGTTCCTGGTTCCCGCTTGTCTATTGCTGCAGCAAGCTTTTCCCTATACGCTTTTGAGACATTGAAGGATGAACTCTGGAAGATTGATTCTTTGCGGTTCATTTTTACTTCAAGGACATTTGTCAAGAAACGGGTTTCAAAAGAAAGTCGCGAATTTGACATTTCTAAAAGTGCCCGCGAACGTACCCTCAACGAGGAACAGTCTGCCCGCGAGCGTTCGCTGTTCGGTAGCGAATTTGAATTGAAGTTGCGCAACCAGCTGAACCAGAAAGCGATTGCGGTGGAATGTGCTGAATGGATTCGTCAGAAGGTGAAATTTCGGACGAACATTACCGATTTGAACTATCAGACGTTCATGCATGTAAAGCAGCCCGATGATGACGCGCTTTATACGCCGTTCAACGAGTTTTCGGCGGTGGGCCTTGGTGTAGAAAAAGGCAACAACATTTCCAATTTTAGCATGAGGGTTTCGGCCCCGCTTTCTAACGATTACATCAACAAGTTCAACGAATGTTGGTTTGACGAATCGCAATTTGAAGAAGTGACCCAGGCGGTCATGGACAGCATTGCTACGGTCTATAAAGAAAATTCTCCCGACTTCATTTATTTCGTGACGCTCTACAATATTTTCCATGAATTCTTGAATGACATCAGCGAAGATGTTTTGCCGAATTCGGCGACGGGTTTCAAGGAAAGTGCTATTTGGCAAAAGCTTTACAACTTCCAGAAAGATGCGGCCCTTGCTATCATCAACAAATTGGAAAAATACAACGGTTGCATTCTCGCCGATAGCGTGGGTCTTGGCAAGACTTTCACGGCGCTTGCGGTGGTCAAGTATTACGAGAACCGCAACAAGAACGTGTTGGTGCTTTGTCCCAAGAAGTTGAACAACAACTGGATGACCTTCAAGAATAACCAGACGAACAATCCGCTTGTTACGGACCGTTTTCGTTATGACGTGCTGTACCATTCGGACTTGTCGCGTGATTCGGGGAGCACAAACGGCCTTGACTTAAGCCGCATTATTTGGAGCAACTACGACCTTGTGGTGATTGATGAATCCCATAATTTCCGCAATGGTGGTACGGCCACGGGCGATGATTTTTCTGCCGATGAATTTGACGATGATATCGACCGCAAGGAAAACCGTTACCAGCGCTTATTGAATCAGGTCATTCGCAAGGGCGTGAAGACGAAGGTGCTGATGCTTTCGGCAACGCCGGTGAACAATCGCTTCAACGATTTGAAGAACCAGTTGCGCTTGGCCTACGAGGATGATTCAGAAAAGATGGATTCTCTGCTGAACTTGAACAACGGCATTGATTCCATTTTCAAGCAGGCGCAGAGTGCCTACAATGCGTGGGTAAAACTCCCGGCCTCTCAGCGAACTACGCAGGCGTTGCTTGAAACGTTGGATTTTGACTTTTTTGAATTGCTTGATTCGGTAACGATTGCGCGTTCCCGCAAGCATATCGAAAAATTTTACGACATCAATGAGGTGGGCAAGTTCCCGGAACGGTTGCCGCCCATTTCGGAATCTCCCGACTTGACCGACGTGGCGGGAATTTCGTTCGATAGCATTTATCTGCTGTTGAGTCAGTTGCAAATGAGTGTCTATAGTCCGGCGCGATTTGTGCACCCGAGCCGTATCGAGGGCTATATCGACAGTTCCGAAGAAAAGGATTTGTTGCTTGGCCGCGAAATGGGCATTCGGAAACTCATGAGCATCAACATGCTCAAGCGCCTGGAAAGTTCTGTCTATTCGTTCAAGCTGACATTGGACCGTTATCACGAACTGGTTCAAAAAACAGTTGACAAGATTGAGAAGTACAAGAAAAGTATTGATGCTGGCAACGCGACTGCGGATGCAGATATTATTTATGATATCGATAGCGCGACTCTAGAAGATGACGAATTTACCGGCTCTGTCGGGCTAGGCTCTGTCGGGCTAAACTGTACACTTGTGCCCGGCTAGCAAAAAATCCTCAATCCGTAAGCCCTTCCAAAACTGTTTTTCGGCTGCATGACCGATGTTTTTACGCTGAAATGACCGTTCGGCGGTCCGCAGCATGTTCGCAGCTATACGGCCTGGCCTAACAGAGCCAAAGGGCCATTTTCGCAGCTTTTTCGCAGTTTCGACCCCAAAGTACGGCCTGGCCCGACAGA
>CAMKTL010000073.1:0-8862 GCA_946415675.1 uncultured Fibrobacter sp.
CCGACCGCTGACGTGCTCGCTCAGGAAGACCTCCTCGTTACGAAGGTGGACGAAGTCCTGAAGGACCGTCGCGCAATCGAACAGGAACACGCTCTCAAGATGGGCCTTCCTGCTGACGAAGCCGGTCATATCATTGTCCAGATTGACAAGAACATCCCGTATGATGCGATGTACAAGGTGATGGCCACTTGCGGCTTCTCCGGTTACACGAACATCGCATTCGCCGTGATGCAGAAGAACGGCGGGGAGGAATAATCAATGGCAAAGAAGAATATAGATCCGTTTATTGCGTCCCTCTTGCCGGAATCCGACAAGAAGATGGGTGCAATCGCCGGTGTCTCTCTTGTGATTGCTTTGGCGATGTGTATCTGGGCTTCCATGTACGAACAGGTTGTTGCTGAAGTCGTATTCGACAACGCCGATTCTGTGGACCTTACTACTTCCATGCAGATTGAGCAGAAGGAAGAAAAGAAGGAAGAAAAGAAGCCTGAACCGAAGAAGCCTCGTAAGAAGGCTGGTGGCGGTGGTAAGCCGCGTGGTAAGGGTCAGCCGAACGCTCCGCAGACTCGCGGCGTGCTCAAGCTCCTCACCGCTCAGACTAAGAATGCCAGTGCCGCTGCTTATGACTTGATGAAGAACCAGAAGTTCACCAAGGACATCGATAAGGTGCTCAAGGACGTGGCTGGTCTCCAGACGACGGGTAAGACCGTTCTCGGTGGCCGTCGCGGTAAGGCTGATGGTGGCTTCAACGAAGGTTACGCAGAAGGTGGTTCCGGTGGTATCGGTGACGGCCTTGCAGGCCTCCTTGGCGGTGGTGGCGGTGGTATCGCTACTAAGGCTAAGGGTTCCATCAAGACTCCGTCTATGCGCGATATCGACATGGGTGCCGGTGGTGGTTCTCGTTCCGCTGCAGACATCATGAAGGTCGTTCGTCAGCGTACTCCAGGCCTTCGTCACATCTACAACAAGTGCTTGAAGAAGAAACCGGGATTCCAGGGTAAGGTTACCTTGAGATTCACGATTGCTCCGGGTGGTGAAATCATCAGCATTTCTAACGTGTCTTCCACGACGGGTTATCCTGAGTTCGACAACGAAATCAAGAACGCTGTCAGCCGCTGGACCTTCAGCAAGGTGAAATCCGGTAACACGACGGTTACAATTCCGTTCACGTTCTCCGAATAATTCACTTGAAAAGCTTGAAAAAAGGCTAGACGAAAGTCTGGCCTTTTTTGTTCTTTACAGAAAGTTCGAAAAAAAAACATATTTTCTTAAATTCTTGTTGCGTTTTTTATTTTATAAAACTAACTTTATAAAAGAATTTTCAATAGGAGTTATTCCATGAACTTAAAAACTGTAGCCGCCGTGGGCACCGCATTTGGGATCCTTGGTGTAGGGTCTGCCTTTGCAACATTCGCTCGTATCGAATCTATGGGTAAGAATACGACTTACATCATGGATGACGTGAGCATCTTTGATAACCCGGCAAATATCAACCTCTATTCCAACTACTTGATCGGCGAATTCGGTCCCTATACGCAGGATGTTGAAACCGGAACGAACCGCGACCCGCAGCATCCGAACTTCGGAGGCATTTTCGCTATTTCCCTTGGCGATGCCAACAATCCGGATCCGCGTATTTCTATCGGTGGCCTCTTTGGCCGTATTAACGCCGAACTGATCCAGTACTTGCCGGATGTTGTCATCGGTGAACGTGGCGAACGTACAGCTGTTCCTGAAACGGTGACGAACTTTGACGGTTTCTTGGGCGGTACGCTTTCGAACGGCAACGCTTGGGGCTTGCATGTGTATATTGCACAGCAGGACGGTGGCGATATGGGCGAAGACGGCAACTACCAGGCTAAGGATGGTGCCTACGCTTCTATCGTGCAGGCGGACGGTGGTTTTAACTTCCAGATTTCGCCTACCTTCGACTTGGAAGGTTCTTTGGCCTTGGCCCGTATCCAGTACGGTCCGGAACACCACAGTTTCTTTGACGACGGAAACTTCTCTTTCCTCATCAAGTCCCGTGCGTTCTTTACGATGGACGCCATCAACGGCGAACTTGTCCCGGCCTTGAACCTCAAGTTCATCGATGCTCCGGGTCTGGACGAAAAGCATGCCCAGGTGGGCGTCGGTATCAACGTCGCTCTTGACAGAGGTTTCTTCTGGATGGGTTTGGACTTTGTCTGGAATAAGAAAAAAGCTCATGACTGGATTTTTGACTCCGAAACCAAGACATGGACCTATGATTCCCGTAACGAAGACAATAAACACTGGGATGAACGTACCGATGTCGGTGGCTTGATCAGCTTCGGTATCGAACGCAACATCTGGTGGGATTGGTTCGTTATCCGCGTCGGTGGCCAGAAATCCATCCTTTACACGGACTGCGATGTCAACAGCAAGAACGAAGACAAGTACAACGACAAGAAGTACGGCATCTGCAAGGAAGACGGCAACTTCTTCAGCACGAATCCGCTCGGTGACGGAACCTCCAAGGACCACATCGGCTTCGGTTTCGGCATCAACATCGAAGAAAAGTTGAAGATCGACGTGACCGTTGCTGAAGACCTGCTCTTTAGGAACCCGTTCCAGGGCGAAGGCAGACTCTTCTCCAGAATCTCTGCAACGTATTCGTTCTAGGGTGCCTTCGGCACAGTTAGGAGTTTGAAGTTACTAGTTACTAGATATTTTTTTCAAGATTCTTTAGCATCTAGTAACTAAGTTCCAGTAACTCTTAACTATCACTAGTAACTAGCCCGTAGGGCGAAGTAACTATTAACTAGTAACTAAAAAAGAAAAGCCCAATCTAGAGCTTTTCTTTTTTTTTATTTTATAGCCATGAAGAAAATTTTCTCCCTATTGATTCTCGCTTTATTTTTTTCGTCTTGTTCCGAACCGACGGAACGCATCGAAAAGAAACTCCTTCCGTACTTGCAGGAAGACTTGAAATTCATGGTGGCGGAAGCCCTGAATGCGAACACGAAAAAAGAGGATTTGCTCGAAGAACCGTATTACAAAATTCGTGATTTTAGGTTGTTCGAAGGCGCCGAAGCAGAAATCTATGCGGCGTATGCCGAGGTCGATTTTTACATCTACAGGAACATGGCCATTTATGCAAAACGTAAGTACCGTTACGAGGTTCATGGCAGACATTGGGACCGCTATTACAAGGTCCTAAAATTTGGTAAAGATAAAACTCCTTGATTGTTAAATTGGGATTGTTTTTAATTATATTTCAAGACGGGATATTTCTTTAGAGGATTAAATTTTGTTCGGACTTTTCTCTTGTGATATCGGTATCGATTTGGGTACCGCGAATACGCTTGTCCATGTGGCTGGACAAGGCATTGTTATCAACGAACCGACCGTGATTGCTGTTGACCGTAAAAGCAATCGAGTGACCGCCATTGGCGGCGAAGCGAAGAAAATGCTTGGCCGTACGTCTGGCGAGAGCCGTGCAATACGTCCTATGCGAGACGGCGTGATTGCGGATTTCGAGCTTGTCGAGACGCTCTTGCAGACGTTTATCAAGCGTGTTTTGCGCTACCCGTTGTGGGTGGTAAAACCGCGTGTGGTGGTTGGCGTTCCGAACGGGATTACCGAAGTGGAAACGCGTGCCGTGATTGACGCCATCAAGATGGCCGGCGCAAAGGAAGTCCACCTGGTCCACGAACCGATGGCGGCCGCTATCGGCATGGGCATCCCGGTCGAAGAACCCGTCGGCAACATGATTGTCGATATTGGTGGCGGTACGTCCGATATCGCCGTGATTGCCCTTAACAAGTCCGACTGCAACGGTTCCGTGCGCGTGGGCGGTGACGAGATGGACGAAGCCATCGTGCGTTACCTGCGTACGATGTACAACCTCTGCGTGGGCGAAAGCACAGCTGAACAAATCAAAATCCAGATTGGTTCTGCAAGCCCGCTTGAAGAAGAATTGACGATGCAGGTCAAGGGCCTTGACTTTATCGCCGGTATGCCGCGCACGATTCCTATCGGGAGTGCCGAAATCCGCGAAGCCATCAACGAACCGGTGACTGCGATTATCGAAGCCGTGAAGCAGGCCTTGAGCATTACGCTCCCGGAACTTTCTGCCGATATTTACGATAAGGGCATTATCCTCACGGGTGGTGGCTCGCAGTTGCGCGGTCTCGACGAACGTATCCGCAAGGAGACGGGACTCTCGGTGAATGTGATTGACGATCCGATGACTTGTGTTTGCAAGGGCGCTGCCCGCATTCTTGAGGACTTGGACAAGTACCGTCCGGTCTTGATTGCATCTTCGACGTAATTTTTGAAAATTCACTTCGATGCTTAGAGCTTTTCGCTTTATTGTCGATTTGTTTACCCAAAGGCATGGCGTTGTCGCTTTTGCCTTTTTTCTCGTTTTAGGGATTCTTATGCACGAGGCCTCCACGGAGGTGCGCGAGAGCGTTGTCGATAAGGCGCTTTCGACGGTCTTTTATCCGGTGCAGTTGTTGATGTCGTCTGTAAACGATTTCAAGTCGGTGCAGGCGGAGAACGAGCATTTGAAAGCGGAAAACGCGAGGTTGCGCCAGGAGACCTATCACGCAAGCGAGGGGCTGCAGGAACTGGCGAGGCTCCACACGCTTGTGCGCTTTGACGACAAGTGGGACTTCCCGATTGTGACGTCTCGCGTGGTGGGGCATAACCCCGGTCGTTTTCTGACGACGCTTGTCATCAACCGTGGAACGCATCATGGGGTCAAGGAGAACATGCCGGTGATGTCGATGAACGGCCTTGTCGGGAAAATATCCAAGGCGATGCTGACGCATTCCAGGGTGCAGCTCCTTGTCGATCCGAACTTGAAGCTCTCCGTGCTGGAGCGCCGTACTCGCGTGGTGGGCTTTTTGGAGTCCGTAGATGGTCATCTGCTTTCGGCGATGATTCCGTCCCATGCGGGCGTTGCCGAGGGCGATACGCTCATTACGTCGGGGCTTGGCGGCATTTTCCCGAAGGGAATCCCGGTAGGCACGGTACACAAGGTTCGCAAGGCGGATTTGGACGTGATGAGCCTTATGGATGTGCTGCCTTTCCAGGAATTTTCCACCTTGGAAGAAGTGTTCGTGATGCAAAAGGAACCGGATTGGATAATCCAGGAGTTGCTCAATGAGTAACGGTGGATGGCTAAAGACGCTTTTGCTGTTTGTTCTGGTGTTCGCTATACAATCGACTGCGGGCCAGTGGCTTCAGATATTGGGCGTAGGGCCCGATTTCGTGGTAATCTTCGTTGTATCCGTGGCGCTTCGCTTCGGGGCCGCTACGGGCTGTTTATGGGGCTTTCTGGCGGGGTTTACGCAGGATGTCTATGCTCCGGTGGAGTGGCTTGGCGCCAATTCAATCGCGATGACCATCGTGGGGTTTGCCGTAGGGCAGCTCGAAGAGCATTTCCTCACTTTGTACGTGCCTGCCAAAATCGGGGTCCTCGCGCTTGCGTTCTTTGTGAACGACTTGTTCTATTTCCTCATTACGGGGCTTGAAAAGGATGTCGTGACGAACTTGTTCTTTACGAAAACGGTTCCGGAATGCCTTTATACCTTGGTTATCGGAGGTATTTTATTCTACCTCTTCTCGGGGAAGAAGTCGAATGTATAACGATACGTCGGAAAATGAGGCTCGTATCCGCAGGAACTGGAATGTCCTGATTTTTCTGACCGGGGCGTTCATTCTTTTTCTGGTGATTCTGTTCAAGCTTTTTTCGTTACAGTACATCCATTACGAAGAGAACTTCCAGCGCTCCGAGAATAACCGCTTGCGTCGAATAGAGCTGATTGCGGACCGCGGCTACATTTACGACCGGAACGGGAATGTGCTGGTGCGGAACCGCCCTTCGTACCAGATAGCCCTCCAGGCGCTCGAAATGCCCAAGAAAAAGGCCGATAGGGATTCTGTCTTCAGGAGGCTCCTCGATATCCGGGATTCGACGGGGACGCGCCTTTTTGATTCGCTTTCGCTCGATACGGCGTTCCAGAGGATTCGCTGGGTGAAGACTCGTCCGGTTCGCATTTTGGAAGATGCGACGATGGAACAGGTGGCGGTGATTGAAGAACATTCGACGGAACTGCCGGGTGTCTCCGTGATTATCGAATCCCGCCGAGAATACCCGTATGGGACGCTTGCTTCGCACGTGCTGGGCTACACGAGCGAAATTTCGGAAGAACAGCTGAAACTCCCGGAGTACGCCACGTATTCGCAGGGGGACCGCATCGGGCAAAAGGGACTGGAACAGGAATACGACAAGGAATTTCGCGGGACGAACGGACTCAAGCTCGTCGAGGTCAATGCTTCGGGGCGCGAAGTGCGTACGCTTTCGGATGTCGGAGCGTTGATAGAGCCCAAGCCCGGGCTTCATATGGTATCGACGATTGATTTGAAATTGCAGAAGGTGGCCGAAGCAGCGATTCCCGATACAGCAAGGGGAGCCTTGGTTGCGATTGATCCCCGCAATGGTGAAATTTTGGCGATGGTTTCTTCGCCACGTCTGGACCCGAACATCTTTTCGCTGAAACGCCGCGAACGCAACAAGGGCTGGGCGCATGTGGCTCTTGATACGTTGCGTCCGCTCAACAACCGAGCGATTGCGGGCATTTACCCGCCGGCCTCTGTATTCAAGCTGGTGACGGCTGGTGCGGGCCTCGAAAACGGCATCATCTCGGAGACGAAGTATTACCCGAGATCCTGTATTGGTGGCTACCAGTACGGGGCCCGATTCCAGAAATGCTGGGGCGTGCATGGAAACTTGAATGTCGTTCATGCGTTGCGCCTTTCGTGCGACGTGTATTTTTACCAGGCGGGTCTTGAAATAGACATGGCCCGTATAAACGAATTTGCGCGCCGTTTTGGCTACGGCGAAAAGCTGCTCGGCGTGGATATCCCGGGGGAACGTGCCGGCTGGCTCCCGGATTCGGCGTCGTTCAATCAGCGGAACAAGCGGTTGGGCTGGCGTTGGGCGCGCGGGCTTATCCTGAATCTTTCGATTGGTCAGGGACAGATGGTTACGCCATTGCAGCAGGCCGTCTTTGTCGGTTCGCTTGCAACGAATAAGGGCGTCTATCGCCCGCATTTTATGAAGGAACTGCGTGATGCCCAGGGCAACGTGGTGCGCCGATTTGAACCTGAAATTATCCGTTCGGGGACGATGAAACCCGAGACACACCGCGTGTTGATGAATGCGATGGATTCCGTGGTGAACCATCCGGGCGGAACCGGAAAGAGGGGGGCCGTTCCCGGAATTCGCGTGGGCGGAAAGACCGGCTCGGGTGAATGGAAAAAGGGACAAAAGACACATGCCTGGTTTGCGTCGGTGGCGCCTCTCGATGACCCGCAAATTGCTGTTGCCGTGGTTTTGGAAGCGGCTGGCGGCGGCGGATCTATGGCGGCCCCTATTGCCCGCAAGGTCATGATGGCCTTCTTTGGGAAGGAGGAAGATAAATGAGTTCCGGGCGTTTTTTGGACAAGTCGCTAAAGTTTGACTGGTTCTTTATCGGGGTGACGATTGCTCTCATGACCTGTGGCGTTTCGCTTGTCTATTCGGCGACGGTTAACGAGGAAATCGTTGTTTACGATTCACTCTGGTTCAGGCAAATCATATACTTCGTGAGCGGAATCGCTATCGCGGTGGGACTTATTTTTGTAAAAATTGATTGGCTCAAGCGGGCGGCAGTCCCGTCTTACGTGATAGCGCTTGTCATGCTGGTGTTTGTGCTATTTTTCGCGGGGGATGTCAAGGGGGCTGGCCGGTGGATTGACTTGAAAATCATCAAGCTCCAGCCTTCGGAATTTGCCAAAATAGCTTATCTGATCATCATCTCGTATTGGCTTTCAAAACACCCTGTTAGTCTGTTTAAGCTCAAGAGCTTTGCCGTTCCTCTAGGGCTTTTTATTGTGCCTTTTGCGCTTGTGCTCAAGCAGCCGGATTTGAGTACGGCTCTCGTGTTTACGGCGATTACTCTAGTCGGGTTCTTTTTCGCAGGACTCACATTTACGGACATGTTCCTGATTCTGAGTCCCGTACTTTCGGTATTGTTTTCGCATTCGCAGTCCATGGTGTTCCAGGTCTTATGGGGCGTGCTCATCTGTCTAGTCGTCTTGTCGGTTATCCGCAGGCATTTGTCCAAAAAACTTTCAGGTGTGATTATCGCGACGAACATCTTGGCGGGGTATGCAAGTACGATGGTCTGGAATATGCTGGCGCCGCACCAGCAAAAACGCGTGAACACGTTCCTCGATCCGATGAGTGACCCGCTGGGCGATGGCTACCAGGTGCTTCAGTCGCTGACGGCTATCGGAAGCGGCGGTGTTGGCGGCAAGGGTTTCGGCAACGGTTCCCAGACGAATCTTTCGTTCTTGCCCGAAGAACATACGGACTTTATCTTCAGCGTGCTTGGTGAACAATTCGGCTTTGTCGGGTGTGCGGCGGTTCTTGGCCTGTTTGCGCTTTTTCTGTGGCGTGCGTCTTCGATTTGCAAGACGAACGACGATCCGTTCGTGACGCTTTTGACAATGGGTGCATGTACGATTTTCCTGTTCCATATCACGGTGAATATCGCGATGACGATAGGGCTTATGCCGGTGACTGGACTCCCGCTGCCGTTCCTCTCGTATGGCGGTTCCTTTGCGCTTGTCTGCATGTTCCTCGTGGGGCTTCTGATGTGCTTACGTTATCAGGGAAGCAAGTAGGTTTCAGACGAAAAAGCGCCGCTACGCGGTTATAGACGAAAAATCCAGTGACGTTATCCTCGCACTGCCTCCCCGCATTTGGCATTGTCACCCCGTGCTCCGTCTGAACTGAACCCAAAAAGTTGGACAGTTTAAAGTTAGGATAAAACAGTGTTATGG
>CAMKTL010000074.1:0-8155 GCA_946415675.1 uncultured Fibrobacter sp.
CCTGGAACTTGATCTTTTTCATAGTGTTTTCCTGTGGGATAAATCCCTTGTTTTTTTACTGTACAATAAAATACGGGGGTAAAGATAGAAAAGACGAGAGACGAGAGACTAGAGACGAGTGGAAATGTGGGGAAAATGGGCGGTAAATTAGAGGGCGAAACTCAATTATGCGTGGATTGCCCAGCGGATGTCGAGGGCTATCCCTTTGAAGTTTATTCCGCTCCATTTTGAAGCAAGTCCGATGCTCCAGCCGTCAATAATGCCGTATGGTTGTCTCATGTTCCACTCTTGACTACCCATCGATTTTTTTGTAATGAGTTTAAACAAAGTAATAAAAAATAGCGCCATCCAAAGCAGGTATGCCTAATCCGAGTTCGAGGCAGCCTTCTTTGGACTGTTTAGTTTAGATAATTTTGGCTGTAAACAGTTGTAGAAAGCCGGCTTTTTTGTAAACGGATGTTTTCAAAACGAAAGACTATTGAATTTAAGTGACGTTAAATGACTTAAAAAACGGCGATCGACTGGAAAATGAATTTTGAAATTTTGTATTTTTGGTCTAATCAAAATATCATGCACGTTTAACCGTGTTGGAATTCGGAGTCTATATGAATAAAAAGTACGCTCTAGCTGTAGTTGCCACTCTCCTTGCTGCAGAATCGGCTTTGGCCGCAACTTCTGCTGACAAAACTGTGGTTACTTGTGGCTTTGACGACATGTTCGGAAATTCGTGTTACTGGCGTTGCCCGGATATGGAAGAAACGTTTAGAACGGAAAAGAAGGATGATCGTTGCGCCGGTGTGCTTTACAGGTGCGCTAACTATCCGCGTTCTTTTATGACCTCGTCTTTTGGCGGTAGCGAAATTTGGGTTACGCCGGACAAATACAATTACTATTTCGGAAGTTTGCCGCAGGGATACGATTGCAGTATTTCTGATGATGAACGCGCTTTGCTGAGTTCGCGACCGACTCAGCCCCAGCAGGCGACCTATACGGATCCGATTATGGCATCCAAGTACCAGAACACATCGACTTACGATGCTTCGAAGAATCTGTTGATTGATAATCGTGACGGTGAACGTTATGCGACGGTGAAAATTGGCGATCGCGTGTGGATGGCCGAAAATTTGAAGTTCCGTCTGCCTGAAAGTTACTGCTATGACAACAATCTCCAGAATTGCGAACGCTACGGAAGACTTTATACGTGGAGCTCTGCAAAAAGGGCTTGCCCGAATGGTTGGAGCCTGCCTACGGGTGATGATCTCAACTATCAAGATTTCAATCTGAATAGCTTTAGAGTGCTTGATGGTGGTTACTATGTCGATGGCGAAAGTTTCATTGATTTGGGCAACCGTGCGTTCTTCTGGCTTGGTGACGACAAGGGTGGCGACAAGGCCGATGCAATGAGCTTTAGAGGTACGAACCTTGAGAATTTTGCGTACCAGGGACGTAAGGCGAACGCTTATTCTGTCCGCTGTATTCAGGACTGGGAAGCCGCCTGCAAGGACCGTCTTGGTGGCTTGATGGACCGTTCGGGAAAAACTTACAGGACGCTTAAGATTGGCGATCAAGTCTGGCAGGCCGAAGACATGGTTCTTGACCGCATCGACGAAATGGAAGCGCGGAATCTCGATAGAGCTTGCCCGAGTGGCTGGCATGTTCCAGAGCAGTCGGATTTCGAGGAACTCTTCTCCAAGGCGACAGATTTTGAAATGCACGCCAACGACAAGCGCAGAAAAACCAATGCTGATACGAAGGATAACCCGTGCAGTTTGAATTTCGATTTCAAGCGCGGTTACTGGACATCTACGAAGAGTGGCAACGAAATGACTTATGTGGATTGGAAGTATAACGCCGTTCGCGAAAAGGGTACCCCGTATTTTAAGCATGGTGACGCCTATACGAATAAAGTCCGCTGCGTCAAGAACGCTCCGTCGTATGCAGCACCGAAGTCACAGTCGGCGAGTACGCCCGCTGCGCAAAATCAGCCTGCGGTCAAGTCCGCGGCTAATAGGACTGTTTTGGAAAAGTTTGTCATGCAGAATGTGTCGTTCCCTGTGGGGCAATCCCGCTTTACGAAGGAATCTACGGCGGGGTTGAAGAGAGCTGCAGACCATCTGAGAAACTATCAGGGAAAGACGATTGAAATTATCTCCCATACGGATAATCTGGATCGCCCGGAAAGAAACCGCGCTCTTTCGGCAAAACGTGCTGAAGAAGTGAAAAGTTACCTGGTGATGTCGGGGCTTTCGGCCAAGGATATTGTTGTAACGGGCAAGGGTGGTGATGAACCTATGGTGCCGAATACGACTCCGGATAACCGTGCGAAGAACAACCGAATCGAAGTGCTTGTCTATTCCTACGATGCTCCGGCTGCTGCTCCGGCTCCGGTTCAGAATCAGAATAATGTAAAACAGTCTGAACCGGCTCCGAAGAAGGTGTGCAAGGAACGTGACAAGGCGAATAAAAAGCTTGGCGAATGCTATTCTTACACCGAGGGGACGATAGACCACAGGAAGTGCATGGCTGCCTACAAGAATTTGTTGGATATCGCAAACGCTAAGTGTAGATAACTTAAAAGTGAAATGTGAAAAACGCAGCTGTTGAGGCTGCGTTTTTTCATATGGTTTTGTGAGGCTTATTTTAGGACGCCGACTTCTTTAAGGAATAGGTAAGTACAAAGTATGGCCGCACCGAGCATGATGAGAAGAACGACGATGAACTGTACTGGGTGCTCGCGAAAACTGTATTCCACGTTGGCAAAAGAAAAATACCCGTGAATGAGAGCGCCCACGACAAAGACAAAGAAAATAATGGCGAGGAGTAGAGTCATTTTAGATAAACATCATCGTGTTGAGTTTGGCGCGGTACTTCCAGGTGAGTTCGTGCTTGGGGCCGAGTACGCCGAATAGCGTGAGCATGGCTTTCTTTGCTGCGCCGTCGTTCCAGTCGGGGGCTTCGACGAACAAATTCAGGAATGCCTGGAGGGCGTCTTCAAAGTGTTCTTCGCAGGCGAGTTTGCATGCTTCGTGATAGACGATGGCCTCCTTGCCTTGGACGTCTTTTTTGGCGGCTTCGGCGTGGAAGTCGAGAAGTTCCAAAAGCGATTTCGCTTCGCGGTACTGGTCGTCGGCTTCGGTGAACTTGGCGAGGATGTCTTTTGCTTTGGCGGTGTCGCCGAGTCCGAGGTTTGCTTTGGCCCAGAGGAGTTGGAGTTTCTTGTCGTTTGGCGTCTTGGAGAGGGCTTCGTCGAGCATCGGAAGCGCCTGGTCAAAGTTCTTTTGGGCGATGGCGTCTTCGAGCGCTGTCTGGAAACGCTGTTCGTCGGAGACGAAAAACTTTTCGAGACGTTTCTTGAGGTCTGCTTCTGGGAGAACTCCCTGAATGACATCTGCTATTTGCCCTTTATCGACCATGTGTATTTCGGGGACGGACTGCACGCGGAACATCTGGATGAGGCGCATGTTTTCGCGGTCGTCGCAACTCACGACGCCAAGCGTGAAGTCCATGCTCGTCGAAAGCTGACCGAGCAATTGAGAATAGGGAGCGCAATCGGGGTATTCTGCGGAAGAAAAGAGAATTGCAACAGCGCGGGTTTCGGAGGCTTGAATCACCTCGGTTTCAAAATTTTCTGCGGTAATCTGAACTACTTTAGCCATGCTGGTAAATTTAGTTAATAGTTACTAGATTCTAGTTACTAGTGATATGTAAAAACAGGGCGTTGCGGGATGTGCCCGCTTGAAGGGGTGGTGAGCGACAAAGTGCGAGCCAGGGGAAAGCTTTCCCCTAAACACTATTTTCTCTCATCTCTCGTCTCTCGTCTCTCGTCTATTATCTATATTAATCTACATGTGTAAATGTTCTTTTTGCGGTTCAGAGGTTGAGTCTCTGAAAATTGTAAACCTTGATTTGCGGTTTTGCCCCAAATGCTATTCCATCTTTTTCCCGTGCAACCAGACGTTCGCCTTTTACGGTGGGCTCACGGACAAGACGCGTGAATTGTGGCTTGAAGACCTGAAGAAGAAAAATGTTCAGGATCCGCCTTGTGAAAATCCTGTATGCATTGACCATGGGGCCCCGCTCGTGAAGGGCAAGCTTCCGCATTACGGTTTTGACGGCTACGTGACGACTTGCTGTGAAACATTCCACCTGCCACCGTCCAAGGTGAAGGAGCTTTTGCAGTGGTCGCTTGATATCAAGGCCGCTCCGCAGGCAAGAGAAGGTAAACATCATTTTTTCTTTATCCGCTGGATTGATTCGCTTGTGACGAAGCTGTTTGGCGAGAAGGTCGAGGAAGAAGATCCTCTTGATTTGATTCAGTACAATCGAACTTTAAGGAAATTTTTTGAGTAAATGAAAAAATCATATACAATTTTGGCAATCATTGCTGTTATTGTTATTGCAATATATGTGATGCTTCCAAAAGAACGTTTTGCGGAAAGTGTTTTCCCGTTAGGGGATGGTGCGAAAGTATCCGCTTATGACGATAACGCAGATGGCGGCACTTCTGTTGTTCTGTTTGATTCTTCGGATTCTCTTGTTTCGTTCCAGTGTACGCTTGGAACGGATGAAAAGAAACCGACTTGGTGCGGCATGGTCTTTGATTTTGATGCCAATGGCGAAAAAAAGTTCCACAACTGGAAAAATGTAGATACTCTTTATCTAGATATTGATGCTGTGGGAACGGCTGAAATAAATGTAAAGACTTGGACGTATGACCCGGATGTGACTGAATTGAACAGACCGGAAACATTTAGGTTGTTGTTGAAGGAAGTTCCGGTAAAATCGGGTCGCAATAAAATTGCGATACCTTTTGAGCAACTTTACATTCCTGATTTCTGGTATGATAATCTCGGCGTGAAACGTTCGTGGAATCGTCCGCATCATGAAAGTGTTGCCCGCGTAGAAATATCAACTGGATGGAAACAGCCTCGTGGGAAGAACTTTGTTGTAAACGTTAGAGAGATTTCTGTGAGCGGTGTCAGTAATAGAAATTACGGTATATTCCTGTTCATGATTCTCGGCCTCATGATTGTTGCCATAGGACGCAGACATCCTGTGAAGGTGCATGATGAAAAAGAATAAATGGTTGGGAGTGTCCATTTTTCTAGCCTTGCTTGTTGCGTGGGGCTTTTTGTATTCTCGTAGTGGGAATGGTTCTGTTGAACTTTTCCCAGAACGAACGTTTGAGCTCTTTCCGCTGAACGATAGCGCTGTGGGAGGATTTTCGACAAGCGAAGTGCAGCTGACGGATACGCTTCTCATTGCGTCCGTGAACATCCGTACTGGAAAAGCGTTTACTTACGCCGGTGTCGGTTTTAATTTGAAATCTGCGAATCGTCGTCCGTCCGGTCTTTTGGACTTGACGAAGTTTGATTCCATTGAAGTACATGTGGCGTCGAAACGGATGAACTCCATGAAACTCCGCATTTTGACGGATGACCCGGTCTATACGCGCAATGGTGATTATGCGACGCTCCGTGTCCTGGAAAAGGATATTCCTTCGGCTCCATATTTGCTGATGGGAGGCTCCAAGGAACGCTTTGCCGTGAGTAAGATTGCTCTGAGCGAGTTTAAGGTTCCGGAATGGTGGTTCTCTTCGCAGGGCCTTGAAAAAGATGACGGTATGACGTATTTGGGACGGGCCTCGTTCTTTGAAGTTGTCAGTGGAAGTTCTACGCTTCGCGGTATTCCTGACGAAATGGAAATCCGTTATGTCCGCATTTGGAAGGATAATGCGGAAAATAGAAAAACTTTGTACGGAGTGCTTGCTTGCATTTTGCTTGGCTTTGTTCTGTTCTGTGTATATGCCTTGAAAACACGCGGGGGTAAAGATGCAAAGAAACTGGACGCTTGATAGGGTGATGCGCTATGTGCTGATTGCGGTTGCTGTCGGCGTGTCCCTATATGTGCTGAACTACTTAAGAGGGGTCCTTTTCCCATTTTTTGCGGCCTTCTTGATTGCCTATATTATGGACCCTTTAGTTTGTTGGTTGCAAATAAAGTTCCGCTATCGCGTAATCGCTGTGATTGTCGTGATTCTTGCCTGTGCTGTGATTATTGGTGGCTGTATGTACTTTTTTGTGCCGAGGGTCGTGCACGAAGTCCAATATTTGGGAACGCTTCTTTCGAGGGTGTTTACGGATTCGACTTGGAGTGACCGTATAATGACGTTCCTTCCTGCGGATATGTGGACTTCCGTGAAGTCCCTGATTTCATGGGATGGCGTTGCCGAGGCAATGGAATCGCTTGATGTGTGGAGCGTGGTACAGACTATTTCGGATAAAATTCTTCCGAGCGCTTGGGGCGTGCTCTCGAAAACCTCGACGATTCTTGTCGGTATCTCGAGTGCGGCAATCGTCTTTATGTACCTTGTCTTCATTATGCTGGATATGCACAAAATAAAAAAAGGTGTTAGACGCTTGATTCCGAGACGCTACCGTCGTGAATCGGGTGAGTTTGTAAGTTCTATAGACAAATTCATGGGAACGTATTTCCGTGCTCAATCCATGGTGGCACTGTCGGTCGGAATTCTCTATGCGATTGGGTTTAGCGTTATTGGACTGCCTATGGGCGTTGCGTTTGGACTTTTTTCTGGCGCGTTAAACATGATCCCGTACATGCAGTTGACGACGATTCCTTTGGCCCTTCTACTGGCGGTGGTTTACGCTCTAGACAAAGGAATGCCGTTCTGGGAGGTGGCGTTGATTATTCTTGCGGTCTATCTTATTGTGCAAATCATTCAGGACTTTTTCCTGGTTCCGCATATCATCGGGAAGTCGATGAACCTTCCTCCAGTGGGAATCCTCCTTTCGCTCTCGATCTGGGGTAAGCTGCTCGGGTTCTTGGGACTTTTGGTGGCTATCCCGTTTACGTGCCTTTGCCTGGTCTATATAGAAAAGCTTAGAACCAAGGCCGACCAGTATGTCGAGGAATCGGGCAGACTGGCTCCCAAGGCTTGATTTATGGGCTTTTAAAACATTTTTTTCAAATTATTCTATTCTACCTTAAGAAAAAAAAAGTATAATATTACCAAACATTTCACAAATCTGACTCAAGGAGTTAAAAAATGAACAAACAAGATCTCATTGAAGCCGTGCTCGCCAACAAGGAAGCAGGCATTGAATCCAAGGCTGCTGCTGCTCGTGCTATCGACGCAGTTCTCGACGGTATCGCCGCTGGCCTCAAGAAGGACGGCAACGTCCAGTTGATCGGTTTCGGTACTTTCGCTGTGAAGTCCCGCGCTGCTCGTACTGGCCGCAACCCGCAGACTGGTGCTACCATCAAGATCAAGGCTTCCAAGACCGTCGGCTTCAAGGCCGGTGCAGCTCTCAAGGCTGACGCTGCCAAGAGCAAGGCTAAGAAGTAATTTCTGAGCTGGATTTGCTTTTTGCAAAGGAAAGGATTGTCTTATGGCAGTCCTTTTTTGTTTGTCTGTTGAATTTTTTCCTGTAGTTTTACTAGATTGCCTATTGTATTGATACTTAACAACTTAGAGGTTTTTATGAAACGCGTTTTCTTGGGAATGTTCTTTACCGTAGCTCTCTTTACTGTTGTGGGCTGTTCTTCGTCGTCTTCGAGCGCGGATGAAAGTACTACCGATGAATGCTTGGAAGATCCGAATCTTCCCATTTGTCAAGGACCTGATAATGGACCGGATGATGGTCTGGATGATGGTCCGGGTTTGTCGGACGAATTATAGTCGGAGAATTTTGGCGAAATAACGTTTTCGCCATTGAAACTTTTACATTTTTTGTCTATATTTGCGCAAGTTTAAACCTTGAGTGATTTAGACAAGAGATGAAACAAATTCTTGCAATGTCGAAGCCCAATGCGATTTGCGCAATCCACTGCGCAACGGCAGATGGCTTTTTCAAGGACACTAAAATTTTTGATTTTAATTTTGCTGGACTTTTTAGTTCAGCATTTCTTTTTTCTACGAAAAAAGTTGATCTATCGGCTCGGTCATGCCCAAACAAGTTTGGTCGCGACGCTCGCCTCATGATCAATTTTTTACCCTCGTGTCATCCTGAGCGAAGCCCGAAGGGCGGAGTCGAAGGATCCAGTCCAACAGTTTAACACAAGAGTTTAATAATTAGTATCAACGGAGATAAAAAATGAAGATTGAAGGCATCGACAAAGTCCTTATCATCGGTTC
>CAMKTL010000075.1:0-7723 GCA_946415675.1 uncultured Fibrobacter sp.
ACGAAGGTCGATACGACAAAGACGACGCCCAAGGACACGACGAAGGTCGATACGATAAAGACAACGCCCAAGGACACGACGAAGGTCGATACGATAAAGACGACGCCTAAGGATACGACGAAGGCCGACACAATAAAGACGACGCCCAAGGACACGACGAAGGCCGACACAATAAAGACAACGCCCAAGGACACGACGAAGGCCGACACGACAAAAACTGATAAATCCAAGACGGATAAGGATAAGAAATCTGATGCTATTCCGGTTGTCAATCCAAAAATCGGGTTTATGTATCGACCGTCAACGGGAACCCTTTTCACGTCGGTTCCTGGTTTTGCTGAAATTTTGTTCTATGATATGACTGGAACAATGCGTGGTTCTGTTTCTGCAAATGTGACTCCGGGCGAGTCTGTTCTTGCTCTTGATAAAGGCATACTTCCGAGAGGAATATACTTTGTGAAGGTCAAGCTGAACGGGGAAATTATGCAGAACGGAATATATAAGTTTGAATAAATCAACTAACAGTATGGGATGTTTATTATGAATTACTTTGCAAAACTCTGGCAATCTGCCGTTATCGCTTCGATGGTTGCAGCTCCGCTCGTTTGGGCGAAGGTTACCATCTACATGTGTGGTGACTCTACCATGCAGGACTGGGCTGAAGGTTATTACCCCAAGCAGGGGCAAGGACAGGATTTCCATTTCTGGTTTGACGTGAACAAGGCGGCGGTTGTGAACCGCGGTCAAGGAGGCATGTCGCTGGGCGGTGGTGGTAAGGACAAAAATGGTGGCACGGCTGTTGGCTACTACGACATGTTCTTCAAGAAGGGCTGTAGTGCGGGCAACTGCATTGCAGAAAAACTTCAGTCTGGAGATTACGTTGTTATCCAGTTCGGTATTAACGATGTGAACTACAGTACAGAGGATTTTTTCGCCTCCAACATGAAAAAGATGGTGAGCGATGTTCGCGCGAAGGGGGCAAATCCCATCATCATGAGCCCGATACGTCGTCTGTACTACGATTCCCCGACGCAAATTCATAACAGCTACCGTGGCTACCCGGCTCTGAACCAGAAACTTGCGACTGAACTTAATGTTCCGTTTATCGACATGAGCGAAATGGTCGCAAACTACATGATTTCTGTTGGTGAACGCTATGCCGCACAGTTTATCTTTAACTATGCCACGAAGGCGGAATACAGCAATCTGGGCAGCGACCAGACGGATCAGGTGCATTTGCAGATGAACGGCGCGAATGCTTTTGGCCGTATCATCACCGAACAGATGCGTGCCCACAAGGATCCGATTGTCAAAAAGCTTGGCGACTACATGGCTCCTATGTATCAGGTGGATGTCAAGGTCAGCCCGGAAGGTGCCGCTGAAGCGACTTCCCTCAATGCATACTATCCGCAGGGAATGACTGTGATGCTCAAGACCATCCCGAAGTCTGGCAAGAAGTTTTTGGGCTGGTATGACGGTAATGGCAACAAGGTCGGCGCTCCGAGCCGTTCTAACGTAAAATCCCCGTACATCCATACATTCAAGATGGGGAGCGCTTCGACGCAATTCACTGCAGTGTATGAAGGCGGCTCTGCTGTAAAATATACTGGTGACGGAAAGGCCTTGACCGCGTTCCCGACGACGACTCCGAAGAGCCTCGATGACGTGACTTTTGTCCCGTTTACTCCGATGGAAGGCAGTCAGGAAACAACGACTCAAATTGACAAGGACATCAAGAAATTTTTTGATGCAAGCAAGCCGGACGATGCGGGAATCGGTTGGACTCAAAATGAATGGACGGGCTTTACTGGCAACGGTTATTTCAATTTGGACAATACAAACGAATCCTATGCTAGCTATAAGGTGAAGTTCCCCGGCGCGGGCAATGTGACGCTCGCTGTGCGTTATGCGAATGGCGGAACTTCGGACCGCATGTTCAACGCTTATCTTGATCATGACTACTATTTGAGTGCCCCTCCGACGGGAGGCTGGGACAAGTGGGATACTGCTTATGTGGTGCTGGATGCTCCGCAGGGTGATGCGGTACTCAAGTTCATGTCGGTGACGAACGATGGCGCTCCGAACCTGGATGCTTTTGGGTTCAGCGTAGAGGGCGTTTGCCGTGTAGGCATTGATTGTACGACGACGAAATTGAATGGCGCCGTGAGTGCTAGGGGCCTGAAACTCCGTGGTGACGTTTTGCAACTTGCAAGTGCCGAACGTGCTGATGTTTGCGTGTTTGATATGAGCGGTCGCATGGTTGTACAAAGTTCCTTTGATGCGACTAGCGAAATTCCGCTTTCTGCGCTTGTGAAAAATACTGGGCTCTACCGCATCGTTGTAAAACAGGGAAGTATGAAGTTTAACGTGAACTGGGCAAAGGTGAGATAAAAAAGAGTTTCGAGTTCTTGGTTACTAGTTACTAGTGTTGCTTGTGTCAAGATTCTTGGTTCCTGCATTCCTAGTAACTTAGAACTATTAACTCTAGGAGATGTTTATAGTTCTAAGTTACTAGTGTTGCTTGTGTCAAGATTCTTGGTTCCTGC
This sequence comes from uncultured Fibrobacter sp., assembly GCA_946415675.1. Classification (GTDB taxonomy): domain Bacteria; phylum Fibrobacterota; class Fibrobacteria; order Fibrobacterales; family Fibrobacteraceae; genus Fibrobacter. The sequence continues at coordinate 2,547 of CAMKTL010000075.1, forward strand.
ATTCCTAGTAACTTAGAACTATTAACTCTAGGAGATGTTTATGAAGAGTGTATTTAGATTCTTTATCGCTGCAGCCCTGTTCACGGGTGTCGCCGTGAGCGATTCTACAAGTTTCACGATTCATGTCGTGGGCGATTCGACAGTGCAGACGTACAAGGATAACGTTTATCCGCAAACAGGCTGGGGCCAGGTTATCGGCTATTTCTTCGATGGAGCCCGTGTCAAGGTGAACAACGCGGCTCTTGGCGGTCGCAGCTCCAGGACGTTTATCGAAGAAGGGCGCTTGGATGGCGCGTTGCAGTCGGCACAAAAGGGGGATTTCCTCTTTGTGCAGTTTGGCCATAACGATCGTGACTACAGCAAGGCCGCACGCTATGTGGATCCCAAGGACTTTCCGGGATATATTCAAAAATATGTAGATGCTGGCAAAAAGAAGGGTGTGAACGTCATTCTCATTTCGCCGATGAATTTGAACGGAAGCCGCAACGTGTTCTCGACGGGTGCCAATAACTACGATGCCCGTGGCATGATGCAGACTGTTGCAAAGAACAACAAGATTCCGTTTGTCGATTTGAACATGAAATCGTACAACACGTACAATACGACGTACAAGAGCATGCCGGATTACGTAACGCGTTATTTGTACAAGAAACTGGAAAAAGGCGAATACCCGAATTATCCCGATGGCGTGAACGACGGTACGACGCACTTCCAGGAAATGGGCTCGATGGGCCATGCGCAAATGATTTGCGAAGAACTGGAAGAAAATCTCAAGAGCAATACGAATTTGTCTGCAGAGGCGAAGGCTGGGCTTACAACACTTGTGTCAGCCATCAAGAAACGTTATACCATCAAGGTCAAGACGAATCTGTCAAGTTACAATGGACTCATTACGCAGACGCAGTATTTCCCGGCGGGTTCTCCGATGACGCTTCGTGTGACGCCGAACGGCCAGACGTTTGAAAAGTGGGTCGATGACGATTGTAAGGAACTTTCGAACAAGATGATTTATTACGGGTTCAAGACAAAAGCTCGTGACATTACCTACACGGCCATGTTCAAGGGTGGTGCCGCTTGCACGCCGATTACGCACGGCTCCGAAGAAAGCGGCACGGCAAACAGTTCGTCCTCGGGCGGCCCAGAAAGTTCGAGCAGTGTTTCCGTTACGGAACTTGCAGAAGGACTTTGCTCGTTGAAGGCCGGGACAGATGCTTGGCCGTCCGTGCTTGATATGTCGAACCCCGAAATGGGCGATGGCTGGACTGAAACAAACCATGAAGGCTATACTGGTGGGGGATTCTTTAATCTCGACAATTCCGCTTATAGCAAGGCAACGTATATGGTGACGTCGGACCAGTCGGCAGAGCATGCCCGCATGATGATCCGTTATGCGTTTAGCGGTACGACAAGCCGTGATATGAAAATCACCGTGGATAACGGTACTTACGATGTGGTGTTCCCGTCAACCGGAAGTTGGGACAAATGGGATACGGTCTATGTCGATAACGTATGGGTGGATGCGCTTGATTTCAAGGTGATTTTGCAGTCGGCTACGGCAGATGGAGGCCCGAATATCGATATGATTGCGTTTGACATGAAGGACGTGTATCGTACGGGTTGCAAGAATGTGAGGGAAAAGGACCACTTGACGAAATTGTTCGCCACTACGAGACCTGTTTCGACCCAGAAAAACGGCTTTACCGTGAATGCTCTCGGACAGAAGGTGTTGAAGAATACAGACCGCGGGGAATTGCGTAAATTGCCGAAGGGACGGTATTTCCTAAAATAAAGGACTCCGGTGTGGCGGTCTTGTTCCGCCATATTGGTTTTATTACATAATGTGGACTTTAAATTTGCAAAACTGTGGACAATAATGTATATTGTATTTAGACGAAAGAACGGCCTGCGGCCTATAGACGAGAGACGAAAGAAATGAAAAATTAAAGACGAAAACAAAATGAAAAATTAAAAATTAAAAGTGAAGAATGAAAATGTCATGTTGAGCGAAGCGAAACATCCAGGCTAAAACATAACTGGATCCTTCTTGCTTCGCAATCAGGATGACGTCCTTGCTAACCACTAATCACTAACCACCACTGCACTAACCTCACACCTCAAAGCGAGTTTACGAGCGACCTCAAACCTCATACCTCATAGCCCAATGATTAACATCTTTGAATATCTGAATTACCGCGATTTTTTGAAAGACGCTTACGAAGAGCGCCATGCAGGCGATTGGCGTTTTAGTCATCGTTATATTGCGGAAAAAGCGGGTTTTGATTCATCGATGTTCAATAAGATTTTGCAGGGCAAGCGCAATTTGACGGACCGTCTGGTTGAAACGTTTGCTTCTATCTTTTGCAGTGACGAACGTGAAAAGTCTTATTTTGCCAACATGGTGGCGTTTAATCAGGCGAAAACGCACTCTGAAAGCCGCCAGTTCCTTGAAAAGCTTGTTGCTTCCAAGGAATGCAAGGTCGAAAATTTGGCGAAGGATCAGTTTGAATATTTTGACCACTGGTATCATGCTGTTGTTCGTGAGTTGGTGACGTTCTATCCGTATGTTGGCGATGATGCTGCACTTGGGTTGATGGTGCGCCCGCCGATTTCCGCTAGCCAGGTCAAGTCTTCGATTGCGCTTTTGGAACGCCTCTCGATGATCAAGAAAAACGAGACGACCGGTTTTTATGAACAAACACAAGGCCTGGTTTCCAGCGGTTTTGAATCGTACAACACGGCGGTAAACGCTTATATCCAGCAAAATTTGGATGTGGCGCAGACGGCGATGGACCGCTTTGGTCGCGAAGAACGCAATCTCTCGACGCTTGCGTTTGGCTGTGACGAGGCAACTTACAGCGAACTGGTCGAAATGGTTCGCAGGTTCCGTCGAGAAGTTCTCGCTAAAGTCGAACAATGCCAAAAACCGAATCGCGTGTTTCAGCTGGGAATGCAACTGTTCCCGCTTTCGGACCCGTATCCGCCACCGCAGAGGCGAGGGCGCAAACGCCGTATTCGCGGCGCAGAGATTCAGAATTTACCGGCAACTGAAGATGCTTCAAACGAATCTTGTGATGTTGTCGGATTGCGCAATGCTTGCGCTTTAGACAATTCCGTTGAAATCCGAGGGGGCAATCATGAAAATTAGTTGGAGGACGATTGCTCAAATGCGTTTGCTTGCGTTGCTTGGTGCGCTTGCTCTAAGTTTTGTTGCTTGTGGCGACGATAGGGTTGCTGGCGGCACGGAAGCGGAATCGACAATCGCTTTGTATGTCCAAATGGCAGATGGAAAGCCTGCACCAATGGCGCGTGTCCGGATTCTGCCTGACGATTACCTTTCTAGCGGCCCTGCGGAAAACGCTTGGAACGAAACCAACGAGGATGGGCATGTTTCGTTTGAAGTTCGCAACGGTCGCTACACCATTGAAGCGCGCAACGTGAGTAAATCCGAGGCTTCGGGGGCTATCCATACGGTTGCTCTCGAAGATTCCAAGATTGATACGATTAAACTCGGCGAACTTTCTTCTATTGAAGGATATGTTGTGCTTGGCGAGTCCCCGATTGTTCGCGTGGCAGGTCTCGACCGTTATGTTGTTCCTGATAGCACTGGGCATTTTGTTATTGATTCCTTGCCGCAGGGGAGTTTCGATGTGCAAATCGGCGACCCGGAAGAGGTCCATTCCGTAATGGTTCAGTCGAATGCTGGTGATACGTTGTTTGTGGATGGTTCCGATACCTCGTCCAGCATAAAAGTTGTGAACTCCAAGGTGGGCGTGACGACGAAATATCCTGAGAAAGACTGGAATGCACATGAATCGTTGCTCAAGGAAATCAATGGCTTTGCCGTAGGGACTCTGGGGGCTGCAGGTGTCACGGATAGCTCTGGAAACGTCAAAAAATCGAAAGGCGAAATATGCATCGTGACCACAACGGACGATTTTATCGATGTTGTTGATTCGGCAAATGTGGACTCTCTAGGCAAACCTGCGACGACGAGCGCTGTTGCTCCTGGTTCTCTTCGTGAATGTGCTGAAAAGGACGGTGCAGTGTGGATTTTGTTCAAGAAAAACGGAAAATACAATTTGCAATCGCCGTTACGCATCAAGTCCAACAAGACGATAGATGGTCGCGGTCGCGATGTCCGCATTACGGGCATGGGTATTTTGACAAACGAGTCCTCTAATCTCATTTTTGAAAACCTGACTTTTACGGCGCCTTCGATTACGGTGAAAGATACGACGAGTCGTCGTGCACTTTCCATACATAACCGCACGCATCATGTCTGGGTCGATCATTGTACGTTCGAAGAATATCCGCTAATTTTGGTGGATGTTAAACGAAGTTCGTATGCGGTTACGTTATCTTGGAATCGTTTTGAAAATGGTCAGTCCGGTATTTTGTTTGGACTTGAACCTGATATTTTCGTGGATTCTTTACAGACTTTGACGTTGCATCACAATTATTTCGAAAACCTGGAAAAGGTGGGAGTCCTTGCTCGTCATGGTAAAATACATGCGTACAACAATTTCTTCTTCGATGTAAAGCAAGCGGGAATGGAATGTACCGATTCTGCGGCTTGCTATATCGAAAGCAACGTTTTCAATAACGAAACACCAGTCTCTGTTTATCGACTCGAAAACGAAGACGGGTCGCCGGACAAGACAACGAAGGGATTTGTCTATATGATTGACAACTGGTTCGGTCGCAGTGGCAAAAATCTCTCGGGCGATGCAAGAGGATTCAAACCGGATTACAAGGTTTCGTCTGATGAGTCTGGTGCTGACCTCGCTGTTCGCGTGAAAAACGAAGCCGGCCCCCGGTAGAATCTTGCTAAGCCGGGCGTTACGGGCTGGCCCCGGAACAAGTCCGGGGCAGGCTCTAAGCCCGTTAGAGGGGGTGGAGAGTAACAACGTGCGAACCAGGGGGATACATCCCCCTTCCATAAAAAGACTGCTCTTTGCGCTAGTTTTAAGAAAAATCTTTCGTCTCTCGTCTCTCGTCTAAAAAGACAGCTCTTTGTGCTTGTTTTAAGAAAAATCTCTCGTCTCTCGTCTCTCGTCTCTCGTCTAAAAAAGCTATATTTGCGCCGTACAAAATCAAGGAGCAATAATGCTTAAATCTACATTGCAACAGACCGATCCGGAAATCTACAACATCATCCAGGAAGAAGCCGAACGCCA
>CAMKTL010000076.1:0-7655 GCA_946415675.1 uncultured Fibrobacter sp.
CGTTACTGGATGCTTCGCTATGCTCAGCATGACGACGCTCAAAGGCCGGGATGACGTTGCGAAGGCGAAAAAAAAATTTTATGTTTTTTAAAAATGTCTGTTTTTGACAGTTAATGTTTTTAACTTATGGGTGTAATGATGAACGAAACAATCAATATCGAACACGAAATTCACGAGCTTGCCTTGAAAATCAAGGAAGAACTGATCAAGCGCGGAGAGATGATGGCAACGGCGGAATCCTGCACGGGCGGGCTTATCGCATCGAGCATTGTCAACGAGCCGGGTTCTTCTGCTATCCTCAAGGGAGGTGTCGTCGCCTACCAGAACGAAGTCAAGCACGACCTGCTCGGCGTAAGCGACGAGATTCTCGCGAAATACGGTGCCGTGAGCGAACAGACCGTGAAAGCCATGGCCGAAGGCGCCCGCAAACTATTCCACTGCGAATGGGCGGTCGCCACGTCGGGAATCGCGGGCCCAACAGGCGCCGTTCCGGGAAAACCGGTCGGTACAGTATGGATGTGTGTCGCCAATAGTTTGCAAAATGAAGCCTTTTGCGAAATTTTTGCAGGAAATCGAGAACAAATCCGTGAAAAAAGCGTGTATAAGATAATGAGCAAGCTACTTTTTTTACTGAATAGCCAAAAAAGCACTTGCACAAAAGTTCACTAATTAGTATATTAACAAAAAACAAAAGAAAAACGGAGTAAAAAAATGGCCAAAAAAGCAACAACACCCACAAGCAACCTTTCCAGCGAAAAGGCAAAAGCCGTCGAAGCGGCAATCGCCCAAATCGAAAAGAACTACGGTAAAGGTTCCATTATGGCCCTCGGTCAACAGCCAGTCGAAGATATCCCGGTCATCCCGACAGGGTGCATCCAGCTAGATATGGCACTTGGCGTAGGCGGGTTCCCCCGCGGACGCATCATCGAAATCTACGGACCGGAATCTTCCGGTAAGACGACGCTTGCCTTGCATGCGATTGCCGAAGCGCAAAAGCTTGGCGGCGTGGCGGCGTTCATCGACGCGGAACACGCTTTTGACGCGGTCTATGCCCGCAAGCTCGGCGTCGATATCGAATCGCTCCTCGTCTCGCAGCCGGATACCGGCGAGCAGGCTTTGGACATCGCCGAAACGCTCGTGCGTTCTGGCGCCATCGACATTATCGTTGTCGATTCTGTGGCAGCACTCGTTCCGCAGGCTGAAATCAACGGCGAAATGGGCGACAACCACGTGGGCCTCCAGGCCCGCCTGATGTCGCAGGCGCTCCGCAAGCTCACCGGCATTCTCTCCAAGTCGAACACCTGCATGCTGTTCATCAACCAGCTCCGCATGAAGATTGGCGTGATGTTCGGCAACCCGGAAACGACAACTGGCGGTAACGCACTGAAGTTCTACGCCACGCAGCGTATCGACATCCGCCGCATCGCCGCCATCAAGAACGGCGAAGAAGTCATCGGCAACCGCACCCGCGTGAAGATTGTAAAGAACAAGGTCGCCGCCCCGTTTACGCAATGCGAATTCGACATCCTGTACGGTGCAGGCATTTCACGCGAAGCGTCCATCCTCGACCTCGCCTGCGAACTAGACATCATCCAGAAGAGCGGTTCCTGGTTCAGCTACAACAACGAGCGCATTGGCCAAGGTCGCGAAAACACGCGCCTGTTCTTGAAGGACAACGTAGAACTCTGCAACGAAATCGAAACCAAGATTCGCGAAAGCATGAAGGACGTGGAACTCTTCAAGCTTGGTGAAAACGACGCCGTTGACCTTGGCGATGACGGTGACGGAGAAAGTATCCAAGACGAAGGCTAAACCGTGTAAGACGGCCCGGCACAGACCAGGGTGACAAACGCCAACTGCCTACCGTCCACTTCCTACTGCCTACTACTTAAATTTCTTCCTGAAAAAACATAAACCCCGGTTCTTCCTTTTTTAGCCATTTGGGATGCGCCGGGGTTTTCTTTTTATGCTTGCGTTACGGAACTTTAACCATAAAAAATAACGGATATGTCATAAATTTATCTATATTCAAAATATATGATTCAAGACATAAAATTAACAGCTGTCGTTGTCTGCATTGCGGCAATTTCGCTGATGGCGCAAAGCGACAAGCAAAAAGTTTGCCCACGTCTTTTAACGAACGCCCCCATGATCGTGAACATCGAAGGCCGGTTCGTCAACGAACAGAAAAACAGGACCAGCGCATCCATCGAATGGAGACACCACAACGAAACCCTCGACACGTTTTTTGTAAACCTTTACGACAGCCCCTCGTTCACGTTCATTACGGCGGGCAGCTACCGCTACATGCTCATCGGTGACTCTAAGGTCAAGCGCCAACTCGGCTTGCACCACCTCAAAGAGAAAATCGGAAAGACTCCTCTAAGACTCGACGACCTGGAACTTCTGGCGAACGGATTTTTCAAGTGCCCTGATTCGACAAGATTGAATATGCCGAACAGCATTCTTGCGACAGCGTACTCCAACATGTGGTGGAGTCTCGTCACCGACTCGCTCCCGAATCCGGAAAAGGTTGTAATGCACGGAGCATCCAAGAACCGCTATTTCACCATTTCGAACTGGAAATCCTACGCAGGCGAACTACTGCCTACACTCGTGAATGTCGCAAGCGGCGACTACGGCGGAAACCTCTGGATTCGCTCTGCCTACCCGGCGCAGGCTTTAGAGGCGGACCCGCTACGCAAGTTGGAGAAGCCCAAGATTCTGTTCCCGGTTCCCAAACTATTCAGAAAAATTACTGCTATGGAAGGGGAAAGAAAAATACCCCTTATACTCAAGCTGAATAAGCAACTGTTGGGCGAATGACCCATTGTAGAAACGCTTTTTATCGCGGCTCCACATGCCGGCCTTGACAACGAAATTGCGAAGTCCGTCCTTCCACGAGATATGCGCGCCGAGAAGGCCCATTCTGTAGCTTAACGATTCCTTCTTGACGCTACCGCCACTGCGCAAGAGCCCCGTCTTGAGATACAGGCATTCATACACTGCGGCTACATGTTCGGTCAACGGCAGGCGTCCGAAGCTCTGGATTTCGACGATGTAATCTCGGCTAAATACAGGAATATTTCGTTCATAATCGTAGCTTTTTCCCTCGAAATCCGTGCTGATGTCGGTGAGCACGTAATGGGCGCCAACCCCAATAAGGCCTCCATGCGGAAGACTAAAGCTTAGTTCCAAGTTGATGTCAAAGAGCTGGACATAGTCAAAATCCGAATTCCCGATGTTTTCAAAGATGTAATCGGAATTCCAGGTATCGGCGATGCGCCCGCCACCCTTGACATCGGCATTGACCATCTCCAGGTTCGACTTGAAGTAGAAGTAGCTCTCATAGGTAAAGCCGACCTCGATTTGCGGATTCACCTTGAAAGGCCTAATCCCAAGCCCGGCACGGAATCCTCCATAAAACGGGGAAAGCTCGATAGAGCCATCCATCTTGAGGTACGACGACAAGTTGCCGATCGGGTCCCCGTAATTCAGTGGAGACAGAGGTTCAAGCCACGTATAGCGCATACCGACGGACGCCTGCGGTACCCATTGCCCCCAGACAATCGGCATATTCACCATTCCGCCCCAAGAAAGGTTCGGTCCATAGCGGAACCCAACCAAATTAGACTGGTCAACACTTATCACGCCGAAGCACAAAGAGCCCAAAAGCGCCACATTAAGTAAAATAATTTTAAACAAATCATTAATCTTATTCATTTCAGTGTAAAATCTAAAAATTATTTAGCTACTTGCTCAATAAATTCTTATTTTGAGGTCATCAAATACAAGGAGATCCAATGAAATTTTCACATCTGTGCGCTATATCCTTTGGTGCACTCATGCTCTTTGGATGTACGAACAACAAGTATTCTTCCCCTGTGCTGATTGAACGCGGCGTAGGCCAGAACGAATACGAACGCGAGTACTTCATTTCCAAGGAAAGCATGGGCATCGACAAGCACTTGCAGAACACCTTCAAGCAAGGCTACATCGAAGAAGGCATGACTACCGACATGGTAAACCTTCTGTGGGGCCCACCCGATATAGAAAAGTCCGATGGTCTTATCTGGGAATACTACACCCGCGAAGAAAAGCTCATCACTCGCTTGTTCTGGAAGTACCCGGAACAGGCCCGTTTGAAAGGCTACGAAGCTGAAAAGGTCCTCGACAAAATCGAAGGCGACCGCTACGGTGGATCTCCTCCGCCGACCTCCAGCCGTTCAAGCAACTACGATCACTAGTTTGTTGAGTTCGTAGTTCTGAATTACTTGTTACTGGGGCGGCTTCGCCGCAGTTATGAGTTCTAAGTTACTAGGGCGACTTCGTCGCAGTTATGAGTTCTAAGTTACTAGTTACTAGAAATGTTCTTATTGCAATCACTAGTAACTTCTAACTATTAACTAGTAACTACTAACTAGTAACTAAATAAAACTGCACCCCTTGGTTTAACCGCCGAGGGGCGTTTTTTTTTATACGGGGTGACATTCGCAAAAGGATTTTCTACATTTACGCGCGTTAAATTTTAAAACAACTCAAGGAGTTAATTATGCGTCAGTATATCATTGCTGGTAACTGGAAGATGAACAAGACGGTGAGCGAATCCGTTCAGCTCGCCAAGGATATTGTGGAAGCTGTCAAGGACGTGAAGAAGACCGAAGTGGTCATTGCCCCGACTTATCTCGCCGCCGCCAAGGTTGCCGACGTCATCAAGGGTACGAATGTCAAGCTCGCTATCCAGGACATCCACTGGAAGGACCAGGGCGCATACACCGGTAAGGTTTCCATCGACATGGTCAAGGAAATCGGTGCCGAATACGTGATTATCGGCCACTCCGAACAGCGTCAGTACTTCCACGAAACGGAAGAAACGGTGAACCTCAAGGTCAAGAAGACTCTCGAAGCCGGTCTCAAGCCGATTATCTGCATTGGCGAAACTCTCGACCAGCGCCAGAGCGGCATCCTCAAGGAAGTCATTGGCCTCCAGGTCAAGGGCGCTTTCAAGAACGTTTCTGCCGAAGACGCCGCCAAGTGCGTTCTCGCATACGAACCGGTTTGGGCAATCGGCACTGGCGTTACCGCTACCGACGAACAGGCTGAAGAAACTCAGGCCTACGTCCGCTCCGTTGTCAAGGAAATCTACGGCGAAGCTGTTGCAGAAGGCATGCGCATCCAGTACGGTGGCTCCATGAAGGGCGCCAACGCAGCCGGCCTCCTCGCTCAGAAGGACATCGACGGTGGTCTTATCGGTGGTGCAGGCCTCAAGGCAAACACCTTTATGGAAATCATTGCCGCTGCCGAAGCCAAGTAACATTTAACGAAAGGAACATCACAAATGGCAACTCTCTTTTGGGTATTGATCGTCCTCCACGTGTTTCTCTGCCTTTTCCTCTCCCTCCTCGTTCTCGTGCAGAACGACAAGATGGGCGGCCTGGCAGGGCTCGGTGGCATGACTTCGCAATCAGCATTCTCCACCGCCGGCGCAGCGACTTTCATCCAGAAGCTGACCCGTGTCGTTGCTGTGATTTTCTTCATCGTGGTTTTCGCTCTCGGCCTCATCACGGCTAAGCAGGACCAGGTGGTTGAACAGTCCACCATGCAGAAGGCAACTAGCCAAAACGCTGCCGAACAGGCTCCGGAAGTTCCGGCTCTCCCGGCAACGTTCAACGCTCCGGCTACCGAAGCTCCGGCTGCCGATGTCAAGGCTGATGCAGCTCCTGCTGCTGAAACTCCGGCCGCACCTGCAACCGAAATGAAGGCAGAAGCACCTGCAGCCCCGGCCCCAGAAGCCGCTCCGGCAGCAGCTCCGAAGGCCAAGAAGAAAGCCGCGAAGTAACGATTTCGGTCGCTCGTTTGTTCGAGCAGCCTGACCGCATTCAGAAGTCCGCCCTTGTTGGGGCGGACTTTAATGTTTAAACAAAGTAATAGACGATGTACCAACGGAGTGCTTTCAAAACCATTTCATGATCGGACTTGGCGCTTACTTTTGGTAAGGGTTGCTATTTTTAGGTGAAAAATTTAGAGGTTTTTATGCAAAATACACTTGTTTCTCCGGTTGGAATTTTGGGCTTTGGCGTCGAAGGCCAGAGCACGTTGCGTTACCTTTTCCGCGAAAGCGTCAAGGACATTGTCGTGATGGACAAGAATCCTGTGACACTCCCGGAAGTGCCCGCTGGCGTGAACGTCAAAGTCTGCAGCGGCGAGAACTATTTGGACGGACTCAAGGACTGCGTGACGGTCGTACGTTCGGCAGGCGTTTATCCGATGAGCAAGGAGCTGTTCCAGTTCCAGATGAACGGCGGTCTCATGACGAGCCAAATTCAGTTGTTTTTGGAACAAACTCGTTCTGCAAAAGTGGTCGGCGTGACGGGAACGCTCGGAAAGGGCTCTACCGTGAGCATGATTAGTCACATTTTGGACAAGTGCGGCAAAGCTAATGCGATTGGCGGAAACTTTGGCGTGCCGGCACTGGACTTGCTCGAAGATGAAACTCCGGACCGTATTAGCATTTTGGAACTTTCGAGTTTTCAGCTAATGACTTTGTCCGTATCGCCAGACGTGGGCGTTGTTTTGCGCGTTTCGACGGAACATTTGGACTGGCACAAGAGCGTTGAAGAATACCGCGATGCAAAGGCCAACCTAGTGCGCTGGCAAAAGCGCGAAGGCACGTGCGTTTATCTGAAAGACGCCGAACCGACAGCAAAGATTGCCGCCGAAAGTCCGGCTAAGACAAAGTACGCCATTAGTTTGGCAGACGGCGCTAGCGCTGGCAACGGCGATGCCGTGATTGATGGAGCAACGCTTACGATTGGCGGCAACACGCTATACCTCGCCGACTGCAAAGTACGCGGCATTTACCAGCTCGAAAACATGGCGGCAGCAACGCTCGCCTGCAAAGCTCTCGGCATTGGAGTTGCCGAAGCGTTCGAAGCGCTCAAGAGTTACGAAACTCTCCCCTTCCGCATGGAATTCAAGGGCGAAAAGAACGGCATCGAATTTTACAACGACAGCTACGCCACCCGGCCCGACGCGACGATTGCAGCAACCGCAAGCATGAAACGCCCGTTCGCCTTGATTCTCGGCGGCTCCGAAAAGAACGCCGACTTCACGGAATTGTCTAAAATTCTTGTGGAACAGCGCCCGAACTTGAAGCGTGTTGCGCTTATCGGCGCCACCGCCGAACGCATGCTAGAATCCCTGAAGCAGGCTGGACTCGCAACCGCAGGCAGCGACGGCAAGGGCATTCCGGCAAACATCTTCCCCACGCTCGAAGAAGCTTTTGCAGACAGTTTGAACATTGGCGAAGGCGGAACGGTCATCATGAGCCCAGCATGCGCCAGTTTCGGTTTGTTCAAGAACTACAAAGTCCGTGGACAGGTGTTTGACAAATTAGTTGCTGAAGTGTAGAAATAGGAGATTCCCACCTAAAGGTGGCCATGCGCACTAAAGAGCAAAGCTCTAAGTGCAGTCCGCCCGCTCGGAGGCGGGAATGACATTCATCCACATGTGCTACACATAAAAAGCCAAAAAAATGCGAACAACCCCCTTTACAAGATCAAACATTTAAACTAAATTTGTTGCCGTTCCGCTAAGGACTACGCGGTCGTGGTGGAATTGGTAGACACGCTAGCTTGAGGTGCTAGTGGGAGCGA
>CAMKTL010000077.1:0-7453 GCA_946415675.1 uncultured Fibrobacter sp.
CTCAAGATTTCTATTTTTGTGCGTGGAAAATCCTTTTCTATCCAGGAGTCTTATATGGGCGGCTTTTGTGGTGTTATTTCCAAAGAAGACTGCGTTTGCGATCTTTTTTACGGAACCGACTACCATTCTCACCTTGGCACTCACCGCGGCGGTATGGCTGTTTTGAAATCGGATGGCGTTTTTCACCGCTCGATTCATAACATCCAGAACACTCCGTTCCGCAGTAAGTTTGAACACGATTTAACACATTTTTCCGGCAAGGTTGGCTTAGGCGTCATCTCTGACACGGACCCGCAGCCGCTCGTCATGACATCCAAGCTGGGAACGTTCGCGATTGTGACTGTAGGCCTCATCACGAACATCGAAGATATCAAGAACGAACTTTTCCGCAACAACTGTATGCAGCTCCAGTTCTCAACGACGAGTGGCATGGTAGGACCGACCGAAGTGGTGTCGGCCCTTATTGCTACTCAGGATTCCATCGTCGATGGGCTCAAGTACGTTCAGGACAAAGTCAAGGGAAGTTGCTCCGTGCTGATTATGGATAGTACGGGGCGTTTTTATGCGTGCCGCGACAAGTGGGGCCGCACAGCGCTTATCCTTGGCAAGAAGAACGGCGCGATGATTGCTTTGCAAGAAAGCTGCGCTCTGCCGAATCTCGGTTACGAATACGTTCGTGATTTGGGTCCTGGTGAAGTGGTCGAACTCACGCCGGATGGCGATACGACGCTCGTGGAACCGCGCAAGAAGATGGCTATTTGTTCGTTCCTCTGGGTTTATTACGGTTATCCGGCTTCTAGTTACGAAGGACGTAACGTGGAAATGACTCGTTACCGTTGCGGTTCGGCTCTTGCCAAGCGCACCCCGACCGAGGCAGACGCCGCTTGCGGTATTCCGGATTCCGGCACGTCTCACGCCTTGGGCTACGCTCATGAAGCTGGCATCAAGTTTGCTCGTCCGTTCGTGAAATACACGCCGACTTGGGCACGCTCTTTTATGCCGCAGGACCAACGCCAGCGCGAACACGTCGCCTCGATGAAGCTTATCCCGATTCCGGGACTCATCAAGGACCGTCGCCTCGTTTTCTGCGACGACTCCATCGTTCGCGGTACTCAGCTCGGCAAGCAGGCTGCAAAACTTTATTCGATGGGCTGCAAGGAAACGCACATGCGTATCGCTTGCCCGCCGCTCGTTTATCCGTGCAAGTTCATCAACTTCTCCCGCTCCAAGAATGAGTACGACCTCATCACACGCCGTTACATTCGCGACAAGGAAGGCGAAAACGCCGATTTGGATAAATATACGGACCCGAATGGCCAACCGTACAAGGACATGGTCGAATACATCCGCAAGAAGCTGAACCTCACGTCGCTTGCGTTCCAGCGCATTGACGATTTGATTCAGGCTATCGGCCTCCCAGAAGACCAGCTCTGTACTTACTGCTGGACCGGCAAGGACTACGCCGAAACGGGTGACTGCTATCATTGCCCGTGCCATTGCCACGACAAGGAAAAGAAAGAAGAAAAGTAAATTCTTTCCTGGCCTTTCTTGAGTGCGCAAGGCGCGATGGCTGAATAATAAATTGTGAATATGAAAAGTCCCGCGTTATGCGGGACTTTTTGCTGGATGTGGTTTGTTGGATTAGTTATTAGATGTAGCGTTGCCACAAGTGCCGCCATTATACGGACCGATGGCCTGAATGTTGAAAGCGTAGGATCCAGCATGTGCTTGAACTTCGAATCGGAGCGCAACGAGCTGCTTGGCTGCTTTTTCACCGCTGAATTTAAGATCTCCCTTGTACCAGGAAGGTTGTTTGAAATCAGACCAACGGATGAATTTTGTTGTGCCGACAGTGCTCTTCGGGAGTGTGGCTACAGGGCTTGCGTAATCGATAGCCTGATCTACATCTTCACCAAGACTCATTTTAAGAACTGGAGCTGCATCAGATGTGTATGTGATGCAAACGCCGCCCATTCCTGAGGCATCAACTGCAAAAGGAGTAAAATCTAGTGCGGATGTTTCTCCTCCCAAGTTGAAACCGACCCCGGCAAACGGGTTGTAAGGCAGTTGTCCTTTGTCGAGAACCATGATGCCGCAGATTCCGCCACAGTAATCGATGATTGGATCAAGTGCGTCTGCGTCGTATTCGGAGCCGCGTTCGACGGGCCAAACGACATGTGAACGTCCTCCATCCACGTCGTCTCCGTAATCAAACCAATAACCGCCTGTTTCGGTTTCGTTGTCATAACCTGTATTGATTTTATAGATGCCTTGGTTGCCGAACCATGTCTCAAAGTTGTTTGCTTGCGGTGTCGGCGGATTTACAGGATCCGTTGAACCCGAGCATCCATCAAGAGGACCGATTGCCGAAATGTTAAAGTTGTATTGTCCCTCAGCTGCTTGGATCAAGAATTTGAGAGATACGAGCTGCTTGGCTGCTTTTTCACCGTCGAATCTGATATTTCCTTTATACCAAGTGGGTTGCTTGAAACTTGACCATGGAATGAACTTTGTTGTGCCTGCGGTGCTCTTGGGAAGATTTGCTGTTGGGAGCGCATAATCTATTTGAGCATCAACGTCATCGCCAAGACTCATTTGAAGGACTGGAGCTGCATCAGATGTGTATGTAATGCAGACGCCGCCCATGCTAGATGCATTCGCTGCAGCAGGAGTATTGTCCGTAGCAGATGTTTCACCGGCCAAGTCGAAACCCACTCCGACAAACGGTTGGTACATCAACGAACCCTTGTTAAGGACTGCCTTTCCGCAAATGCCGTTGCATTCTTGGATAATCGGTTCCAGGGATTCTGGATTGTATTCGTTGCCTTTGAGCGTAGGCCAGACAATTCCTGATTGCCCACCGTCCGGAGAGTCGTCGAATTCGTACCAATACCCCGAGGTTTCGGTCTCTGTACTGAAACCGGTCATGATTCGCTCTTCCAAATTTGAACCATACCATGTCTCGAAAGGCGTGTATGGATTCTCTATGGATGAGGATGATGGCGTGTTTTTGCTGGAAGAACTTATTTGTATTGGGTTGTCGTTTGATGGATTGTGGGGATCCAAGATGTTGTCAAGATAGCCGCAACCTGTGAAAAGCATTGATGTGGTGACAGCGGCCAAAATGGCCCTTCTTGACATTTTTTTCTTTGTGTTTCTAGTCATCAGAACTTCCTCCTGTATTTATTCTGTTTGATGCTTAAAACATAAATAAATTAAGGATGAAAAAACGATTTTTTTTAGAATAAAATTTTGATTTGTTAATTTGTATGGTATTTGTACTTTATACAATATAAATGAAATTTTTTTTATGATACAAATGAATCGTGTGCTTTTATATGAAATATCGTATTGTATGATACAATAATTTTTTTCTAAACAATACGCTTGGGGTGACAAAATGAATGAATGTAAATTTTTATTTTCAAAAAAGCGACATCGAAAAAATGCAAAAAAGCACTCCGTGTGGAGTGCTTTTTTAATGTTTTTTTAGATGCTTCGACTTCGGCCCTTCGACAAGCTCAGGGACCTTCAAGTTCACTGAGCCTAGCCGAAGTGAACTGCTATCTACTTCAGTTCCTTAAGCGCAGCTTCATTCTTCGCAATGATATCCATCTGCGTTGCGAGCTTGGTGCGTTCGGCGTTCACGACTGCTTCCGGTGCACCATTGACGAATTTTTCGTTCGACAACTTGCGTTCGATAGAAGCGGCGAAAGCCTTGGCCTTTTCGATTTCCTTTTCGAGGCGTGCAATTTCTGCAGCCGGATCAAGGATACCTTCGAGCGGGATGTAGAGTTCGCCACCCGGCACCACGGAGCTGGCGCTGAACTTTGGCTTTGCGGCCTTCACGGCCACAGAGAACGATTCAAGTCCACCGAGTTCGGTGATGATGGCCTGGCAGTCCTTCACGTTTGCTTCGGTTGCTGCATCATCGACGCTCACCACAGCCTTGAGCTTTGTTGCCGGGCTTACGTTGTAGCGACCGCGAACACCGCGCACGCTTTCCACCACGGCGAATGCCTGGTTGAATGCTGCTTCGATCTTTGCATCGATGAGGCTTGCGTCGGCCTTCGGCCATGCACTGTTGATCACGCGTTCAGAACCCGGGAAGAGCGTTGCGTTCAGTTCTTCCGTGATAAACGGCATCACCGGATGCAACAGGTCGATCACGCCGCGGAGCACATGGCTGAGGATTGCCATAGCGTTCTTCTTTTCGGCGGTGAGCGTTTCGCTGTTGATCACTGCCTTCTTGATTTCCAAGTAGCTAGAGCAGACATCGTCCCACACAAAGCGGTAGAGGAAGCCGGCGAGTTCAGCAAAGTGGAACTCTTCCAGCATCTTCGTTGCGTCCTGGATGGTGGAGTTCAAGCGAGAAAGAATCCAGCGGTCTTCGAGAGCAAATAGTGCCGGGTCCATCGGGAGAATGTCCTTGGAAAGTGCGCCAGCCTGTTCCAAGTGCGGGAACAAGAAGCGGCAAGCGTTCCAGAGCTTGTTCGAGAAATTACGACCAATTTCGAACTTTTCGCTGGTGTTGATGACCGTGCCGTCTTCCTGCTTTTCCTTCTTCACCGGGAGTCTGACGTCCTGATTGTCGGTGCAGAGGCTTGCCATCACGAAGCGGAGAGCGTCCGTGCCGTACTTCTTTTCGATATCCATCGGATCGACACCATTGCCCTTGGACTTGCTCATGGTCATGCCATTGCCGTCCAAAATCTTCGGGTGGATATAGACCGTGTGGAACGGAACCGTGCCCATGTTTTCCTGGCTGAAGAGCACCATGCGGGCGACCCACAGTGTAATGATGTCGCGGCTCGTGACGAGCACGGAAGTCGGGTAGTACTTCTTGAGCGTGTCGGTCTGTTCCGGCCAGCCCATCGTGGAGTGCGGCCAGAGACCACTGGAGAACCACGTGTCGAGCACGTCTTCTTCCTGCACAATCTTGTGACCGGCAACTGCATCTTCGGAGAGGTTTTCTTCTTCGGAGCAGATGAGCCAGATGCCGTTCTGTGCCTTGTAATAGTAAATGTCGTTACGGCCTGCGAATGCCTTGCTCAAGTCCTCTTCGGTCGTCGTTTCGTCGGCGTGCCAAATAGGAATGCGGTGGCCCCACCAGAGCTGACGGCTGATGCACCAGTCGCGCTTTTCCTTGAGCCAGTCGAGGTACTTGTTGGCATAGCGTTCCGGGATAATCTTGATTTCGCCGCTCGTGACAGCCTTCATCGCGTTGTCGGCGAGAACGTCCATCTTCACGAACCACTGGTCGCTCAAGTACGGCTCAATCACAGTCTTGGAACGGTCGGAGTGACCCACCTGCATTTCGTGGTCTTCGACCTTGATGAGGAGGCCGAGATCTTCGAGACCCTTCACCACGGCGTCGCGTGCAGCCTGGCCCTTCATGCCCTGGAACGGGCCGGCGTTCTCGTTGAGGCTGCCGTCGTCGTTCATGATGTTGATCATCGGGAGCTTATGGCGGAGGCCCGTAGCGTAGTCGTTCGGGTCATGAGCCGGAGTCACCTTCACGGAACCAGTACCGAATTCCATATCCACGAGAATGGCGTCTGCAATCACCGGAATTTCGCGGTTCACGAACGGAACCTTGAGCATCTTGCCGATGAACTGCTTGTAGCGTTCGTCGTTCGGGTGCACTGCGAGAGCCGTATCGCCCATGATCGTTTCCGGACGAGTCGTCGAAACCGGGATAAAGCCCGAACCGTCGGCGAGAGGATACTTGAACGTCCAGAAGTGACCCTTCACAGTTTCGTAATAAATTTCATCGTCTGCCACAGCCGTCTGGAGCTTTGTGTCCCAGTTCACCAGGCGCTTGCCGCGGTAGATAAGACCTTTCTTGAAAAGGTTGAAGAATGCGTGGCGGACAGCCTTTGCGCAAACCGGGTCCAGCGTGAAGCGCTGACGGCTCCAGTCGCAACTAACGCCGAGGCTCTTGAGCTGCTTCGTGATGCGGGCTTCGTATTCGTCCTTCCACTTCCAAATGCGTTCCACGAGGGCGTCGCGGCCAATGTCGTGGCGTGTCTTGTGTTCGTCCTGGAAAAGTCTCTTTTCGACGACAGCCTGCGTGGCAATGCCGGCGTGGTCCGTGCCCGGAATCCAGAGCGTGTCGCGGCCAGTCTTACGACGATAGCGGACGAGAATGTCCTGCAGCGTGTCGTTCAGAGCGTGGCCGAGGTGCAAAGCACCCGTAACGTTCGGAGGCGGAATGACGACGGAGAACGGTTCACCCTTTCCGCTCGGGGCAAAATCATTATTCTTGTTCCATTGGTCGTGCCAACGGTCTTCTACAATTTTCGGATTATAACGAGTTTCCATTTCCATAATGCGCCAAATTTAGTAAAAGGCGAGCGTCGCGACAATCGTGCTTGCATGAATTGCCGTTCAAGAGTTGTCATTCCCGGCTTGACCGGGAATCTCCTGTTCGTGATTTGTGAAAATGCTGGATGGGAAGGGCTTCGCGTCATCCTGAGTGAAACGAAGGATCCAGTAAAGTCTTGGAAAATAGGGTAGGAAGGGGAAAGCCTTCCCCTGATTGCAGCCGCTACGCGTCTTCCATCACCCCTTCGAGCGGGCCCTCAGTCGCCAGCCCGCAACGCCCCGGGCTTTAATTGTTATAGCCTTTTTAATGGTTAAGCTGAATCTTCCGTGTTTTTATTTCAGTTTTGTTTATATTCATGTATAGAAGGCTTGTCTACTACATGGATTACTGATGGAAATGGAACAAAGTGAACTAATAAAACGTTATTTCCTTGTTATTGCTGAGTTGCACAAAATGGGGTATGAACTCATCAGGGTTTGTCCATGCTTGTCCCCGAATGGAATGGCTTGGAGATGTGCTACTACGGTAAAAAAATACACTTTGAAAAAATGTGGCGCAATTTACCATGGACCAGCGCATACTGCGGCGAACAACCATAATGGTAGTTTTCGCTTTGGTGAGTGCGAAAATATGAATCCCCATGAAATAGCCGTTAAATTTTTAGAATATTACCCGCATCTTGCAAAATGGGGAAAAGGAAATGATTCAGATTATGTTGTTTGGTTCCTAAAGGCGGTAGAATTGGCTCAACAGGGTTATTTCTTTTATGCTTTTTCAGACATGAGTAGTTGCTTCAATAACAAGCATAAAATGCTGCTGCTGAACAATCCTCCTGAAAACATTTTTCTGCCATTTCCGCCTGCTGGGGAAATCGAGACGTAGAGAAATAATTATTTCAAAAATCCGTATTGATAGACTTGAGGACGGAGCTTTTCAGATAGGGCTTTGTAGGCTGAATGACGACGGAGAACGTTTTTTTACTTGGAGCTTGCTTTCGTTCATTATTTTTCATTAGAGTGGAGAGGGAAATGCGTTAGACCGAATTCGAGCACCGAGCGGATAATTTTGAGAGAGTCAATCGTTTTAATTAAGCACGGTTTTAAGAGTTGTTCTGACCAAATCATC
>CAMKTL010000078.1:0-7220 GCA_946415675.1 uncultured Fibrobacter sp.
GGGATAAAGTTCGTATGAATCTTCCCAACGGAATTTATGTCATCAAAACGAACAACAAAATTGTCCGAGCAGTAAAGACAAAATAAGACTCCTCCACACACCCAACGGCAGGTCTCGAATGAGGCCTGTCGTTTTCACATCGGGAACAGCGGATAGTGTTCCCTAGTGTAAGTGCGCGTGAAAGCGTTAAAATGCCACCATTCGCTTGGAAGCATTACCCAGCCCGCACGTTTCATAATTTTGCGAAGCAGATTGCGGTTGTTAATTTGTTCTTGCGTGAGGCGACCAGATTTCAAAGCATCCGCCTCACCCACGATTCCCGCACAACGTTCGAACGAATCGAAATCGGCGCCCATGTCAAGCAAATTGCCCGTGCTATCGGCAAGTCCCAAATCCAGCGCCAAGCCGTAATTGTGGAGGCCGCCCGTTTTGCCCGAAGAAACGAAGTGGCTATAAGGCGTCCCCGCAACAGATTGCTTGAGGACGGCCTGCGCATACATCGGGCGCGCCGCATCAAAAATCACAAGCGAATAACCAGGCAACTCTTTTGCGATAATCGCAAGAGCGCGTTTCAATTTCGGCAAAGCGTCTTTATGGACAAACGCACGCTGGTTTCCGCAGTACATGTCGTGGCCCGTTACGTTGTCAAAAGTCGCGTAACGCAAATCCATGCGGAGGCCTTCCATGTCCGTTATTTCGACAAGTTTGGAATTATTCGTAGCGTATTCAATCCACTTTTCCGCTGATTCGCAATAACGCAAAGGCTTCTCCGGCTTCGGCGGCACAAAAAGTGAATCCGTCTTATGGGAGAATGCCAAGACAGCAAAAAAGAGAATAGATAAGAATAGACGATTCATAAGAAAAAGCTGGTATGAGGTATGGACTAGGGGCTATGAGGTTTGCTCAAAGCGTAGCGACCTGAAAGAGCCAAAGTCACGCAATGACATTTTTCTTTCGTCTTTAGTCTCTCGTCTCTCGTCTAATTAAATTCCCAGTTGCACTTCTACACCGAACTGGAAGTAGAGCCCCATGCCCTTCGCAATAAACGGCACCAGGTCATATCCATTGGCGGTATTCTTGTCATTATCGCGAGCCACATAAGAACGTTCACGACCATTTTCAGCACCGAGGAATTTCAACGCGCCTACGTCGAGCTTCGAGAAGATGTTGTCCAGTTCAAGGTAGAATCTGGCATGTCTAAAGAAGAACTTACTCTTCGTCAAATCCAAATTCACACGAATATCCGTTCTGTACAAGTCCGTGAATTCGTGGTAATCCCTAAGTTGACGAGTGCCACCCTTGCCATCCGGTGCGGTCTTAATAGAATAGTAGTACAGCGGTCTGTGCCATGCAGCATGATGCGTCAATATGACAGACACGATAGAATCCTTTCGCGGATAATATCTAAAGTGAGATACAATATCCAAGCGAGAATTCGCTTCCCACGGCAAGGACTTTCCGCCATCCAGCTCGTACTCGCCATAAACAGAACTTGCATTCATCGCCATCGAGAAATGATGCGACGTTTTCCATTCAAGAGAGCCTGTTGCACCCGAAACCCAAGCGTTGTTCACCGGAGTCACGTCATTGTAATTAGCAAAAGCCTTCGGCAGCGGCAAAAGCGGGTCGAAGTAGAAACGACCAAAGCCGGCAAATTGAGCCACGAAATACTTGGAGCGGTAACCGAAGCCCATCTTGAATGACAAGCCCGTTTCCAAGCGTCCCGTCAAATCGCCATCGTCAAAGTAATGTTTCCAGTCTGCACGGTAAGCGGCATTGCCAAAGAGCCTCCAGTACGCCGTATCCGTTTTGGACAAATTGCGTTCCATGTCGAACGAAACAGTTGGTCGAGCATTGTGGTCCGCAGCATCAGCGACAGCACCCACGGAGAACATGTGTTCCGAGAACTCGCCCTTCCAATCAAGTGTCGCGGCACCCGAAAGAACACCAGTCTGGTAATCGCTGCTTTCCATTCCGCCTGGAATCGGAAAACTCCGTTCAACAATATGATGTTCATAGAGAACGGCACCACGCAAGCCGGCTCCAAAGATATCGGCATGGAAATCCTTATCGGCACCTGCACTCAGCGTCGTATGCGTTTGATCGTAACCATCAATAAATGTTCGTGCCGTTTCATCGGTCAATTTACCCGAACGGAATCCCGTCGTATCACGAATCGTATCACTCAAGCTTTCGCGGACTAACCCAGCATGGAAACTCGCCCCGAACTTCGAAGCATATTCACCACCGACAACCAAATACTTTTGGCTACCTTCGATAATATCAATGGAATTGATGCTCCCGTAAGAAGACGATGTATCCTGACTTACCTTGTATTCATCGGAACTGTAAAGTACACGCAACGCCCAGGTTGTATTTCCAAGCGAATCGGAACCGTTCAACTGCGCATAGATATCGAACGCCGAGAGGTCAAACGGATCCGACGACTTCACCTTGCAGTCGCCAGAGCAATCGTCATCGCGCTTGCGGAATTCCGTAAAGAACTTTTCGCCCAAGTTCTTGAGCATTTCTCCATCAAGGCGACGGAACGCAAAACGGAAGCTGTCCCAAATGAAGAACGGAGCATCGAGTACAATTTCTTGAAGTGTAAGCCCAGCCGAACCTCTCAAGCCCCATTCACCGCTCGTCTGTTCGGGAATGTACTGGATTGATGTTGCAAGCCCTTGACCAAGCGGGCCCTGTCCATAGTGGTCATGGACTTCGATTCCGCTCAACGTATGCGGGTTCACGATAGAAAGGTTTCCTGGGAATCCGACATCCAAATGGCGCATGTTCGGAATGCGAAGACGTCCCAAATGATACGCAACGTCACTGGCACGGGAACCGTCATAATACAACGCGCTGCTGAAATCCTTTTGGCCCGAAATGCCAGGCATCTGGCTCAGGTGTTCCGTGAGGTCAAAACGCATACCAGCCGCATCCTCGAGTTTATCAAGTTGGACCGTACGATCGACAACCCACTTTTCCGGTTCGCCACCGCCAATAATCGTACTCGCCCCGAGATTTGTCACGTTCGTGCTAAGCGAAACCACCATGTCCATCAGATCGGCAACATCTTGCAAATCCACAAAGACACTGTCAAAGCCCTCCTTCTTGAACACAAGCGTTGCATTCTTCGAATCAACTGAAAGTTCAAAACGACCGCGGGAATCCGTTTCCCCGATCCGCTTACCGGACTTGTAGGCAACACTGACATCCTTGACGGGCAAATCCGATTCCGCTTCAAGAACGACACCAATAACCATCGTCGGGGAAGCAGCAAGGACTCCTACGACAAGAAACAGGACAAAGCAAAAAATAACGCGAAAATTCATATCCCCAAAATAGATAATTTGAGCACGAAAGATTTCGGCAAGGCCCAAACATCGGTTATATTATACGCATGCTTAGAGTTTATTTAATCCAGACAGATAGTTCCAAAGGGAGCAAGGCCGAAAATCTTGCCAGAGCAAAGGGATTGATTCTCGATGCAAACCCAAGCGAAGGAAACCTCATCCTCTTGCCGGAAATGTTCGCTACGGGCTACATTCCGGTAAGTCTCGACGCCGCAGCCGAAGACTTCAATTCACGCGATTCCGGCGAAACCGCGAATATGCTTTCCGAGGTCGCTTCAGCAACAAACTGCACCGTCATGGGAGCAGGCATCAAAAAAGCAGGCAATAAATTTTTAAACCACGTAAGCGTCTATACACCGAGCACCCCCAAGGAATCCTTCGCATACGACAAGATGAACTTGTTCTTCCCCGAAAAAGAAACCTTCAAAGCTGGCCAAGAAATTAATTTATTCAACATCAAGGATTGGAAAATCGCTTCGTTCATCTGCTACGACCTGCGGTTCCCGGAACTGTTCCGCGAAGCCACCAAGCAAGGCGCAAACCTCATCACCGTCCAGGCCGCATGGCCCGCCAAGAGACGCGCCCACTGGGAAACGCTCATCAAGGCCCGAGCCATCGAGAATCAGGTCTATATCGCCGCCGTCAACGCCGTAAGCACCCATCCAGACACAAGACATCCCTTTGCCGGGACATCGCTTATCATTTCGCCAAACGGCGATATCATCGCCCAAGGCTCCGCCCAAAGCGAAGAAGTCATCACCGCCGAACTCGATTTGCAAGCCGAGAAGGACTACCGCAAGTCGTTTCCCGTCCTTGACGGAATCGTTCCGCCAGAATTGATGTAAACGGTTCTGGGCTCACAGTAGAATCCGTGAAGCCAGTCACACGAGGCATCCCCGCCTTCAAGGCTTTCTAAAAGCGTTAAGTCGTTGAGTATCAATGTGTTACAGAACACATTTTCGTATATTTGGGGAAAAATTTTCAATTCAGGGCATTCCTTTTTGTCACGGAGTTATTATTTTTTTGCTATTGGTTTTGAGTCAACGAGGTAAACATGGCCACTACGAACAAAATTGATTACGCCAAGGCGCTCATCAAGGCAGGCCTCACAAGGGAACTGATTTTAAAAATCACTTCTATTTCCGAGTACGAGTACAATCTCATCCAACGCGAAGTCGCCTCGGCATAATTGCGCATGCAGCTCATTCTGAATATTCCCGCACAGAACGCAACCGAAAACAAGCCCAGAAAAGCAGCTGTTCTTGCCTGCTACAAAGACGGGAGCCTATTGCTTGACGCCAGGGACAACCTCAAACCCGCAAGTTTCACAATGCGTCCATCCGATAACTTTCCATGGACGGAATTCATTGAAAAACTGCTTGCCGCATGGCAACTCTGCGACTACAGCGACGTCCCGGAAGCATTCAAGCCCATCAAGCAAATACCGCCATTCGTAATCGAAGGCCTCCCAAGCGAACCCGTTCCACAACAGCTCAAAGTGCTCGCGACACTGCGTTCTCAGGGATACTTCGCCCCGCTCACCAATACTGGGAAATAACAGGATAAAGGGTATAAAAAAAGAAAGTGCCCTCTCCTAATCCTAATCGACCAAACATCGACCATAATCGAAGACACTTTCTGTTTTTTCCAAGGAGAATCCACCCTTCCATCTCCTATGTTCCCAATTATACATTTTTCACAAAAAAAAATTTGTTATTTAAAAAATATTTTATAATCAGAAAATATATATTCGGATTATGAACCTTATAAAATACTTTAGCACACAACGTTGGTTCATGGGGAAAAACAGAACCATTTTGCGCATCGATACGCTCGATTCCACCGAAGCCGGCGGCACGCGAATCAGGCTTTACAAGGTTTCATTTGACGATGGCGAAAGCGACATCTATTCATTCATTGATGACGAAAACGCAGTCGGAAAAATTCTCGAAGACGCTTTCCTCGACGGAGCGCAGCAATCCGTATTCTCCGGGAACTCGGGATTTTTCACTTTCAGGATTACGGCGCCCCTCCCCAAGACGCCGCTCACAAGCATCAAGCCCATTTCGAAAGAGCAAAGCAATTCCGCATTTTGTGCGCCCGGCAAGTACTTTTTCAAGCTTTACCGCAGGCTGGAACCGGGATTGCACCCCGAAGCCGAAATCCTGGAAGCCATGAACAGGGCGGAGAGCAGCCGCGCACCAAGGCTTTATGCAGTCTGCAATTACAAAACCAAAAAAGGCAAAACTTACACCTGGGGAATCCTTGAAGAGCATTTCGCGAACGCAACCGACGCTTGGAACGAATTTTGCAACAACATGGACAGCACCGACGCATTCCAGCTCGGGATGTCCACCGCGCAAATGCACGAGAGCCTCAAGCACCTGAGCGGCCCCAAAAGCAGTAACGTCGAGCCGCCCTTCGACAAACTGAAACAGTTGCTCCAAAGTTCGACGGACACCGAATACGCCCCGCGACTCCGCGAACGATTCCCAGAACTGCGCACCCGCTATAACGAGCTACTCAGCGAATCCTCTCACGACAAGACTATCCAATGCCAGCGCATCCACGGAGACTACCATCTCGGACAGGTACTGATTACAAAAAGCGCAAACGGCACCAAGCATTTCGAGATTATCGATTTTGAGGGAGAACCCACGCGCAGCCTCGAATACAGACGGACAATCCGCTCCCCCGCCGTCGATATCGCAGGCATGTTGCGCAGCTTTGCCTATGCGGGAGCAGTCTCCAAGGCCGACCCGACCGAAGCCATGCAAGCCTTTATCACCGGCTATTCTAAAGTCTCCGGAATCTTCACTGAGACAATAGAAAAGGAATGCAAGCCATACATCTTGGCCAAAGCCATCTACGAAGCGTGCTACGAACTGGAATTCCGCCCCGACTGGTTCTGGATTCCCGCCAAGGCGTTACTGGAACTATAGCCCGTCCCCCGCCCATCTTCTATCTTTACTATATTTGGGCGCACGATGACACCAGAAGAAATGGAAAAAATTCTCCGTAAGGAAGCCCTTGAGCTCGTTGATTCCGAGCCCCTTTCCAAGTTGATGCTCGAAGAGCAGGTCCTCAACCGCAAGAACTTTGCGGACATGCTTAGCGTTACCCTGGCCTGCCAACTCGCAGGCGAAATCATCGACCGTGCGGAACTTGAAAAGATGTTCAGCGACATCTACGAGAAATATCCAAACCTTCTGCTCTGCGCCGCCAAGGACATCAGGGCGACAGTTCTCCGCGACGCCGCCTGCACAGGCCCCCTTGAACCGCTTTTGTTCTTCAAGGGATTCCAGGGGCTGCAAGCCTACCGCGTAGCCCACATCCTTTATGAAGAAGGCCGTTCATTCCCCGCCAAGATGCTCCAGAGCATCATCAGCCGCAAGTTCGGCATGGACATCCACCCGGCAGCAAGAATCGGGCACGGGCTCCTGATTGACCATGCGACGAACATCGTCATCGGAGAAACGGCGACCGTCGGGAACAACGTTAGCTTTTTGCACGGCGTGACCTTGGGCGGAACAGGTAACGAAGTCGGCGACCGCCATCCGAAAATCGGAAACGGCGTGATGCTCGGTGCCCATGCGCAGCTGCTCGGCAACATCCACATTGGCGACGGAGCCAAGATTGGAGCGGGAGCAGTCGTGCTTTGCGACGTTCCGGCACATACGACGTACGCAGGAGTCCCTGCCGTTCAGGTGGGCCACCCGCACGACGAAATGCCGAGTTTCAACATGCAGCAAGACTTTACGCGCGACAAGAATTAAACCGAAGCGGTTCGGCAGGCACACCGACCTTGTGTCATCCTGACCCATCTCACCGACCTTGCGTCATCCTGACCCATCTCACCGACCT
>CAMKTL010000079.1:0-7098 GCA_946415675.1 uncultured Fibrobacter sp.
CGCACTGCGCAAGCATCGAAGATCTCACCAAGTTCCTGAACGTCCCTGCCGAATCCACCGCCAAGTGCGTGTTCTTCGACTTCGAAGGCAAGCTCATCACGGTAGTTGTTCCGGGCAACCTCGATGTTTCCGAAATCAAGCTCCACAACCTCCTGAAGGCCAAAGAACTTTACCCCGCCGAAGACAGCCTCATCAAGGCCTGCGGCATGGTTCCGGGCTTTGCATCCCCGATTAATTCTCACGATACGCGCATCATTGTCGATGAAGCAATTGCCGATTCCTTCGACCTCGTGACGGGTGCCAACGAAGAAGGCTTCCACTTCAAGCATTGCAACCCGAAGCGCGACTTCCCGAAGTTCGAAGTGGCCGACATCGCCGAAGCATCCGAAGTCTGCAAGTGCCCCTGCTGCGGCGAACTCCTCACCGAAACTCGCGGTATCGAAATGGGCAACATCTTCAAGCTGGGCACCAAGTTCTCCGAATCCATGGGCGCCAAGTTCCTCACCGCCGAAAAGACCACCGCTCCGGCCATTATGGGCTGCTACGGCATCGGCGTGGGCCGCTTGATGGCATCCGTCGTGGAAAACAGCCACGATGACTTCGGACCGATTTGGCCCAAGTCCATCGCGCCCTTCCAGGTGGAAATCGTCCCGATCGGCAAGGAAGCCGAGCTCGTGGAACTCGCCGAAAAGTTCGAGAAGGAACTGGAAGCTGCCGGCATCGACGTGCTCGTAGATGACCGCGACGAACGCCCGGGCGTGAAGTTCAAGGACGCCGACCTGTGGGGCTCTCCGGTGCGTATCGCCATCGGCAAGAAGGGCCTCGCCAACGGTGAAGTCGAATGGAAATTCCGTAATGAAAAGGAATTCTCCATGGTCAAGGTGGAAGACGTTGTCGCCAAGGCGAAGGAGTTCTTCAAGGAGTGATGAGCACGGTCGCTTTGCGACCTTCGAGCCATGAGGTCGGGGCAGAGTCCCTTTGAACCTTTCATAATAGAGCCTTTGGCTCCATATTTTAACTCACTGTTCATAGCTCACTGCTGACCGCTGAAAGCCTGCCTTAATCGGCAGGCTTTTTTGTATTTTGCCAAAGCCGCCCTTGCCTTGTTTATATAAAATTGATTATCTTATAACCGTATGATGAACTCTTTTGACTGGTCTGTTGGATGGTGCTATGTCTGTACAGTACTTTTACTGTTACTGATAGTCACAATCCTATTGTTGTATGAATATCGAAAAAGACAGAAACTCTATACACTCTTTGCCGGGAACTTGGGCGAATTCATCGTTGTACTTTCTGAAAAATTCGAATTTATCAGTTCTCTTCCACAATTCATGTCGGATCCCCTATTTGACAATTTGAGCAAAGACCGTCCATTTAGAGACATATTACCACCAAAAGACTGGGCACGTCTCAAACTTTATTTTGACGACATCGACAAGCACCCTGAAATGCCTTTCATGTTTTCGTACAAACGCGATGACGGAACGATGCTCTGGTTCGAAATGCGCTGCCAACACCAACGACTTTCGATGGACGAATCGCGTTATGTATGCCTTATCAAGAACATCTCGAATATTGTCGAATACCAGCATCGCCTTGAAGAAGCCGAAACAAAACTCAAATCGCTTTTGCGCAATACCGGTGATTTCCTGTGGAAATACGATTTCGAAAACCGCCAGTTGAGTTTGCTCACTCCGATGATGGATGATGATTACCGGGATGTACCGCGCTCCGGCGGTGTCGTCAATGTTGAAACGTTGATGCCGAAAGACGATTTCGCTCTGTTGGAACGCGTCATGAACGAATGCATCATGAAGGCGTCAGGGCAAGCAGCGTACGACGACAAGGGCATTTTGCTAGATGAACACGACCAACTGAATCGCTTAACAAACGAAAACGCCCGATTCGGCACACTCAAGATACGTTGTCTGAATAGCGAAAAGAACCTAGTCTGGTACGATTTCCGCGGGCATCTCGCACCCGACGAAGAAGACCGCATTGTCATGAAGGGATCCGCTCGACGAGTCGAAACATCTCCTGAAATTCCGTTCTTGATGAAAAGCGGCGTTGAAGAATCCTTGATGAATTCGCTATTCAACTTCCCAAACATCGGTATTTTCTGGTTGGATAGAAATTTTTGTATTCTCGGATGCAATAATGCTCTTGCTGCAGATACTGGATTTGCAAGTACTGATGAGGTTGTCAACAAGTCCTTGAAAGAAATTTTATCTAGCAAATACCTTCCATATTACGAATCCATGATTAAAGACGTATTCGACAATGGTACAGCTAAGAGTTGGAAAGGACGTTTCGATGACAGCGAAATGATAACCATCCATGTGGTGCCTCTGCTGAAATCACTCCTAAAATCAGGCTACACCGTAAGCCGTGTTCTCTGCGTGTATATGAGAATTTCCTGCTAATTTTTTAGCAAAATCAATCAATTTTAAACACACCAGAGTTAGCACCCTTCTTGGAATTTTCGTAAGGAATCACGCGGATAATGCCCTTCGAAGTCTTTCCCACGACATCTTTCGAGAGTTTCACTTTCTGTTCGTAGCAAGTCTTGCCGTCCCCCATGCCAGTATGCCCCATCGATTGATCGAACAAATCCATTCCGATGTCTTCTTCATCGACCTTGAACACAAAACGGTAGCCGGAACAATCAACAGAAGAACCATAGATAACGGTAATTTCGTCACCAATCTTGAATGATTCGCCACCAGCTGGATAAACAACCTTGACGCCATCGGTCACGGAACAGTCAAAATGATCTAACAAATAGTGTTCATCGTCAGATTGATCATTTTCATTACCATTATCTGAACCGGAAACATCCTTCACGCAACGGACGGAAATCTTCCATTGTTGATGACATGAATTTCCTTCAATGTACCCATCTCTTGAGATAAGCGCACAAGCTTTATATCCGCCTCCGTAATAAGATAATGATCCATAATCATAGTCATTAGTCAACCAGTAATAGGCGTTTTCTCCTTTAAAATCAAGTACTCCATCACCCCCAAGTTTCCCGTTATACAGAATCGTTTCCTTCTGTGATCTAAAGGCAGATGAATTATAAAATTCATACCATTCCTGGTAAGAAGGCAAACGCCAACCATCAGGACAAACGTTATCGAGATGTTCTCCCGGATAAAGCCACCCGGTGGAATTACATGTTTTCGAATCATTTTCTGGGCAATACGTCTTGCCGTATTGTTCGCTGTTATAGTATTCATAGGCAAGGTCCTGCATCATCCAATAAATGTTATTGACCTTGGCAACACGATAAACATTGTCATCACGGAGATCCTTCAGTGTACTTCCGGAAAATTCAACACCTTTGCCCGATTTAGCATAACCAAAATCATCCTTGAAATTCTGCGAATAATCCGTACAAGCAGTGAGGAGGAATAATAGAACAAGTGCAAACGTGAAATGTATGCGCAAGAATGGGAACACGGATCTGGATCCTTCAGCCTGCGGCTTCAGGATGACGCTTCTTTCGTCTCTCGTCTGTAGGGCTTTGCCCGTTCTTTCGTCTAACATACACACCTCCCCTAGAAAACAAATGTCAAGCCGAATCCGACAAGTCCTGCCGCTCCGACGCCTATTCCAACAGTGCGAACAACTTCCAATACTTCAATATTTTTCAAACGTTTATCGTATTCCTTCTTTTCGTGAGGTTCCCTCTCTGAAAGCCGTTTAGCCATAACGTTACTGAATATAGCTGTTCCAAAACCAAGCACAGAGACAACACCTGACGCGATCTTCAGACCCGTATGCGAGCTCTTTTTAGGTTGTTCTACATTTGTGGGGATGCTTTCACCGACCTGCATGCTATCTGCAACTGCGACATTATTTGCGGAATCCGGAATTGCAATTTGCTTTTCAGGTTCGACATAATCGAATTCGGTCACTTCACCTTTTTTCAGAACAACATCTACTGGTGCACGATTTGGACCTATTTCAATTTTTGCACAAACTGGAACAGTTCCAAGGAATGGAGTCTTGCCGACTTTTTCGTCGTTTACATACACAAATAAATTTTGTTCTTCACCCGAAGCAGAATGTGCCTTGAGCGAAATGCCTCCTTTCAACGACTTTAGCTTTTCCTTGAACGTTTCCTTTTTATCTTTGGAAATGCCAATCTTGAACGAAATCGGGGCATAGCACCGATGTTCAATCGAGACATTATGCGTTCCCGGGTCAATCAAAACTTTATCAGAAGAAGGTTCAGGATTATCATCAACCTTTATATTCAATTCATCATAACTGCCGCCATCAGAAAAAACGAGATCCAATTCAAGTGTCCCATAACGTGGCACAAGGTCTAGCGATATCTGTTGCCCATTTTGGCTCACTGTAATTTGCTGTTCGGCATCTTCATGATGCTGCAGTACGGCGACAAATCGATGCGACCCAGCTTCTACAAGAACTTTGCAAGGCGTCGATGCGCATTGTGGCACCGGCCTTCCATCAATGCTCAGTGCAGCACCAGAAGGATTCGTCGTCACATTCACGGCAAAAGACTGGTTGCTGAGTCCATCAAAACTTGTCCGCACAATGCCGGTTTCACTATTACGAGATTTCCGGAAAAAATCTGGAGACTTAGCCTTGATAACGTCCATCAAAGCGTTCACATCGGCACCAAGACCATTAAAACTGGCAACTAGTTTACTGCTTGCCGTTTCGTAAAGTTCAGCACTGATAGAAATACTTGAACCAACCTTACCCAATCGAGCTTGAGCCACATAGTCTGCCGCAATATTCTTGCCCGTCTCGGCAAGACAGCTGCCTTCACAATCCTCGATGGACTTGCCCGGAGGAAGCATCATCATGATATTCTCGCGTGTCATGATGGTGAAATTCAATTCAGCCGGAAGTTCCCGCACGGCCTGCTCACGAAGCATGTTGGTGAGATAGCGACGCTCCGAAAGAGTCAGTAAATCCTTATCGTCAGAAACTGTTTCAAGTACAGCGACGTATTTCGCAAATGAGGTTGAAACAAGGAAAAGACAAAAAACAAGAAACAATAGAAGCCGGTTCTTGATCATAAAACGCTCCCTTCTGAACTCCGCTATTTCGCACTTTTTTTGACTAACCAATAATTCGACCAATCAATAATTCATAAATATGTTTTTTTTTAGAAAAAGCAACAGGGGTTTGAAAAATATCACAAACTATGGGGGTATTTTTTCTATTTTTGTGCCCGTATGAAGAATGTCGATACTATTGCAGTTTTGGACTTTGGCGGGCAGTACGCCCACCTGATTGCTAACCGCGTGCGCCGCCTGGGCGTGTTTACCGAAATCCACTCCCCCGCCGCTCCCGTCAGCGAACTCGAAGGCGTGAAGGGAATCATCTACAGCGGTGGCCCCAGTAGCGTGTATGCGGCCGACGCCCCGGAATACAATCCCGAAATTCTGAACCTGCCGGTGCCCAAACTCGGCATCTGCTACGGTCACCAACTTATCGCCCAGCAATTGGGCGGGCATGTGGAACCGGGCAAGGTCAAGGAATACGGCATCGCCGACCTGATTGTGGGCGACGAAAAGTGCCCACTTCTGAAGGGCCTCCCGAAGGCCAGCCCCATGTGGATGAGCCACGGCGACCAGGTCACCAAACTCCCCGAGGGCTACAAGATTGTGGCCAGCACCAAGGACTGCGAAATCGCCGCCGTCGCTTTTGACAGCGACAAGCCCGAACGCCAGATTTTCGGTATCCAGTTCCATCCCGAAGTCACCCACAGCAAGTTCGGCATGAAGTTGCTCGAAAACTTCGTCGATTTTACGGGCGCAAAGAAGACCTGGAACATGAAGAGCTATCTGCCGCTCATCACGGAGCGCATCAAGGAACAGGTCAAGGATCGCAAGGTATTCTTGCTCGTGAGTGGCGGGGTTGATTCCACCGTGGCATTCGTGCTCTTGAACCGCGTGCTGGGCCCCGAAAAGGTCTTGGGTCTGCATGTGGATAACGGCATGATGCGCCTCGGCGAATCTCAAAAGATCATGGATTACCTGAAAGCCGAAGGCATGAACAACCTCAAGATTCGCGATGCAAGCGAACACTTCCTCGCTAAGCTCAAAGGCGTGACCGCGCCCGAAACCAAGCGCGGCATCATCGGCAAGGAATTCCTGACGGTCAAGGACGAGGAAATGGCGAAGCTCAACCTCGATCCGAACCAGTGGATGATGGCGCAGGGCACCATCTACCCCGACACCATCGAAAGCGGCGGCACCAAGAACGCCGACAAGATCAAGACGCACCACAACCGCGTGCAAGAAGTTTTGGACCTTATGGAAAAGGGCCTCGTGCTCGAACCGCTCGCCGACCTGTACAAGGAC
Organism: uncultured Fibrobacter sp.; assembly: GCA_946415675.1. Taxonomy (GTDB): domain Bacteria; phylum Fibrobacterota; class Fibrobacteria; order Fibrobacterales; family Fibrobacteraceae; genus Fibrobacter. The sequence continues at coordinate 6,351 of CAMKTL010000079.1, forward strand.
GAAGTCCGTGCTCTCGGTGAAGAACTCGGCATCCCGCACAACCTCGTGTGGCGCCACCCGTTCCCGGGTCCGGGCCTCGGCGTGCGCCTGCTCTGCAGCGACGGCAAGCTCACCGACGATCTCGTGAAATTCGAAGACGTTCGCGACACTTCGGGTCAGTCGCTCGCCGACTACCTGAAGGCGAACAACATTGCAGGCCGCCTGCTCCCCATCAAGAGCGTGGGCGTACAGGGCGACGGCCGCACTTACGCGCAGCCGTTCCTCATCACCACTCCGGGCCTTAGCTGGAAGGATTGCGAAAAGTTCTCGACCGAACTCGCCAACCGTTTCAAGGCCATCAACCGCGTGATTTACCAGATCGGTAGCGTCGCTGACGAAGACCCAAAGCTTGTCGAACAGTACGCCACCCGCGAAAATTTCGATACGCTTCGCAAGTTCGACAACATCTGCACCGAATTTTTGCAAGCAAACGACCTGTACGAAAAGATTTGGCAGATGCCGGTCGTGCTCGTTCCGCTCCGCACGAGAGCCTTGCCCTGCATCGTGATGCGCCCGGTGAACTCCACCGAAGCCATGACCGCAAACTTCGCCGAAATCGACCAGGGCATGCTCGCAGGGCTCTGGCGCAAGTTCGAAGCCGAAGGTGCAGGCTCGCTTTGGTACGACGTGACGCACAAGCCGCCAGGAACCATTGAGTGGGAATAATTGTGACGAAGTAAGCGACGGTTCCGAAAGTGTAACAACGACT
>CAMKTL010000080.1:0-5778 GCA_946415675.1 uncultured Fibrobacter sp.
TTTCTTATACATGAAAACCCCGAAAGTTGTGTCCAACTTTCGGGGTTCACATCATGTTCCGGGGTCTCCTTTTTACTACAATTTATCATTGCTGTCCACTAAAAAACGAGGTCAACTCTCTGGAAACCGCATAAATAAAGGGCTAGAGCCGTTTTTATGAGCGAACGGACTTGAAATTTTATTGCTAAAAACATACCTATAAGGGCATGTATAGTGACCGAATTTCCTGGAATTGATTGTTTAAATTCGACTTCCATAGAGCAAATGGAGGTCTTATGAACCGCAGTGATTTTCTTGTCGAGATTGAGAAGTTTTTTGCTATTGACGAGCGTAAAGAGGTTGCCAAAATCTTGATTGAAGCTGGCAAATTGACTCTTGATGAGGCGGTCTCCCTTCTTCAAGTTTCTAAAAGAGACATCCAGCGCTATATGAAGTAAAAAATTCCGATTACCGCAAAATCTCATCGAAACCAACAACATAATGCAAGAGTTGAAAAAAATACACCAATACTAAGATTCAGCTTAATTAATATAAAGAAAGACCCGCTCGCAGCGGGCCTCAAACATATTTTGGGAAAAATTTAGAAGTTAAACAAAACGGCGAATCCAACACCAAAAGCAATGTGGCTGTCATCTACGTTAACCCATTTGCTTATTCCAGTTGAAGCATCGATAGAAATGTTTTCGTTAAAGTTGTATTTCACACCGATGTATGAGGCTAGATTTAAATCACCGCCGCCATGAGAGAATTGGTATCCGTGACCAGTGAATATTTCACCGAGTTCTAGATATCCACTTGTCTCTATGTACGGAGTAAAATTTTCCGTAACGGTAAAATCAAGTTCTAATGCAGCAGATGTGGATATAGGGATACCGTCGCCATCACCCTCTGTGTCGAAATCAAAAGCAAGTTGGGATCCGAAGTTGAACAACTGGTTAACTTTCCTTGAAAATTGCAAACCGAAGTTGAAATGCCATGGATCTTCGCCGTAGCAGTAATCTCTATTAGGTAAATAAATGTCCGCAAATACGTTCATGGTGGGAGTAAACTGGTAACGGGTCAAAAGACGGATTTTACCTGTTCCGTCTTCTCCTAAATGGCTACTGCCATAGTACGAGAATACATGGTATGGAACAACGAGTGCAAGTTCTAGACCCGGGAGTATTGTATATCGAGAACCTAAAGAGAGATTAAGAGTGTGGTATTGCTTAGTTTCACCAGAGTATGTAGTGTAATACGAGGTAAATCTGGTCTGTCCCTTATGGTTTTCAAGAACGGGGAACAGGTCCCAGGCTGCAAAGGAAGAGCTTATGGCAAGCGCACTTGCGAGAATGATTTTTTTGAACATTATGTTGTTTCCTGACGATAAATGCATAATAGCTTATTACGGCGGCCATAATATACAAAAAACATCCCTCGAAGTTTAATTTCGGGTTATAAAGATGCCCTACGCTGATAATTTGTTTATTCTGCTGGTGTAATCTCCGGCAGATCATCGTATCCGCCAAACCGAGCCCACCATAGGGCCATATCGACTGTAGGTTTGGTAATATTACAGGTCTTATCCCTATATGAGAACGTTCCGATAACTTTAGAGTTTTGATCTGTGCAATGACCTACACCAATATACAAGTCACATGATGTCAATTGTCCCGCATTTTTTAACTGTTTGTAAACGAGTTGTGAGGCAAACGCTGGCGTCGTTGTATCTTCGGCTCCAAGAAAAAATTTAACGGGACATCTTGTAATTCGCTTGCTAGTGCATTTGCTCAATTCCGTGCTCGAAAGATACCTGCCGTTAATAAGAGTGTAATCCGCTTTATCTTCAATTTTTGTGCAATTCCTGGCAAATGGGTCAAGTCCGTACACTTTTTCCGGGCTATAATCGTACGCATTGTCGAAGCCATAAAAAAACTTAAGGTTGACGTGTGCATTAGGAATGTTAAGTTGAGAATAAAGCATCGATATGGCGGGGGAGTCGAGGACGCATGCCTTGACCGGAATCGCACCGCTTTCGACGAAATTCAAAGCGCCCATTCCGCCCTGACTTTCTCCATAGACATAAATTTCATTCCTGTCGCAGTTCCATTCTCTGCATACTTTCTCGATCATTTTGCAAACGGACTCTATCCACATATAGTTGCCGACTGGACGGCAGTAACTTAAGTTGTTCTCAGCTGCAAATTTCTGAGGCATCCCGTTGGATGCGCAAACTACATATCCGCACGCAGCAAAGAACTGCGGCATGAACTTATCAATACCAATCCAAGAATCTTGATTGACCGGTTCGCCTGCACCGTGGAAAAATACAACAAGTTTCCGTTTTCCTGTAACTTGTTTTGTCGGGGTCATCACGACGCAATGGTCGTAATCGATGTTTGTACTATCTTCAACAAGAAAGCTGTCGTTCACGCTTCTGGGGTCTGATGTATGGACCGGCACGTCAAAAAACTCGACTGCGGAGTGCTCGATAGGATTTTCTTCCCCTAAATGCGTTTTCGTTGAACATTGACTCATGAGATGCTCCTGTTGAATGAGAAAAAATCCCGCCAATGGCGGGACTTCTTTTTAATCGTTTAATGATTTGTTTTCGACAATTTTTCGGTAAGCCCCATAAGCATGTTCAGGCCTACGGCATCCATGGCGGTGCTTGCGCCACCCTTGGAATCTCCGGTCATCATGATTTCCGGGACGAGCGGGTGTGCGGACTTGGCGAGCGCTTCGGCAACGCCGACTTTTGTCTTGTAGTCCCATTCGGCACGTTCTTGCGGAGTCAAACCGGCGCTGACGAGAGCCCTGTTTGCGGCAGCCTCGGCTTCCTTTTCGGCCTTGATTTTCTTTGCGACTTCAAGTGCCCTTAATGCTTCGAGGCGGGCGACTTCCTGTTCCTTCTGTGCTTGGAGAACGGCCACGTCGCGTTCCTTTTCGGCCTGTGTCACGGCCTTGATTTTTTCCACTTCCTGGTCGGCCTTGGCCTGGGCGATGCGAGCCTTGCCTTCGGCTTCGGCGGTGATGGCAGCCTGCTTTGCGGTTTCGGCTGCAGTGGCGTTAGAGACGCGCTTCATTTCGCGGTCCTTCACGATGTCGAGCTGTTGCTGTGCTTTTTGGTCGAGCCGTACGTTCTGGATTTCGAACTGCACCACCTTGATTCCGTAAAGGCGGAGTGCAGATGGTTTTGTGAGGATGCGGTTGCCGTTCTTGTCGAGTTTCAGAATCGTCACCTTGTATTCCTGTGTTTCTGCCTTCTTGATAATCTTGCCCTCGGAATCGTATTCGTCGTCGCCGGCTTTTTCAGTAAGCACTTCGATGGTGGTGAGGTATTCGCCTTCCGTGAGCTGGTCTTCGGCAATTCTTCTGAACTCCGCAATCTTTGTCACCTTGGCTTCTTCGGCGGTGAACAGCGGTGCGGTTTTTCGAACTGCAGAAAGCACGGAGTTTCTGACAAGGTCGTGCTTCAGTTTTTTGTCGGAGCGTTGTTCACGGTGTATTTTGACAAGGTCATCGCAGTCCGTCGGGAGCTGGTATTTGAGATAGCCGCTGATTTCGGCATTGGCGTTTCGGGACAGCGTTACGGAAATGTCGTCTTCGTCATCGTCGCCGCCTTCCCAGCCTTCGCCCTTGACTTTTTCGGTAGATGAATTGAAATAGAAGTCCTTGGTTCTGTCGTAAGAGTAGATGCTTGCAAATCCCTTGAAATAGAATCCGGCGTGGTCGATGCAAGACAGCGTACCAAACGGGGACTGCTTTACGAGAAGTTGTGTTGCGCTATTGTAGCCGATATTGCATTTTAAAAGGATTGCCGCTACGATAACGATTATGGCAATGACAATCGCCTTCATGTATTTCTTGGGTTGTAATTCCATTTTTTCCCTTCTTTAGTTTTATTTAAACTTCTTGATTACGACGATTCCGTTGTGGCCGCCAAAGCCCAGCGAGGCGGATACGGCGACGTCGATGTTCCCTTCGACGCCCTTGTGCGGCACATAGTCGAGGTCGCAGCCTTCGTCCGGATTGTCGAGGTTGATGGTGGCGGGGTAGAATGAATCGCGGATGGCGAGCGTGCTGATCATCGCCTCGATGACGCCTGCAGCGCCGACGCAGTGGCCGGTCATGCTCTTGGTGCTCGAAACCTTGATTTTGTAAGCGTGTTCGCCGAGCGCAATCTTGAGCATTTGCGTTTCGGTGAGATCGTTCAAGTGCGTCGAGGTACCATGTGCGTTGTAGTAATCGACATCCGTCGGAGCGATGCCCGCATCCTTCAAAGCCTTGACCATCGCCTTTGAGCAAGTCTCTCCACCCGGGCGTGGGCTCGTGATGTGGTAGGCGTCGGCAGAAGAACCGTATCCGGCGAGTTCCGCGTAAATCTTAGCACCGCGGGCCTTAGCGTGTTCAAGTTCTTCGATTACGAGTATAGCTCCACCTTCGCCCATCACGAATCCGCTGCGGTCCTTGTCGAATGGGCGGGACGCCTTTTCGGGGGCGTCATTGAACTTGTCGGTGAGGGCGTGCATGCCCGCAAAACTCTTGATGGAATAATCCGTGATGGCGCTTTCGGAACCGCCTGCGAGGCATACGTCCAAACGCCCCGAGCGGACAGCGTCAAGCGCTACGCCGATGGCGTCCGTGCCGGAGGCACAGGCCGTGCAGACCGTCCATGCCGAGCCCGTGATGCCAAGCGCGATGGAAACGTTCGCGCATGCTTCGTTTGCAATCAGTTCCGGCATCGCGAGCGGCGAAACGCGGCGGCGCCCACCTTCGAGATATTTGCTGTAAGTCTCTTCGACAACGTCTTGACCGCCAAGCCCGTTCCCGGCGACGATTCCCGTGGTGTCGGCGGCGATTTCTTCTTTCGAGAGGTTCGCGTCGGCAACCGCTTCGTTCGCTGCGGCGACGAGGAACTGCGTGAAACGCGCCATGCGGCGTGCTTCCTTCGGGTCGATGCCGTGTTCTTCAGGCTTAAAATCCTTGACCTCTGCCGCAATTTTTACGGGACAGTTTGTCGCATCGAATAATGTGATGGGCGCAATGCCGCACTTGCCTGCCTTGATGGCGTTCCAAAGTTCAGGGGCGGACTTGCCAATCGGGGTTACCGCGCCCATGCCGGTAATAACAACTCTTCTTCTGTTCATCATATATTCACAAGATAGCTTTTTTTTCCTGGTGCTATTTTGGAAAATAGGACTTGAGAGGTTTACGTGGAATAATAAAGGCATAAATAGACAGGCACGCCGCAATACAACGGCAACATCAGCCGAATGGCGCACCGTTTGGCGCACGAAAATAACAACTACGGAGAATTCCGCGACGTGCGATACACCTATGACGAACTGAACCGCCTGATAAACGTCAACGACTCGAAACAGGATGTGTTCGACGAAATCTTCGCCTACGACGCCCAGGGCAGAATCGTTGCACAGCGTCGCGACACCAGTATCGCAAAGAATATTGGCGGCGAGTATGCTTACTATGCCAACACCAACAGGCTGAAGTCCGTAGCGGACGGCATGGGCGGCACCGCGGACGAACGAAATATGAGCGACACGGCCAATTTTGTTTACGATTCCGAGGGTAATCTCGTCGAGGACAGGTCCAAAGGTTTGAAAATTTCCTATGATTGGAGAGGTATGCCAATCGAATTTATACAACAGTCTCAACCTGCGGGCAGTTCCAGCGATACCTTGTTCAGGCTCCTGATGAAGTACGACGGGACCGGTCGGAGAATTTCCAAGACCGTGATGCACAAAGTTGCAGGTGCCGCCGATTGGGATACGGCGCAGG
>CAMKTL010000081.1:0-5378 GCA_946415675.1 uncultured Fibrobacter sp.
CCTTCTTGGCGAGCTTCGTTGCGAGGCCGGCCTTGACGCACTTCTGCATGAGGGCGTCGTATTCTTCCTGAGTGCCGTCAACGACAACCACGTTGTCCGGTTCGCACATAGCAATCATTTCATTCACCCAAGTACTGATTCTCGGGTGCTTGATATCGTTAAGAGTAAGACTCATTATGAGCTCCTATAGGTTTAACGTGTTTATTTCGAGATATTTCGAACGGGCGAAAAAATAGAAAAAAATTTACAATCGTGAATAGGATTTAGGACCAAAAAGCGAGGATTTTTGGGGTGGACGGTTACTTGAAGGCCGTGGGCAGTCGGCAGAACACAGTGGTTTCTCTTAAAAATTTTTTAACAAAAATTCAAATTTTTAACGTTTTTTTCAAAAAAAATGGTATTTTATGGGCAGCTATTACTAAATCGAATTTACAGAGGAATTTCATGAGCTGGTCATACTCAAGAGAACACCAAAAGAATATCCTTTGCATGATCATGGCAGGCGGACAAGGTAGCCGCTTACAACCCCTCACCCGCGACCGTGCAAAACCCGCCGTCCACTTTGGCGGAACATACCGCATCATAGACTTTGTTCTCAATAACTTCATCAACTCCGGTATTTTTAAAATCAAGGTTCTGACGCAATTCAAGAGCGATTCCTTGAACAAGCACATTTCTGCAGCATGGAACCTGAACGCAAGTTTGGATCAATACGTTGACCTGGTGCCCGCACAGATGCGTACCGGCGACGATTGGTACAAAGGAACAGCCGACGCCATTTTCCAGAACATCAACCTCATCACCGACGAACGCCCCGACCTCGTGGCTATTTTCGGTGGCGACCACATTTACAAGATGGACATCAACCAGATGATTGATTTCCATTTGAGCCGTGCAGCACTCCTCACGATTGCGGCCATTCCCGTGCCAATCGAAGAAGCCAGCGAATTCGGCATTATCGAGATTGATGCAGACAACAGAATGATCGGTTTCGAAGAGAAGCCCAAGCAACCCAAGGAAATGCCGGGCCATCCGGGCTGGTGCCTTGCGAGCATGGGCAACTACCTCTTCACGAGCAAGTTCCTCGTGCGCGAACTTCTGAAAGGCGCTAATTCCGGCGCAACGGATTTCGGCAAGCACATCATTCCGCGCCTGTACAAGGAATACCCGGTTTACGTCTATGACTTCAACACGAACATCGTGCGTGGCGAAAAGGCATCGACCAAGGGCTACTGGCGCGACGTGGGAACGCTCGACGCCTTCTTCGAAGCGAACATGGACCTCTGCTCCGAAAACCCGCCGTTCGACCTGTACAACAACTACTGGCCCATCCGCACGTTCAACTGGAACCAGCCTCCTGCACGATTCTTCGCAGGCGACAACAACGCCCATCAAGGCGCCGCAGTGGATTCCATCGTTTCCGCGGGCTGCATCATCGGTGGCGGCACAGTCGTCAAGAGCATCCTCTCGCCGGGCGTCACCATCCAGAAGGACGCGCTAGTCGAAGAATCCATCCTCTTCCCGAACGTGACCATCGGCCCGGGCGCAAAAGTCCGCAGAGCCATCGTCGAAAAGGGCTTGCACATCCCCGCAGGCTTCCAAATCGGCTATGACCTCGAACGCGACAAGAAACTCTTCCACGTGACCGAATCCGGCATCGTCGTCCTCGCGAAAGACACTATTATTAAGGCATAGTAGAGACGAGAGACGAAAGACGAAAGTCGAGAGTGGTTCGGCAAGGACTCCGCGTCAAAAATTCCCAGCGATTGCTGGGATTTTTGCTATTGTTTTGACGGAGCCAACTTGACAGCCCCCATTCTTTTTTATATTCGCATATATCAGGAGGCCCCATGAAAAAACATCTCATTCCCCTTATCGCCGCTATAGCCACCTTCGCCATCGTCGGCTGTAACGAAACCAAGACCCCCGCCACCGAAAACAAGGCGGCCGAACCAGCAGCGAAACCCGCCCCAGTGGAAAAAGTGGCACCAGCAGAGCAGAATGCCGCACCAACCGAAACAGCCGCACCGGCCGATTCCGCCAGCGCCGTAGAAGGGACGAAAACCATAATCCTCGCAAACGGCGCAAAAGCCATCTGGATACAGGACAACGATGGCGAAAAGCTGAACCCGCGCAGTCTCTTCAGCGACGCAAGCGATTCCCTCTTCGCAAGCCTGAACATGCCCGACGGCCTCCCTGCCTCCGTAAGCACATACCTCGTGCAGACAGACGGCAAGAACATCCTGTTTGACGCAGGCCTCGGAGCCTTCGGCGGCCAGACGATGAAACGCCTCGAAGCACTCGGGATCAAAGCCGATGACATCAACATCATCTACCTGACGCATTTCCACGCAGACCACATCGCAGGCCTCGTCACCAAAGACGACGAAGGAAAAGACGTCAAAGTATTCAAGAACGCAAGCGTCTATGCAGGCAAAATCGAATACAAAGCCTGGATGAAAAGAATCCCGAAAAACGACCTGCAAAAAGCAGTCATGGGCATCTACAAGGACAGCCTTCATTTGTTCAAATTCGGCGAGAGTCTCCCCCACGGAGTTCTTGCGCTCAATGCCGTCGGACACACGCCCGGCCACACAGCCTTCCAGTTCGGGAACCTGCTCATAATTGGCGACCTGATGCACGGTTACGCATTGCAGAAAGACCATCCCGAAATCAATTCGAACTACGACATGGACAAGAAAAAATCCATCGAAAGCCGCAAACGCATCTTGCAATACGCCCGCGACAACAAGCTCCTCATGGCGGGAATGCATCTGCCGCCCCCCGGATTCGTGGAGTAAAAGACCGTCATATTCGTTATTAAATCATAGAAGCAAAAAGCCCGCGATTATTTCGCGGGCCTTTCAATTTTTATGAGAACTTCTATTAGTCGCGAACGACCCTGGTGGTATCACTCAACCATTTGCCCCAGTCGCTGCGACCGTAACCCGTGTTAGTGGTATCTGCGAAGTTGGGGAATCCTTCGCCGCCAAAGTCTATATTGCCAAGATCCATGGTCCATTCCCCATTTTTACAGACCAAAGTCATTTTCGACCCCATAAAGTCCATTTCCTGGGTGGCGCCCTCTTCGGTACAGGAATTGTCCGAAGCCCATTGGCCGTTTTTGCAAACCAGCTTCACGGTCATGCCCATCATGGTCGAATCCTTGGTAGCACCTTCCTGAGTGCACTTGAGGCCTTCTTTCATAGCGGTGGTATCGGGGACCCAAGCACCGTCCTGGCAAATGAGTTTAGCATCCATCCCCATGACTTTACCGTCTTTCTTTTCGCCTTCTTTGGAGCACTCTTGGCCCATATCGCCCACATCAATATCCGGCATCGTAAAGGAGCCGCTGGAAGCGGCCTTTTCACCGCTGCTTACGCTGGCAGAACTTGCTGGTGCTGCATCACCAGAAGATGCAGCGACTTTCGTATTTTCTGCGCCAGAAACAGTCTCGGAACTGGAAGACGTAGCACCCCCCTCCGTCGTCACCGAAGAACTGGAAACGGTCTTTTCGGTCGATGGCGCCACTGGAGACGAGGAATCGTCATCGCCACAGGCCAAAAGCCCGAAAGCCGCAGTTAAAGTAAGCCCAAAGGCTAGTCTTTTGAAATTCATACAATACTCCTTAAATAGTTACACTGTAATATACAATCATATACTAAACGTCGTCACCCATTTTAGGGAAGAAAACATTTTTGTGTAGGGCACTTTACAACATGCATGGAAAACCCATATTTTCACTAGGCATTAAAAAAGTCTTACCAAATGGGCAACAAATTTCTAAATTTGCGCGCATGAACGAAGAACAATGCGCACAGTTTTCTCAGAAGTTACAAGAAATTGCCAAAGCCCCGAAGTACCGTGGGGCGATTTTCCAGATTGAAGCCGACGAAAAGGGACTCGCCCTCGTAGATGTGAAGGAAGCGAGCCTCAAGGTCTATTTGATGATTGACCCGGAATGCGACAAGATTCTGGAGACGAGATTCTTTACGTACGGCGGGCCACTCTTTACCGCGCTTGCCGATTCGTTCTGCCGCAAGATCCAGATGGCAACGGTTGACGACGCTTGCAAGATTACCGCCGAAAGCCTCGAAGAAGAACTGCGCGACACGCCCGACGTCCGAGCCATCCCGGAAAACGCCGTGGAAATCAAGCAGATGAACACGCTCATCTCGAAGATTCTGCAGATTTATCCCGAGAAGAAGGCAACCGCGATTATCGTCCGCGAGAAGATGGAACGCATCAAGTACCGCACGCAGACCGCCGAAGGCCGTGCCGAAGCCGACGCCGAATGGAATGCGCTGACCAAAGCCCAGAAGATTGAAAAAATCGAACAGTGGCTGCACCAGACCGTCCGCGGAACGCTCCAGGGCGACGGTGGCGACATCGAAATTCTCGACCTCACCGACGACAACCGTCTGCAAATACGATACCAGGGTGCATGCGCCGGTTGCGGCAGCGCTATGGGCGGAACGCTCTTCTACATCGAAGACGAACTTAAGAACAACGTATATTACAACCTTATCGTTGAGCCCGAAGACCCGCTGGCCAACCTCCCCCAGAATCCGAATTTGCCGGGAATGGACGACAACAACCCGCCTGCTAGTTTGTTCTAACTAGGGGTTAGGGTTTTTGTATTAAGAAAAATCCATTTTATGGGAAAATTGTATATTTTTCCTGTAGTTGGAGTGTTTATGATAGATTTTAAATTGTCATTTTTGAACAATTGCATTTTTGTCGTTGCAAGCATTTCGCTTTGCGCTTCTTTATTCGCCTGCGGCGGCGACAGCGGAACTTCCTCGAACAATGAGGAATATGTTTCGTCTTCATCCTCTTCTTCTGTCATTCCCACTTCAAGCGGAAACCGCCCTTCAAGCAGCAGTAAAAAAGGCGATGCCGGCAAGACAAGTAGCAGTTCCTCGAAAGCCTCTTCTTCTTCCGTCAAAAAAACTTCTTCTTCCAGCGTTGTCATCCCGGACTCAGTTCCGGGATCACCATCTAGTTCCAGTAAAGGGATTGCTTCGTCATCCTCGAATAAAGCATCATCGTCATCCTGGAGCGAAGCGATAGGATCCAGTAACAGTAAGCAGTCTTCTTCTTCCGTCATCCTGAGTAGCAGCCGTCATTCCGGACCTGATCCGGAATCCAGTAGCAGTTTTGAGCCGTTTGATCATTTTAAGTGCCTGGCAGATAACTGGAATATTAGGGATACCATTTACAAACAGTTTACCGATACGCGCAATGGGCGCAGCTACTATTACTTTACGGCATATTCGTCTAAAACAGGGCGAAAAGTGACTGTCATGGCAGAAAACCTGAATATCGGCAAGATGGTATTAGGTTCAGAAGAGCAGAATGACGATAATGAAATAGAA
>CAMKTL010000082.1:0-4166 GCA_946415675.1 uncultured Fibrobacter sp.
TCCTCGGCGTCGCTCCCGTGCTGGTGCAACAGCATCAAATCAATATATTCGAGCCTCAGTTTTTCGAGCGAGTCGTCGATGTCTTCGTCCAAGGAGTTGCTCCACGGCACCAGTTTCGACGTCACGAATAAATCTTCGCGTTTCACAAGCCCTTCGTCAATTGCCCGACGAATCCCCCTACCCACGGCTTCTTCGTTGTCGTAATATTTCGCCGTATCAATCAGTCGATACCCGTTCTTGATGGCAACATAGACAGCGTCCTCAGCCACCTTGCCGCGCAAAGTCCAAGTGCCAAGCCCGAGAACCGGCATATCGAAACCCGAATTCAACTTGACCGTAGGGGCCGCCCCTTTGCTATTCTGCACGATTGAATCTCCTTTGTTCGAAACTTTCGACATAGCCTGCGACGCAGCATCGCTCGAACACGCCATGAACAGGAAAACGAACAAGAAACTGAACCACCTCATGCCCTAAAAATAACCAAATCCCGCCATAAATCAAAATACTTATTCCGCATAAAAGATATGCTTTGAAGGCATAGTTTTACATTTTTTAAAAACGTCATAATATGACATTACAAGAATGTATATTTGCAATGAGCAAAAAAGACCCGCAATTTTAAGCATATCAACAACTCCCTAAATGAAGAATTTAAGGGCTTTCCAACGGTCGCAAATTTTGCGCCAGTTCAAATGGAATTTTAGCCCGAAAATGGATTATTTGTGTTTTTCAAGAGCAGATGGTTACTTCCGCTATGCGCTACACGCATAGTGGGCATAAAAATTACGCATTACGCGGAAGTCCTGAATTTATTTATATTATAATCAACCGGTTCAAGGAAATTTTTAACAGAAAAGGCGGATTCCATGAAAAAAATCACCTTGATTCTTTTATCACTTCTTCTAGGAGTCTCTATGGCAGCAGAAAAGAAAATCCTCGTCGTTTACTATTCCCGCGCCGACGAAAACTACTCCGTCGGGAACATTTCCAAGGGCAATACCGAAATCATTGCCGAGATGATTGCGAAAAAGACGGGCGGCACGCTCCTGCATGTGGAACCCGCGAAGGAATACCCCAAGAAATACGACGACTGCATCAACGTGGCCAAGAAGGAACTTGCGCAGGACGCGCGCCCGGCAATCAAGCCGGTGAACGTGAATCCCGAAGAATTCGACGAAATCTACGTCGGCTACCCGGTATGGTGGGGCGAAATGCCCATGCCCATGTTCACCTTCTTCGAGAAGTATAACCTGAAGGGCAAGACGATTCACCCGTTCGTGACCCACGAAGGCAGCGGCCTTTCGGGTGTTGCCCGCCTCAAGAAGGTGACCGGCGCGAATGTGACCCCCGGCCTTGCCATCTACGGACACGTGGCCCAGAACGAACGCGACAAGGCCCAGAAAGAAGTCGATAAGTGGGTGAAGTAGGCTTGCGCCTTACTTAGGATTGTCAGTCTGCTTCTTTTTCAGTTCAATTAAATCAAAATACATCAGACGGCTGTTCAATGGCCTGTCAGGACCGAGGCAACGGAATTCGCGCTCCTGTTCTTCGGTGCTGAACAGGAACTTGAACTCATTGTTCTGGTAGAACTTGAGGTTTCGTTCCTTGTTGTAGGAATCTACTAGCAGAAAACGGCAACCGGTCTTGTTTAGCGGATCGACGAACCATGCCTTTATAAAACTCAGGACGTCGCTCCCTAGATGTTTGCTCTGAAAATCAAGGCTTATGCCGAGTCTGCCTATCATGACTGCCGGATAACTGCTGTATATCTTTTCGCGGGGGATGTTCTTCTCAATCTTTCTTTTGCGAGATCCGGGAATTTTCTTGATGCTGTCATTGGAGAGCGTAAAAACCGCCACTAGTTGGGTCGGGTCTTCAGCAAGGGAGAAACAATAGTTCTTGCAAAGCAACTCTTCGCTCTGCAAAAATGCGTCTTTTGTGAAGAAATCGTCCAAGTCGTTGTCCCCGCACTTGAATGATTTGCATAGGGCGGCCTTGCCTTGAGTGTAGAACCCAAAGCGGCAATTCTGTTGGAGAAAGTTCATTACTTAAATTCTCTAAAATCGGCCTTGGAGAGAATGTCTCTAGCCTGTTCAATTTGCTTGGAGAAATCGATGGAACCGCGACGCTTTTCGCTTTCTTCCATCATGAGGTCAAACCTGTCCGACGCTTCGCCGGTCAGTATCGGTACCGATGCGATTGCTAGTGCCATGATGACCTCCATTGTTGAATTGAACTGTAGTCAATATACATTTTTCCTCGTGCTGGTGCAAGTGATGAAACTTGAGTCAATTGGCTTATTTGAAGAAAATGAAGCCTTTTGACCATGCAAGAGCAAAAATATATTTTTAGCGTGTCATAAAATGACAAAGTGAAAATTTTTTATATACCCCCAGAAAAAAGTCGATAAGTGGGTGAAGTAAGCTGATTGCGCCTTATGGGCGGAACTGGCTTATTGTTTCCATTCTTCGGTGATGGCGCAGAAAAAGTTCTCGCTCCAGAGATTCAGTTTGTCGCTGTCGGCAATGAACGGGCGGACATCCCTTTTCGCCTCCTCGAAATCGATGGAGTGGAAACGTTCCTTTAGTAGATCCTTGAGTCCATCAAAAGTCAAGGTGTCCGCACTTTTCCAGTGCCCGGTCTGTTCCATTCTTTTTTGCAGGTGCGGCAAGTTTACGCCCGTGTTCTGCGAGATATACCATACAAAGTCGTAGAAATCGCGACCCTTGACCCTGCTTTTCCATCCGCGACAAAGTAACGCGTGGAGTTTGCCCGCAAAAAGCGAGGGCTTGTCGTAGAGTCGGACCATGAAAGGCGATGGCAGCAGCCGATACTTGCTTTCGTAGGTGGCTGACTCTGGCGGATTCGTGTCCACCTCGAATTTGATTTTCAGGATTTCGTTCCCGGGAACGGGCAAGGGAGAGTGCTTTGCGGGAACAATTTTAAGCAAGTGCTTGAGCGTGTTGCCCTTGAGAAAGGCCGACTGCACCGGAGATCCGTGCGGCTTGCTTTTCGCTTCGACTGACATCTCCAGGCCGACAGAGTAGAGCTCTTCTTCAAGCACGCCAAAATAACGTGAAAGCTCGAAATCTTCGTCTGACTTGATCAACGAAAAGTCCAGGTCCTCCGAAAAACGGTCCAGCCCATAGAATATGCGGAGCGCCGTGCCGCCATAGAAGGCTGCCTTGTCAAAGAACCCTCTACGTGAAAGTCCGCACAGGGCGACTTCCTGCGAAATTTCCTTGAGGGCGTTCCTGTAGTCCGAAACGTTTTTGCAATTATATTTCGCAAGCATTGAATCAAGTACGTGAGCCATGCCTACCTCATCTTGGATAGAATTTGTAGATTCTTCTTTCTGTACAGGGGGGCAACCTTTTCGATGAAGTCGAAATCCAGGTTCCGAAAATCACCGACTTCGATGCGCAAGTTTTCGAACAGGAATGTTTCCATGGCGCGCTTGCCTGCAATCGGGTGCTCCTTGTAGAGCTTGTCGCAAAGGGCCTTTTCGCAGGTGGCCATTGCGTAGGGCCTGTCTTCTGCGTTTTCGATGTTGACTCCGTGCGGAAAGACGTCGGGCGGGACATCGGAATACGAAAACTCGCCGAAGGGCGTCTTGTACAGTTTGGTCTTGTTCTTCTTGAACGATGCGGAAGTAAAGAGAGGCACGGCTTCGGGAATGAGCCCATGCCTTGAAAGAGCGTAATCGAAGGAAAGATACGATGGGCCGTAAATCGCCCCTGCAAGAGCTTCGCCCGGGGTGTTCTTGTCGGTCTCGTACAGCCCGCGGATAACTTGCGTTATTTCGCCGCGCAGGGTCATTTGACGCAACTTCATTTGGGGCTGCCTGTATTTTTGACCAAGGTCTGAAAGAATTTCTGATACGGTTCTTATCACAATTTCCTCCAATAACTATAAAAATAATATATTAACTGGAGAAAATCAAGTGTTTTTTTGAAAAATACGTTTTTTACGCTTCTCTTATGACATACAGACGTATTTGGGGTGGATGATGGTTGAAACGATTTTTCACTATGCGTTTCGCGCATACTGAGCATGAAAAAATGGTATTTTGCGAGGTTTGCGCAATTATTTATATTAAATGCGTAGATAAAAAAGGAACAAACCATGAAACTAGGGACGATTATGACGATGCTTGGTATGGGTGC
>CAMKTL010000083.1:0-3869 GCA_946415675.1 uncultured Fibrobacter sp.
ACTTCTCCTGCCCAGATGTTCACCGGACGGTCGCCCTGCGAACGGAACGAGATACGTATCCGCGGTTTGGGAGTACCGGGTTTGGCGCGCTCCTCACGCATAAAAACGGAGTAATACACATCCGCGATCTGCAGCGGCATGTTCACAATCCCTTCGCAATCGCCCGTCTTGTAGTGGTATTGGTCCAACTCGTCCGCCGAAAGAGTGATGAGCGCCAGATGGTACTCCGGATAAATGCGCATCTTGCGATACAGGGCATAGCCCGTCAGTCGCATTCGGTCTGTGCTGAACTGGTTGAAAACGGCATTGTAGATCTCGTCTTTCTTCACGCCCGCGCGTAAAAGAGAAGCGATGATGTCGTATAGTTCTGCGTTGGTGGAATTATAACTGAAATTACCCGTGTCGGTCATCAAACCGGTATAAATACAGGTCGCAATCTCAAGGCTGACGGCTGATGGCTGATAGCTTTCTTCGGCTGTAATCAACTTATACACAATCTCACATGCCGAACTTGCCTCTGGGTGGGAGTGTACTTCCGCCCAAAAAGAAGGCTGATCTCCGATTTCTGATAGCTGATGGCTGACAGCTGACAGCTCCATGATATGGTGGTCGATTAGAATCTTCGGCGCTTTGCTCGCGAGTAACTTCTCGCCCATAGGACCGATGCGTTTCGGCTCATTGAAATCCGTGCAGAGGAACAGATCCGCTTCTGCGATTAGTTTGTCGCAAGCGGCACTCTCCTGCTCGTAAACTTTCACTTCCTTCGCCCCGGGCATCCATCCGAGGAACGCCGGATAAGCATTCGGCACTATCACCGTTACTTCCTTTGTACTTTGTACTTCGTCCCTTTGTCCCTTGCAATAGTGCCACAGCGCTAACGCCGAACCCATCGCGTCGCCGTCCGGCGCCATGTGCGTCAAAATAACAATATGCTCTGCTTTTTCTATATACTCCTTCATAATTTCGTACGTGTGCGTATATGCATGCACACAAAAACGCCGCAAAATTACAAAAAAATCCCCAAATATGCAAGTTTTTTCAAAAAAAATGCAGAAAAATTTGCACATGTCAGAAAAAAGCAGTACTTTTGCACCCGCTTTTGATCGAGAGCGCTTGTCGATCGAGAAAAACGGCGTTTTGCCGCTTTTGAAAAAATGTCAAATGCGCCCTGCTCAATGGTGTAATGGTAGCACTACAGATTCTGGTTCTGTCTGTCTGGGTTCGAGTCCTGGTTGAGCAACAAAGTCCGATAAATACTGGCCTCACGGGGTGTTCCTCAAAAAAGGCCGTGTCAAAATCGGGTCAAAAAATATTTTCATGACTTAAAAAGTGCTGACATCAGTAATGGTGCCAGCGCTTTTTAAAAAACATGAAAAATCGATTAGAAATTTTGGGTTACAAACCCGCGACACTGAAACACGACTCCAATGGTTGGTACATTCTGTACTACGTGTATTCTCCAGTCACAAACAAGTTAGAGCGCGTCCGCACCAAATTAAATGGTGTACGCGAGAACTTTAAACGCCTTAATGACTTCCGCTCTTATGCGGATAAGATGGTGCAAGACATCAATCTTAAGTTAGCCGGTGGTTGGACTCCGCTTATCGAGCAGCAGAATGCTTCCCTCTTTAAGCCGATGAACTTAGCTACCGAAGAGTTCATCAGTATCAAGAAACGCGAGTTACGTCAATCGACGATGGTAGCGTACAAATCAGTTCTTGGCATCCTTAACAACTGGATTGTTGAAGAACTGCATTCTCCCGACTGTCCGGCTTCGATGTTCAACCATGCTTTGGCGGTTCGCTTCATGGACTTCCTCTTTACGGAACCAACAGAGGAAGAGATCCGAAAGGCAAAGGCGCAAAAGAAACAGCCACGCAAAGCATTGTCTGCTAACGCTTGGAACACCTACCTCAAGAAGTATCGCGCCATCTTCAGTTGGTTCGAGGAACATTGCTACTGCAAAGAGAACCCGTTTGAGCGTATTAAAACCAAGCAGAAAGAAGAGAAACGCCGTGGTTTGATCCCGGCAGAAGTTCGTGGTCAGATCTTCGACTACTGCGAAGAAAACATGCCGAACTACATTCTCGTCTGCATGCTCATTTACTACTCGCTCATCCGACCGAAAGAGATTGCGCTTATTCAGCTACGTGACATCCATCTGGACGAAGGTTACATCCTTATTCCGGTAGAGAAAGCGAAGACGCATATTGAGCGTGCTGCGCCCCTATCACCTGAACTGATTGAACGTCTCAAAGCTATGCATTTGGAGAAGTATCCGCAGGATTATTACCTGTTAGGCACCGAGTATGTTCCGTCTGAGGCTCCGGCTTATCACGGCAAGTATAAGAAAGACTGGATGAAGATACGTGAAGCACTCCACCTGCCGCAAGAAATGCAACTCTATTCGTTCAAGGATGACGGTATAACCGAGATGATTGATGACCATAATATGAACATCCATCTGGTACAACAGGCAGCTGGTCACCAAGATGTCACAACGACCATGAAATATGCTCGTAAAATTGACCCGAATATGATAGAGAAAATACGTTCGTGCGGCACCAGTTTCCGTCCGGTAAAATAAGAGCTTTTTTCCGGTCGAAAAGAAGCAGCGTTCAAGGACATGAATACTGCTTCTTTTTTTGTATATTCGTATTAAGTTAGGAACGCGCGCGTAGGGAGAAAATTCGTGCGCCCCTGTAAATACACGAACACTCGTTGAAAAAATTGGCGTGTTCGTGCTAAAAGATTTTTATTTTATTCCGTTTTTTCGGTCTATAAAATCATAAATCGCTGTAAATAAGCCAGATAGCGACGAAAGATAGCAAAATCTTTCGTCTTTTCCCTCTGGAGAGCCCCAACCGCCCTGCTTAATTTGCCCAAAATCGGCTCTTTTTGAGCGGAATATGCAGTCAACACTTTCAACTTATTGCCGAAGTCGGCTCAAATCTTTAGGACGAAAGTCTCACTCATTTTCTTACATCACATGTCGCATTTTGTGCATGAAATTGATAGGTCTCCACTATTCCAAAATAACCTCAAAAGTCACCTCATTTTTCGCGCGTAATCGTCTTCCATTTTTGAGCGCCGAAAGTCTTCTCTTTTTGCGACCTCAAAAGTCTCCGTTTGCTCGCCAACCTCGCGAGTCTTCAACCGCCCTGCGCACCTCGAAAGTCCGCTTGCACTTGCGTGCCTATAAGGTCTTGCATAAACAAAACTACCGCACGTTTCATCACGAAAAGCGCGGTAGCGACGAAATGGGACACTCAAAAGTGATTTAGATAGTAAACGACAAACGCCTCACACCTCGTTTGTATATTATAGTTCAATTAACATCTTCTCTGCCAACGGTACATACCATGTGCGGACTTCATCAGCGGTGGGAGTATGTCCTCCGGGGAAATGGAATGAACGGTTGTAGTGCTCCAAGAAGAGCGGTTCAAAATGCGCTAAGGAATCTTGCTCTCCGAATAATCCCCACACACGATCGCGGAATTGAGGATTCCAGTTGTCGAATTGAGTAGCCTCCAGTGCAGCAAACTCTTTGACCAAGTTTTCATCAATAACGAATGATTGCTTGCCATCCTTGCGTGGTGACTTGTATTCATGTTGACCTATGCGCTGTTTCAAGAACTCTGACATCTGGAAATGAGGATTACCAAGCAAGGCAGGAATACCAACGACCGGAGCAATCATCTGTGCATAGAAAGCGCCGCAACTATTCCCTACGAGCAAGTTGGGCTTTTCTCTGTCAATTAGTTCGCGAATGAAACGCAGTGCGTTCTGCGGATGCATGGGTAAGTCCGGTGTCAGAACATCGGCACGCCCTGCGAATGCTTCACGTAACGCAACAGCAGGAACACATT
>CAMKTL010000084.1:0-3329 GCA_946415675.1 uncultured Fibrobacter sp.
CCATCGTAAATGTGGTCAATGCGATGCCTTCGCAAATTTGCGACAGCGTTTATCAATTAAATTTCCAGTTATTCCCGATGATGAAAAAGGAAGAACGGTAAAAATGTTCCAGGTGTTTAGGATTCATAAATTGTTTTATTTTGCGCTCGGCCTGATTCTGGCGGCGTTTTCGGGCTGTTCCGACAGCGGCCCTGAAACTGCCGGAGCCACGAGCGAAACGACGAACGGGATTGCGGTCGTTGCGCTTGATGGGGTTCACAAGCCGATTCCGCAGGCGCGCGTTACCTTGTATCAGCGTCTTGGCGACGTTACTGCGGAAAGGCTGTCCAAAGGAATGACGCCCCCAGTAGTATCACAGTTCTTCCCGTCCTATGTCACTGCGCTGGAAACTGCAACAGCGGATGATTCCGGAATGGTGCAGTTCGAGGCAGAACTTGACCAGTGTCAGAAAGCAAGGTGCTATGTCGAGGGGATTGCCGGTGAGGACTCCTCGCTCATGGTGTGGACAAAAATCAATGCGGCAGATTCCTTGGCAGATGAAATTGAACTCTTGCCGTCCGTAACGCTTACGGTGCGTACCGGGGCTGCGGCCTCTAATTCTATAGTTTCGCGCAGTGTCGTGAAGCTTGATGCGACTCCCTATTGTGCCAAAAATGATGGAAACGATTTCGTATTCTCGCATGTTCCGGCGGGTCTATATACCATTGTCGCGAATAGTCTGCCCGTTGGCGATATTTCGCTTGACGCGGGCACTTCTGTTGACACGCTCCTGTGGTTCCAGGATTTGTCTCACGAATACGTTTTCGAGGATTTTGACGACGGCGACAACCTGAACAATCTGGCGAAAACATACCCGAATTACGGTTGGTACTACATACCGCACAAGGGGGCGGCCTTTGAAAGCCCTGACAGCGCGGGTGGTTTTGCAGGGGCGCTCGTAGATGACGGAGCCCGTGGCAAATATCTCTCGTTAAAGTTTACCATCCAGGATACGGGCTATGTCATGCTCGGGACGCGTCTTGGCCTCGATACGGGTTATTACGACCTGAGTGCGCTCACGGCCCTTCGACTGAAAGTTCGCGGTGACTGCATGTTTGCCGTTGCGCTTGAACATTACCGCCAAATCGAGAATAACAACTACAATAAGGCGTTTTGGTTTACGAAGGCGAGCGATGAATGGACCGAACTGGTCTTACGCCCAGGCGAAGAAATCGTGGACAGTAAGAATTATCAAGTTTTGTGGGACGAAATCTCAAGCGAAATTGGCATATTCAGCATCTTTATCTATAACGGATCTTTCCTGGAAATAGATGAAATTGTATTCGAAGGAATTCAAATTATCGATTAACTAAATAAAGATGCCTCGGCGAATGCCGAGGCGCTTTTGCTTACTTGATTGAAATCGGGTAGACGGAATTGCCGATGCGGAGAATGTAGCGGCCTGCCTGCGGTGCGCTTAGCTTAATGCTGCTTGCGTTTGCGATGCCGGAACGTAGTGTTTGTCCGAGGATGTTCGAAAGCGAGTAATGCGTACCGTTCTTGATGCTGGTGGCGATAATGTTCAAACCGTTGGTGTTTATGCGGTAATTCGCCTTTGCAGTCTGCGTTTGGACGACGTCTGTGTTTGTGGGAATTTTTACAGGTGTATAGCCCTCGACGCTTTCGATGCACTTGATGTTTTCGACCCAAAGCGAGGTGTCAAAAAAATCGTTTGTTACATTAAAGCGGAACGCGGTCGCCGCCGAAAGAACCGGGGTCAGCGGGAGTGCTGCCTGCCAGCCATTGCTCATCATCCAGCCTAAATCCACGTAGACCGTTTCCCATTCGGGTGCATACGGCATTTCGACAAAGGGGTAGTCCCAGGCGCCTTCGCCAAAGACATCGATACTGGCGTTCCAATCGTAGTAGAGGATAAACTGGTGGTTTGCTCCTTTGTAGCGGTAGCTAACCATTTTGCACTTGGACAAATCGGGCTCGCCGTCGAACGCGTATTCTGCGCGAATGTACGGGGCGTAATCAAAGCCGGTGCCGACGGTGTCAAGCTTCATGTTGTCCATTTTCACGGTAGTTTCGGTAGAGTTGTCGGTAAAGGTGGAGTTTCCCTTGTCGCCCTGTTCGTCGCCGTAGTCGTCGATGTCGCTGGTGCTGCTCCACTTGCCCGGAATATCGGTGCCGGCGCCGTATGTAATCAAGTTGGGCAACTTGTCGCTGATTTCGGTTTCCCAGTTCAGATTTTTCTGGTAGGTGGTCTTTGCGGGCAAAATGTTTTCTTTGATATAATTGTCGACATCGTTGTTTTCGAGGAAGGGCTTTTCGACATCCCACTTGGCGCAAGAAATTTTCTTCTCGTTGGTCCATGCGAGGAATTTCTCGAGTTCGGTCTTGTGGGCTTCCTTGGTGAAGATTTCATCGATGCCGCCCCATTCCGTTACGAATACGCTAAGGCCGGCTTCCATCGCCTTGTTGGAACTGGACAAGTGGCTAGAAGTCTGGTGCAGGTTGGCGTAGAAATGGTAAGTGTAGGCGACGTTATCGTCTTGTACGGGGGCAGCTACGGCATCGCCTGCCATAGAAGACCACATCGGGGTTCCGACGATTACCAGGTTCTTCGAATGTTTGCGGATCGCGCTGATGACCGTGTCGGCGTAGGCTTTCAGGTCTGCCCAGGATTCACTCACGGGTTCGTTGTAGATTTCGAAAATGACATGCGGGTACTTGCCGTAGCGTTCAGCCATGCGTCCGAAGAAGGCGGCGGCATCGTTTGCGGTAAAGCAGGTCTTGTTGTCGTTGAATTCGTACTTTGGCTTTGTTCCCTTATGGATGCAGTTGTAGTAACCGCCTTCGCTGTGCCAGTCGATCAAGACGTAAACATCGTTTTGAATAGCGGCTTGAACCACGGTGTCCATTTGCGATTCGAAATATTCGGGGCGGGTCATGTAGCTTCCGTGTCCCCAAGGCGGCACGACGCCCATGGCAGAGCGGACGAGTTCAACGTTCCAGGAGCCGACCAAAGTGTCGATAAAGGAACTCCCGTAAAAACTGCTGCCGTACGGCCAGTACTGACTCCAAGTGAGGCTCATTCCGCGAACCTGGACCTCGGCGCCGTCCTTGACGCCTTGCACGCTGCCATAAATGCGGCCTTCGCCAGCGGAATTCTTGCCGCTTTGCAAAGCGCCGTATTGGCTAACGGGGCCGACGCGCGTGGGTTGAATGGTGGCGAACGCGCTGCTTGTAAAAGCGAGAGCGCACAAGGCTACTATGCCTATATTTGTCTTTTTCATAAAGCACACTCCTATATGTGAAAATTCTAGAATCGCATTCCGAGGCTT
>CAMKTL010000085.1:0-3054 GCA_946415675.1 uncultured Fibrobacter sp.
TGCTTCTTATCTTCAAAAGCCATTATTCAGCCTCCCCTTCTTCTGCGTCAACCGGAATGATTTCTTCGGTTGTCTGTGCCTGAGTCTGGTCGTAAACGATTTCGCTCATCGGATAATCAGCGAGGGTCATCCAGCGGAGAACGTTTTCGTTGAGCTTGAGAGCGGCTTCCATGCTAGCAACCACAGAGGCTTCAGCCTTGTAGTAGAAAATCACATAGTAGCCATGCTGGCGCTTGTTGATGGTATAAGCGAGCTTGCGCTTGCCCCAGTCGTCACGGCGGAGAATTTCGCCGTTGCCGTCGGTGATGCTCTTGCCGATGTTCTCGACTTCAGCCTTGATAGCGTCGTCAGAGATCATAGCGTCGATGATCACCATCGTTTCGTATTGTCTCATAATGAGTCCCTTTGGTCTATCGCCCGGAAACCGACATTGGCTCCGGGAGGGTTCCGATAAAAATCGGTGCGCCTAATATAGAAAAAAGGATTTTCGATGTCAAACCTAGGGGGGCGGTTGGGTATTCTTAATTCGTAATTATGAATTAAAAATGAAGAATTAAAAATTACGAATTATAATTTTTCATTTTTAATCTTTAATTTTTCATTTTTAAATGCCAAATTGTAAGCCGAGGAATCCGGCTACGGCCCATTCGTTCACGTTTCTATTGAAATAACGCTGGAAAACCATTTCAAAAGAAATCCACGTAGATTTAAGGTTTTTATTCGCCCAAGGCCAGACTTCGTGCAAATTAAAGGCTATTCCCGGGCTGAACGACACAAGCTGGGCCCAGGAAAAGTTAAACTCATAGGTCGCACTGCCGACAAAACCCAGATACGGCCCAACAATAACACCCATTCCCGCTTCAAAGCCTATCGTAAATCCGTCGAGCGAGAACATCTTTTCACAGCTTTTTTCATCTTCGAGCGTTTCCGCACCATCGCTTGATTCAGTGGAGTCAGAAACGGCTTCGTGGGTATCGTCCTTATGGACGCCTTCGCGAAGTTCCTTGCGGAATTCCGAAAGGTCGGTCGTCTCAAGTCCAAACAATACGGAAGCATAGAAATCTATCCAGGAAAAACCGGCATGGGCGCGTACATTCAGGCGATAGCGCTGGTACATGAGCATCACATCGCGATCCAGCGTCCCGCCAAAGAAGCGGACGTCAAACCCGCCCGTAAGGTATTCCTTATAGTGATATTCCAGCTGGCCCTGCCAAATACCCAAACAGTCACAATCTTTGGAGGCATTGAAAAGCCCAGCACCTATACCGACCGAGAATCCCTCGCCCAAGAAGGCCGACTGTCGCGGCAATGGGATGTTATAACCTTTTTTTTGCGACGGCATTTCCGGTTCAGGTTGAACAACATAAACAGTATCAACAACCGTATCGCGAATGACGACAACATTATTCGTAGGAGGCGCCGCGGAGGCCGTTCCCATATTCGCGCTAGAAACAGCAGCTGGCGCAGGTTCCTGCTTTACGGAATCAAAAGACTCCGTTGTAGGGCTTTCGTATTCATAGGACGACGGAGTCGTGTTTTGAGGAGTCGCAGATTTAGGCGAAGATTTCCGAGTCGAAGCTCTAGCTGTTTTTTTTGATTTCGCGGCCGACTTCGACATGGACTTTGGCGCGACAACGGTTGGATTCTCTTTTTTTGATCGTGACTGCGAACGAGCCGGACCGGAAGCCTTGGCTTCGGCATAGACGTTCAAAATCAGCAGAAAGACTAAAAAAAGAATTCGCACGAGTGTAATTTAATAAAAATTATTTGCTATTGCGACTTGCCTCAATCTGTTGAATCCGTGCATTTTCTATTTCTGCGCATTTTTTTGAGACTTCATTATAAGAAAGCGTCGTAAAAGTTTCGCGAGGAGGCATTAGATCAAACATCATTTCTTCAATAGCCATGGCCCCCTGCATTCCAAGTATGGAAGCATTGCCCAAATCCAATCGGCGACTGGTTTTACGTTTATAATCCTTCAGAGAGACATTAACAGAATAGCCATCCCAAACAAGATCCGAGTGGTATTCCTGTTCGTATTTTTCTATAGAATTTTTTAATGATTTTGCAATTAAAGACTTTTCGGGACTCAGTAGCGTCCACTGGACCGAATCGATATTCGGCTTTGTCCATTTTTTATAGCCATCATCATCAATATTTTCCGCACTACACATGCGATAGGTGGCACGATAAAAAACAGAGTCTTTCCGTTCCCTGACTGCTATGATGCGGGTATCATTCCACCAGGCGTCTTCCTGAATCATTTCTATTTCGTAATCAACATTCTGCCCCATTTTCAATTCAACATCTTGCAACGGTTCATCAACAATTTCTGCAAACGGATAAAAAACAGGAGGATATACGTCCCAAAATATAACCGCTGAATATGTTAGCAGCGGCAATATGGGAACAAGAATCCAATGCAAATTTTTAGAGGCACTGAATAAATTCCCTAAAGCAACACCAACAAAGTAAGGAATAAAAATCAAAATACAATGAAGCGGGTTAGTAAATATCGCTTGCGATATCGTAAAGCCCACCAGCAAGACGACTGGATAAATTAAAGCAACAGCCAACCACAACTTTTTTCTTGGAGATTTTTTTCGAAGGCTAAAAAACACGAATGCCCAAAAGAAAGGCAAAAAGATGTAAATGGCGAAATCTGCCAATTGGTCTATTCTGCAGAACCAATATGAGAAATCGCGCCAAAGCTGATAAAGGAATTGAGAGGTTTTAATCATTTTTGTTAATCCTGGATTTCTTATAAAGTTGAATATACACAAAAGCTCCCGGCATAAAGCCGAGAGCCTTGTAAAATGATTTTTAGAAGGGTTTAGTAAGTGCCGAGCAAGTGACGGACGCGGTCCATCATGATCTTGGCTTTCGCGCGGGCGCGTTCCTTGCCGTAGGCAAGAATCTTTTCGATTTCGTCGGTGTGGTCGAGCAAGTAGAAGTACTTTTCGCGGGCGGCACCGAGATGTTCTTCAAGAACGTTCTGGAGTTCCTGCTTGGCGTGTCCCCAGCCCATGCCACCTGCGCGGTAGCGGGCAGCGA
>CAMKTL010000086.1:0-2960 GCA_946415675.1 uncultured Fibrobacter sp.
ACCTGGGCTTCGTTCTCAATGCTTTAGCGGTTACAATACAAGCGGATTTTCCCTTATGGGGGCCGGTTTGAGAAAACCAGAGGGAAGGTTTGATCGTTTGCTAGAATTTGCCGGTTGGTTCTATCCTGATGAAGTTGATGATAATCAAGAAATGGCTCATGGTGGTTTAGTTAGTCGCTATGATGATGATGAAGTTCCTCAAAAGAATGATAGAGATTATAAAACCTACGGTTACTCTGTCCGCTGCGTAAAAATTGAGTAGAACAATCTCCCAAATTCGAAAAACCATACCGTAACTGGATCCTTCACCCTTGCAGGATTCAGGATGACAAGGTCGAGGATGACAGGGGTTCAAGAAGACGGACTTCCGGATGATGAATTGTGTTTTTTCTATATTTTTTTCGGAAAAAATTCACAAAGGAAACGATATGTCCGAAGAATTGAATCTTAAGTTTGTTGATCCCGTGCCGATGCGTTACGGTGAAAACTCCCACCAGTCTGCCGTGTTCTACCGCGACCCGACCTGCACCGAAGCAAACCTCGCTTCCGCAAAGCAGCTCTGGGGTAAGGAACTTTCGTACAACAACATTGTTGACGCCGACGCCGCCCTCGAAATGGCTCGCGAATTCAGCGACGGCAATGCAGTCGTAATCGTGAAGCACATGAACCCGTGCGGTCTTGCCACAGGCGAAACGCTCCGCGAAGCTCTGGAAGCCGCTTGGGCAGGTGACCCGGTGTCCGCTTTCGGTTCTGTGATTGCAGTGACCCGCAAGGTCGATCTTAAGACAGCCGAATTCCTCAAGGGCAAGTTCGTCGAAATCTTGCTCGCTCCGGCATTCGATGACGACGCTCTCGAATTTTTGAAGAACAAGTCCAAGGATATCCGCCTCCTCGAAGTCGGCGAAATCAAGAAGGCTGTCGCATGCAAGGTCTATAAGCACGTGATTGGCGGCATGCTCGTCCAGGACCGCGACATCGGTACTTGGAAAAAGTTCGAATGCGTCACGAAGGCCCAGTTCCCGAAGAACAAGGAAGACCTCGCCCGCTTCACCTGGCTCGTCACGAAGCACACGAAATCGAATGCCATCGTGATGTGTTACGAATACAAGCCGGGTTATTTCCAAGTGATGGGTCTTGGCCCGGGCCAGCCGAACCGCATCGACAGTAACCTCCGCCTTTGCCAGCCGCGCGTCCGCGACAACGTCGCCCGCATGCCTGAAGCCAAAGAATTCTTCGATGAAAACGGCAAACTCGTGAACGAAGCAGGTCTCAAGGCTCTCGAAAAGAAGGTCTTCGGCGAAGTCGTGATGGGTTCCGATGCGTTCTTCCCGTTCCCGGACAACGTCGAAGCCGCACACGATGCCGGCGTCCGCTACATCGTCCAGCCGGGCGGTTCCAAGAAGGATGACCTCTCCATCGAATCTGCAGACAAGTTTGGCATCGCGATGGTGTTCACCGGAATGCGCCATTTCCGCCACTAATTTGTTATAGGTAAGAATGATTCCAGTTTCTCAAAAAGAATCCAATCAAAGGGAGAAGGACCTCTACTACGCAGTTCTCTCCTTCTTGAAAAGTGTCCGCAAGGCAGGCAAGACGACCGCCAAGGAATGGAGCGATTACCGTTCCAAGCTGAAAGGTATTGCGCCGACGCCCGAATTGAGCAAGGCGACCGACATGTGGACTATGGATAACTTGGATCAATTCCAGCCGGACAAATCGCAACTACCTCCGCTGAATGACATGGAGTCTGTCGCCAAGGTTTCGCCCGAGTTTCTTTCGCAGTTGCTGGAGGCTTTGTACTACGGCATGCTGAACTTGACTCAGGCGAACCTGATTTCGGACGAGATTCAGGACGCGGACCCGGATTGCGTGAGTACGGCATCCCTCGAAGAATTGTTGGTCAAGCTCTGGATAGGAAACGCCAAGAGCTACAGGAAAATTGTGGTGAATTAGCGGCGGAGCCGCAGTTACTTCGCCCTTCGGGCTAGTTACTAGAACTTAGTTACTAGATATTAGTTAAGAGTTACTAGAGAATTTTAAGAACAATCTAGTAACTAGTAACTTAGAACTATTAACTAACTTAACTATTGAACTGTTATGAACGATAAAGTACGTGTTATTGGTGGTGGTCTTGCTGGCTGTGAAGCGGCGTTGCAATTGGCAAGCCGTGGTTTTCAGGTGGATTTGTACGAAATGCGCCCCGTAAAACAGACGCCCGCCCACAGGGATGGTCACCTCGCCCAACTTGTCTGCTCTAACAGTTTCAAGGCTTTAGGCATCACGAGCGCCCACGGGCTTTTAAAAGCGGAACTCACACGGCTCGGGAGCTTTTTGCTGGAGTGCGCCCGCGAAGCAGCCGTGCCTGCAGGCGATTCCCTGACGGTGAACCGCGACATTTTCAGCGAGTTTGTCGAAAAGAAGATTGCGGAATTCCCGAACATCACGTTGCACCGCGAAGAAGTGACGAGCCTCGAAGGCGATTGCCCGACGCTTGTTGCCGCGGGGCCTTTGGCAAGCGACGCTCTCGCCGACGATATTTTCAAGCGCCTTGGCAGCAACCGTCTGCACTTTTTTGACGCCATTGCGCCTGTAGTGGAGACGGACAGCATCGACTTTGACCATGCGTTCTACATGAACCGCTGGGAAAAAGGCGAAACGGCGGACTTTATCAACTGCCCGCTGGACAAGGAAACTTACACGGAATTTGTGCGCAAGCTCTGCGAAGCCGAAGCGACGGAACCGCGCCCGTTCGAAAAACGCGAACTTTTTGAAGGCTGCCTGCCAGTCGAAGAAATGGCGCGTCGTGGCTACGAAACTCTCCGCCACGGGCCCATGCGCCCGATCGGGCTTGGGCTTGGAAACAACGGACATCTGTGGTATGCCGTAATCCAGCTCCGTGCCGAAAACAAGCAGAAGACGTTGTTCAACATGGTCGGTTTCCAGACGCGCCTCAAGTGGGG